>DATKDR010000012.1:0-55439 GCA_035512635.1 Longimicrobiales bacterium | reverse complement strand
CCACGTCTCGAAGCCCGCTTCCTCGAGCCGGGCCGCGATGCCGCGGACGACGGCGGGGACCGGCAATCCCATGGTTCAGTCGAGCCGCGCGAATGGAGGCGACGCGACCTTGTGACGGGAATTCCGGTTGCGCCTCTCGATCTCGGCGTCGACGGTGGCATCGCCCGACGTGCCCGTGGCGAGGTAGCGATCGATCTGGACGTAGCGGAGTCCCATCTCCTCCTCGTCCGTCTGCCCCGCCCACAGCCCCGCGCTCGGCGCCCGCTCGATCACTTCGGCAGGCACGTCCAGCTCGCGCGCGAGCACCCATACCTCATGCTTGAGCAGATCCGCGAGCGGGAACGCGTCCGCCGCACCGTCGCCCCACTTGGTGAAGTATCCGAGCGCGAACTCCGCGCGATTGCCGGTACCGAGCACCAGGTAGTCGAGCAGATTGGCGTAGTAGTAGAGCGTGATCATGCGCAGGCGCGGCTTGAGATTCGCCTGCGCCAGGTGCTCCTGCGGCGCCGTGCCGGCCGGGCTCGTGTCGGTCGCGCCCGTACCCACGCCGTGCGCGGCTTCGCGCGCGGCCGCGACGCCGGCGGACAATGTGTCGCGCAGGACAGCGAGGCTGCGCGACAGGTCCACCTCGATGGCCGCTACGCCGAAACGGTCCGCGACCTGGCGCGCGAGCCTCGCATCATCGGCGATCGAATCCGCCGGCATGATGACGCCGAGGCAGCGCTCCGGCCCGAGCGCCGTCGCCGCGAGACCGCACACGACCGCAGAGTCGACGCCGCCCGAAAGGCCGAAGATCGCGCCCCGCAGCTGCGTCGCCTCGACCTGCTCGCGAATCCATTCGACCAGGCGGCGGCGCAGCTCCGCCGGATCGCGCAGGCTGATGTCTTCGCTCATGCCATCGTCCATTTGCCGCCCAGCTCGCGTTGGTGGTTCCGTTCCGTCGCCAGAATCTCCTCGATCAGCACGCGGGTTATCGGATCCAGTTCGGTGGTGGGGATCGCCTGATAGCGCGCCACTTCGGCGGACTCGCGCGCGCGCGCCTCCGCCTCCCAGTCGGTCAGAGCCGCAGGCGGCGTCGTCGAATCGGTGAGGTCGGCAACCCTCTCTCCCAGCTCGAGCAGCCTGGCGGTCAGGCGAGAAAGGTGATGCTGCTCGTCCGCGAGCAGGCCATTCAGCCGCTCGGCCGTGGCGGGGTCCTCCGCCGCTTCGGCCTCGGCGGCGAGGCTCCGATAGAAAAGCGTCTGCTCCTTCTCGGCCGCGCGCGCGTCGTGCAACGGCTTCAGCGCCGGATTCACGAGTCGGACGCCTCCTCCGCGACACGTCGCTCGACGACGTCACAGATCACGTGGCCGATCGCCATCTGCACCTCCTGCGCGTGGGCGCCGACGTCTGTCGGCAAGACCAGCGCTACGTCGACTTCCGGCCGCAGCGCGCCGCCTCCGCGCGCGAGTAGCGCGATGGTGGTGACGCCCGCGATGCGCGCCGCGCGCGCCGCCTCGATCAGGTTCTCCGAGTCGCCGGACGTCGAGTGCAGGAACAGCAGGTCCCCGCTCCGGCCGAGCGCCGCGACCTGACGCGCGAAGATTTCGCGGAATCCGAAGTCGTTTGCCGCCGCCGTGAGCAGCGACGTGTCCGTCGTCAGCGCGATCGCGCGCAGCGCCCGCCGATTCCGGCGGAACCGCACGACGTACTCGGTGGCCAGGTGCTGCGCGTCCGCGGCCGATCCGCCATTGCCGCAGAAGAACAGCGTCGCGTCGCGTTCGGCCGCGTCGACGACGCGGCCCGCGATCTCTGCGATCTCACCCGCGAGCTCCGACGCGACGCGCTCCGCGACTTCCGCCAGGCCGCGCAGGTGCGCGGCGACATCCTTCTCGAACGGGCGAGTCACGACGCCGCCTCGTCGATCGCGCGGGCACGCTCGCTCAGCTCCTCGAGGCCGAGGGCGCCCAGCACCGACTCGATGCGAGTCCCCGATGTCGCGGCGCGAGCGGCAGCCTCGGTGAGCACCGCGTCGGCGACGAGCAGCTCCTTCGACGCCGGATTGAGGCCGGAGCCCGTTTCACGCATGCCGCGGCCGGCGGCGATCAGATCCAGTACGCCGGCGAGGCTGGTGGCTGCGGCGCCCGCGAGCGCGATGGCATCCGCCGAGCCGGCATCCCCCGACGCCACGCCATCCCGCGAGGCGCCGCCCGCCGCCTGTACGCGCGCGCGCAGCTCGTCGAGTCCCCGCGGGTCCTCAGACATTGGCGCCGAGAAGTGCGCGCACGATCTCGGGGACGCTGCGCAACGCTTCGTCGAGCCGCGCCGGATCGCCGACGCCGCCCTGCGCCATGTGCGGACGCCCGCCGCCGGAGCCGCCGGTCATCTGCGCGACCTCCTGGATCAGCTTGTCCGCGCGCACGCCTCGCTTCACGAGGTCGTCGGTCACGACGGTGAACAGCGCGACCTTGTCCGGATAGCGCGCGGCCAGGACGGCGGCGCCCGTGCTCATGCGACTGCGCAGGCGGTCGCCCAGCGCGCGCAGCTCGTCCGGATTCGCGACCTGAACCTCGGAGGCGACGACGGTCGCGCCGTCGACCTGCTCGGCATCCGCCACGAGCTGACCGACGACGTCGGCCGCCCCGACGCCGCGCGCGCGCTCGAGCTGCCGCTCCAGCTCGCGGTTCTGCTCGAGGAGCTGCTCGATGCGGCGCTCGACCCCCTCTCCGCTCGTACGGAGCGAGTCGGCGATCGCCCGCAGCCGCTCTTCCGCCTGGACCGCGCGCACCCACGCCGCCGTGCCGGTCACCGCCTCGATGCGGCGCACGCCCGAAGCGACGCCGCTCTCCGAGACGACGCGAAAGAGGCCGATCTCGGACGTGTGTCGCACGTGCGTGCCGCCGCACAGCTCGAGACTCACACCGGGCACCGATACGACGCGCACTACGTCGCCGTACTTCTCGCCGAACAGCGCCATCGCTCCGCGGCCGACCGCCTCCTCGTAGCCGAGCTCCTCGGTCTGCACGTCGAGGTCGTCCAGCACCTGACGGTTCACCAGCTCCTCGACTGCGCGGATTTCGTCCGCCGTCATCGGACGCGGATGGGAGAAGTCGAAGCGCAGCCGGTCCGGTGCGACCAGCGAGCCGCGCTGGAGCACGTGCTCGCCGAGCACCTTGCGGAGCGCCGCGTGCAGCAGGTGCGTCGCGGTGTGGTTGCGCTCCGTGTCGTGCCGCTCCGGCGCGTCGACCACCGCATGCGCCGTCACCCGCGCCTCACCGGCGGGAAAGTCGCCCTCGAGCGCGCCGAAGATGGCCGTCGCACCGCCCAGCCTGCGCACGTCGTCGACTGCCAGGGTCCAGCCCTTCCCCGTCACCCGCCCGCGGTCGCTGATCTGGCCGCCCGACTCGACGTAGAAGGGATTCTCCCGTAGCCGCAGCCCGAAGCGGCCGGCGTCGGCGGCGCGGAACGCGAGCACCTCGGTCTCCACCTCGCGCGCGCGATAGCCGGCGAACGCCTGCGGCTCGTCGACGATCGTCGTCCAGCCGTGAGCCAGTTGATCCGCGCTCACACCGGTGGTGGACTGGCGGCGATCCTCGCGCGACCGCTCGCGCTGTTGCTCGAGCGCAGCCTCGAAGCCGTCGACGTCGAGCTCGTAACCGCGCTCGCGCGCGATCAGCTCCGTCAGGTCGAGCGGGAAGCCGTGTGTGTCATACAGACGGAAAACGTCCTCGCCGCTCACCCGCGGGCGTTCCGCCTCCGTTCCGACCGCCGCGGCCTCGCTCGCGGGCGTGATCAGCGCGATGCGACTCATGCCTTCCTCGATCGTGGCGAAGAAGCGCGCTTCCTCGTCGCGCGTGGCGCGCAGGATGTGGTCGCGGCGATCGCGGAGCTGGGGGTAGCTGTCACCCATCGTGTCGATGACCGCCTCGACGACGTCGACCAGTGTGGGCTCGCGTCGTCCCAGCAGCCAGGCGTGCCGGACGGCCCGCCGCATCACGCGGCGCAGCACGTAGCCGCGTCCCTCGTTGGTCGGAAAGACGCCATCGGCGATCAGGAAGGCCGTCGCACGCGCGTGATCCGCAAGCACGCGGTAGGACACGCCCGCGGCCGACGCGTATTCGTACGGCACGCCGACGCGCTCGACCGCACGCTCGATCAGCGGCAGGAACAGGTCCGTCTTGTAGTTCGAGTCGACGTCCTGGAGCGCGCTGGTGATGCGCTCGAGACCGGCACCCGTGTCGATCGACGGTTTCGGCAGCGGGTCGAGCTCGCCGGTCTCCCGGCGCTCGAACTGCATGAAGACGAGGTTCCAGAGCTCGAGGAAGTCCCCCCGCTTGCCAAGCTCGATGAACTCGTCCTGCGTCACCTCCGTGCCGCGCGCGCCCTCCGGCCGGAGGTCGTAGTGCAGCTCCGAGCACGGGCCGCACGGGCCGGTATCACCCATCTGCCAGAAGTTGTCCTTGTCACCGAGCCGGAAGATGCGCGACTCGGACAATCCCGCGACCTCCTGCCACAGCTCGAACGCCTCGTCGTCCGTGTAGTGCACCGTCGCCCACAGCCGCTCCCGCGGGATGCCGTACTCCTCCGTGAGCAGCTCCCAGGCGAAGCGGATCGCGTCCCGCTTGAAGTAGTCGCCGAACGAGAAGTTGCCCAGCATCTCGAAGAACGTGTGATGGCGCGCCGTGACGCCCACTTCCTCGAGGTCGTTGTGCTTGCCGGAGACGCGCAGGCACTTCTGCGACGTCGTCGCGCGCACGTAGCCCGGCGACTCCTGGCCCAGGAACACGCGCTTGAACTGCACCATGCCCGCGTTCGTGAACAGCAGCGTCGGATCGTCGGCGGGCACCAGCCCGGAGCTCGGGACGATGGTATGCCCGTGCCGCTCGAAATACTCGAGGAAACGACGGCGTATCTCTGCGGACTGCATCGAATTCGGTACTGGATCGGCGTTACGGGGACTGCTCGCGGCGACCTTCCGGACGCCCAGACCGCGGAGAATATGGGACAATGACCTCCAGACAAAAGGCCCCGGGAGAATCCCGGGGCCTCGTGTGGCGGCTCCTGAACGCCGGACCGGCCGGATCGGCCGTTAGCGGGACGCTAGTCGTCGCTCGGGATGCCGCCGTCCTCCTCCACTGCCGCGCTCGCGCCATTGCGGCCCAGGCCGAGGCCGAGGCCCTCGCGCACCTTCTTCTCGATCTCGTTCGACAGGTCGACGTTTTCCTTCAGGAAGGCCTTCGAGTTCTCGCGACCCTGGCCGAGACGTACGTCACCGTAGGAGAACCAGGCACCCGACTTCTGCACGACGTCGATCTCGGCGCCGATGTCCACCAGCAGACCGGTCCGGCTGATGCCCTCGTCGTACATGATGTCGAATTCCGCCTGCCGGAACGGCGGCGCACACTTGTTCTTCACCACCTTCACGCGCGTGCGGCTGCCCACCAGCTCCTGGCCGTCCTTGATCGCGCCGATGCGACGGATGTCCATGCGCACGCTCGCGTAGAACTTGAGCGCCCGGCCGCCCGTCGTCGTCTCCGGATTGCCGAACATCACGCCGATCTTCTCGCGGATCTGGTTCGTGAACACCACCGACGTGTGCGAGCGGTTCACCGCGCCCGTGAGCTTCCGCAGCGCCTGGCTCATGAGCCTCGCCTGGAGACCCATATGCGACTCCCCCATCTCGCCCTCGATCTCCGCGCGCGGCACCAGCGCCGCCACCGAGTCGATCACGACCACGTCGATCGCATTGCTCCGGATCAGCACTTCCGCGATCTCGAGCGCCTGCTCCCCCGTGTCCGGCTGACTCACCAGCAGGTTGTCCACGTCCACGCCCAGTTTGCGCGCGTACTCGATGTCCAGCGCGTGCTCCGCATCGATGAAGGCCGCCACACCGCCGCGCGCCTGCGCGTTCCCGATGATATGCAGACAGAGCGTCGTCTTGCCGCTCGACTCCGGTCCGTAGATCTCCGTGATCCGGCCTCGCGGAATCCCGCCGATGCCGATCGCCGCATCCAGGTTCAGCGCTCCCGTCGGGATCGCCTCGATCTGCACCCGGGCGCCGTCGGTGCCCATCCGCATGATGGACCCCTTCCCGTGCGCACGCTCGATCTGCGTGATCGCCACGGTGAGCGCCTTCTTCTTGTCTTCGCTGATCTCGCGAGTCGGCATGGCGATGCCCATGTCCATTCTTTCCCTGAGAGAGTCCGTCCGGAGGGACGAACCGGCTTTCGCCGACCGTCCCGGGATATTACCCGCCTGCTGTTCACTGGGGAAGATCATGGCCTGGTCCCTTCCGCAGGAGCGCTGTTTCGGACGACTTGATGCGCGCACAAGCCGCCATACCCGAATGAATACCGAAACTACCCGAAGGATTGCCGAAGCGCAAGAAGAATCTAGGCACCGGGACTGACAGTCCCTGTCGGCCGGAGCGCAGCGACAGGAAGTTGCAGGTCGAAGCCGCTCGCGCAGCGGCTCCGCGAGCGCGCGACTATCGACATTCGAACGGAAGGACCGCCTTGGATGCAGTCCGGCCCGCGCCCATTCGGCGCGGCACCATCTCCCGCCTGCTGCGGGGCCTCTCCCGGAGGCAGGCGCCGGTTGCCGGTCCGATCCGGGGGGAGCTGCTCGGGGCGGACCAGCTCGCAGAGCGCGCGCGCACGATCGCGGCGTCGCAGCAACTGGTCGTGCGCCGGCCGCGTCGGCGCGGCACGCCGCTGCTCCATCGTCTGAAGGAGACGCGCGGCATCCTGGCGGAGGCGCATGCGCGTCTGGCAGCTGCGGCGGCCGAAGGGCACGAGGTGGGTCCGGGCGGCGAGTGGCTGCTGGACAACTACCACGTGGTGCAGGAGCACATCCGGGAGGTGCACGAGAGCCTGCCGGGAGGCTACTACCGGGAGCTGCCGGAGCTGGCGAGCGGACGCCTGGCCGGCTATCCGCGCATGTACGAGCTGGCGATCGCGCTGATCTCGCACACGGAGGGACGTCTCGATCTGGAGAACGTCGGCCTCTTCGTGCGTGCGTTCCAGTCGGAGGCGCCGCTGCTGATCGGCGAGCTGTGGGCGGTGCCGACGATGCTGCGTCTCGGGCTGATCGAGAACGTGCGGCGCATGGCGCTGCGGTCGATGCAGCGGCTGGGGTCGATCGAGGAGGCGGACCGGTGGGCGGCGGAGATCGAGCGCGCGAGCGAGCAGGGCGTGCCGGCGCTCGAGGCCGCGATCGACGCGTTCCGGCGGACGCCGCCGCCGCTCACCCCGGTCTTCATCTCGCGCTTCCTCCATCAGATCCACCAGACGAAGGGATTCTTCCCGCCGCTCGTGCGGCTGGAGGAATGGATCGTCGAGCGCGGCAGGATGAGCGTCGAGACGGCCGAGGCGCGGGCGACACAGTACGTGGCGCTGACGCAGCTGATGATGGCGAACAGCATCACGAGCCTGCGCGCGGTCGGCCACATGAACTGGAAGGATTTCGTCGAAGGCCAGAGCCTGCTGGAGGCCGTGCTGCAACGCGATCCGGCGCGCGTCTACGGGCGCATGACGTTCGCGACGCGCGACCACTACCGGCACGTGGTCGAGCGGATCTCGAAGCGGACGGGTGTCCCGGAAGGACGGGTCGCGGGAGCCGCCATCGACCTCGCACGCAGCGGGGACGGAGCCGCGCGCACGCACGTCGGCTACTGGCTGGTGGACGAAGGGATCGCCGAGTTCGAGCGCGTTACCGGCTATCGGCCGCGGCTGTCCGAAGCCCTGCACCGCCTGGTGCTGCGTCACCCGGAAGCGGTTTTCGGCGGCGGAATCCTGGGCGGGGCCGCGCTCTCGCTCATGATCGTCGTCTGGCTCGCCGGACCGGAGGGTCGGACGTCCCCGCTTGCCGTCCTCCTGCTGGCTCTGCTGCCCGCAATCGACATCGGGCTGAGCGCGGTGAATCAGCTCGTCACGGCGTTCCTGCCGCCGCGCGTTCTGTCGAAGCTCGACCTGGTGGAGAACGGGGGCATCCCTGCCGAGCTGCGCACCGCGGTGGTGACGCCCACGCTGTTCGGCAGCGTTGCCGATGTAGAGGAGGCGCTCGACAGGGTCGAGGTGCAGTTTCTGGCGAACCGCGAAGCAAACCTGCACTTCGCGATCCTGAGCGACTTCGTGGATGCGCCGACGGAGACGCAGCCGGGCGACGACGCGATCGTGACGGCGGCGGTCGCGGGCGTGCGCGAGCTGAACGCACGCCATGCCGCGGGCGGCGAGGACGCGTTCTACCTGCTGCATCGCCCGCGTCGCTGGAACGCGCAGCAGGGCGTGTGGATGGGATGGGAGCGCAAGCGCGGGAAGCTCGCGGAGTTCAACCGCTTCCTGCGTGGCGCCGCGCCGGACGCCTTCAAGGCCGTGGCTGGAGACGTCGAGCGACTGCGCGACGTGTGCTACGTCATCACGCTCGACGCCGACACGGTGCTGCCGCCGGGAGCGGCGCCGCTCCTGATCGGCGCGCTCGCGCATCCGCTCAACCGCGCGGTCTACGACGCCCGGCGCGGCCGTGTCGTGCGCGGCTACGGCATCCTCCAGCCGCGCGTCGGCGTGTCACTGCCGAGCGCGCATCGGTCTCACTTCGCCGCGATCCATTCCGGCCACCCGGGCGTCGATCCGTACACGACGGCGATCTCCGACGTCTATCAGGACCTGTTCGGCGAAGGCAGCTATACCGGCAAGGGCATTTACGACGTCGACGTCTTCGAGCAGGCGACGCACGGGCGTTTTCCGGAGAACTCGCTGCTCTCGCACGATCTGATCGAGGGCAGCTACGCGCGGGCGGGGCTCGCCACCGAGATCGCCGTCTACGACGACTATCCATCGCGCTACCTGACGTTCACTCGCCGCAAGCATCGCTGGATCCGGGGCGACTGGCAGCTGCTGCCCTGGCTGAGGCGGCGAGTGCCGGGTCCCGACGGTCCGGAGCCGAATCGTCTCTCGCTGCTGTCCCGCTGGAAGATCCTCGACAACCTGCGGCGCAGCACGGTCGAGATCGCGCAGCTGCTGTTCCTGGTCGCGGGCTGGACGATCCTGCCGGGCTCGCCCCTGCGCTGGACGATACTCGGCCTGCTCGCGGTCGCCGCGCCCTGGATCATCTCTCTGCTGCTTGCGCTGATCCGGCCGCCGCTAGACAAATCGTGGCGCGCCTATTACTCGGCCGTGTGGCGCGACGCGCTGACGAGCGCGCAGCAGGTCGGGCTGGCCATCACGTTCCTGCCTCACCAGGCCTGGATCTCGGCCGACGCGATCGTGCGCACCCTCCGGCGGCTGTTCGTGACGCACCGGCTGCTCCTCGAGTGGCAGACGGCGTCCGTTGTGGAGCAGAGCGTTTCGCGCTCGGGGCGCCACTTGTGGCGCTCGATGTGGCCCGCTCTCGCGCTCGTCTGGGCGGTCATCGCGGCCACGCTGCTGGGCGGGCGCAGCGGCGAAAGTCCGGCCGTGCTCCTGGTCGCGATGCTGCCCCTCGCCGCGCTCTGGACCGCGTCGCCGGCGATCGCGAACGCGCTGGCCGCGCCGGCCGTGCAGCGGGAGCGACGTCTGCCGCCGGATCGGCACGAGGAAGCGCGACGCTACGCGCTCCTGCACTGGCGCTTCTTCGAGCGCTTCGTGGTCGAGGAAACCAACTGGCTGGTGCCGGACAACTTCCAGGAGGACCCCTCGGCGGTGGTGGCGCTGCGCACGTCGCCGACCAACATCGGGCTCCAGCTGCTCAGCACTGTCAGCGCTTTCGATCTCGGCTTCATCGACGCCGAAGAGATGACGCGGCGGCTCGAGCTCGCCTTCCGCTCGCTCGATCGGATGGAGCGCTTCCGCGGACACTTCTACAACTGGTACGACCTGTCGACGCTGCGTGTGCTCGTGCCGGCGTACACGTCGACGGTCGACAGCGGCAACCTCGCCGGCCACCTGGTGGCGCTGCGGCAGGCGTGCCTCGCCCTGGCCGAAGACGCGCGCGTCGAGTCGCATGGCGATGATGCGCCGCTCGGGCCGCGCCTGCGCGCGCTCGCCGAGCGGACCCAGGCGTTTGTCGCGGACATGGACTTCGGATTCCTGTTCGACGAGACACGCGAGCTGTTTTCGATCGGCTTCTCGCACGAGACGCATTCGCTCGATCCATCCTACTACGACCTGCTCGCATCCGAGTCGCGACTGGCGAGCTTCATCGCGATCGCGAAAAAGGACGTGCCGTACGACCACTGGTTCCGGCTGGGCCGCACGCTGACGCGCGCAGCCGACGCGACGGCGCTGATCTCTTGGAGCGGCAGCGTCTTCGAGTACCTGATGCCGTCGCTCGTCATGCGCGCCATCCCCTTCACGCTGCTGGCTCAGGCCTGCAACGGGGCCGTTCGCCGTCACGTCGCGTATGGCAGGGAGCGGGGCGTGCCGTGGGGCGTGAGCGAGAGTGCGTTCAATCTGCGCGACCGGCATCTGACGTATCAGTATCGCGCGTTCGGCGTGCCGGACCTCGCGCTCAAGCGAGGCCTCGGCCGCGACCTCGTGATCGCGCCGTACGCCTCCGCGCTCGCCATGGCCGTGGACGCGCAGGTCGCGCTCGCGAATCTCGCCGCCCTCGAGCGGAGGGGCGCGCTCGGCGAATACGGCTTCCGCGAGGCACTCGACTACACCCGGCCCGACCCCGAGCAGCGATACGCGATCGTCGGCGCCTACATGGCGCACCACATCGGCATGAGCCTGGTCGCGCTGACCAATGCGCTGGAGCGCGACATCTGGCAGGTCCGCTTCCACGCCGATCCGGTCGTGCGCTCGGCCGAGCTCCTGCTGCACGAGCGCATTCCCCGCCGGCTCGTGCTTCAGGAAACCCAGGTCGCGCGTGCCGATGAAGCGCTGCCCTCGCCGGAGATGGAGCGCCCGGCGGTCCGCGAGTACAGCGAAGTCGACACGCCGCAGCCGCGGGTCGCGCTGCTCGGCCGTCTGCCCTACACGATCATGCTCAGCCACGCCGGCGGCGGGTACAGCCGCTACGAGGATCTCGCCGTCACGCGCTGGCGTGCCGACGCGACGCGCGACGCGACCGGCCAGTTCTGCTACGTGAAGGACGTCACGCGCGGGCGGGTATGGTCCGCCGCGCATCAGCCGGTGTGCGCACCTGCGGACTCGTATCGCGCAATACTCGCGACGGACCGCGTCGCCTTCCACCGGACGGACGGGCCGATCGAGACGCGCACCGAGATCGCGATCGTGCCCGAGGACTCGGCCGAGGTGCGGCGGGTCACGCTCGTGAACAACGGCAATGAAGCATGCGAGGTCGAGCTGACGAGCTACGGCGAGATCGTGCTCGCCCCGCCCGACTCGGAGCGCGCGCATCCCGCCTTCGCGAACCTCTTCGTCGAGACCGAGTGGCACGAGTGGTGTACGGCGCTCACGGCCACGCGCCGGCCGCGCTCCGCGAAGGAGCGGAGTCTGTGGTGCGTCCACGTCGTGGACAGCGGACGCGACCGGGTGGGAGGGGTGACCTGCGAGACCAACCGCGCGCGTTTCATCGGCCGTGGCCGCTCGACGCGCGCGCCGATCGCCCTGGAAGCGGATGGGCCGCTGTCGGGCACGACTGGCGCCGTGCTCGATCCGATCTTCGCGCTGCGCACGCGCGTGCGTCTCGAGGCGCGGCAGACGGCATCGGTCGCGTTCACGACGCTGGTCGCGACCACCCGCGTACGCGCGTTCGAGCTGGCCGATCGCTACCACGAGCCCCATTCGGCGCAGCGCGCGCTCGAGCTCGCGTGGGCGTCCGAGCAGATCGAGCTGCGCGAGCTCAACGTGAGCCCGGCCGATGCCGCCCTCTATCAGGAGCTGGCGGGCCATCTGTTCTACGCTTCGGTGCGGCTGCGTGCGCCGCAGCAGGAGCGGATGGGCAACCTGGGCTCGCAGCCGCTGCTCTGGTCGCAGGGCATTTCCGGCGACTGGCCGATCGTGCTGGCCTCGATCGATCGCCCGGCCGGCATGCCGACGCTGCGCGAGCTGTTCGCCGCGCATCGGTATTGGCGACGACGCGGCATGACCGTCGACCTGGTCGTCATCAACGAACAGCCGGCGACGTACCTGCAGGAGGTGCACGACGGGATCCTGGAGGCGATGTACGCCTCGAGCGATCTGGCCGTGGATCAACCCGGCGGTGTCTTCATACGACGGCGCGACCTGCTGCGAGGCGACGAGCTGCTCATGCTGCGCGCGACCGCGCGCCTGCTCGTCCGCTGCGACGGTCGGGAGCTGGCCTCCCTGCTCGCGACCCCGCCGACCGATGCGGACGCCGGCCATGAAGCGCCGGCGTACCCACCCGCGCCGCTGCGTGTGGCCGCGGCGCCGACCGCCGCCGTGGCGTCCGTCAGCGGCGCGCCGTCGCCCGCCTCGCCAGGGCCGGCCGTCGGGCCAGCCGAGGACGAGGCGATGCCGCTGCTCTTCGACAACGGCTACGGCGGACTCGCGCCGAACGGCGATTACCACGTGCGCGTGCGCGAGGACGCGCTGCCACCCGCGCCGTGGGCGAACGTGATCGCGAACGAGAACGGCGGCTTCCTCGTCAGCGAGCGCGGCACCGGCTTCACGTGGGCCGGGAGCAGCTACTTCTACCGACTGACGCCCTGGCACAACGACCCGGTCGCGGATCCGCCGGGCGAGGCGATCTACCTACGGGACGAGGAGACGGGCGACTTCTGGTGTCCGACCCCGGCGCCGCTGCGGAGCGCGCGCGCCGGAGAATCGACCGACGCGCAGTTGGCAGGCGCCTATACCGTGCGTCACGGCGCAGGCAGCTCGTCCTTCGACCACAGGTACGCCGGCATCGAGAGCACGCTGACGCTCGGCATGGCGGAGCACGACCCGGTCAAGATCTCGCTGCTTCGCCTGACGAATCGGGAGGCGCGGCCGCGCCGCATCGCCCTCACTGCCTACGTCGAGTGGACGCTCGGCGTCATGCGCGAGCACACGCAGCATCAGGTGCTGACTCGCTTCTCCGACGAGCTCTCGGCGATCCTGGCCCGGAATACTTTCGCTGAGGAGTTCGCCGGCTGCGTCGCGTTCTGCGCACTGAGCGAGCCGGCCACCGGCCACACGGCCGACCGCCGCGAGTTTCTCGGCCGCAACGGCAGCATGGCGGATCCCGCGGGACTGTACGTGTCGCGACTCGCGCGCCGCACGGGCGCTGGCCTGGATCCGTGCGCCGCGCTCCAGTGCGTCGTCGACCTGGCGCCGGGCGAGACGCGCGAGATCGCGATGCTGCTCGGCGCGAGTGACGGCGAAAGCGATGCGCACAGGCTGATCGCCCGGTACCGCGCGCCGGACGCCGCTCGCGCCGGGCTCGAGCGCAGCGTCGCGGCCTGGTTCGATCGACTCACCGTCGTCTCGGTGCGCACGCCCGAGCCCTCGTTCGATGCGCTGCTCAACCGCTGGACGCTCTACCAGGCGCTTGCCTGCCGCATGTGGGCGCGCTCGGCGCTCTATCAGAGCAGCGGCGCGTACGGCTTCCGCGATCAGCTCCAGGACGTGATGGCGTTCGTGTACGCGGAGCCCGCACTCGCGCGCGCGCACATCCTGCGCGCCGCATCGCGGCAGTTCGTCGAAGGCGACGTGCAGCACTGGTGGCACCCGCACAGCGGCCGCGGCGTGCGCACCCGGTTCTCGGACGATCTCGTCTGGCTCGCGTACGTGACCGACCACTACGTACGCGTCACGGGGGATGCCTCCGTCCTCGACGAAACGGTGCCCTTCCTGCGCATGCGTCCGCTCGAGCCGCACGAGCACGAGGTCTACGACCTGCCCGGCGTCGCCGCAGAAGAGGCGCCGCTCCATGAGCATTGCCTGCGCGCGCTGCGACGCGCATGCACCGCAGGCGCGCACGGCCTGCCGCTGATCGGTACCGGCGACTGGAACGACGGCATGAACCTGGTCGGCGCGGAGGGGCGCGGAGAAAGCGTCTGGCTCGCCTGGTTCCTGATCACGACGCTGCGCGCATTCGCCGAGCACGTGCAGGTGCGCGGCGACGAGCAGACGGCGGGCGAGCTGCGCGCGCGGGCTGACGACTACGCGCGCGCGGTCGAAGACCACGGCTGGGACGGCGAGTGGTACCGGCGCGCCTACTTCGATGACGGCACACCGCTCGGCTCGGCGCAGAACGAGGAGTGCCGCATCGATTCGATCGCGCAGAGCTGGAGCGTCATCTCGGGCGCGGGCGATCCCGCGCGCCGAATGCGCGCGATGCGCTCACTCGAGGAGCACCTGGTGCGCGAGGACGCGCGGCTGCTGCCACTGCTCACACCACCGTTCGACGACTCGCCCGTCGACCCCGGCTACATCAAGGGCTACCTGCCGGGGGTGCGCGAGAACGGTGCGCAGTATACGCACGCCGCGCTCTGGGCCGTGCTCGCGACGGCGCTGGGCGGCGACGGCGAGCGCGCCTTCGAGCTGTTCCAGATGATCAACCCGCTCACGCACGCGTGCACCCCCGAGGCGGTGGAGACCTACAAGGTCGAGCCGTACGTGGTCGCCGCCGACGTCTATACGGCCGAGGGCCAGCTCGGCCGTGGCGGCTGGACGTGGTACACGGGCTCCGCGAGCTGGATGTATCGGGTGGGACTGGAGGCGATCCTGGGCTTCACGAAACGCGGAGCTGCACTGCGCATCGAGCCGCGCGTGCCGGCAAGCTGGCCGGAGTATTCGATCGAGTACCGGTTCGGCGGCGCCGTCTACTCCATCGTGGTGAATGAGCCGGCGCGGGCGGCCCGGAGCGGCGCCGAGGTGACGCTGGACGGGCGGCCACTCGACGGTGCGTGGATTCCGCTCATGGACGACGGCGCGCGCCACGAAGTCATCGTGCGTCCGCGTCGAGGCTGAGGTCGCCGGAACGACTGACCGCGCCGGCCAGGCCGCGTGGAGAAGTTCATTCTGAAGCCTACTCGAACACGCGCGCGAGCGCGGCCGCGGCGGCGCGCACCCCGTCCTCGTCGACGTCGAGATGGGTGACGGCGCGCAGGCGGCGGGGGCCGAACTCCGAGACCAGGACGCCCTGATCCGCGAGTCCGCTCGCCGCCGCGGCCGCGTCGGGACCCGTCGCGGGCAGGTCGATCATGACGATGTTGGTCTGCGGCTCGACGACGCGGACGCCGTCGATCCGGGCGGCGAGCGAGGCGAGCAGGCGGGCGTTCGCGTGATCGTCGGCGAGGCGGTCGCGATGATGCTCCAGCGCGTGGAGCCCGGCGGCGGCAAGGATGCCGGCCTGGCGCATGCCTCCGCCGAGGCGCCGGCGGATGTGCCACGCGCGGTCCATCGTCTCGGCCGTTCCGGCGAGCATCGAGCCGATGGGGCAGCCGAGTCCCTTGGAGAGCGTGACCATGACGGTATCGGCGAGTGCGGCGTAGTCGCGTTCGGGGACGCCCGAGGCGACCGAAGCGTTCCAGAGTCGCGCGCCGTCGAGGTGGATCGGCAACCCCAGCTCGGCGCACGTCGCGCGGATCGCGCGCATCGCGTCGAGGGCGAGCACGCGCCCGCCGCCGGCGTTGTGCGTGTTCTCGAGACAGACGAGCGTGGTCTTCACGGAGTAGCGGCCCGGCGGCCGCGCGGCGGCGCGCACGAGCTCCGCGGTCATGAGGTTGTCGGGCGCGGCGACGGGCCGCATCTGCACGCCGGCCCAGCGCGCCGCGGCACCGGCCTCGTAGTTCAGGATGTGCCCCTCCGCCTCGATGACCACTTCCCCGCCGGGCTCGGCCAGCACCTGCACCGCGGTCTGGTTGGCCATGATGCCGCTCGGAAAGAAGAGCGCCGCCTCCTTGCCGAGTCGATCGGCGATGGCGCGCTCGAGGCGCTGCACCGTCGGATCGTCACCGAGGACGTCGTCACCGACCTCGGCCTCCGCGATGGCGCGGCGCATCGCCGGCGTGGGCCGCGTGACGGTATCGCTGCGGAGATCGACGATGCGCGAGGCCGTCATCGTCACGAGGGATCGGTACCGGACGCACGCGTGCGCGTGCGCGTGTCGACGACGGCGAGGCGCGCGCCGCACTGGGCGCAGAAGCGACTCGCGTTCGGGTTCGCGTACAGGCAGCGCTCGCAGACGGTAGCGCGGCGAAGCGCCTCACGGTACTCGAGGATGCGCCGCTCGATGCGATCGATGTCGACGGCCGCGCCCGGCGTGCGCTTCCGCTCGAGCATCGGCCAGACGACGAAAGCGACGACGGCCAGAGCGACCGCCGTCACCAGCAGGACCTGTACGACGTCCACTACTCGATCTCCCGCACCCAGAAGTAGCCGGCGGTGATGCCGAGCGCGTCCCAGACGAGGTCACGGAAGCTGAACGGGCCGCCGCTCCGCAGGTCGCGCACTTCCTTCCACAGACCTGCGAGGGCGGCGCTGCCGATGGCGACACCGATGGCCGCGTCCGGCTCGAGCGGCATGCGTGCGCCGCCGTACGCCATCAGCGTGACGGCCGCCGAGGCGGCAAAGTGCTGGACCTTGTCCTCGCCCCACCACGCATCGGGCGGGTGGGGCGTGACCGCGATCCGCTGCGCGGTGACGGGCACCGCGGCTGACGCGAGGCCGACCGTGAGGATCGCGGCGCGGGTCAGGGCACGCACCGCCGGCCTCATTGCGCCACGCCCGGCGCGCGCCGGGAGCGGCCGAGGCGGAGCGCCATCTGCACGGCCTCCTGCGCCGTTTCCGCGATCGGCAGTCCGAGGCTGGCGGTGAGCGTCGGCCGCAGCAGGACGACGGGAATCTCCAGCTTCCGGGCGAGCGCCACCTCGGACAGCGTGCCCCATTCGCCGCTCACGGCGATGAGCGCGTCCGCGGCGCGCGCGACCAGGAAATTGCGTCCCTGCCCCATGCCCGTCGGAATCGGAACGGTCACCCACGGATTCGCCTCTTCCCCCTCACCGCCGGGCAGGAAGCCGACCGAGATGCCGCCGGCGCGACTCGCGCCGCGACACGCCGCTTCCATCACGCCGGTCCGCCCACCGGTGATCAGGATGGCGCCCGCTTCCGCGATGGCGCGTCCGACGGCCTCCGCCTCGGTGGCGATCGCGGTATCGCAAATGCCGCTGCCGCTCACCGCGATGCGCAGTGGCGTCTCGCCCGGCACCGGCCCGACCTCGTGCCGCTCGCGCATGCGACTCACGAGGTCGCCTCCGCGCCCGCGAACGACTGCACCGCCCGCACTGCCCTGCGCCATCCGTCCATCAGGCTCCGCCTCTCGTCGACGCTCATCGTCGACTGAAAAATCGTGGGCTCCGCGCGCGACTCCAGGAAGTGGTCGGCGTCGCGCCAGACACCGGCGGCGAGTCCGGCCAGTCCCGCGGCGCCGAGCGCCGTCGTCTCAACCAGCGCCGGTCGTCGCACGGTGCAATCGACGATGCCGGCGAGGAACTCGAGCATCCAGTCGTTCATCGCCGCGCCGCCGTCGACGCGCAGCTCCCGCGCGTCGATCCCGGAATCGGCGACCATTGCATCCAGCACCTCGGACGTAGCATACGCCATCGCCTCGAGCGCCGCGCGCGCGAAATGCGCGCGACCCGCCCCGCGCGTCAGCCCGAGGATGGCGCCGCGCGCTTCCGCGTTCCAGTGCGGCGCGCCCAGTCCGACGAACGCCGGCACGAGATAGACGCCCTCGTTCGACGAAAGTGAGCGCGCCAGCTCCTGCGTCTCGGCCGCGCTGGTGATCAGCTTCAGCTCGTCGCGCAGCCACTGCACGGCCGCGCCCGCGATGAAGACGGAGCCCTCCAGCGCGTACGCCGCCTCGCCCCGGGGACCGCAGGCGACGGTCGTGAGCAGGCCGCGCTTCGACTCGACGCGCTCGCTCCCCGTGTTCAGGAGCAGGAATGCGCCCGTGCCGAACGTCTGCTTGGCGAGGCCCGGGTGCCAGCAGCCCTGCCCGAAGAGCGCGGACTGCTGGTCGCCCGCGATGCCCAGGATCGGCAGCTCCACGCCGAGCGCCCCGCCTTCACAGACGGCGAATTCGCCGCTCGACGGGCGCACCTCGGGAAGCATCGCGCGGGGCACTCCGAAGAGCGACAGCAGGTCGTCGTCCCACGCCTGCGCGTCGATGTCGTAGAGCAGCGTGCGGCTCGCGTTGGTCGGATCCGTGACGTGCGCCCACCCGCCCGAGAGCCGATGAACCAGCCACGAGTCGATCGTGCCCGCGGCCAGCTCCCCCGCCTCGGCCCGGCTCCTCAGCGCCGGGTCGGACTCGAGCAGCCACGTGAGCTTGGTGCCCGAGAAATACGGATCGATGACCAGGCCGGTGCGGCGGCGGATGTCCGCCTCGTGACCATCGTCGATCAGGCGACGGCACATCGCCGCGGTGCGCCGATCCTGCCACACGATGGCGCGGTGCACCGGCTCGCCCGTCTGCCGATCCCACACGACGATCGTCTCGCGCTGGTTCGTGATGCCGAGCGCGCGCACGTCCGCATCACCCGCGGCCACCAGCGCTTCGGCCGCCACCGCGCGCGTGACGTCCCAGATCTCCGCCGCGTCATGCTCCACCCAGCCGGGCCGCGGGTAGTGCTGCGTAAACTCCGAATACGCCCGGCCGAGGATGCGGCCGTCGTCGCTGAGAACCAGCGCGGTCGATCCGGTGGTGCCCTGGTCGATGGTGAGGACAGAAGGCATTGGGCTCTAGGCTCTAGGCTCTAGGCTCTAGGATCAATTGTTCGAGATCCGGACTGCGCATCGAGACGATCAGCATGGGCCTGGGTTCGTAGTGCTAGTGCCTAGTGCCTAGCGCCTAGCGCCTTCAGGCCGTCCGCGAACCGGTAACCCCAGCCGAGCTCCTCGATGTGCCTCAGCATGCGCGTCACGGGCAGCCCCATCACGGCGAAATAATCCCCGTCGATGCGCTCGACCAGCGCCGAGCCGTACCCCTGGATGCCGTAGGCGCCCGCCTTGTCGAGCGGCTCTCCGGTCCGAACGTATACGCGCGCGAATTCCTCGTCGAACGAGCGGAAGCGGACGTCGACGCCGACGGTGGACGACGCGACGCGCGCGACCTTGCCCCCGGCCGACGGCGGCGCGACCACGGCGATCCCGGTCTCGACGCGATGCCCCCGGCCCTCGAGTCGCAGGAGCATGCGAACCGCCTCTTCCTCGTCCTCCGGCTTGCCGAGCACCGCGCCGTCGACGACGACGATGGTGTCGCTGCCGATGACCAGGGCGTCCGGTCGAACATGCGCGACCGCGAGGGCTTTCGCCTCCGCCAGCCGCAACGCCATCGCGCCGGGCGCCTCGCCCGGCATCGGGCTCTCGTCCACGTCCGCCGGCACGACGTCGAATGCGAGCCCCAGCCGCTCGATCAGCTCACGTCGACGAGGGGAAGACGAAGCGAGTATCAGACGAGGCGCGGTACCACCGTCTCTGACCCCTGACGCCCGAGGCCTGACGCCTGCCGTACTCATCGCTCGAGAATCAGCGTGACCGGCCCATCGTTCACGAGCTCCACGTCCATCGTCGCGCCGAAGCGGCCGGTCTCGACGGCACCCGGTGCGACGGCGCGCAGCGCTTCGACGAAGCGCTCGTAGAGGGCTTCGGCCTGCGCGGGTGGCGCAGCGCCGACGAAGCTCGGCCGGCGCCCCTTCGTCGCGTCCCCGTAGAGCGTGAACTGGCTGACGACCAGCATGGCGCCCGGCGGCTCCAGCTCGTCGAGCGAGCGATTCATCCTGTCGTCGTCGTCGGGAAAGAGGCGCAGGCCGACGAGCTTCGCGGCCATCCAGCGCAGCGCGTCGTCGTCGTCGTTCGCGTCGAAGCCGGCGAGCAGCAGGTAGCCGCGCGCGATGCGACCGACGGATTCGCCGTCGACCCGCACCTCCGCACGCGACACCCGCTGGAGCACGACCCGCACTTCCGCCCGCTACTCGACCGTCACGGACTTGGCGAGGTTGCGCGGCTGGTCGACGTTGCAGCCGCGCATCACCGCGATGTGGTAGGCGAGAAGCTGGAGCGGCACCGCGGCCAGGATCGGCGTCAGCATGTCGTGCGTGTGCGGGATCGGGATCGCGTGATCCACCATGCCGATCAGCTCGCGATCGTCCTCCGTCACCACGGCGATGATGCGGCCGCCGCGCGCCTTCACCTCCTCGACGTTCGACACGACCTTGCTGTAAACGCTGTCATGCGGCGCGATCACGACGACCGGCATGTTGCGATCGATGAGCGCGATCGGGCCGTGCTTCATCTCCGCGGCAGGATAGCCCTCCGCATGGATGTAGCTGATCTCCTTGAGCTTGAGCGCGCCCTCGAGCGCGGACGGGAAGTTCGGCCCGCGACCGAGGTACAGGAAGTTGCTCGCCTCCTTGTACGTGCGCGCGAGCTCGCGGATCGCGTCGTTCAGCTCGAGCACCTGCTCGACCTGGTCGGGCAGCCGCGCCAGCGACGCCAGCAGCTCGCGCCCCTGGAGGATCGACATGTTGCGCAGCCGGCCCATCAGCACGGTGAAGAGGGTGAGCGCGACGAGCTGACTGGTGAACGCCTTGGTTGACGCGACGCCGATCTCGGGCCCCGCGTGCAGGTAGATGCCGAAGTCCGATTCGCGGGCGATCGTGGAGCCGACGACGTTGACGATGCCCATGACGGTCGCGCCACGGCGGCGGCCTTCGCGCATCGCCGCCAGCGTGTCCGCGGTCTCGCCCGACTGGCTGATCGCGATCAGCAGCGTCTTGTCGTCGACGATCGGATTGCGGTAGCGGAACTCCGAGGCGTACTCGACCTCGACCGGAATCCGAACCATGTCCTCGAGCATGTATTCGCCGATCAGCGCCGAGTGCCACGACGTGCCGCACGCGGTGATGACGATGTTGTCGAAGGCATTCAGCTCCTCGGGCGATAGCGTGACGCCGCCCAGCTTCGCGGTGCCCTCCTCCTCCAGGATGCGGCCGCGCATCGAGTTCCGGATCGTCTCCGGCTGCTCGAAGATCTCCTTCAGCATGAAGTGCTCGTGACCGCTCTTCTCGATCACGTCGAGATCCCAGCTCACGTGCTCGATCTCCTTCGTGAGCTGCTCGCCGCCGAGCAGCGAGCTGAGCGAATAGCCGTCGTCCGTCAGCACCGCCATCTCGCCGTCGTCGAGGTAGATGACCTCGCGCGTGTGCGCGAGCACGGCCGAGACATCGGAGGCGACGAAGAACTCGCCCTTGCCGCCCACACCGATGAGCAGCGGGCTGCCCTTGCGCGCGACCACGATCTTTTCGGGATCGCGGCTGCTCACGATGGCGAGTCCGTACGTCCCCTCCACCTGCCGAAGCGCGGCGCGGACCGCCTCCTCGAGCGAGTCCTCGTACGCCTCCTCGATCAGGTGCACGACCGCCTCGGTGTCGGTCTCCGTGCTGAACTGGTGGCCCAGCGCTTCCAGCTTCCTGCGCAGCACGCCGGCGTTCTCGATGATGCCGTTGTGCACGAGCGAGATGGTGCCGCTGCAGTCCTCGTGAGGGTGCGCGTTGATCCGGTTCGGCTGGCCGTGCGTCGCCCAGCGCGTGTGCGCGATGCCGACGTGGCCGGTCGGCTCGCCTTGAGTCACGATCACCTTCTCCAGCTCGGTGATCTTGCCCGGCGCCTTGCGCGTCTCGAGGCGGCCGTTCTCCTGGACCGTGATGCCAGCCGAGTCGTAGCCCCGATACTCCAGCCGCTTGAGCCCGCTGATCAGGATCGGGGTCGCCGTCTCGGTGCCGATGTAACCGACAATACCGCACATGTTTTGGTGCGCCCTGCTGTAGTGGTTCTCTTCGGGTCAGGGGCGAAAGTTCCGCCCGGGCTCTCTGGAGTGCAAGGAGAGCGCCGGAGGGTGGGCTTCGCTGGGCTCGCGGGTGGGCTGCGCGGGGAGGGCTGCGCGGGGAGGGGCTCGCGGGGGCGCGACGGCGGGGGGCGGTGCCCGGCGCGAGGTAGCCGGACTACGTCGACACGGGGCGCGGTCTACGTCGCCCGGGCGCGCCACTCGTCAACGGTCATCCTGCATTCTGTGGGGAGAACCTTTGACCGGAGGTGGATCATGCGTATTCGATTCAAATCGCTCGCGGTGGCCGCGGTAGCGCTGGCCGGCATGGCGCCGCCGCTCGGCGCACAGGACGCGGCGATCTCGGAGCTACAGGTCGGCGACCGGGTGCGGACGCGGGTGGCAGGCGAGCGCATCGTCGGCACCGTCGTCTCCAGCGACGACCCGCTCCGCATCTCGACCGAAAGCCAGATCGTTCTGGTACCGCTCTCGCCCGGCCTCGAAATCCAGCGCTCACTCGGGCCGCGCACGCCGCTGGCTGGCTTCATGAACGGCACCGCCCTCGGACTGCTGGCCGGCGCCGCCACGGGCGCCGTCGTCGGTGCCGCGAGCGGGGACGACACCGAGGGCCTCTTTCAATTCACCGCAGCGGAGAAGGCGGTCGGGCTCGGCATCGTGTTGGGAGCCGGGGGGGCGGTCGTGGGCGGGATCATCGGAGCGGTCTCTCCCGGGGAGCGATGGCAGGACGTCTCCCTGATCCTGACCCGAGCCGCGCCGTACACGACGCCGGAGGGAGCCGTCGGCATCGCCTTCCGGCTGAACAGTCGATGACCGAGCCCGGCGGGAACGAGGCTACTCCCCCAGAATCTGCCTGGTGAGCGCGGGCGTGACGCCGAGCAGGCGCGCGTAGACAGCAAGCTGGCCGCGGTGATACTCCTCGTGCGCGATGCCGTGGTGCATCCAGGAGAGCCGGGAGGCGGGGACGCCGTTGAACTGGCGGATGGGGCGCTGTAGCAGATCGGGTCCGGCCGAGCGCAGCATCGCGTCGCCCGCCTCGTGCGCGCGTTGCAGCTGCTCCAGCGCCTCGTGCCTATCCCGCGCTCCCGGATCCGGCGTGTGCTCCGCGACCAGCTCGTCGTACGATTTCCGCTGAAAGTCACCATCCGACCGGCTCAGCTCACCGGCCATCAGCCAGCCGGATTCGACGATGTGGTGTGCCAGGTCGAGCGCACTGCGCTTCACGCCCAGGGGCCGCTCCTCCAGCCGATCCGGCGGCAGGTTCTCGAGCTCCGCGATCACTCCCTCGCGCGTGTAACACCAGCCCATCAGCAGCTCGTCGAGCAGTGTCATGCCAGCCTCCTACGACATCGCGGGCCATCGTCTACGTCGGAATCGCACCCCGGCTCACGCGGGCAAAGGGGCATCTTCGAGGAAGATGGTCCCTCGAAAGGAGAATCGACAATGCCCGCTCGCGTAAAGCACGCTCGAATGGCCCTGGTCCTCGTGGCGCTTGCCGGTGCGGCGCCGCTGGGGGCGCAGGACGCCGCAAATCCGCTGGAGGCGCAGGAGGCCGCAACGCCGCTTCAAGCCGGCGACCTCCTCCGCATCCGATATCAGGGCGAGACTCTGGTCGGGGTTGCCTACGAGGCCACGGACGACACGGTGCGCATCACGACGACCAACGGCACGGTCGGCGTTCCCCTCTCTCCGAATCTTCGCATCGAACGTTCCCTCGGGCGCCGGTCCCGGCTCTCCGGAGCGGCACGCGGGGCCGGCAAAGGCCTGCTGGCCGGCGCGGGCGGGGGCGCCGTGTTAGGCTTTGCGTCCGGCGACGATCCGACAAGCTTGCTCAGCTTCACTGCGGAGGAAAAGGCGCTCCTGGCCGGCACCCTACTCGGGGTGAGCGGCGTCGCTGTGGGCGGCATCATCGGTCTGATCGTGCCGGGGCAGCGCTGGGAGCACACGCCGCTGGACGGTGTCCAGGCGGCCCTGTACCCGACGGAGGGAGGTGTCGGCATCGCGATCCAACTGCCGACGCGCTGACGCGCTGGCCGCTACTCGATCGGCTTCAGGTTCGCGACGATGGACTCGCGGCGCGATTCGAGGAACGGCGGCAGCACGACCTTCTCGCCGAGCGTCGCGGTCTCCTCGTCGACGGCGAAACCGGGGCCGTCGGTCGCGATCTCGAAGAGGATGCCGTTCGGCTCGCGGAAGTACAGGCTCCGGAACCAGTAGCGATCCACCTCGCCGCTGTTGGGGATGCCCAGCTCGTTCAGGCGCGCGCCCCACGCATGGTATTCAGTCTCCGTCGGCGTGCGGAAGGCGACGTGGTGCACCGCGCCGGCACCCTGCCGGGCCGGCGGCAGGTCCGGCTGCACCGCGACGTGCAGCTCGCGATGCGGACCGGCAAGCCCGTCGCCTTCGGTTCCCATCTCGAACACGTGCACACCGCCGGGTCCGAAGTCGGGGCTCGCGTAGTCCCGGACATGGCGCATGTGCGTGACCTCGGTGAGGACGACGTCCGTCGGGCGCAGGGCCGGCACGCTGATCACGATCGGTCCGAGTCCGCGGAGCTGGTGCTCCGCCGGAACCGCGCTCTTCTCCCAGACGACCGGCTCGTCGCCCGCGCCGCCGTCCTCCACCAGTGACAGGCGCTGCCCTTCCGGATCCTCGAAGTCGACCGTCGCGCGGCCGTCCCGCTCGACGATGCCGCCGTTCTCCACGCCGCCATCCGCCAGTCGGCACGCCCACCACTCCAGCGACTCGCCATCACGCACGCGCAGGCTCGTGCGCACGATGCTGTGCGTGCCTCGACGCTCCCGCGGCACCGGCCAGTCGAAGAACGTCAGGTCCGTACCCGGCGAGCCAGCGCCATCGGCGTAGAACAGATGGTACGCCGTCACGTCGTCCTGATTCACGCTGCGCTTCACCAGCCGCATGCCCATCACCCGCGTGTAGAAACGGTAGTTCTCGCGTACGTTCGCGGAGACCGCGGTCAGGTGGTGGATACCGGTCAGGCGCATGGGCTTTGGGCGTTGGGCTTTCGGCGTTGGGCTTTGGACTTTCGGCCCGTCTTCCGCTCTCGCTTTCGTTGGCCGCGTAATTTCCGGCAGCGGGAACGGATGTATGGTTTCATGAACAAAGTTCGCGCCGGCGCGTATCGACGCAAGCCGGGCCGAGCAGGCGCGACAAACGTAACTCGTTGTCAATGCCAGACTTGCCTTGCCTCCGGCTGATGTCCCCCCGGGACGGTTCGCTGCTTGCCTTTCACCCGGGCGACGCTTCGCTGCTCAGAGCAAACCCGGGGAAATCCGGGGGCGCAGAGCCACGGGACTAAAGCGACGACGACGTCGCCAGGTCGGCCGGGCCGCCAGTGATGCTTTCAGAGGTCGCTCGCGGTCGTGGACCGGTACCCGCCGCGAGTTGCTGGGAGTTTTCGCGGAGGGTAGCGCTCATGGGTGTCGAGCTGATGCTGGTCTCGGCTGCGTACTTCGGCGTGATGGTAGCGGTGTTCACGAAGGGCGTGAGGGGTGCGGCCCGGGTCCATCGCGATGCGCGCCAACAGGACTGAAGCTGTAGTCCGTAATCTGTAAACGATAAGAAGGGCGCCGTGTGACGCTGCGCGGGCGATGACGGATCCCGTGTGACGCTGCGCGGACGATGACGGATCCCGCGCGACGCTGCGCGGGCGATGACGGATCCGCGTGACGCTGCGCGGCAGGACAAAAAAAGCCGGCGACCGATCAGGTCGCCGGCTTATCCGTTTGTAGAAGCGGTATTCGGTATTCCGTATTCGGTATACGGTGTTCGGATCCGCCTCTACCGAATACCGACTACCGACTACCGCCGACTACCCCATGGCCTCGCGCGCCTGCGCGACCATCCGTTTCGCTTCGACCTCGGTCGGCGCTTCGGCGATGATGCGCAGGATCGGCTCGGTGCCCGAGGGGCGGAAGTGCAGCCAGCGCTTCTCGTCGGGCCATGAGAGACGCAGCCCGTCCTGGAGATCGATGTCGGACGCGCCGAGCTCGGCTTCGAGGCGGCCGTACACCTCCTTCAGATCCCTTGATTCGCCGCGCGGCAGCTTGTCCTTCACGATGGCGTACGGCGTCGAGTCGGCGACGATGTCGTGCAGCGCACGGCCGTCCTCGAGCAGGAGCTGGAGCACGAGCGCAGCCGCGACCGCCGCGTCCCGGGTGTGGTGCACCTCCGGGAGGATCACGCCACCGTTCCCTTCCCCGCCGATCAACGCGTCGAGTTCCTGCATGCGACGGGCGACGTTGATCTCGCCGACGGCCGCGCGCGCGAAGGGCACTTCGGCGGCGAGCGCGACGTCCTCGATGACCCGGCTGCTCGACAGGTTGGTGACGACCGGCCCCTTTCGATGGCGGAGTACCAGCTTCGCGGCGAGCGCGAGCGTGTAGTCCTCGCCGATCGCGCGCCCCTCGTCGCTCACGAGCGACAGGCGGTCGGCGTCGGGATCGGTCGCCATGCCGATGTCTGCGCCCGAGTCGCGCACGAGCGCCTCGAGGTCGCCGAGATTCTCGGCGACCGGCTCGGGCGGGCGCGTGAAGCGGCCGTCGGGCACGTCGTTCAGCGCGACCACCTCGCAGCCTAGACGCTCCAGTAGTTGCGGCAGGACCGCGGCGCCGGCGCCGTGCACGAGCTCGAGCGCGACCGTGAAGCGGCGGGCGCGCAGCGCGTCGACATCGACGTACGGCGTCGACAGCACGGCCTCGATGTGGCGCGCCGCAGCGTCCGCGTCGACGCTCGCCTCGCCCAGCGTGTCCCACGTCGCCCAGCGCATGGGCCGATCGGACACGTACGCGTGCATGCGCGGCGCCTGCTCCGCGTCGAGGAACATGCCCTCGTGCGACGCGAGCTTGAGCGCGTTCCACTCGACGGGATTGTGGCTCGCCGTGACGATGATGCCGCCGTCGGCCTGATGGTGCCGGATCGACAGCAGCACCGTCGGCGTGGGCACGAGACCCACGTCGATGACATCGCAGCCGGTCGCCTGGAGGCTGCCCGTCACGATGCGCGTGAACAGCGGACCGGACGTGCGCGAATCACGTCCGAGCACGACGCGCGGCCGGTCCGTCCGCTCGCGCAGGTAAGAGCCGAACGCGGCGGCGAAGCGCGCGACGACGTCGGGCGTGAGCGAGTCCCCGACTCGACCACGCACGCCGGAGACCGACACCATCAGGTCGGCGGGAAGTGGAAAGGAAGGCACGCGCGCAGTCTACGGCGCGCGCTAACGCTCCGCCATCACGGCGACGACGCCCTCGGGGTTGTCGGCGTTGAGCCAGTGTCCTCCCGCGACCTCGTGCAGGCGGACGCGGCCACCCGTCGCGCGACCCGCCGCTTCGATGCGGCGCACGGAGTCGTCGTCCAGCACCGACGATTCCGTCGCCTTCACGAAATGCAGCGTGACGTCGGCGGGCGGCGCCTCGACGACGTCCCACAGGTCCTCCGCGAAGAAGCTGTGCAGCAGCTCTTCCATCACGTCCAGGTCGATGCGCCATGCGAGGCGGCCATCCGCGTCGCGCTCGAGGTTGGTCGAGACCCACTGCGCGGTGGCCGTCTCGACGCCGAGCGCCTCGAGCCGCGCGACCGCGTCGCCGCGACTCGCGAAGGGACCCGGCGCCGCGCGCAGCGTGCCGAGCATGTCCCAGGCACTGCCGGCGGGCGTCGCGCGCGCCGCGGGCGTCGAGTCGATGATCCACACCTCGCGCGGCGCATCGGAGCCCAGCAGGCGCACGAGCATGAGCATGACCTTGCCGCCGAAGGAGTGCCCGACCGCGCCCGCGACGGGTGCGTCGAGCGTCGGGATCAGGTCGGCGACGTCGCGCGCGGCGGCCTCGATCGTGTGCGGCGCGGGCTGGCCAACCGACCCGCCGTGTTCGCGCAGGTCTACCAGGATCGCGCCCGTCCGCTCACGCTCCGCCACGACCTTCCGCGCGACCGCGTTCCAGTTGCGACCGGCGCCGTAGATCCCGTGCGTGAAGAGCAGCCAGCCTGCGACGTCGCCGTCGTCGGGGCGGATCACGTCGTGGTGCAGCATCTCACGCGTCCCGCGGAACCGTCGACCTCGCGCGCGACAGCGGCAGATCGAGCACGAACTCGCTGCCCCTGCCGGGCTCGCTCTGGAGCGAGATCTCGCCGCCCATGAGGCGCGCGAGGCGTCGGGATATGGCGAGCCCCAGGCCCGAGCCGCCCACGTTGCGCGCGAGGCCTGAGTCGACCTGGTAGAACTCGTCGAACACCTGCTCCCGGTCGCGCTCGCCGATGCCGGGACCGGTATCGCGGACGCAGATGCGCGCGCGGTCGCCATCGACGCCGTACTCGAACGTGATGCTGCCCGACTCGGTGAACTTCACGGCGTTCGAGGCGAGGTTGATGAGGATCTGCGAGAGGCGCGTCTCGTCGGCCACGGCCACCGGGTCCGAATCGCCCTTCACCTCGACCCGCAGGTCCTTACCGGCGGCCAGCGGCGCGATCTGGTCGACGGCGCGGCGCACGATGCGCTCGACGGCGACTTCCTCGAAGCGCAGGTCGATCCGGCCGGCGGCGATCTTGGTGAGGTCTAGCAGGTCGTTGACCAGCCCGAGCAGGTGATTGGAGGTGTCCAGCACGCGCGACATCATCGTGCGCTGCGATTCGTTCAGCGCGCCGTGCACGCCGAGGTCGAGCAGGTCGGTGTAGCCGATGATCGCGTTGATCGGCGTGCGCAGCTCGTGACTCATCATCGCCAGGAACTGGTCCTTCGCCGCGGTCGCCGCGCGCAGCTCGTCGTTCACCCGCTCGAGCAGCGCCGCCTGCTGCCGCAGCTCCTGGTTCGTGTGGCGCAGCATCTCCGCGTATTCGTGCTCGTCCGTGACGTCGTGGAGCACGACGGCGGCGCCGCGGATCACGCCGTCCTGGCCGAGCACCGGCGCGGCCGACGCCGCGATGTAGCGATCCGAGCCCTGCACCCGCACGGTGAAACGTACGTCGCGCAGGCGCTCACCCCGCAGTGCCCGCGCCGGGAAGAAGTCCTCGCCGCCCCCCGCCTTCTTTTGTAGCGCGCGCGAGCGGAACGCCTTGTCCCAGTCCGCGGGGCCGCTCGCGCCGCGGCTGATGCCGAGCAGCGCCTCGGCCGCCGCGTTTACCAGCTCCGGCTCGCCATTGGCGTCGAAGAGCACGACGCCGTCGGACAGCTGATCGAGCACCGTCGCGAGCCGCACCGCCTCCTTCGACGCCTTCTCCATCGCCTGGCCGACGCTCTCGAGCAGCTCCGCGGCGCGCAGGATGGCCGCGGCGTGCGCGGTGACCGCCTGCGCGAACGGAATCGCGTCCGCATCGAAGAGGCGCCCCTCACCGTACGTCTCCCACACGGCCAGCCCGACCAGATGGCCGCCGATGGTCAGCGGGATCGTGAGCAGCGCCGTCGGACCCGGCATGCCGGCACCACCCGGGCCCGTACCGGCGAGCTCGGCTCCCTTCGCGAGGAAGGGCCGGCCCGTGGCGACCGGCTCCGACAGGTGCTTCATCAGAGCGACGGGCGCGCGCACCTTGCGGAAGTCCTCGCGCAGCAGGTCTTCCGCCCTCGGCACCGCGGGGTTCAGGAGGATGCGGCGGCGCCCCACGACGGCGTCGTCCTCTTCCTCGAAGATGTAGAGCATGGCGACGTCCGCCTCCAGGGCTTCACCGACGCCGCCCAGGAACTCCTCGATGACCTCTTCCGGGTCGTGGGAGCCGGACAGGCGCAGCGCCATTTGCTGCGCGGACTCGAGCTGCTCGGTCAGACGTCGCGCCTGGAGCGCGCGCCACGCCGCTTCGGCCGCGCTCTGCCGCGCCTGTTCCTCGGCGGCGCGCCGGCGCCCGATTTCCTCCCGCTGCGCGGCCACCATGCGCCACAGGAGGGTGAGCGAGAGCGCGAACGCGAGCGACAGCACGATGCCGGTGACCCATATGGCGGTGCGGATCACCTCGTAGGGCTGCTCGCTGACCGGCTGGTGCGCGACCACGAGTCGCCATTCGGTGTCGGCGATCCGCACCGGCCGCTCCACGCGGGGCCATCCCTGCGGCGCCGGCACATTCGTGATGCGCCGGCCGTGGTCGTCGTAGATGTCGTAGAAGGACGGACCCAGCGAACCGGTCTCCTGCGCCCGCTCCAGCGCCGCGCGCAGGATGCCGTTGGGCTCCATCTCCGCCACCAGCACCGCGCGGATATGGAGCGTGTCGTCCCCGGTGACCGGGTCGAAGACGAGGAAGCGGCGTCCGGCGGGCGTGTCGATGACGCGGCTGGCCGCGGGACGCCGCGTCTCGATAGCCTTCCGGTAGGACTCCGGCACGCCATCGATCGCGAAGGGATCGTACCGGCCACGACGCAGTGCGTCGGGGGCGATCGCGCCGAGCGGGTCCGGATAGATGACGGAGATCCCGGAAAGGCCGGACACCCGGCTGATCACGCTGTCCACCGCGGCGGCGAACGCCCGGCGCGACACCGAGTCCTCGACCGCCGTGAACTGGAGCTTCGCCGCGGCCAGCGCGCCAACGCGCGACCCCACCTGCGCAGCCAGCTCCTCGCCCAGCGTGGCCGCCTCCCGCTGGGCCGCTGCGCCCGCCTCCTGACGCGCCAGCTCGAGCTGATTGGCGTTCTGCCGGTCCAGATAGAAGGTGCCGGCGAGGAGCAGGGTCAGCGCCGCAGCGGGCAATACCCAGCCCCAGCGCGCCACCCTCGCCTGCAGCCAAGCGATCTTCAATGAAGCTGTGGTTGGACGAAGGTTCGAAAACAGCTCACGACCGAAACTGGAGCGACGGGCAAGGATCGTTCCCTGACTTCCCCACTCCAGCGCCGCGCCCTATGTTTCGAAGCGCCCATCCGCCTGCTCCCCTGAAGCGCCGATCATGACCGACCGGAATCATCGTTTCGCCACGCGCGCGGTCCACGCAGGTCACCATCAGGATCCGTACGCCGGCGCCGTGATGCCCCCTGTCTACCAGACGTCGACGTATGTGCAGGACGCGCTGAACGAGCCGCGCAACGGGTACGAGTACGCGCGCGTGCAGAATCCGACGCGCGAGGCGCTCGAGCGGAACATCGCGGCCATGGAGGGTGCCACGCACGGCGCCGCGTTCGCGAGCGGGCTCGCCGCCATCGAAGCCATCGTGAAGACACTGTCCGCAGGCGACCACGTCGTGTCGGAGGAGAACGTCTACGGCGGCACGTTCCGCATGTTCACCCAGGTGTTCGGGCGTCTCGGCCTCGAGTTCACCTTCGTCGACGGTCGCGATGCGCAGAAGATCGCCGACGCGATGCGCCCGAACACCAGGCTGGTGCACCTGGAGACGCCGACCAATCCGATGATGCGGCTGACCGACCTACGCGCGGCGGTCGAGGTCGCCCACGCGCGCGGTGCGAAAGTCGTCGTCGACAACACCTTCGCCTCGCCCTTCAACCAGCGGCCGCTCGAGTTCGGCTGCGATGTCGTCATGCACTCGACGACGAAGTACCTGAATGGTCACTCCGACGTGATCGGCGGCATCGTCGTCACGAACGACGACGACTTCGGCGAGCAGATGCGCTTCATGCAGAAGGCGACCGGCGGCGTACCGGGTCCGTGGGACTCGTGGCTGGTGCTGCGCGGCACCAAGACGCTGCCGCTGCGCATGAAGGCGCACAACGAGAACGGCCAGCGCATCGCCGAGTGGCTGGAGAAGCACGAGCTGGTCGAGGCGGTGCACTACCCCGGCCTGCCGTCGCATCCGCAGCACGAGCTGGCGAAGCGCCAGATGCACGGGTTCACGGGCATGATCTCGATCGAGCTGGGATCGGTCGAGCGCGCCGCCGCGATGGCCGAGGCGACCCGCGTGTTCGCGCTGGCCGAAAGCCTGGGCGGCGTCGAATCCCTGATCGGTCACCCCGCCCTCATGACGCACGCGTCGATTCCGCTCGAGAAGCGGGACGCCATGGGCGTCACGGAGGGGTTGGTCCGCCTGTCCGTCGGCATCGAGGACGTGGAGGACCTGATCGAGGACCTGGATCAGGCGCTCAGGAAGGCGTCGCGTGTGAAAGGGGCGTCAGGCGTCAGGCGTCAGGCTTCAGAGCCCGCGCCCGGGCGGGACGTCTCGAACGCGAAGTCGCGCCAGTCGGCCGTCTCTGACGCCTGACGCCTGACGCCTGATGCCCATGGCGGCCGCAGCGACGATCGAAGCAATCGGGCGCGGGTTCCGCACGCGCGCCGGCCGGCAGGTCGAGCGCCTGCGTTTCATCGGGGCGATGATCCGCTCGGCGATGCACTACCCGGTGACGACGCGACCGCTGGCGCTGCGGGTGATCCTCAACCAGATCCGCTTCACCGCGGTCCAGGCCCTGCCGCTGCTCACGACGATCGCATTCGTGATCGGCGTCACGGTCATCGTGCAGGCGCACGCGCAGGCGGCGCGCTTCGGCTTTTCCGAGGCGCTGGGAAAGATCCTGACGACCGTGGTGGTGCGCGAGCTGGGTCCGCTGCTCACCGCAATCATCGTGATCGGCCGCTCGGGGAGCGCGATCGCCGCCGAGCTCGCGACCGACGGCGTGCTCGGCGAGACCGAAGCGATGGAGTCGATGGGCGTCGACCCGCACCAGTACCTGGTAGTGCCACGCGTGGTCGGAGCCGCCATCTCGGTGACGCTGCTCGCGGTGTTCTTCGACGCGGTCACGCTCACGAGCGGCGCGCTCTTCACCTGGATGCTCGGACAGGTCAGTATCGTCGAATACGTGGCGTCGCTGCGCCTCGCACTCGTGCCGCTCGACCTGTGGCTCACGCTCGCGAAGGGCTCGATCTTCGGCATCGGCATCGCCACCCTGTGCAGCTACGAGGGACTGCTCGGCGGACGGCTGCCGACCGACATACCGCAGTGCGTCACGCGCGGCGTCGTGTCGTCGATGCTGTTCGTGTTCATGGTGTCGTCGATCTTCTCGCTGATCCTGTATACGTGATGCGGATTCCGGATTCCGGTTTCCGGATCCCGGATGGTCTCGTCGACCATCCGGCGTCTGCATGGGATTCGCGGCCGTGCTGACGACGCGCGACGCCGTTCATCCGGAATCCGGAATCTCGAATCCGGAATCCCGAGAAGCCGCTGTGCGGCTTCTCGGAGCAGTTCCTCCACCGCCCGCCTTCGACTGGCCGGGACCGCTCGACCTGTCCATCCCGAGCGGCCTCACGACGGTGATCTGGACGCTGCCCTCGCTGGCGATGCCGCTCATTCGGCTGTGCGTCGGACTGCGCTCGCCGGTGCACGGCCGGGTATGGGTGCTTGGCCAGGAAGCGGGTCTCATGTCGCGCTTCGAGGGGATGACGTTCCGGCGGCGGCTGGGCGTTGCCATGCAGCCGGGGGGCCTCATCAGCAACGTGACGGTGCGCACGAATCTGATGGTGCCGCTGCTGTACGGTGGCCTCGCGGACATGGAGCAGTCGCTGGTGCTGGTGGAGGAGGTGCTTGGCGCGATCGGCATCGCTCGCTGGGCGGATCGGAGGCCGGCCGACGTGCCGCCCGAGGTGCGACAGGCCGCGATCCTGGCGCGTGCGCTCGTGCGCCGACCGGAGCTGGTGCTGCTCGAGGCGCCGTTCCGCGCGCTGCGCACGAAGCGGGGCGAGGAGCTTCTGAAGCTGTGCCGCGAGCGCGCGGGCACGGTGATGATCGTCGAGACGGAAAACGAGCCCTGGCTGTTCGAGAGAGCCGACACGCTGGTCACGCTGGACGAACGAGGAGCACGGCTGGAGGGTCATGAAGTGGGAACGAGCTGATCTGGGCGTCGGCCTCGCGGTCGTCGGCGCCGTCGTCGTGCTGATGGCGACGCTGCTCTGGCTGTCGCCGGCGGTGTCTCGCGACACCTACGTGCTGGAGACGGAGTTCACGCAGATCGGCGGCATCGCCGAGCAGGCGCCGGTCTATCTGCGCGGTTACGCGGTCGGGCGAGTCGCCGATATCGAGCCGCACATGGGCGGCGACGGGAATCTCGCGTTCCGGGTGCTGCTGAACATCCAGGCCCGCGTCGGCTCGGGCGACTCGCTGCTGCTGCCGGTCGGCACGGTGGCGCGCCTGGTGCCGCCGCCCGTCATCGGAGCCGGCTTCATCACGCTCGAGCTGCCGCGCGACGGCGGATCGGGCGTCTTCCTCCAGCCCGGCTCGCGCATTCCCGGCATCCGCGACACACCCATGCTCGATCAGGTGCAGACCATCAGCGACAGCATGACGGCGGAGCTGGCGGTCACGCTCGAGACCGCGCGCAGGCTGATGGGCACGCTCGAGCAGACTGCGGGCGCCGCGGGCGGGATGATCGCGAGCACCGCCACGGATGTCCCGCTGCTGCTCCGGGAGCTCCGGGAACAGCTGCGTCTCGCACAGGAGCTGACCAGCGACATGCGCACCCACATGGCCACGCTGGTGCCGACGACCGTCGCGACGATCGACTCGACGCAGGCGCTGCTCTCCGACTCACGCGCGCTGCTGCGGCGTCTCGATGCCACCATCGCCGATCACACGCCGACGATCGCGTCCATCCTCGCCAACCTCGACACCACCACGCTGCTGCTCGAGCACGTGTCCAGACAGGTCGCGGAGCGTCCGCTCAGCGTGCTGCGCGGCTGGCAGCCGCCCGTGGGCGACATGCGCGACGACTCCCTCGCGCAGCCCGTGCTTCCCGACACCACTTCGAATCGCTGAGCCGTTGCGGGTCCTCGTCGTCGGCAACGGTGGACGCGAGCACGCGCTGCTCTGGAAGCTGCGCGCCGATGCGCCCGACGCCGAGCTGTTCGTCACGCGCGCGAATGGCGGCATGGGCACCCTCGCCGAATCGGTCGATGTCCCACCCGACCATGTTTCCGCCCTCGTCGACGTTGCACGCGCGCGCGCGGTCGATCTGATAGTAGTCGGTCCCGAAGCGCCTCTCGCCGACGGACTCGTCGACGCCGCTGCCGCGCGCGGGATCCCGGCGTTCGGCCCCGTCGCAGCCGCCGCGCGCATCGAGGCGTCGAAGGCCTTCGCCAAGGACCTGATGACGCGCGCGCGCGTGCCAACCGCCGCATACGGGGTGTTCGACGACGCCGAGGCCGCCGAGCGCTTCATCCGCGAGCGCGGCGCACCCATCGTCGTGAAGGCCTCCGGTCTCGCCGCGGGCAAGGGCGCCGTCGTCTGCGACACCGTCGATGAAGCCATCGACGCCGCGCGCGCGATGCTCGCCGGCGGCCGCTTCGGCGCCGCGGGCGAACGCGTGATCATCGAGGAGTTCATGAGCGGCGAGGAGCTGTCGCTGTTCGCGCTGTGCGACGGCGAGCGCGCGCTGACGATGCTGCCCGCGCAGGACCACAAGCGCGTCGGCGAGGGGGACACCGGTCCGAACACCGGGGGCATGGGTGCCTACGCGCCCGTATCGACCGGCACACCGGAGCTGGTCGAGCGCGTGCGGCGCGAGGTGTTCGAGCCGACGCTCGCCGCGCTCGCGGAGGACGGCGCGCCCTACCGCGGGCTGCTGTACGCGGGGCTCATGCTCACGACGGATGGCCTGAAAGTGGTCGAGTTCAACGCGCGCCTCGGCGATCCCGAGACGCAGGTCGTGCTGCCGCTGCTCCGCTCCTCGCTGCTCGAGCCAATGCTCGAGATCGCGCGCGGCGGCTCGCTCGCGGGGGCGTCGCTCGCATGGCGCGACGGCGCCGCGCTCACCACGGTGCTCGCGAGCGAGGGCTATCCGGGCGACTACGAGACGGGCGTGCCGATCACGATTCCGGCGGCGCTGGAGGAATCGGACCGCGTGCACGTCTTCCACGCGGGCACGCATCGCGAGGGCAACCGGCTGCTCACGGCCGGCGGGCGCGTGCTGGCCGTGACCGGCCTCGGCTCGACGCTGGCGCTCGCCGCCGCGCGCAGCCGCGAGGCCGCCGAAGCCATCGACTTCCCCGGAAAGCACTTCCGCCACGACATCGGCTGGCGCGAGCTCGACCGGGTCTAGATGCCCGAGCTGCCCGAAGTCGAGACGATCGCGCGCGGCCTCGCGCTGCGTTACCCCGGTCGGGTGCTCAGCGGAGCGCGCGTCAAGCACGCCGACATGCTGGCGCCGCCACTCACCGCGAGCAAACTCGGCCGGCGGCTGAAGGATCGCCGCATCGAGCGCGTCGGCCGCTTCGGCAAGAACGTGCTGATCGAGATGGACTCGGAGCTGCGCCTCCTCATCAACCTCGGCATGACCGGCCGGCTGGTGCCTGCGGACGCCGCCGGCGCCGCCGCCCTGCGCCACGTCGCCGTCGCCTTCACCTTCCGCGACGCGCCCGACATCCTCTTCGACGACGTGCGCCGCTTCGGCCGCGTCGAGCTGCATGACGCCGCGAGCTGGGAGACGCGCGCCGCGCAGATCGGCGTCGACCCGTTCGATCCGTCGTTCGGGCCGCTCGACATGCATCGCCTGACGAAGACGTCCGCGACGCCGATACGCAACTGGCTGCTCGACCAGCGCCGCATCGCCGGAGTCGGCAACATCTACGCGAGCGAAGCGCTCTTCCGCGCCCGCATCCATCCCGCACGCCGCGCGCGTACGCTCACCCGCGCCGAGGCCGGCGCGCTCCTCGAGGAGCTGCGCACCGTGCTCCAGACCGCGATCGACGCGCGCGGCACCACCATGAACGACTACCTGGACGCCGAAGGCGAGGCGGGGGACTACTGGGACCAGCGGCTCGCGTACGCGCGCGAGGGCGAGGTCTGTCCACGGTGCGAGACTCCGATCCGGCGGATCGTCATCTCCAACCGGTCCGCCTTCTTCTGCCCGTTCTGTCAGCCCCGCAGCGGCAGGCGCCCGAATGTCAGCGCCGAGCCGTAAGCTGCATAGCTCACCCGAAGGACGGAATCAGAAACCGGTGACGAAGCCGATGCCCCGCTCGTCATGAGCATGAGAGCCCTCCTCGCGCGCGTCGATCGGCTGCGTGAGACCGTGCGCGCCACGGCCGAGAACCGGCCGGGCGTGTATCGCATGATCGCGGCGAACGGGGCGGTGCTCTACGTCGGCAAGTCGATCCGCATCCGCACGCGGCTGCTCTCCTATTTCCGCGCGGTGGACGGGGACAAGGCTCGCCGGCTCATGGCGAAGACGCAGCACGTGGACTGGGACTACGTGCCGGACGCGTTCGGCGCGCTGCTGCACGAGTGGCGGCTGATCCGGCGCCTGCGCCCGCCGTTCAACGTCGAGCACAAGAGAGAGACCGAGTACCGCTTCGTGAAGCTGACGGCGGAGCCGACGCCGCGGCTGGTGGTCGTGCGCCGGGTGGATGACGACGACGGCACCTACTGGGGCCCGTTCGGCGCCGCGGCGCGCGTGCGCCACGCCATGCGCGTGCTCAACGGCGTGGTCGGCGTGCGTGACTGTGCCGCGGGGACGCCGATGCGGTTCGCGGATCAGGGGGACTTGTTCGCCGGGGCAGGCGCGGGGGCAGGGGCGGGGGCGGGGGCGGACATGCGGGTTCTTCCTCTGTGCGTGAGGGGCGAGATGCGGATGTGTCTGGCGCCGTGCGCGGGCGGGTGTACGTCCGCGGAGTACGGTGCGGCGGTGGCGACGGCGCGCCGCTTTCTGGACGGGTCGGGCTACGAGCCGATCATGGAGCTGACCGGACGCATGAACGCGGCGGCGCAGCGACTCGAGTACGAGCTGGCGGGTCGCCTTCGTGACCGGGTCGACCTGCTGCATCGCCTGGCGGAGGATCTCACGCTGGTGCGAGGCGCGCTGGAGCGGCTCAGCTTCGCCTACCGGGTTCCGTCCGCGAGCGGCGGCGAGACGGTGTACCTGGTCCGCCGTGGGCACGTGCTGAGGGAGTTTTCCCTGCCGAGCGACGTGCGGCGGAGGCGGCCTGCGGAGGCGCGCATGCGCGAGGCCGCCCGTCGGTTGTGGGCGGCTTCGGGGCGGGCGGAACGTCGCATCGATTCCAAGGTGGCTGGAGAGTTGCTCGTGGTCGCCGGCTGGTTCCGGCGGAAGCCGCACGAACTGGAACGCTGCATCCCTGTTGAACGGCTGGTGTAGAGGCGCTGCATGAAAACAGACCGACTAGTCAACATCGCGCCCGTGCTGGCGCTCGCCGTCGTGCTGGCGGCGTGTCCGGACAGCGACCCGGCTGAGCCCGAGGCCGATCCGCTCACGGTGACGACGGTCCAGCTGCCGATCGGCGTGGTAGCAGAAACCTATTCGGCGGGCGTCGACGCGGAGGGCGGCAGCGGCGATTACGCATGGAGCGTCGCCTCGGGGTCGCTGCCGCCCGGCCTCACGCTCTCGGTGGAGGACCTGCCCGACAACGACGCCCTCATCACCGGGATTCCGGAGCAGTCGGGATCCTTCTCCTTCGTGCTGCGCGTCGCGAGCGAGGACGGTCAAAGCCGCACGCGATCCTTTACGATCGACGTGCTGGACGAGCCTGCTCCCATCGGCATCGCGACGCCCGTGCTGCCGCCCGCGCTGGTCGGCGCATCGTATGACACGCAGTTCCAGGGCACCGGCGGCGACGGAGCCGTCTATACCTGGAGCCTGACGGGCGGCACCCTGCCCGCCGGTCTGACGCTCACGACGGACGGGCGGCTGCACGGCACACCCTCGGCCGCGGACACGGCGACGATCCTCATCCGCGTCGAGAGCGGCGGCCTCGACGCCGAGAAGGCCTTCACCCTTCAGGTGGTCGCGAACCGCACCGGCACCTTCGACCTGACCGTCGTGCCGGTCGTGGCCGTCCCGACCGCGATCCAGCCCGCGCTCGACGCCGCCTTCGACCGCTGGGAGGGTGTGATCACCGCCGACCTCCCGCAGGCCGCCATACCCGTCGGCGCTTTCGAGGCGGGCTCCTGCGGCGGCTTCGGCCCGATCCTGAACGGCACGTCGGCGGACGACCTCATCGTGCTGGTGAACATCAGGTCCATCGACGGACCATTCGGCACGGTCGCACAGGCGGGACCGTGTATGATTCGCGGCGGCGGCGACAATCGGCCGTTCGCCGGCGTGCTCACGCTCGACGCAGACGACCTCGAAGGCATGACCTCGTCGCGAATCACCGAAGTGATGGTGCACGAGATCGGCCACGTGCTAGGCTTCGGCAGCCTGTGGGACCATCTCGGTCTGGTCACCAGCAGTACGACCGATCCCCGCTACACCGGAGACGCGGCTGTTGCCGAGTGGAACGCGCTGGGCGGCACCGGTTCGGTTCCCGTCGAGACTGAGGGAGGCGAGGGTACGGCGGGCTCGCACTGGCGCGAGTCGGTCTTCGATGAAGAGCTGATGACCGGCTTCCTGGAAATGTCCGGCGTGTTCCAGCCGCTCAGCCGCGTGTCGATCGCGTCGCTCGAGGATCTGGGCTACTCGGTCAACCGGAACGCCGCGGACGTCTTCTCGCTCGCGCCGCCGATGAGCGCCGCCGTGGCGGCGGCCGACCGCTCCGCCGCGCCCGGCTACGACGTGGTCCTGCGCGAGACCATCTACCGCATCAACGACGACGGCACGGTAACCATTCTGCGAGGCGAGCCATGATGATCCCTCGACCCCCCGCCCGGGGCGCGGCCCGGCTCCGAGCCGCCGCGCCCGGTGCGCTGCTCCTCGTACTCGCCGCCTTCGCCTGCGTCAGCACTCCGCCCCAGCCGCCGATGATCGATCCGGTCGGCTGCTGGTACTTCGACCGGGATGAGGCGGCGGCCGCGCTCAACCTGCCCTGGGGCGTCCGCCTCTCCGCCGACACGCTGACCGGCTGGCCACGCATCGAGGCGCGGGTCGCGGCCACACTCAACCCGGAAGCCGAGGCGGACCATCCGTTCGGCTACTGGATGACCGTGCCGGACGACTCGATCGAGATCGGCTATCCCGGCGGAGGCGGGCTCGTCCTGCGCCTCGCCCGGGGCGAGATGGCCATGGCCGGCACCGCGCGTGCGGTGGGCGACGTCCTCACGCCGGGCGTGGAACCGGCGCCGCTGCGACCCGTGCGTCTCACACGCGCGCAGTGCCCGGCGGATTAGCGGACCAGGTCGACCGACTTCACGTCCTCCACGCCGTCGCCGAGCGTCAGGATCGCGACGCTCGGCATCAGCCGGAACCGTGCGGGACCGGCCGCCCCGGGATTGATGGTGAGCGCGCCCTCGCGATCGATCGTCTGCACGTGCGTGTGCCCGTAAACGATGATGTCGGCGTCCGGCCAGGCGGCGCGCAGCCTCGCGGGCGTCGGCGAGCCGAGCGCATCGCCGTGCACCAGCACGATGCGGCGCCCCTCGATCTCCAGGCTGCGCTCCGCGGCCAGTGACGAGCGCAGCGCCCAGTCGTCCGTGTTGCCGAACACCGCCTCCACCGGGGCGATGGTGCCGAGCTCCACGAGGATGTCCTGCCCCCCGACATCGCCCGCGTGCAGGATGTGATCGACGTCGCGGAACGCGTCGAACACGCCGGGCCGCAGCAGGCCGTGCGTGTCGCTGATCAGTCCGATGCGCGTGCTCATCGCCGCTGCCTCCTCAGCGCCACCTGAAGATGGCGAGCGCGACGCCGAAGCAGCCCAGGCCCCAGCCGACCAGCATGCCGAGCTGGGCCCACGTCGCGAGCAGTGGCGCGCCATCGTTCATGACGGCGCGCAGCGCGTCGAGCAGCGCGGTCAGCGGCAGCGCCTGGATGAACGGATGCATCGCGGCGGGAAAGTTGTCGTAGGAGAAGAACACGCCGGACAGGATCCACATCGGCATGCCCGCGACGTTCATCAGGCCGGATACGCCTTCCGTCGTCTTCGCGCGGCTGGCGATGAGCAGGCCCAGGCCGGAGAACGTGAACGCGCCGAGCACGCTGATGAAAAGCGCGGCGACGAGCGAGCCCGCCACTACGTAGTCGAACGCCAGCCACGCGAACACCAACAGCAGCGCCAGCTCCGCCCCCAGCCAGACCATGCGCGCGAGCACGAAGGAGAGCAGGAAGTCGGGGCGCCGCATCGGCGTCGCCATCAGCCGCTTGAGCAGCTTGCCGCTGCGCATGCGCACGATGGTGAAGCCGGCGCCCCACAGGCCGGTGCTCAGCAGGTTGAGTCCGATCAGGCCGGGAATGAGGAAATCGATGTAACGCGAGCCGCGCGCGACGACGCGCTCGTCCTCCACCGGCCGCACGTCGCGGCGGCCGGCGCCCGTCTGGATCGCGTCGTCGACGGCGAGGCGTGCGGCGCGCGACTCCTCGCGGGTCGGGTCGAACCGGTACGCGAGCCGGTCCGGCGCCGCGCGCACGACCAGCGCGACGTCGCCGTCGCGCAACGCGCGGTCCACGTCGGCCGGATCCAGCCAGCGCGGCGCGAGCGCGTCCGCCGAATCCAGCGCGGCGAACGCCGCCTCGGCCGGGCCGCCCCGCTCGACGCCAACGTGAATCGGCCGGGGCTCGCCGCCGCGGAACGCGATGCCCAGCGCGAACGCGATTAGCACGGGAAAGAAGAACGTCCAGAAGACCGCTTCCGGCTCGCGCATGAACTCGCGCGTGCGCGCGGCCGTGAGCTGCCACAGCTGACTCCGCTCCAGACGCCTACTCATCGCGCAGCGTGCGCCCGGTGAGCGCGACGAAGACGTCCTCGAGCGTCGCGTGGTGTGTGCTCAGCCGGCCGAGCTCGGCGCCCGAGCGGCTGACCTCGGCGAGCAGCGCGGGGATCGCGCGGTGCACCTCCTGGACCGTGAGCGCGAAGCCCGCCTCGTCACGACGCACCGCCGTGACGCCCGGCAGCGCATCGAGACGCAGCGCCTCGCCAGCGCCGCCGATGAGGCTGAACTGCACCACGTGCTCGGCACCCAGCGACGAGATCAGCGCCTCGGGCGTCCCTTCGGCGATGATGCGCCCCCGGTCCATGATCGCGACCCGGTCGCACAGCCGCGCGGCCTCCTCCATGTAGTGCGTCGTCAGCAGCACGGTGCCACCCGCCGCGCGGTACGTCGCGACGAGCTCCCAGACCGAGCGGCGCGACTGCGGATCGAGCCCCGTGGTCGGCTCGTCGAGGAACAGCATGTCGGGCGCGCCGACCAGCGCGCACGCGAGCGCGAGCCGCTGCTTCTGCCCGCCGGACAGCTTCCCCACCCAGGCGCCACGCTTCTCGCGCAGCTGCACGAGATCCAGGACCTCATCGATGCTCCGCCCGTCGTCGTAGAAGCTGCGGAACAGGCGCAGCGTCTCCTCGACGGTCAGCTTCTCCGAGAGCAGCGTTTCCTGGAGCTGCACGCCCAGCCGCGCGCGCAGCTCCGCCTCGTGCTCGCGCCAGTCCAGTCCCAGCACGCGCACGAGGCCTTCATCCGGTATCGTGAGGCCTTCGAGGCACTCGACGGTGGTGGTTTTTCCGGCGCCGTTCGGGCCGAGAAGTCCGAAGACCTCACCCCATCCGACCACTAGATCGACGCCGTCGACGGCATCGACGTCCTCGTAGCGCTTTACGAGGCCGCGGCACTCGACCGCGTTCTCGGCTCCACCCCGCGAATCACTGCCGCCTGACGCCTGGTGCCTGACGCCCGCGTTGCTCACGCGCGCGTGCCATAATGGATGGCGGCGATGCCGCCGGTCAGCGAGCGCCAGCCCACGTCGCGGAAGCCCGCGCCTCGCATCTGCTCCGCCAGCTCCTTCGGCCGCGGAAAATGCAGCACGCTCTCGGGCAGGTAGGTGTAGGCGCTGTCATGACCGGATATGCGACGGCCGACCCAGGGCAGCACCTTCGTGAAGTACCAGAGGTACAGATCGCGGAACGGCTTGAAGGCGGGCGTCGTGAACTCGAGCACGACCAGCCGACCGCCCGGCTTCAGCACGCGAGCCGCCTCGCGCAGCCCCGCGTCGAGATCGACCAGATTGCGCACGCCGAAGCCGATCGTGGCGCCGTCGAACGTGCGGTCGCGAAGCGGCAGCCGGAGTGCGTCGGCACAGACGACGTCGATCGGCTCCGGGGCGCCGCCACCCGTCGCCAGCTTCGGCAGCCCCCGCTCGAGCATCGGGAAGGCGAAGTCGTACGCGGTCACCCGGCCGGCGAAGCGGCCGCGGCGCGTCAGCTCGAGCGCCAGATCCAGCGTCCCCGCGCAGCCGTCCAGGAAACGTCCGTCCGCCCGCGCGCCACGCAGCAGCTCGTCCACCGCCGCACGACGCCAGCGCTTGTCGATGTTCAGGCTGAGCAGATGATTGAGCAGGTCGTAGCGCGGCGCGATCGACCCGAACATGCTTTGGACGGATGCGGCCTTGTCGTTTTTCATCGGGCGGGGAGGTTAGTCGCAGGGCTGCGCCCTGAAAAGGGAGGGCTGCGCGGGGAGGGCTGTCGCGGGGAGGCTGCTGCGCGAGGGAGGTCCGCGCGGGGAAGTGCGGTTCCGTGTCGGAGGCGCCCCCGCGTAGCCCTCCCCGCGCAGCCCACCCGCGCGCGCGGCGCGCCCTCCCTGTAACCTGAAACCCGACGCGTCCCGAGCGCGTAGGTTGAGACAGGGCCTCAATTGGACTATACCGATCGAACCGACCAGGAGATCGTCGAGCTCGCGCTGAAAGGCCGCGAGTCGGCGTATCGTGAGCTGCTCCGGCGCTATCAGCGTCCGGTGTTGTCGCTCATTCACCGTATGGTCCGGGACCGGGAGCTCGCCGAAGACCTCGCCCAGGACACCTTCGTCAAGGTGCTGAACGCGCTCGACCGCTACCGCCCCGAGTTCAAGTTCAGCTCGTGGATCTTCAAGATCGCCCACAACACGGCACTCGACGCGCTGCGGCGGAAGGAGATTCCGACGCTGTCGCTCGACGGCGCGCCCGATGCGGTGACGGATTCGGCGCAGGCGGCGACGCGGCCGCTCGTCGCATCCGAGGAGCAGTCGCCCGCCGACTTCACCGCGGGCCGCGAGCTGGGCGTGCAGATCGAAGCGGCGATCGCGCGACTCCGCCCAGAATACCGCACCGCCGTCACGCTGTATCACGTCGAGGGCTTCGCGTACGAAGAGATCGCCGAGACGATGGAGCTGCCGCTCGGCACGGTGAAGACGTTCATCCACCGGGCGCGCAAGGAGCTGCGCGAGCACCTGGAGCATTTGAGGGAAGAGGCGCTAGGCGCTAGGCGCTAGGCACTAGGCACTAGGCACTAGGCACTAGGCACTAGGCACTAGGCGCTAGGCGCTAGGCGCTTGGCGCTAGGCACTAGCCACTTCTTAGGGCCGAAAGGCTAGAGCCTAGAGCCTAGAGCCTGGAGCCTAGAGGTTTGAAACCGGATCCAGCCGGACCACGTAAGGCAGACAACGGAAACGATCATGAACCAGACGAACTCACATCCGGAGACGGAGCGCCTCGAGGCGCTCGCAGCGGGCGAGCTGGACCGGGGCGAAGCGGCCGTGGTCGAGTCGCACCTGGTCGGCTGTGCCCGCTGCCGCGAGGAAGTCGAGGAGTGGCGCCTGCTGTTCGGCGCCCTCGCGGATCTGCCGGGTCTCGAGCCGAGCCCGACCTTCGCCGATGCGGTGATGGCGCGCGTGGCGGTGAGGTCGGTGTGGGCCGAACGCTTCGCGGCGCTGGTCCGCTGGCTGACGCCGCGGACGACGGCGGCCTGGGCACTGGTCGCCGCGCTGCTGGCGCTCCCCGCTCTGGTCTACGCGGGTGTGTTCGCCTGGCTCGCCACGCAGCCGTGGTTCTCGATCGCCTCGGCGTCTGCCTTCGTGCGACACACGCTGCCCGGCTGGCTCGGGGAGGTCGGCGAGAGTCTGCTCGGGACGGTCGTCTACCATGGACCGGTCCAGTCGGCGCTCGCTTCACTCGTGACGCTGGACTCGGGGACCCTGGCGCTGTTCGCGGCCGCGTTCGGCACCGCCGTGATCGTTTCCGGATGGATCCTCTATGCGAACCTGATTCACACCCCAAAAAGGGATTCCGGATATGCGACGTTCGCTTTCTGATCGGGTGGAGCGGCCCGCCTTCGCAGGACGGCCATGGTTGCTCCCGAGCTGGGCGCTGCTCGCGCTCCTGCTGGTCTCGCCGCTCGCGGCGCAGGAGGTTCCGACCGCCGAAGGCTTCGAGGATTCCGTCGGCGTTGAAACGGCGACCGACTCGCTGGTGGGCGCGGCCGTCAGCGTCGGCAGCGGCGATGCTTCGCTCGATCTCCACCTGAGCGACGGCCGCACCGTGGAGCTCGAGCTGTCCGGCGGTCAGGTGCGGGCCGATGGCGAATCGCTCGGTCGCTACGACCAGGGCGGCGCGCTGGAGCGCTCGTGGCGCAACCTGCTCGAGGACGCGGCCATGGCTTCGACCGCGGAGCTGCCCGTGCTGCTGCGGCAGTGGCAGCCGCCGGCGGGCTCGGGCGCGCTGGGTGACAGCCTGGATCGGCGTCTCGAGGAGGCCCTCGCCGGCGTCGGCGGTCGCATGGCGACCGCTACCGCGCCCGCCGAGGACAGCATCGACAAGCTGCTCGCGCGGGTACGCGAGCTCGAGGCGCGGGGCAGTGAGCGCATCGTCATCGATCACGGCTGGGACATACCCGAGGCGGTCGAGGACTTCGTCGAGGGCCTCGCCAACCTGTTCGGCTTGATCGTGTGGTTCGGCGTGCTCTTCGGCATCGGTGCCGCGCTCGTCTTCTTCGGCGACGGTAGGCTCGAGCGCGTCTCCGGCACCGTTCTCACGGAGCCGCTCCGTTCTGCGCTGATCGGACTCGCGGGTGCGTTCCTGGCCATTCCGTTCTACGTGCTGGTCATACTGGCGCTCGTGATCTCGGTGCTGGGCATTCCGCTCGTCATCGCCTGGGCGCCGCTCTTCCCGATGCTGGTCATGCTCGCAGGGCTGGCCGGCTGGATCGCGGTCGCCTACGGCGCCGGCGATACCATGATTCGCAGGAAACTCAGCCAGCGACCGAAGTTCGAGCAGGCCGGGGCGTTCCACAGCCTCGCGCTCGGCATCGCGCTTCTGCTCAGCCCGTTCGCGGTGGGCGCGCTGTTCCAGATGACCGGCTTCCTCGAGGGTCTCGGCGACCTGGTGTTCGGGCTCGGCGTGGTGGCTAACGCAATCGTGGCCGCGATCGGCTTCGGTGCCGTGCTCGTGCGCGGTCGCGACGCGATGGATCGATACCGCGAGCGGCGCGCAGTCCGGCGGCGCGCCAGGCTCGAACAGCAGACACAGGAGAGCACCAATGTCTGATCGGATGACGATGACGACCGCGTTCGTGGCGCTGCTCGCGCTCGCCGCGCTGGGCCCGCTCCCGGCGCACGCTCAGGACTGGCGCACCACCACGATCATGCGCCAGGCCACGACCGAAGAATCGCTCGAGGTCGAGATCGGCTACGGCGCGGGCACGCTCAGCGTGGAGCCGGCGGAAGGTCGCATGCTCTACCAGGCGTCGCTGCGCTACGACGCGCACGGGTTCGAGCCCGTCGCCGATTACTCGAACGGACGGCTGCGGATCGGCGTCGACCATAACGACGACCTGCGCATCGGCGACCACGACGACGACGAGGGCGGCCGCATGTCGCTGCGCCTGGGGCGCGGCGTGCCGCTCGACCTCGACTTCGAGTTCGGTGCCGCCCTAGCCGAGATCGAGCTCGGCGGCCTCAGCGTGCGCCGGCTCGAGCTGTCGACCGGCGCGTCCGAGACGCGCGTGCGTTTCTCGGAGCCCAATCCGATCCGGCTGGAGATGCTGAGGATCGACGTGGGCGCAGCGGACTTCGCCATTCGGGGGCTGGGCAACGCCAACGCGCGCGAAGTGCGGCTGAATGGAGGCGTCGCCGAGATGGAGCTGGATTTCTCGGGTGCATGGAGCGGCGACACTCGCCTCGAGGCCGATTTCGGACTCGGCTCGCTGACCCTGCGCGTACCCCGCGACGTCGGCCTGCGCGTCCGCAAGGATACGCTGCTCGTATCGTTCGAGGCCCCGCGCATGAGCAAGCGGGGCGACGACGAATACTACTCGGACAACTGGAACGAGGCGTCGCGCAAGCTGACCGTCGACATCGACGCGGCCTTCGGTGACATCACCATCGAGTGGATCGACTGACACGGGACTGGCCGGAGACGCGGGTCGGGGTCAGAATGGTGCGACCCGACGATCTGGAGTTCCGGTGAAACTCAGCCTCGAAAGCGAACAGCGGATCCGCCTGAGCTACGACGACAGCCTCGAGCTGGAAGTCGAGTCGGCGGATCCGCTCGTTCATTTCTCGCCGCTGCACATGCTCGCGGCGTCGCTCGCCACGTGCACCATGGCCGTGCTTCTCGCCTGGGCCGACACCATCAAGCTCTCCGGCAGGGACCTGGCTCTCGAGCTCGAGTGGGATTACGCCGAGGGGCCCTACCGCGTCGGCGAGTATCGCATCGTCATCGACTGGCCGGCGCTGCCCGAGCAGCGGAAGCCCGTCGCGCTCCGCGTCGCCGAGCAGTGCACGGTCGACGCGACGCTGCGCTACCCGCCGTTCATCGACACGCGGATTGCCTGAGCGATCGGCGCGTCCGGGTCAGGCGTCGTCAGGCGGGACGCCGACGTCCCCCTTCCCGATCGGCAGGGTCAGTGTGAAACGCGATCCCTGCCCGAGGACGCTTTCCACTGTCAGATCGCCCCCCATTGCACGCGCCAGGTCGCGGCTGATCGCGAGGCCCAGGCCCGCCCCGCCCAGGCGGTTGGTCAGTCCGCTCGTGACCTGAAAGAAGGGTTCGAACACCTCTTCGATCTGGTCGGCCGAAATGCCGATTCCGTTATCGATCACCGTTATGTGGACGACGTCGTCGTGCGCTTCGCATGCCACCGCGATCGTGCCACCCGCCGGCGTGAACTTGATCGCGTTGGTGAGCACGTTGCTGAGAATCTGCTGCGTCCGGTCCGGATCGGCGCGTATCATCACGTCCGGAGGACACCTGACATCGAGCAGCTCGAGGGGCTTCCCGCCGGCGAGCGGTTCGACCAGGGCCCGCGCGTGGGCGAGGAGTTCGTTCAAGGACAGGTCGACCATTTGATAGTCGAGCCGACCCCGGTTGATCTGCATGAAACTGAGAATGTCATTGATCATGACGAGCAGGTGCTGCTGGCTCGCGCGGATGCGCGCGAGATCGGACCGCTGGCTGTCCGTGACGGGACCGTGTATGCCGAGATCGATGATGTCGACGAAGCCGGCAATCGCGTTGAGTGGCGTGCGCAGCTCGTGGCTTATGTTGGCCAGGAACTCGGACTTCGCCCGACTGCCTTCCTGAGCCTGTGCCTTGAGCTCGAGCGCCTCGCCGTACATGCGCGCGTTGTCGAGCGCCACGGCGCTACGCAGAGCCAGCGCCTGCGCCAGATCGACCTCCTGCGGGGTGAACTCGCCGGCGCGCGGCCGGCCCACGAACGTGATGGCCCCCAGCGCTCGGCCCCGCACGTTCATTGGCACCGTCAGCAGCGAGCCGATGCCCAGCTCCTGGAGTGCGCCGACGGTATCCGAATCGCGCGCGCTTCGGGCCAGAGCCTGATCCACGTCGTCGACGATCGACACCGGCTGCCCCGATTGCATCACCGCGGGCGCACCGAACGGATCGCCGGGTTCGGGAGACCAGCTGTCTTCCAGCTCGCGAGCGGCGGCCCGTTTCGTCGGGTCGGGATGGACGATTGCGAGGCGATGCAGTGTCCCGGTCGGCTCCACGACGTCGACGATACACCAGGTGGTGCTGCCGGGCAGGCGCAACTCGGCTACCGTCTCGAGCGTGGTGTGTTCGTCGACCGACTCGGCGAGTTCGCGGCCGGCCTCGGCGAGGAAGGCGGAGGATTCGCGCGCGGCTTCGGCAGCGGCGGCGGCATCCATCTCACGCAGAGCGCCGAGCAGCAGCCGCTCGGCGACCTGACGCTGGAGGTCGATGGGCAGGTTGGCGTCCGGCAAGCCGCGCACCTCGATCAGCACGCCGTGCCTATCGGAAGCGTCACCGTACACGGGCCAGACGGAACAGCTCCAGGTTTCCTCTTTGGGAGCGGGAGCCGCAATCAGTTCGTCGAGCGACGGGAGCGCTTCGTTGAATGCCCGATCGAGAAGAGACGAGAGGCCTGCGGCGTTGCAGACCTCGGCGAACCGGCGCCCGACCGCCGAGCCGTCGAGGCCCGCAAGCTGACTGAATATCCGATTCGCGTAGACCAGGAGGTGCGCCGGTCCCCGCGTGATCGCGAGGCCGACAGGGGCGTCCCGCAGCAGCGGCCACGCCTCCGCCGACGCGTCAACAGGTCCAATCGCCTCGTTATCCCGAGAGGGCCGGTTCTTCATCGCGCCTCGGCGTCGGACCGACCGCCAGACCCGTCCGGAATCGCCTGCAGCTCCGGAATCCCTGTGAGTATCCCGTGGTAGCCGGTCAGAGGTCCACCGACGATCGCACCGTCGGGTCCGAGCTCGTACGTGCGGAACTCGCTGCTGTGTTCGCTGCCGCGCATCTTCACCACGACCAACACCTTCTGGAGCCGGCCGTCGACCTCGATGTAACGCTGCGAGATCACGTCGTCGGTGATGAACGACACACGATCATTGGTGAAGTTCAGGGCGGGATGGCCGCCCACGACTTCCGAGGTCATGTACACCGTGACGCCGGAAGCCGTCAGGGCACCGACGAGGCGGTAGAGGGATTCGCGGAAGTCCTCGCGGAAAGCGGGCGCGAGCGCGACTTCGAACCCGGAAAGTGAATCGATGACGACGCGAGTGGCGCCGATCTCTTCGACGCCGTCCAGGATCTCGCTGAGCGTCTCGTCGACCGACAGGTCCAGCGGTCGCAGGTAGATCAGCTTGAGCCTGCCGTCCCGGTCCATGTCGGCGATGACTTCCCTGGCCTGCAAGCGCGCCAGGTATTCCTCGGGATACTCCTCGAATACGGCGACGACCACGGACTCGCCGTTGCGACCGGCCGCCTCCACGAACTGCGCGGCGAACGTGGTCTTGCCGGTTCCCGTCGGCCCGGCGATCATGACCGCGTCACCGATGGGAATGCCGCCACCCATGAGCTCGTCCAGACCGGGCACGCCGGTCGAATGCCGGCCGGAGATCTTCGGTGCGCGCGCCTGCTGCTGCTCGGGGATGCGCGGAAAGACCTGGAGGCCGCGGTCCGTGATGCGGAACGTGTGCAGCCCCGGCATCGGCGCACAGCCGCGCATCTTGGTGATCTGGAGCTTGCGGACCACCGAGTTGCGATCGGTCACCTGGGACAGCCAGAACACGCCGTCGGCTACCGTGAACACCGGATTCGGGAACTCGTCGCTGCCGTACTCACCGATCAGGAAGGACGTCACCTCCCACGTGGTCAGGTGGAGCGCGAGTCGCTGAACGAAGTGGTCGATGGCCATCGCCGAACCGTCCGCGCCGTGCTCCACGCGCGCTATCGAGCGGAACGAATCGACGACGACGATGCGCGGTTTCAGGCGCTCGACCTCCTCGACGATCCGCTCAAGCACCCGCGCGGGACCCCCCTCGAGCACCTCCTCGCTCAGGTTGATGAAGTGCACCGCCGAACCGATCAGCGCCGGATCGAAGAATGTGTACTGGCGCTGGTAGCGCAGCATCTTGAGCGGCGGTTCGCCGAGCACGGTGAAGTAGATCGCCGGTCGCTCGGGCGTCGCGGCACTGAAAACGATCTGCTGCGCCAGCGTCGTCTTGCCGGCGCCGGGTCCGCCGGCGATCAGATTGAAGGAGTACTCCGGCAGGCCTTCGCCGAGCACGGCGTCCAGTCCAGGAACGCCGGTGGCGAGGCTCCGGATCGACCAGTCGGACTGCGCTCGCTTTTTCCTTGCCATGCTACGCCTCCTTCCCTCCGACACCGCCCGATCCATCGGCCGGACGGCTCGGCTCCGCGAGGGTCACGACCATGTCGGCGCCGACGAAGCGACCGAGGAGGTCGATCAGTTCCGTTAGCAGGACTTCCAGTGCCGCCGCGACTTCCGTATCGCCCACCTCGGCCACCGCCTTCGACACGCCTGCCAGTCCCCAGCCGTCACCGGGGTTGCCGATCTCGATGCCCGCGAGCGCCGGCTGCTGCTTCTGGGTGTTGCGGAGGACGCGCACGGAGAGCGCTCGGCACCCCTCCGCGCCGAGCCACCGGGAGAAGCCGCGGTACAGGTGCTCGCACGCGGCGTGAGCCGCGGCCGATGCCGGATTTGGTCCGGTCATGCGCGTCGCCTGGCGCTCGATCAGGAGGCGCGCGAGTTCGGCAGGGGGCGGGGTTTTTGGCGGCATCCGGCGGCCTGCGACCTACCGTCTGAAGAGCGGAGTGTGCGACGATCCCGGCAAATATAGGCCGCGCGGGGGGCCGACGAAACGTATGCTCAGCGAGGAGCCCGAAGGCTGACGACGTGGCCCTTGCCACCCAGCCGCTCGGCGGCGCGGCCATCGCGCACCGCGATCTCGAGCAGTCCGCGCGCGCCGACATGGGCGACGAGCTCGCCGGGCAAGGCGTCGCCGTACGTGCGCCGGACGTCCACCTGCGTGACACCGACCTTCACCACGATGTCGCTCGTCGCCTGACCGCCCGGCAGATTCGTGATCAGATTGCCGTAGCGGTCGACGTGGATGACGACGCCGTCGATGCCGTCGGCGCGATGCACGGGCTCGGGCCAGGGCAGTCGCACGATGCCCCCGACGCGCGGGCCCAGCGAAGTGATCCCCTCCCCCGCGGCGAGGCGCGCGGCCGCCGGGGCGAACACGTCGCGGCCGTGGAAGGTCGCGGAGATCTCGTCGTCGTGAGGACGGTCGATCGAGCGCATGGCGTCCGTCCGGGAGGCCTCGCGCAACGCCCAGCTCAGGACACCGTTGTCCGGACCGACGAGGAAGCGGCCATCCGCTTCGATCGCGAGTGCATCGCGCTTCGTGCCCACGCCCGGATCCACGACCACCAGGTGCACGGTGCCCTCCGGGTAGCGCTTCCAGTAGGCACCGAGCGCCCAGGCCGCGGTCTCGATGTCCCCCGGCGGCACGTCGTGCGCGACGTCGTCGATGTGGGCGTGTGGCAGCGTGGTCGCGATGGTGGCCTTGAGAGCACCCACGTACCCGTCAACGGTACCGAAGTCGGTCAGGAGGGTGACGCGGGGGGTGGGTTTCGGCATGGTGGGCGGGTCTGGCGCTTTGGTTCCCTTGGCAGGTCGTCGGTCAGCCGCTTCTGCGAGGCCAGGCGAAGCATTCAGTAATCAGTCGACTGCTCCTGCGGCCTTCAGGGGCTGCATTCGGACACACGCAGCTCGGCACTCACGGCGCTTCGCGCAGACCAACCGAAACGGTCGCCTGACGACTGCATGACTTCGCGGCTGCCCCGCAGAAGCGGCTGTCTGAATTCGTTCGGCGCCGGTCAGACGCGCCCGGCGAAATCCTCTGCCGGAAGCAACGCGGCGATGACCCGCTGGGCGACATCGCGGAACGCCACACCGGCCGGCGAGCCGGGCGCGGAAACGGCCGTCGGCCGACCGGAATCGCCCGCCTCACGCACGTCGGTGTCCAGCGGGATCTGGCCGAGCAGGGGGATCTGCATGTCCTCCGCGAGCCGCTGCCCGCCGCCCTCGCCGAAGATGTGGGCGTGATGGCCGCAGCCGGGGCACTCGTAGCCGGCCATGTTCTCGACGACGCCGAGGATGCGCGTGTTGACGCGCTCGAACATGCGGATCGCGCGTCGCACGTCGCCCGTCGAGACGTCCTGCGGCGTCGTCACCATGAGCGCGCCGTCGAGCGTGATCGTCTGCACGAGCGAGAGCTGCGCGTCACCCGTCCCGGGCGGCATGTCGACGATCAGCCAGTCCAGCTCGCCCCACTCCACCTGTTCGAGGAACTGCTTCAGGATGCCCGCGATCAGCGGCCCGCGCATGATCGCCGGCTGCTCCTCGTCGAGCAGGAAGCCGAGCGACATCAGGCGGACGCCGTAGGCCTCGAGCGGCACGATCTTTTCCTTGCCGCGCTCGCCCGTCACCTTCGGCCGCTCCTTCACGCCGAACATGAGCGGGATGTCGGGGCCGTAGATGTCCGCGTCCAGCAAGCCGACCGTCTGACCGTCGGCGGCTAGCGCGGCGGCCAGGTTTGCGGCGACCGTCGACTTGCCGACCCCGCCCTTCCCCGAGCTGACCGCGATCACGTGCCGCATCGACTCGCGCAGAGAGGCCTGCGGCGTCGGCGCCGGCACCGACCCCGGACGAAGGCCCTGGTGGCCGACCGCACCCGGCGCGCCATGCGCGTGACCGTGACCGCCGCCCGCCTGCCCGCGGCCGCGCGCCGACGCGCCCGCCCCTTCCGCCTGCGGCAGCTTCACGTCGATCTTCACCTTCGCGACGCCGTCGATCGCCTCGAGCGCCTGCCGCACGTCCTTCACCAGCGAGCCTGGATCCTCCGGGCCGAGCTGGAAGATCATGCGCACGACGCCGTCGCTCGCGATCTCCAGGTCGCGCACGCGCTCGCCCGTGAGCACGTCCACCCCGGTCTTCGGATGCTTCACCCCCGCCAGCGCTTCCTCGACGCGCCGCCCCACCTGCTCCCTGTCGATCGACATTCGATTCCCCTCAAACGAAAGGCCGGTCACCCGCGGGGCGCCGGCCGATGGATTCCTTTCGATGTCCGGCGGCCGATCAGGAGATCGCCGCCACTTCCGTCACCCCGGGCACCGCGCTCACCAGCCGCTTCTCGATCCCCTGTTTCAGCGTCACGGTCGAGATCGGACACGACCCGCATACCCCCATCCAGCGCAGCATCACGCGGCCGGTCTCCTCGTCGAAGTCGATGAACTCGACGTCGCCCCCGTCGGCGTGGAGCGCCGGCCGGAGCGACTCGAGCACCTGCTCGATCTGTTCGCGCTGGGAAGTCTGTGTAGGCATGGCTCGCTACCGAGAATGATTCTCAAGTAAGGTAGCCGAGGCGCACGGGTGAGGCTAGAGGGAGGGCTGCGCAGGGAGGGCTGCGCGGGGTGGGCTCCGCAGGGAGGCCTTCGGGGGGAACACCCCCTCCGACGCGGCACCGGCGAAGCCCTCCCTCCGAAGGACACCCTCGCGGAGCAGCCTCCCCGCGCAGCCCTCCCTGTCAACCGAGCTACATCTCGGCGTCGCTGCCCGCCGTCGCGCTGCCCCTGAGCCGATTCGTGATCGTCTTGGCCTGGGTGAAGAGCAGCAGGTAGTCCGGGCCGCCGGCCTTGGAGTCGGTGCCGCTCATGTTGAAGCCGCCGAACGGCTGCACGCCGACGAGCGCGCCGGTGATCTTGCGATTGAGGTAGAGATTGCCGACGTGGATCTCGCGCTTGGCGCGCTCGAGGCGCTCCTGCGACCCGGTCATGAGGCCGCCGGTGAGGCCGTACTCCGTGTTGTTGACGATCTCGAGCGCGTGCTCGAAGTCGCGGGCGCGGATGAAGGCGAGCACGGGCCCGAAGACTTCCTCCTGGGCCAGGCGTCCGTCCTCCGGCACGTCCGCGACGATGGTCGGCTCGATGAAGTAGCCGCCTTCCTCCTTCACGTTCCCGCCGTATGCGAGGCGGCCTTCCTTCTTCCCGATCTCGATGTAGTCGCCGATCTTCTTCCGCGCCTTGTCGTCGATGACGGCGCCCATGAACGTGTTCGGGTTGACCGGGTCGCCGATCGTCAGCTTGCGGGTGCGCTCGATCACCTTCTCGAGCACGTCGTCGTAGACCTCGTCGACGACGATCGCGCGCGAGCAGGCGGAGCACTTCTGCCCCTGGAATCCGAACGCGGAGCGGACGATCGCGTCGGCGGCCTCGTCGAGGTCGGCCGTCTCGTCGACGACCAGCCCGTCCTTGCCTCCCATCTCGAGGATCGTGCGCTTCAGCCACTTCTGACCCGGATGCACCTTCGCGGCGCGCTCGAAGATGCGCAGTCCGACTTCCTTCGAGCCGGTGAACGCGATCAGCCGCGTGCGCGGATCGTCGACCAGCTTGTCGCCGATCTTGCCGCCCGGCCCGGGCAGGAAGTTGAGCACGCCCGCGGGCAGGCCGCAGTCGTCGATCAGGATCTCGGCGAACTTCGCGGCGATGATGGGCGAGGTCGACGCAGGCTTGAGCACGACCGTGTTGCCCGCGACGATCGCGGCGAGCGTCATGCCGCCCATGATCGCGGCCGGGAAGTTCCACGGCGGGATGACGACGGAGACGCCGAGCGGCACGTACCACAGCTCGTTCTCCTCGCCCGGGTACCGCACGATGGGCTGCGGTCCGGCGAGGCGCAGCATCTGGTGCGCGTAGTAGGTGGCGAAATCGATCAGCTCGGCCACGTCCGCGTCGGCTTCCGGCCAGCTCTTCGACACCTCGAAGACGAGCCAGGCGCACAGCTCGAAGCGGCGCTCGATCATCGTCTCGGCGGCGCGGAACAGGTACTCGGCGCGCTCCTCCGCGGGCACGTTCTTCCACGTCTCGAACGCCTGCGACGCGGTCGCCATCGCCTCGTCGGCGTTCGCCTCCGTCGCCTGCACGAAACGGCCGACGACCTGCTCCGGGTTCGCCGGATTGATCGACTCGCCCGTCTTCCCTTCCGTGATGCGTCGGGCGCCGATGATGAGCGGATAAGTGCGGCCGAGCTCGCCGCGCACTTTCTCGAGCGCGGCCTCCATCGCGCGCCGGTTGCCCGCGTCGGAGAAGTCGGTCATCGGCTGGTTGCGGAACTCGGTCCGCACGTCGGTCATCGTGGTCGGCATGGATTTTCGGGCTCCCTGCTATGGACGTGAGGCGTCAGGCATCAGGCGTCAGGCGTCATCGAGCGGTGCTACCCGCGTGCCGGTGGCAGGTTACCCGTGTACTCGAAAGGGGTCAACCGATCGGCTCGATCGCGATGATGCCGCCGGCCGGGTTGGACGTGCCGGCCGCGTGCGCGATGAGA
>DATKDR010000011.1:0-178692 GCA_035512635.1 Longimicrobiales bacterium | reverse complement strand
AGACTGGGAGGTGGCGGCGATGCCCACCCCGTTCCTCAGCTCCGAGGAGTACGACGAGCGCGCCCATCGTCTGTACAATGACGGCGAGTACGAAGCCGCTCTCGAGACGCTCAAGGAAGGGCTCCACTTCTATCCGCATTCCGTAGAGCTGTACGTTGGGCTGGGCTATGCCCGCCTGGCGCGCGAGGAGTACGCATGGGCGCGCGAGTCCTTCACTCGCGCGATCGTGCTCGATCCCGAGCACGAGGACGCGATGGTCGGACTGGGCGAGTCGCTGCTGCGCTTCGGCCGGCACGAGGAATCGCTGGAGCTGTTCCGTCGCGCGCGGGATCTGGTGTGCGGCGAGGACGTGGAGATCATGCTGTCGATCGGCCGGGCGCTGTACCGTGAGACGCTGTACGAGCCGGCGCGGGACGTGTTCGAGGAGGCGGTGCGCGCGCACCCGCAGAACGCGGAAGTGATCGCGGGCCTCGGCTACACCCTGCACCGGCTGGGGGACGAGGACGGCGCGCTGCGGCAGTTGCGCCGGGCGCTGCGCAAGGACTCGTCGTTCCACGAAGCGCGCATCTACCTGGGTCACCTGCTGTACGATCGCGGCGAATGGAAGGCGGCGCATGACGCGCTGGAGCAGGTGCCGCCGTCGGAGCACTGGGATCCGGTCGCGATCTGGCGACTGCTCGAGCTGAAGCGCGCGCTGTACGCGATCGAGGCCGGCCATGCGGACCTCGTTTCGTGGGAGCACCGGCTGGAGGAGCTGGAGACGCAGGGCGACGCGATCGAGAGCCTGCTGGCCGAGGTCGAGCTGAAGTTCATGGAGCCGTCCCAGCTCGAGCTGTTCGGTCCGTCGGAGGCGATCGAGGAGCCGCATCGGCTGACGCTGCCGGACGGCACCGTACATGCCGGCTCCTGGCTCGATCTGGTGATGCAGTTGCGGGACACGCGCGGCTCGCCCGGCGAGAACGTCGGTGATTTCATGCGGCGTCTGGCGGACGAGGCCGCGCGCATCGGCGCGATGCCGGTGTCCAGCGACGACCCGGAAGGATTCCTGCGTGGCTGTGCGCGCGCGGGTCTGTTCGATCTGGAAGTCTGAAAAAGGGCGTATCGATGATCGAGGCGGACCGGATCCTCGAGCCGGTCGCGCCGGACGCACCCACCATGCGTGCGCTCCGGGAGTACGGCAGTGCGCCGGCGCTCGCCGATGCGCTGCGCGGAGCGTCGGACGCCGTCGAGCAGTCGCTACGGCTGCTGCTGCGGGCCGATCAGGCCGCGGACGAGCAGGACCGCATGCGGGCGATGTCGCCCACGGAGCTGCCGTTTTCCGATCTGATCGAGCGGCTGCGCGCGCGCGACCGCATCTCGATCGAGCTGGCGGGCAGCGCCCACGAGTTGCGCCGCGCGGTCGAGAGCGGAACGCACCGCCCTCCGGGGCCGGCGGACGCGGACCGCGCGCTGGAGGTGGTCGCGCGTCTGCGGCGGGAGGTGAATACGCTGGGCGACGCGGCCGTGCGCGAGGCCGCGCACCAGGGCGTAGCCGCGCACCGGCTGGACGAGCCGGCGACGGAGGTTCCGGGGCCGGAGCGGGCCGACGAATACCGGCTTCGGATGGCGGGCGTGGCCACGACCCTGGTCGCGCTCGCGGTCGCGGTCTTCCTCGTGCTGCGCGGACACGACGACGCGCTCGAGGAGGGCGTCGAGGCGTTCGCCGCGGGCGACCTGACCGAGGCCGCCGCGCACTTCCGTGAAGCGGTCGCGGACGATCCCGACGAGGCGACGCCGCGTCTCTACCTGGGGCGCGTGTATCGTCGCCTCGGTCGTCACGCCGAAGCCGGCGATCAGCTCGAGCGGGCGATCCGCATCGCCTCCCAGGATGCCGACATTCGGCGTGAGATGGGCTACCTGTTCCTCGATCTCGAAGCGCACGCGGCGGCGGTGCGTCAGTTCGAGCAGGCCGTGGAGCTCGAGCCCGCCGAAGAGGCCGGCTGGATTGGCCTCGTGCGCGCCATGCGGCTCGCCGGCGACGCGCGTGCGGAAGCGATGCTGGCGCGCGCGCCCGCGGCCGCGCAGGCGCTCCTGTCACGGGAAACGACGCGCGCACCCACACTGGACACGATCGAATGAAGCTGCCGGCGGAAGCGAAGGTGGCCGAGCGGCCGCTGCTCGAGCGGTTCACGGAGGCCCTCGCGCGCATCATTCACGATGAGCGTCCGGATGCGCTGTCGCAGCCGGTCACGGTCGCCGAGCTGTACCAGGACATCGCGCCGTACCGCAGGATGAGGCAGCTCGCCGGCATCGAGTTGCACGCCGATTACGAGCACGCGCTGATCCGTCTGCTCGGGGGCGAGGGTGGCATCGCCCGTCTCGATCCCGAGACCGCGGCCGAGGCGCTCATGATCGAGGCCGAGTCGATCGACCCGGACCTCTCGGCGTATCGGAAGTACGCCGCGTCCGAGGTCCGGCTCACGCTCGGGGACCCGCCGCCGCAGCGCCCGGTGGCGCCGGTGCCGCCGCCCGCGCCTCTGCTGGACCGCTCCTCGCCACCGCCCCCCGAGCCCGAACCGGAACCGGAACCGGAACCGGAGCCGGAGCCGACCGCGGCCGCCTCCCCGGCCGCGCGCGCGGCCCCGCTCGAAGGACCCCGCAACGAGCCCGATGCGAGCGCCGTCCGCTGCGGCTACTGCGGCCATTCGGTGCCGGCGCATCGCGACATCCGCTACTGCCCGTTCTGCGGCGGCGATCAGAGCGCGAGGGCGTGCGCCGAATGCGGTGAGCCACTCGAAAACGAGTGGCGTTTCTGCGTCGCTTGCGGCGCAGCCGCAGGGTCGTAGTTTCGAGCGCGTGTGGCAGGGGGCTTGCAAGCCACACGGTGAATTCGCGGAGCGAGCACAAAGGGGAGGTCAGGCAGATGAGGCAGAACAACTGGATGGCGATCGTCGCGGTGGTGTCGGCTACCTCGCTCGTGGCGTGTGCCGGCGATGCGGGCGACACGGAAGCGGAAGATGCGGGGCTTCAGGATACGACCGCGGCCGAGGCACCCACGGCCGGACCGCCGCAGGCCTCTGGCCCCGCGCCCGAAGGCGCCACGCCCGCGATGGTCACACAGGGCGCGCAGATCTTCACCGGGAACGGCAACTGCTTCACGTGCCATGGCCCCGACGCGACCGGCACGCCTCTCGCCCCGAATCTGACGGACTCCGAGTGGATCAACATTGCGGACGGGTCCTGGAGCAACATCCAGCAGGTCGTCCGCAACGGCGTGCCGACTCCGAAGGAGCATCCGAGCCCGATGCCGCCCATGGGTGGCGCGCAGCTGAACGACCAGGAGATCCAGGCGGTCTCCGCATACGTGTATTCGATCTCGCAGGAAAGCTGAGCCACTCGATTCACTGAACCCGCAGTGCGCCCTCGCTCGCTCCGTGAAACCATGACGAGCAAGGGCGCTCAGAGTCGGGGCCGCCTCCGTGCGAGGCGCCCCGGCCTTTTTTTCGGCCTGCTCCTGCTGCTGATCGCGCCGGGCTGCACGCAGGACGGCGCCGCCCCGCGCGACGTGGTGCGCCTCGAGACCGGCGAGGTGAAGCTGCCGGACGGCGCGCAGCGCCACGACATCCGCCTGGAGGGCGTCGGCGCACAGGGCGAGATGACGCCGGCCGCCGTCGAAGCACGCATCGGCGACGCCGTCGCATTCGCCGCGGCGGACGCGCTCACGCATTCTGTCGTCTTCCTGAGCGACCGCCTCGACGGCGCCCAGATCGCCTTCCTCGAGTCGACCGGACAGATGCGCGGACCGCCGCTTCTCAGCGAAGGCAGCACCTGGATCGTCACGTTCGCGGGAGCGCCGCCCGGCGACTACCCGTTTGCCTGCGCTCTGCACGGAGGCGCCGGCACGATTCGCCTGGCCCCGAGCGATTGATGTCCAGAATCGCACTGATCCCTGGTGACGGCATCGGCGCCGAGGTCGTCGCGCAGGCCGAGAAGGCGCTACGCTGGCTCGCCGACGAGAGCGGCGTCCCGATCGCGCTGACCGGCTACGACTACGGCGCGGAGCGCTACCTGCGCACGGGAGTCACCATCACGGACGACGAGATGGCGTCGCTCGCGCGCGACCACGACGCCATCCTGCTCGGTGCGATGGGCGATCCCCGCGTGCCGGACAACTGCCACGCGCGCGACATCCTGCTCGGCATGCGCTTCCGCTTCGATCTGTACGTCAACCTCCGACCGGTAAAGCTGTACGACGCGCGCTTCTCGCCGCTGCGCGACGTCACGCCCGACGATGTCGACATCGTGGTCGTGCGCGAGAACACGGAGGGCATTTACCTCGGCATGGGCGGCGTCTTCAAGGGCGGCACCGAAGACGAGCTCGCGATCGAGGAAGACATCAACACCTGGAAAGGCGTCGATCGCATCGTGCGCGCGGCGTTCGATTTCGCGCGGCGCGCGGGACGCGAGCGGGTGACGCTCGCGGACAAGGCGAATGCGATGCGCCACGCCGGCGGCCTCTGGCGCCGCGTCTTCGCAGCGGTGGCGGCCGAGTATCCAGACCTCGAGCACGAGGCGATGTACGTCGACGCGCTCGCGCTCGACCTCGTGCTGCATCCGGCGCGCTACGACGTGATCGTCGCGTCCAATCTCTTCGGCGACATCCTCAGCGATCTGGCCGCGGCGCTCGCGGGCGGCCTCGGCCTGGCACCCTCCGCGAACCTGCATCCAGGCCGCATCGGGCTGTTCGAGCCCGTGCACGGCTCGGCGCCCGATCTCGCGGGTAGGGACAGGGCGAATCCGATGGCCGCGCTGATGACGGCCGCTCTCATGCTCGAGGAGCTGGGCCACGCCCCCGCCGCCGCGCGCCTCTCGCATGCAGTGCGGGCGACGCTGGCCGCCGGACACACGACCCCCGACCTGGGCGGCAGCCTGGGTACGAACGCGGTGGGTGACCGCGTCCTCGAGGCACTGGCCGTCGGCTGAAGACGTACTGACTACCGATTACCGACTACCGACTACTGGCTACGGCTTTTATGACGCAGGGTCACGCGAAGGACATCGTCTTCCTGTCCGGCCGACGCACGCCGTTCGGCACGTTCGGCGGGGCGTTGAAGGATTTCACCGCAACCGATCTCGGCGTGGTGGCGGCGGAGGCGGCACTGAAGGACTCCGGCGTCGCGCCGGAGCAGATCGGCCACGTCGTATTCGGCAATGCTCTGCAGACGTCGGCCGATTCGATCTACCTCGCCCGTCACGTCGGCTTGCGCGCCGGCGTACCGAAGGACGTACCGGCGGTTACGGTGAATCGGCTGTGCGGGTCCGGCTTCCAGGCGATCGTCGACGGCGCGATGGAGATCATGCTCGACGAGGCGGACGCCTGCCTGTGCGGCGGCGCGGAATCGATGAGCCAGGCGCCGCACGTCGTGCGCGGCGCGCGCTTCGGCAGTCTGCGTCTCGGAGAGTCCGGCCAGTACTTCGAGGACCTGCTGTGGCAGGCGCTGACGGACACGTTCTGCGGGCTGTCGATGGCGCAGACGGCGGAGAAGCTCGGTGAGAAATACGACGTCACGCGCGAGGAAGCGGACGAGATCGCCTACCAGTCGCAGCAGCGGGCGAAGGCGGGGTGGGACGCGGGTCGCTTCGATGCCGAGATCGCGGCGGTCACGGTGAAGACGCGGAAGGGCGAGACGCAGTTTACCGTCGACGAGCACATGCGACCGGAAACGACGCGCGAGGCGCTCGCGGCGCTGCGTCCCTACTTCCGCAAGGACGGATTCGTCACGGCGGGCAACGCGAGCGGCATCGGCGACGGTGCCGCGGCGGTCGTCGTAGCCGACGGGGAATGGGCGCGCGCGAACGGACTGAAGCCGATCGGCCGCCTGGTCTCATGGGGCATCGCCGGCGTCGATCCGGACATCATGGGCATCGGCCCCGCCCCCGCGAGCCGGAAGGCACTGGAGAAGGCGGGCCTCGACCTCGAGCAGATGGACCTGGTCGAGGTGAACGAGGCCTTCGCGCCGCAGCTCGCCGCCGTCGCGCGCGAGCTGGGGCTCGACATGGCCAAGACCAACGTCGACGGGGGCGCGATCGCGCTCACGCATCCGCTCGCGGCTTCGGGCGCGCGCATCACGGTCCATCTGTTGCACGAGCTGCGCAGGCGCGGCGGCCGCTACGGCCTCGGATCCGCATGCATCGGCGGCGGCCAGGGTGCGGCGGTGGTCGTCGAGGCGATCACGTAGGAAACCTTCGCCAGCGGCGGACGCACCGGCGTCCACGGGGTCGGTTCGGCCGTCGCGAGGAGAGACGACGTGCGGAACCGACCCTACGCTTTGGCGGGCATGCTGATGCTGGCGGTCTGGAGCGCCGCCTGCGGCGGCGCGAGCCCCGCGGATCCGGGCGCCCCGGCGCCCGCCGGCATCAACGAGTGGCGCTTCGGCGTCGACGAGCACATCGCCCTCTGGTATCACGGGCTCGCGCTGGCGCGCGTGGGCGAGGAGCCGGGCGCGGCGGTTCCGATCCATCGCTCGGACTACGACGACGTCGTGACTCAGGCGCGGCGCCGCGGCGTCGGCGGGAGCTCGCCGTTCGCCGCCGACCCGACCGCCTTCGGCGATCGGATGGAGGCCGCGGGCGTCGCCGATGGCCTCCAGTTCCTGCCCCTCTACTTCGGCAGCTGGCCGCAGCTCGCGCAGGCGGTCGACCTCTGGGCGCGCGCGGAGGGAGACCCGAATCGCGTCGCGGCCGAAGCCGGTCCCGTCGTCGCATTTCTGTCCAGCCGCTTTCCCAACGCCACGCAGCGCAGGGCAGTGGCCGGCTGGGTCCAGGCACTCGAGACCGAGCGGACCGAATTCTTCGGCGGGTGGTGGCGGGAGACACAGCCGACCTCGCTCGCGGCCGAAGCGGAAGCTCTCTGGCGCGGCCGCCAGCCCAGTCTGATCCACTTCCTCCGCTACACCGACGCCGGCAGCGGGCGCGTCTCGCTGACGCCCGCCCTGCGCGGCGAGGGTCGCGTGGAAGCGGGTCGCGGCGTGGCCGTGGCCGCGGTCGGCGGTCGGACGGGAGAAGATGCACGCGTGATCATCGGTCGCGTGATCCACGAGCTGTCGTATGCGATCGCCGCGGAGGCGACGCGCGACGCCGTCGCTCCAGCGCGCATTCGCGAGATCGGCGAGGACGTACTCGTCGCACGCGCCGCGGTGCGCGCCGGCGCGCTCGTGCTCGAGCGCCTCGCGCCCGACCTCGTCGCACCCTATCGCGACGACTATCTGCGCGCCGCCGCCGCCGAGCCGGCCCGCACCACCCTCGCGCAGCAGTTCCCGCTGCCCGCCGAGCTGGTGGAAGCGCTCGAGAGCTCCGTCACCCTCGCGACCGCCGGCATCTGAAAGCGGTCGACGGTATTCGGTATTCGGTATTCGGTAGCCGGTCTTCGGTAGACTGCATCAACGGCGGAATAGGGACCGCCTACCGTCGACCGGCTACTACTTACCGCCTGCCGCATGGGCCGGCACGACCGTTGCTCCCCTCGCGGGTGCCAGGCGATTCGGCGCATGGCCGAATCGGCGCGGCACCGCTTCACCGCACGAAACACGACCCAGGCTTCCAGGCACGCGAGGCGATTTCCGTCTCCGTGGGAGGAACTCGGAACCGGTCAGAGCAGAGCATGGAAACGCCACTGCATTCCCGCACCGTCGCTGAGGTCGATCCCCGTCGCATCGTGGAAGATCCCGCTTACAGAAAGCGCTACGCGCGCGTGCTCCTCGATCGATCCGGCGCGGCGATCGATCACGTCGAGCTCCGCCGGCTCGCGCGGGAGGTGTTCCCGGTCCTGGCGCGGAACGAGTCCGCTGCGCCTCTCGCGCAGCTCATCGGCTCGGCGGCAACGCTGCGCCTGGCCGAGCGCGACGATGGTGTCGGCGAGGATCAGGTCGAAAGCAGCCTGATCCACAAGCCGGACGAGCCGCTCGAGTATCCCGCACGCTACGCGGAGCTCGACGCCGTCACGCGAGCTCGTCTGATCCGCTTCTGCGAGGCGCAGCTCGCGGACGGCCGGGAAGGCCGGGAGGCGCTCCAGAACCTGGATCGGCACCATGGCTGGCCGTACAGCGACCGCACCTTCTATGTGGGTCCCTGGAAGGCCGCGCGGCTGCGGCGGCGCAAGCTCGAGGACGACTGATCGCCCCCCGCGGTTGATCACTCCGTCGACCGCTCTCATATTCCGCGCCCGGCCAGGCAGGCATTTCAGCGTCGCGTGGAGACAGAATGGCGGAGATCAGGAAGGTCGCGGTCCTCGGCTGCGGGCTCATGGGCAGCGGCATCGCGGAGGTCAGCGCCAGGGCCGGCTTCGACACGTTCGTCCGGGAAGTCGACGAGGGCCTCGTCGAGAAGGGCCGGGGGCGCATCGCGAAGAGCCTCGATCGGGCGGTCGAGAAGGGCAAGCTGCCGCCGTCGGAACGTGACGCCGCGATGGCGCGGCTCGCCTTCACGACCCGGCTCGGCGACCTGGCCGATGTCGATCTCGTCATCGAGGCCGTGACCGAGGATCTCGAGCTCAAGAACTCGATGTTCCGCGAGCTCGACGACGTGTGCGCGCCCGATGCCGTGTTCGCGAGCAACACCAGCTCCCTGACCATCGCCGACATGGCGGCCGCGACCAAGCGCCCGGGACGCATGCTCGGCCTGCACTTCTTCAATCCCGTGCCGGTCATGAAGCTGGTCGAGGTGGTGCGCACGATCGCCACCGATGACGACGCGCACCGCCGGGCGAGCGACTTCGTGCGCGCCATCGGCAAGGAGCCGGTCGAGGCGAAGGACACGTCCGGCTTCATCGTCAACCGCCTGCTCGTGCCCTACATGCTCGACTGCATCCGCGGCCTCGAGTCGGGCCTCGGCACCATCGAGGACATCGACAAGAGCATGGCGCTCGGTCTCGGCTACCCGATGGGCCCGTTCACCCTCAGTGATTTCGTCGGCATCGATACGCTCTACCGCATCGCCGAGATCATGTTCGAGGAGTTCCGCGAACCGCGCTTCGCGCCGCCACCGCTGTTGAAGCGCATGGTGACCATGGGCTTCTACGGCCGGAAGTCGGGTCGGGGCTTCTACGATTACTCGGGCGAGCAGCCGACGCCGGTCGATCTCGGCATCTGAGCCGGGCGAGCCGCACCCGCGCCGCCTTGCATGGGCGAGCGGGGAGCGCGCAGATTCGCGAACCGTTCCAGGCTCGCGACCTCCACACACCGGAGTGATTCGATGGCTGACACGCCGTCCAGCCCGCAGGACCAGTCGATCGGATCCGATCCCGCAGACGGTGGCCGCGGGGCGTGGGGCTCCCGGCTCGGTTTCGTCATGGCGGCGGTCGGCTCCGCCGTCGGCCTCGGCAACATGTGGCGCTTCCCCTACATCACGTCCGAAGGCGGAGGCGCCGCATTCGTCCTGCTCTACATCTTCTTCACGTTTCTGGTGGCGCTGCCGGTCGCGCTGGGCGAGTTCAGCCTCGGACGCGGCACCCGCTCGAGCCCGATCGGCGCGCTGCGCCAGGCGGGCGGCAGGAGGTGGAGCCTGGCCGGCTATCTCTTCGTGCTCGCCGGCTTCACCATCCTCTCCTACTACGCGGTCATCGCCGGCTGGGTGACCCGCTACATGCTGGAGGGGATCATCGTCGGGTTCCCCGGCGACCTCGGCACCTACTTCGAGAACGCGACCAGCGGCGTAGAGCCCATCATCTACCATCTCGCCTTCATGGTCCTGACGATCACCATCGTCATGGGGGGAGTCGAGAAGGGAATCGAGCGGGCCAGTCTGCTCATGATGCCCGCACTGTTCCTGATCGTCGCCGGCCTCGCCATCTATGCCTTCACGCTCGAGGGCAGCGGCGCCGGCTACGAGTACTACCTGTCGCCCAGCCTCGGCGAGCTGTTCCACAGGCGGACGATCGCGCTCGCCGCCGGCCAGGCCTTCTTCTCGATGTCGCTCGGCATGGGCGCGATGCTCACCTTCTCGAGCTACCTCGCGAAGGACGTCGACATGCCGAAGGAGGGTGTCCTCATCGCGATGTCCGACTTCGCCGTCGCCTTCGTCGCCGGACTCGTCGTCTTCCCCGTTATCTTCGCCCTGGGCCTCCAGGGGTCGGTCGGCGAGAGCGCCGTGGGCGCGCTCTTCATCTCGATCCCCGGGGCCTTCGTCGAGATGGGCACGGTCGGTCGTGTCGTCGGCGCTCTGTTTTTCACCGCCCTCTTCTTCGGCGCGCTCACCTCCGCCATCTCGCTGCTCGAGGTCGTCACCTCGTCCGTGATCGACGAGTTCCGCATGCCGCGCATACGCGCGGCCGTCGGCGCGGGCTCCATCATCGCCGTCATCGGACTCATCCCCGCGATGAATATCGATGCCCTCGGCGCGATGGATGCCATCGCTTCCGAGGTATTCCTCCCACTCGGCGGGCTGATCATCGCCGTCTTCGTCGGCTGGTTCATGAAGAACCCGCGCGCCGAAGTCGAAACCGGCGCCTCGCCGACGACCCGGCGCCTGCTCGCCGGCTGGCTCGCGATCCTGCGCTTCGTCGTGCCCGTGCTCCTCGTGCTCGTGCTCATCGAGACGGTGCCGAACGGGGTGGCGGCGATCCGGGCCCTGTTCGGCGGCGGATAAACTCACAAAGGAAAAGGGGGGCAGCCCGGCTGGGCGACTCCCCTTTTTGATACCGGATACCGGAAGGCTACTCTAGTCCGGCAGCTCCCCGCCCCGGTGCAGCCGATGCGCATAGTCCTGATACGTGGGGCGGTGCTCCAGATAATCGTTCACCCACACCTCGAACGGCGGCAGCGGCAGGAATCGCTCGAGCTCCTGCACCACCAGCATCGCCAGCTGCAGCCGGTCGCGCGCGCGGAAGTCGATCTCGCGGCCGTCCAGCAGATGATCCACCAGCTGCGCGAAATCTTCCGGCGGCGTCAGCGCAATCAGGTGCACCACCTGGTCGATCCGATACGAGTCGTAGAGCGACCGCAGGTGCTCGAGCGACAGCTCGGCCGTCTGACCGCCGATATCCGGCGCAAGCGACGCGGAGTGCCGCGCGAGCACTCCGCGCATCGACCGTCCCACTTCCGTGCTCGCGCCCCGCTTCCGCTCATGCGTGTGAATCGACGAGTCCAGCAGCGCCCGCACCAGCGGACGGCCGAGACCGCGCGCTCGCAGATCCACTTCCGCTTCCGTGTCCTCGACGAACAGATCCGTCGTCGCGATCTCCGTCTCCGTCCACTGGCCTTCCGCCGCACGGAACGTGAAACGGCCGCGCCAGCGACCTTCCTCGTCCACGAACGTCTCCAGGAATACGGTCCAGCGCTCGCTCGCCCGCTCCAGGAAGCAGAATGAACGACACCGGCCGCGGTGCAGCGGAGTTCCGCTGGACACGGCTGGCGCGACTTCGCGCTGATCGCTTCGCGGACTGGAGCTCATCGGAGGGGGAAAGAGGGAGCGTGCCGGCTCCATCAGGCTACTCGCTCGCGACGTCCCGGTCAAGGCGCAGCCGACTATCCGAGAGCTACACAAAAACTCGTTTTCGACAGCCCGTCGAGCGCCCGAAACGAGCCGCTCGCGAACCTCGAACGGCCCGCAATACGTGGCCTTCCGGCCCCTCCCGCGGCCGCTCGCGAGCCGCCTCCGAACGGGCCGCTGTTTTACAAAACTGCGAAATCCAGCCTTCCTTCAAGTCATTGCACCACAAGGACTTAGCTCTAACGCGTTGCCACGCGCGACGTTACGAAGAGGCTTGACGTCGGGCGCCTCGCCGGTCTATCTTCCGATCCGTCACCGACACCACCCACAGAGGCCGCGCGAGCCCGCATCCCGCAGACGCGCCTTCCGATAATAGACAGAAGAATCCACAAACTTTTCCACAACCTGCGACGCATGGGCGAGAGGCTGATGTCCGAAGAAACGTGTGCGGTGAGTCTGTCGGTGGAGCTGCCGCGAGCAGTGGCGGCGGAGGTGGAGGAAGTGCAGCGGCGGAATCCGGAGATGCTGAGTCGTATCCTGATGTACGGGCTGACGCGACGCGCGATCTACGAGGGATTGTCTGCGCAGGGGGCGACGGAAAGTTAGGGTCGGGTGCGGATGCGAGAGGCGCGGGCCGCGCCGGGGCGAAGCTCCGGCGCGGCTTTTTTCTTGACGTGCGTGTGAGAAGCGGGCTACGCTTACGATGAGACATCACAGTCCAACGGTGAGCGCCGATGCGAACCGGAGACGACGGAGTGGCGGTTCTTCGTTCGAAGTACCACGACTGGTGTTCGGCTCGTGTCGCGGACCGGTTTGCGGAGCTGTCTCCGGAAGAGATATATCAGCTGGCGCACGGGTCGGGCGGTGAAGCGGAGCCGACGAGAGAGCGCGCGCGGGGGGCCGAGGCGTCCGCATCGAGAGATGCGGACGTTTTTGCTTTGGATGCGACGGGCTATTCGGAGCTGGTGCGTCGGGTGACGGAAGCGTTGGCGACGAGCATCGATTTGCCGTCGTTCGAGGAATGGGTGGAGAGCTACCGGCAGGAGCCGGAGCGATACGATCGGGAGATGATCGGGTTCTGGCGGGGTCAGTGATCGCGACGAACCCGGTTCTCGTGCCACCAGCTGCCGACGATGGCGGCGAGGCCGGCGACTAGCAGCAACCCACCGACGAGACCCCAGGCGAGCGCCCAGTCGCTGCGATCGTTGGCGGCGCCCTGTATCGCGCTCCAGATCGAGGTGCCGGCCATGAGGAGCCAGAGCACTCCCACGACGATTCCGGTTCCGAGCACCTTGGGTCTGGCCATCGTTCGATCCCCCGGGTTGGCACGACCGCGATCGGCGGCGAATATAGACGGCCGGGCGTCCGGTGCAAGGATTGCACGTGGACGCCGCAGTAGCCGAACCGAATGATGGAGACGATGGGAGTTCCGATACCGCTGCTGCCGATGGGAAGCCGGGTGCGGGTGCGCCGGGCGGGCTGGCCGCTCGAGGCCGGCGTGGAGGGACGTGCGGGCCATGTGGCCGACGCGAGCGAGTACCGTCCGCATCGCTACGGCGTCGTGCTGGACGCTGAGCAGACGGTGCGCTATTTCCGGCCCGAGGAGCTGATCGCGCTCGAGGGGCTGGAGCTCGCGCCGGAGCGCGAGGCCGCGAAGCGACTGCGGGCGCTGCCCTGACATGACGGACATGAGCGATTCCGAAAACGACGAGGTCCGCCGCGGCCGCGATAAGGCCGGTCGCGAGCTCGAGAAACAGATCGAGATCGACGAGGCGGAATCCGCGAAGCCGCTTCAGTCGCGCCGCACGAACTCGCCTGCGGCAGCGAAGCGCGAGATGGAGCGCACGCGCGCCGAGATCGAATCCACCCTCGGCATGATGAAGGCGCGGGTGGCGGAGGAGGTCGAGGACGTGAAGCGTCGCGTCGACGTGCCCGCTCGCCTGCGCGACCGTATCCGCACGGATCCCTGGCGCACGCTCGCGATGGCCGCGGGCGCCGGTCTCGGCCTCGCGCTCCTCGCGGCGGGCGGGAAGCGTGGCTACGACACGCTGACGAAGGACGAGATCGAGGAGATCCGCTCCTGGCGCCGGGAGCGACGCCGGCACCTGAAGCGGCTGGAGATTCTGATGGAGCGCACCGCGACCGCGGAAGCGCGCCCGTCGCTCAGGCAGCGCATCCGCGCGCGGCTGGCCGCCCGGCGCGACGGCGAGGAGTAGCCGCCGGCCGGGCCTTTCGCGGCATCAGAAGGGCAGGTCGTCGTCGTCCGCGTCGAAGGGCGCGCCGCCGCCGCCACCACCCCGTCGCGCGCCGCCCCCGCTCGAGGCCCGGCCGCCGGCGGGGGTGCCCCAGTCGCTCGAGCTCGAGCGGCCGCCCTCGCCACCGCCAGCCCCGCTACCGCCGCCCAGCATGACCATCTCGCGGACGTTGATGTCGGTCCAGTACTTCATCGCGTCGCCCTCGCCGGTCGTCGAGTACTCGATGCGACCCTCGACGTACAGGCGATCCCCTTTCTTCACGTACTTCTCGACCACCTCCGCGAGCTTGTCCCAGAAGGTGAGACGGTGCCACTCCGTCTTCTCCTGCTGCTGCCCACTTCGGTCGTTGAACTGCCGGGAGGTGGCGAGCGACACTTTCGCCATGCGCATTCCCGACGGGGTGCTGCGCATGTCCGGATCGGCGCCGACGTTGCCGATGAGCATGACCTTGTTCAGCGAGCGACTCATTCTCTAGCCTCGTCTGTTGGGTTGATCAGACAACATAAGAGGGAGCGCCGACGGTGCCATGGGTGGGCGCGCCGTCGGAATTCTTGGGCCCGTCGGCGGGAGGACGGCTGCGCCGCGGGAGGGCTGCGCGGGGAGGGCGGCTGACGCCGCGGGAGGTTACGCGGGAAGCAGCCACCCCGCATCCGCGCGGAAGCGCCCTCCCCGCGCAGCCCACCCCGCGAAGCCCACCCGGCGCAGCCCTCCCTCTCAACCGGCCGTTCGGGACCGGTAAAGCTGCTGCAGCCGCGTGGCAATCGGCCCCGGACGGCCGTTCCCGATCTCGAGACCGTCCACCCGCACGACGGGCATGATCTCCGTGGTGGTGCCCGACAGAAAGAGCTCGTCGGCCTCGAGCAGCCGCTCCTCCGGGATCAGGCCCTCGCCCGCGGCGATGCCTTCGACCTCGGCGATGTCGAAGACCTCGTCGCGCGTGATGCCGGCGAGGACGTGATTGGAAGCCGGGTAGGTGACGAGCGTTTCCTCGTATACGCCCCACAGGTTGGAGTGCGAGCCTTCGAGCACGATGCCGTCGCGCACGAACAGCGCCTCGAAAGCGCCGGCGGCGTGCGCGCGCTGATTCGCGAGTACGTTGGGCAGGAGCGAGATCGACTTGATGTCGCAGCGCGCCCAGCGCGTATCGGACACGCGAATGGCGCCGACGCCTTCGCTGAAGAAGCGATCGGGGTGCGGGGTCAGCCCCGAAGCGGCGACGTAGACCGAGGGCTCGCAGTCCTTGGGGAACGCGTGCGCGCGCGGCGCCGCGCCGCGCGTCACCTGCACGTAGATCTTCGCGTCGCCGCCGCGGAGCTTGTTGTCGTCGAGCAGCTTCTCGACGATGTCGTCGATCTCCTCGAGCGAGGGCAGCTCGATCTCGAGATCGTCGAGGCCGTTGGCCAGGCGATCGAGGTGCGCGTCCATGCGGAAGGCGCGGCCGTCGTAGACGCGGACGACTTCGTACACGCCGTCGGCAAACAGATAGCCGCGATCGTCCACGGATATCCGCGCCTGCTCGGCCGGCAGGTACTCGCCGTTCAGAAATACGATTGCCATGACTGTCCCCGAGGGTTGAAAATGCACGTGCGCCCGTTTGATCGCCTTCCGGGCCGCCTCTATATTCCGCGCCGCAATGCGCCGCGCCACCCCCCGGATCATCGATCATGCCGGAATCCTTCGAAAACCTCCTGCTGGAAACGCGCGATCGGATCGCGACGATCACCGTGAATCGGCCGGACCGGCTGAACGCGCTGAACGCGTCGACGATCGCCGAGCTGGACCGCGCCTTGCGCAGCGTCGCGGCGGACGACCAGACGCTCGGACTCATCGTCACGGGCAGCGGCGAAAAGGCCTTCGTCGCGGGCGCCGACATCGGCGAGCTGTCACGCATGGGCCCCATCGAAGGCGTCTCGGTCTCGCGTGCGGGCCAGGACGCGTTCCGCTTCCTCGAGACGATGGGCAAGCCCGTCGTCGCGGCGGTGAACGGCTACGCCCTCGGCGGCGGCATGGAGCTCGCCCTCGCCTGCCATCTTCGTGTCGCATCCGACAATGCCCGCTTCGGCCTGCCCGAGGTGAAGCTCGGAATCATCCCCGGCTACGGCGGCACGGTGCGTCTGCCGCGCATCGTCGGGCGCGGGCGCGCGCTCGAGCTGATCCTCGGCGGCGAGATGATCGACGCCGCGGAAGCGCTTCGCATCGGCCTGGTGAATCGAGTCGTGCCGGCGGGCATGGTCGTCGACGAGGCCCGTGCGCTCATGATGAAGATCACGGCCAACGGGCCCGTCGCGCTCCGCCTGGCCCTCGAGGCCGTCGACCACGGCATGGATGCCTCCCTCGAGGAGGGCCTCGTCCTCGAGTCCAGCCTCTTCGGCCTGCTGGCCACCACGACGGACATGCGCGAAGGCATGGCCGCCTTCCTGGAGAAGCGGACGGCGAAGTTCGATGGACGGTAGGAGGCGGTAACCGGTAGTCGGTAGTCAGTATACCGCCTACCGCCTACTGGCTACCGCCTACGCCCTCACACGTGTGCGCGCGCGCACGCGCGTGCGATTGCTCCAGAAGGCCGGCAGGCGGTATACTTCCGGGTCGATGAACCAGGCCTCTGCCGTATCCGAAATCCCGCTCCAGATCGATGCCGCGCCGGTGCAGGTGCTCAGGGAGCTGCGGCTCCGCGACTTCCGGAATCTGGGGGAGGCGGACCTGCGCTTTCCGGCCGCCGGCACGCTCATCATCGGCGAGAACGGTTCGGGCAAAACGAACCTGCTCGAGTCGATCTGGTACCTGGAGGTATTCCGCTCCCTGCGGGGCGCGCGCGACGAGCAGCTCGTGCGGTTCGGCGCGGACGGCTTCCACCTCAGGGGCCGCTTCGAGAAGCCGGCGACGGGCGAAACGCGCGAGGTGTCGGTGGGCTACGACGCGCGCACCCGCCGCAAGCGCGTGCTGGTCGATGGGCTGGAAACGGATCGACTGGGTGACGCGATCGGCCACGCCGCCGTCGTCCTGTTCTCGCCCGCCGACGTGGCGCTGGTGAGCGGAGGACCGGGCGAGCGACGGCACTTCCTGGACATCGTGCTGTGCCTGAATCGACGCGGCTACATCGACGCGCTCCAGCGCTTCCGGCAGGCGCTCCGGCAGCGGAACAGCCTGCTCCGACAGAACGCGGCCGAAGCGCAGATCGAAGCGTACGACCCGGGGCTGGTCGAGTCCGCCGCCGTGGTCATGGCCGAGCGCGCGCGCTGGATCGCCGACAGCGCCGAGCTGTTCGCGCGGCGCAGTGAGCAGGTGGGCGGCCGCGCGTCGCACATGCGCTACCGTCCGGGCGTGCGGGTCGAAGGCGCAGTCGAGATACCGACGGCGCGCGAGGACCTCGCCGCCGCGCTGCGGGATTCGCTGCGCCGCCATGCCGCGCGCGAGCGCGAGCGCGGGATGACGCTCGCGGGGCCGCATCGCGACGACCTCGAGCTGACGCTCGACGCCGACGAGGGCGCGCTCGATCTGCGCGAGTACGGCTCGGGCGGCCAGCAGCGCACCGCCGCTGTCGCCTTGCGCATGGTCGAGGCGCAGACGATCCGGGAGGCACGGCGAGTCGAGCCGATCGTGCTGCTCGACGACGTCTTCGCCGAGTTCGACGCGACGCGCTCGGCCCGCATCCTCGAGCTGATGGGCGAGACCGAGGAGAGCCAGGCGATCTTCACCGCGCCCAAGGAGTCCGACGTGCACGGCCGCGCCGCGTCGCTCGAGCGCTGGAGCATCGCGGACGGCCGGGTGACCCCGTGAGCGGCCGCTCGAAGCGCGACGAGTCCACGCCGAAGCCACTCGGGGACGCGCTCGGCTCGTTCCTCGGCCGCTCCGGCCTGGGCAAAAAGGTCGAGCAGGCGCGCGCCGTACCCGAGTGGGCCGAGCGCGTCGGCGACAACATCGCACAGGTCACGCGCCCGATCCGCGTCAGCGACGGCGTGCTCCTCGTCGCCGTCCGCTCCAGCGCGTGGCTCATGGAGCTGCGCCTGATGGAACGACAGATTTTGAGGCAGCTCAATGCCGGCGCGGGACGCGGCAGAATCGACGGGATCCGGTTCGTCATGGATGGCTCGGAAGACTGAACCGGCGCGGGTCAGGGGGGTACTTTTCAGGTCTACCGAGGGCCAAATCCACCAGCAGTGTGAACATGGCGAGAAACGAGAAGCAGTCGGACTACAGTGCAGGTCAGATCCAGGTCCTGAAGGGCCTGGAAGCCGTACGCAAGCGTCCGGGCATGTACATCGGATCGACCGGTCCGCGCGGGCTCCATCACCTCGTCTACGAAGTCGTCGACAACGCCGTCGACGAGGCGCTCGCGGGCTACTGCGACCGCATCGAGGTCATGATCCGGCCGGACGACTCGATCACCGTGACCGACAACGGGCGCGGCATTCCGGTCGATCTGCACCCGGAGGAGAAGATCCCCGGCGTCGAGCTGGCGATGACGACGCTGCACGCGGGCGGCAAGTTCGACAAGGAGGCGTACAAGGTCTCGGGCGGCCTGCACGGCGTCGGCGTGAGCGTCGTGAACGCGCTGTCCGAGTGGCTCGAGGTCGAGATCCGCTGGCGCGACGGCAAGGTCTACAGCCAGCGCTACTCGCGCGGCCTCAAGACGAACGAGCTGTCGGTCGTCGGCAGCTACGACAAGAAGACCGGCACCGGCACGACGGTCTCGTTCAAGCCCGACCCCGAGATCTTCAACGACCTCGCCTACACGTACGACACGCTGGCGAATCGACTGCGCGAGATGGCGTACCTGAACAAGGGTCTGCGCATCCTGCTCGCGGACGAGCGCATCGAAGGCGACCGCGGCCCGCGCTCGGACGAGTACCACTACGAGGGTGGCATCAAGGAGTTCGTCGTCTATCTCCGCGGCACGCGCAAGCCGCTGCATCCGGTCCCGATCTACATCGAGGCCAGCCGCGAGGAAGCCGAGATCGAGCTCGCGCTTCAGTACGACGATGGCTACAGCGAGAGCACGTTCACCTTCGTCAACAACATCAACACGCACGAGGGCGGATCGCACCTGACGGGCTTCAAGGCCGCACTCACGCGCACGCTCAACGACTACGCCCGCAAGAGCGGCCTGCTGAAGAAGGACATCGACGCGCTGTCGGGCGACGACGTGCGCGAAGGGCTGACGTGCGTGCTGTCGATCAAGGTGCGCGAGCCGCAGTTCGAGGGTCAGACCAAGACCAAGCTCGGCAACTCGGAAGTGCGCGGCGCCGTCGAGCAGGTCGTGAACGACGAGCTGTCGACGTACCTCGAGGAGAACCCCTCCGTCGCCAGGGCCATTATCGGCAAGGCCGTGCAGGCCGCGTACGCGCGCATGGCGGCGCGCAAGGCGCGCGACCTCACGCGTCGCAAGAACGCGCTCGAAGGCAGTGTGCTGCCCGGCAAGCTCGCCGACTGCTCCATCACCGATCCCGCGCAGTGCGAGATCTACCTGGTCGAGGGCGACTCGGCCGGCGGCTCGGCGAAGCAGGGTCGCGACCGCTCGTACCAGGCCATCCTGCCGCTGCGCGGCAAGATCCTGAACGTCGAGCGCGCGCGGCTCGACAAGGTGCTCGGCAACGAGGAGATCCGCACGATCATCACCGCGCTCGGAACGGGCATCGGCGAGGACGAGTTCGACGTGGCGCGCGCCCGCTATCACAAGGTCATCATCATGACCGACGCCGACGTCGACGGCGCGCACATCCGCACGCTGCTCCTGACTTTTTTCTTTCGCCACATGCGGCAGCTCGTCGAGGAGGGCATGGTCTTCATCGCGCAGCCGCCGCTCTACCGCGTCGCGAAGGGCAAGGAAGAGCACTACGCTTACAGCGACGAGGAACGCGAGGAGATCATCCGCCGCATGAGCGGCAACGGGAAGGTCGGCGACGGCGCGGAGCAGCGCCGCGGCCTCAACATCCAGCGCTACAAGGGTCTCGGCGAGATGAACCCCGACCAGCTCTGGAAGACCACCATGGATCCCGACACGCGCACCATCCTCAAGGTCACCCTCGAGGATGCCGTCGAGGCCGACATGATCTTCACGACCCTCATGGGCGACGACGTCGAGCCGCGGCGACGCTTCATCGAGGAGAACGCGCAGTACGTGAAGAACCTGGACGTTTAGGCACTAGGCACTAGCGCCAGGCACCGGGCGCTGGGCACCAGGCATTGGGCGGGGGCCGCTCGCTCATCAGGGGGCGATGCGATGCGACGAGTGCTTCCGATGCTTCTTCTGGGTCTGCTCGCGTTCGGCGACGCGCATGCGCAGAGCGCGCAGCGCGCGACGTTCGTGCTGGTCCATGGCGCGTGGGGCGGCGGGTGGGACTGGTGGGTGGTCGATTCCATGCTGACCAGCCACGGCCATCGCGTCGAGCGCGTCACCCTCACGGGCCTCGGCGAACGCGTGCACCTCGCCTCGCCCGAGATCGGCCTGGAGACGCATGTCACGGACGTCGCCAATCGCATCGAGTGGGAGCGGCTCGACGACGTTGTGCTCGTCGGCCACAGCTATGGGGGTGTGATTGCGACGATGGTGGCGGACCGCATCCCGGAACGGATCCGGCGCGTCGTTTACGTGGACGCGATCCTCCCGGAGCAGGGCTCGTCGGTCGCGGACCTGATGGCGCCGCTGGGCTACGATATCACGCGGGGCGCGGCGGACGGTTTCATCCCGGCAACGTGGGAAGCGGCGGACCGGCCGGCGCCGAAGGACGTACCACACCCGCTGCGCACGCTGACGGACACGGTCGCGTTGCAACATGCGGTACTGCCGGTCCCCGCGACCTACATTTTGACGGAGCAGCCGGAGCACCTGCCCGATGATTTCCAGCTGTTCGCCGAGCGTGCGGCGGGGCTCGGCTTCACCGTGCGCCGCATGGAGGCCGATCACGTCCCCGAGCGCTCGGCCCCCGCCGAACTGGTGGAGCTGCTGCTGGAGGCGGCGCATGGGGCAGGTGCGAGGTGAGCGCCGTTCCGGTCACGGCGCCCAGAAATTTTTGTGGCCGCTTACTGAACGGTCGGGCTGTGGCTCGCAGGTGCTGATGCGTCGGAAGCTGAGATTGCTCCTGTGGGTGCCCGTCGTGACGCTGGGCGGCCTGCTGCTGCTTAGCGCAATGCGGAGCCCCTTGCTCGAGCGCGAGTGGGACGAAGACGTACGCGTGCTGGCGGGCGTCGAGCTTCCGCCGGACGGCGCCGTCCGTCTGACCGACATCCGCGACTGGGCGTACGCGGTCGACACGATCGTATCGCGCTCGTACTTCGATGCGACGTTCGATCCGCGCGACATCGTCGACCTCTGGATGTACGAGCAGATCCTCGACGAGCGCGGGCTGATCGCCCACACCTTCGTCGTCTTCGAGTTCGACTCGACCTACGGTCCGGAGCGCTTCCTCGGCATCTCCGTGGAGACGCGGCGCGAATCGGGCGAGACGTATTCGCTGATCGGCGGCATGCTCCGCTCGTTCGAGGTCACCCACATCTGGGCCACGGAGCGCGACCTGGTCACCCGCCGCGTGCAGTATCTCGACTACCCGCTGCGCCGCTATCGACTGAACTGCCCGAGGAGTCGCGCGCACGCGTCTTCACCCAGTTCGCGCGCGAGACGCGAGACCTGGCCTCGCAGCCGCAATGGTACAACACCGTGACGCGAAACTGCACCAGCTCGCTGATCCAGTACGCCAACGAGAGCCGCCCCGGCGCGCTGCCGTGGCACTACAGCTGGATCTTCACGGGGAAGGTGGACGAATACCTCGCGGAGCTCGGCTACCTCGACCCGCACTCGGCGGTGCACCCGCGAGTACCTGGCCGCGAACGATCTCAGGTAATCGTGTGCGGGACGGCCACGAGCGTGAGAGCGACCCCCGCCGGTCACGTCTGCGGATGATCGCCTTCTACTGCGATGAGTTCGTCCTGCCGCTGCCGCCGGGCCATCGCTTCCCGATGTCCAAGTACTCGCGACTGCGGCGGCGACTGCAGGACGACGGCATCCTCGCCCCCGAAGACCTGCGCGTTCCCGACGCCGCGACGGACGCGCAGCTCGAGCGCGTGCATACGCGCGACTATGTGCGGCGCGTCGCGCGCGGCGAGCTGACGGCCGCCGAGCAGCGACGCATCGGCTTCCCCTGGACCAATGCGATGGTGGAACGCTCCCGCCGCTCGGTCGGCGGTACCATTGGTGCCTCTCTGCGCGCGCGCGACGACGGTGTGTCGGTGAACCTCGCCGGCGGCACGCACCACGCCTTCGCGGATCGCGGCGAGGGCTTCTGCGTGTTCAATGACGCGGCGGTCGGGGCGCGCGTCGCGCAGGATCGGGGTGCGGCGTCACGCGTCATGATCGTCGACTGCGATGTGCACCAGGGGAACGGCACCGCGCACATCTTCCGCGACGATCCCACGGTATTTACGCTGTCCGTCCACGGCGCGCGCAACTACCCCTTCGAGAAGCAGGCGAGTGATCTGGACGTTCCGCTCGACGACGGCTGCGGTGACGATGACTACCTGGCGGCGTTGGAGACGGGCATCGGCGCGGCGCACGCGACCTTCGATGCGGACCTCGCCATCTATTTGGCCGGCGCGGATCCGTACGAGGGCGATCGCTATGGTCGCCTGCGCCTCACCCGCGACGGCCTCGCCGCGCGCGACCGGCTCGTACTCGAAGATTGTCGCGCTCGTCGTATTCCCGTCGCCGTCGTCATGTCCGGTGGCTACGCGCGCGACATCGACGACATCGTCGCCATCCACGCGACGACGGTGCGCATCGCCGCGCAGCTCGCGGCGCCGGCGGTGGATACGATGAGCGGGCGACGCAGCGGGATGTACGACGGCGACTCGGTCCGGACGCGGCCGATCGAGGCGGAGCAGACGACGTCGTGAGCGCTGTCGATCCGAAGGAAGCGGCGGACCGTCGCACCGACGAGGCGTTCGCGCGCTCGCGGTGGGCGGATCCGCGCGGGGAGTACCGCGTCATCCTGCGGCAACTGCGCGAGCGGGACGAGGCGGCGTTCGAGGACGCCGTGCGCGAGTACGAGGCCGCGGTGTCCGCGCGCCTGAGCGATGCCTCCGTCGATCCGGTGCCGGCCTGGCTCGCGTACGGTCAGCGGCTCGCCGGCCGGATTGGCGGCGGCCGCACCGTAGGAATCGACGAGAGCGGGCGGGCCTCCGACGTGGACGACCTGCCCGCCGAGCCGACGCTGCTCTTGCACCTGCCCGCGGCCGAAGGCGCTCGTGCGATCGTCGTCGCACGCCCCCGCGAGCCCAGCGCCGCGCAGCGCGCGACGCTCGCCGTGCTCGCCGAGGGTCGCACGGCCGCGCTCTAGCGTTCGCTTCCCCTCGTCCTCGGGCGCGTTCGGGTGGACTTCTGATTCGATTCCGACGCTGGCCGAGGCAAACCCACGCCCTCTAAAAAAGAAGGCGCCGCACCTCTCGTGCGACGCCCTCGAGCATCCACCTGGCTCCGAGTACCGATTACCGACTACGGACTACGGAACACGGGCCTCACCCATGCGCCATGCTGTCCAGGAACTCCTTGTTCGTCTTCGTGCGGCGCATCCGCTCGAGCAGGAAGTCGAGCGCTTCGGCCGGCGGCATGTCGCCCAGGAAATTGCGCAGCAGGTAGATGCGGTTGAGCTCGGTTTCCTCGAGCAGCAGCTCTTCCTTGCGGGTGCCGGAGCGATTGATGTCGACGGCGGGGAAGATGCGCTTGTCGGCGATGTGCCGATCGAGGATGACCTCGGCGTTACCCGTGCCCTTGAATTCCTCGAAGATGACCTCGTCCATGCGCGAGCCCGTCTCGATGAGCGCGGTCGCGATGATGGTGAGCGAGCCACCGGAGTCGATGTTGCGCGCGGCGCCGAAGAAGCGCTTGGGCTTGTGCAGCGCATGCGCGTCGACGCCGCCCGACAGGATCTTGCCCGAGTGGGGGACGGTGACGTTGTAGGCTCGCGCGAGGCGGGTGATGGAGTCGAGCAGGATGACGACGTCCTTGCCCGCTTCGGTGAGCCGCTTCGCCTTCTCGAGCACCATCTCGGCGACCTGCGTGTGCCGGTCGGCGGGCTCGTCGAACGTCGAGGAGATGACCTCGGCGTCGACGTGCTCCTCCATGTCGGTCACCTCTTCGGGCCGCTCGTCGATGAGCAGCACGATGAGGATGATCTCCGGGTGATTCTCGGTGATGGAGTTGGCAATCTTCTGGAGGACCGTCGTCTTGCCGGCCTTCGGTGGCGACACGATCAGGCCGCGCTGACCCTTGCCGATCGGCGACACCAGATCGAGCAGGCGCATCGACAGGTCGCCGTCCGCCTTCTCGAGCTTGATGCGCTCTTCCGGGTAGCGCGGCTTCAGGTTGTCGAACGCGATCCGATGCTTCGCCTTCTCCGGATCGTCGACGTTGACCGACTCGACCTTGAGCAGGGCGAGGTAGCGCTCTCCGTCCTTGGGCGGCCGAACCTGGCCGTTCACGGTGTCGCCGGTGCGCAGGTCGAAGCGCTTGATCTGCGAGGGACTGACGTAGATGTCGTCGGGTCCGTACAGGTAGTTCCAGTCCTGAGAGCGGAGGAAGCCGTACCCTTCCGGCAGGATCTCCAGCACGCCCTCGCCGCGCAGGACCGTGTCGCTGTCCAGCAGGTTCTGCTCTATACGGAAGATCAGGTCCTGCTTACGCAGGCCCGAGTAGTTCGAGATGTTGAGCTCCTCCGCCATTTCATGCAGCTCGGCGATGGATTTGCTCTTGAGGTCCGCGATGTCCACTGACGTTTGTTCTCCCAGCGATGTTTAAATGTAGAGATTAATTCGATCGTCAGACGCGAGGTCCGCTCACCGTGTATTGAGCGGAGCGATGCCCATGCGGCCGCAGTGCGGTGCCTGGCTCTTGTTCAGGGATTCGGCGGACCGGGTGCCGGCCCTCTCGTGCAGATCGTGTGGCCGACGAGGGAAGTTCACACTCTGTGGATGGGCCTAGTCTACACGGCCCCCGGTGACGGGTCAAGAGAGTTGCACATGTGGTGCCACGACGGTGGCGAGAGCTGCAATTCGGCTGATTTTTCGAGCGGGAGCGGGAGTGGGAGCGGGAGCGGAGAGCGGGCGCGGAAAGCGCAGCGACGATCTTCTCGTTCCATCGGCATCCCACGTGAACGTGAACGTGAACGTGAACGTGCACGGCAGTTCCCGCAGTTCCCGCCGTTCCCGCACCCGCACCCGGGGTTCTGGTCCCCCGCGTTGACACCCAAACCCTCGCTCCGGCACTATATCCACCCCCCAAGCCGAGAGATCGCACGATGGGTCGCCACAACCGCGACGGTCGGGGCACGGACCAGGCCTCGCGCGAATACGAGATCAGCTATCCGCCCGACTGGCTTTCCCATGTGAAGGTGACGCGCCTGCTCGAGCACGGGCGGCAGTCGACGATGACGCTGTTCCGCAATCCGGATCCGCCGAGGAAGGGACCGGGCAAGCAGGTGAAGACGCGCATCCGCTGCGACGAGCTTGGGCTCGACGTCGAGGTGGTGCTGAAGGATCCAGGTGATCAGGTGGTGCGGGTGGCGGTGGAGACCGCGCCGCCGAAGGCGAAGGGGACCGATCGTTCCATCACGCTGACCCTGAACGCGCACGGGCAGGTGGAGTGAGTCGCCGGGCGCCCCATGCGGGATGCTAGAAGAATTTCAGCGGGTTCGACATCACCTCGCGGGCCAGTGAATCCATCTGCGCGCTGGCGCGACCGGTAGCAACACCGATCGCGCTGTCGGCCTGGAAGCGGCCGAGGAAGCCGGAGACGTCGGCGGCCGCGGAATCCAGCAGTGCGATCTCGGCGCGCAGCGAATCGGCCCGCGCCTGCGCGCCCGCGACGTTCTCTCCCAGCACACCCGTCGAATAGCGACCCAGCCCCTGCTCGATCCGCGCGAGTGCGGCGCGCACCCGATCGAAGCGCTCGCCGAGGCGGGCATCCGCGAGCGCCGCGGGGAGCGGCCCCTCCTCGAGCGACCGCGCGGTGCGATCCAGCCCCGCAGACGCGACCTCGATCGAGCGGGACAGCTCGTCCAGCATCGGACGCCGCTCCCGATAGAGTCCAGCGATGTGGCGCAGCCGCTGCGCGAGCGTGTCCAGCTCGACGAGCACACCGCGGGCGGTGCCCAACGCCAGCTTCATCTGATCCGGGCCGTACGCCGCCGGGATGGTGTCGCCGGCGGTGAGGCGCGGCGCATGAACGCTGCCGGGCGAGAACTCGAGGATCGCGTCTCCCATCAGGCTGGCCGCCGTGAGGTGGGCCCGGCTGTCGGTACGGAGCAAACGCAGATGGTCGGCCGGAAGGCGCACGGTGGCGACGATGCGGCTGCCGTCGCCGTCGCCATTGCCGTCGCCGCCGGCCGGAGGCAGCAGCGCCACGCTGACCACTTCGCCCACCTGGTAACCGGCGATCCAGACGGCGGCACCGGCGGCCAGCCCCTCGGATTCCGGCAGCTCGGCCGCGACGTCGACCGTCTTCACCCGCCCCTCTTCGATCTCGTCGAGCGAGACGATGAGCACGGCGAGCGCGGCGAGGCCCAGGAGGATGAGAAGGCCTCGGCGCACGCGGCGTCGGTCCCGGTCATCGAGGTTCCGTTCGGGTGTGTCCATGACGTGAAATCGGGGAAAGGGGCGCGGCCTGTCGGCCTGCGCTACCCGGACGCGCGTTGCAAACGGCGGACCCGGCGGCCTAACTTGCGGTTCATGAATCCTCGCTGGACCGCGCCCGCCGAGTGGGTCGGCCGATCGGCCGTCGGGACGATCGCCTCCTTCGGCCGTTTCGGCGGTTTCGCAGCGGGCACCGTCCGCGCCCTGCGCGACACGGGGACGTGGGGCCGGCTGCTCGTCGGGCAGATGGCGCGCATCGGCGTCGATTCGCTGCCGATCGCCCTCTTCATCGCTGCCTTCACGGGTATCGTGATGGCGCTCCAGGCCTCCTACACGTTCACGGGGGCGATCCCTCTCTACTTCGTGGGCACCCTGGTCGGCAAGACGATCATCCTGGAGCTGGGTCCGGTGCTGACGGGCCTGGCGCTGGCGGGGCGCGTGGGCGCCAACATTGCGGCCGAGCTGGGCACCATGAAGGTGACGGAGCAGATCGACGCACTCGAGACGCTGGCCTACGATCCGGTCGCGTATCTGGTGGTGCCGCGCGTGCTCGCGGGAGCACTGATGTTTCCGATCGTCGTCGCCTTCGCCGATGCGGTCGGCGTCCTCGGTGGCTGGGTCACGGCGATCAATTTGCTGGACATGTCGAGCGCCGAATTCGTGCGTGGCCTGCGCCTCTTCTTCGTTCCCTTCGACGTGCAGTTCTCGATGATCAAGGCGGCTACGTTCGGCTTCGCGGTGACATCCGTGGGTTGCTTCTTCGGCTTCTCGACCCGTGGCGGTGCGGCGGGCGTGGGCATCGCGACGACGCGCGCGGTAGTCGTGAGCAGCATGCTGATCCTCGTGCTGGACGCCTTCTGGGCGGTCGCCCTGCTGTGAGCATCCAGATCGTCGACGTCGCCAAGGCCTTTGGCTCCAAGGTCGTGCTCGCGGGCTGCGACCTCGAGATCCTGGAGGGCGAGACGATGGCCGTGATCGGCTATTCCGGCGCCGGCAAATCCGTGTTGCTGAAGACGATCGTCGGCCTGCTCGAGCCCGATCGCGGCCGCGCGGTCGTGGACGGACTCGTCGTGCAGGAGCTGCCGCGGGAAGCGCTCTACGAGCTGCGCCGGCAGGTCGGCTACGTCTTCCAGTTCGCGGCGCTGTTCGATTCGATGACCGTCGCGGAGAACGTCGCCATGGGCCTCCAGCGGATGGGCACGATGAGCGAGACGGAGATCGACGAGCGCGTCGAGGAGTCGCTGCGGCTGGTCGAGCTGGAAGGCTACGGGCCACGCATGCCTGCGGAGCTGTCCGGCGGGCAGCGCAAGCGCGCGGGTCTCGCGCGCGCCATCGCCACGCGGCCCAAGTACCTGCTCTACGACGAGCCGACGACGGGTCTCGATCCGGTGACGACGGCAGTCATCGATCGTCTGATTCTCAAGCTGAAGAACGAGCTGCGGGTGACGAGCGTGGTCATCACCCACGACATGCAGAGCGCGTATCGCGTGGGCGATCGCATCGCGATGCTCTACGAGGGCCGGATCCGTCAGGTCGGCCTGCCGGACCAGATCCGTGAGTCGGCCGATCCGGTGGTGCGCGGTTTCGTCGAAGGCAGGCCCGAGGCGGCCGAGGAGGCAGCGGCGTGAGACGTACCGAAGTGGCGGTCGGGATGGTGATCCTGGCGGGCATCGTGGTGCTTTTTTTCGGCACGATCTGGCTCAAGGGTGCACGGCTGGGCGACCGCGAGATGACCGTGCAGGCGCGTTTCCTCGAGGTCGGGCAGCTGCTCACCGGCAACGGCGTCAAGCTGCGCGGCGTCGCGATCGGCCGCGTGGAGGACATCGAGCTCGAGCCCGGCGGCGGCGGCGTCATCGTCACCATGCGCATCGACCGTGAAGTGCCGCTGCCCGCCGATCCCATCGTGCTGCTATCGCCCGAGTCGATGTTCGGCGACTGGCAGGCGGAGATCTTTCCGCGCTCGCGCTTCCCGCACTACGAGTATGCGGAAGCCCCCGACCCGCAGGTGCTGCCGGGGTACTCGCTGCCCGACATCAGCCGCCTCACCGCGGTGGCGGACCGCATCGCCGAGAACCTGGCGGTGCTCACCGAGCGCGTGGAGCTGGCGTTCACCGAGGAGACCGCGCTCAACGTCCGGCGTGCCATCGAGAACATCGAGGAGGTGAGCGGTCAGCTGACCGGTCTCGTCGGCAGCCAGGAGCAGGCGGTCTCGCAAGTCGCCGCCAACCTGGAGACGACGTCGGTCACCGTGAACGAGACGGTGGGCGCGATCCGGGAGCTGGTGCGCCAGATCGAGAGCGCCGTCTCGCAGGGCGAGCTGCGCGCCATCGTGCAGAACGTCGTCAGCGCGACGTCCGAGCTGGATACGCTCAGCACGGCGCTCCTCGCCGTGTCCCGCGACCTCGACCAGACCGCGGCGTCGGCCGACACCGCATTCACGCGCATGAACGAGATGCTGGCCGGCGTCCAGCGCGGAGAAGGCACCGTCGGTCGACTCATGCAGGACACCACCCTGTACAACGAGCTGGTGGAGACCAACGCCCTGATGCAAGCGCTCCTCGAGGACTTCCGGGCGAATCCGAGGAAGTACATCAATCTCGAGATTTTCTGAGGTTGTTCGGCCGCCACGGGCGTTCCAGCCGGTCATTCGGACAAGCGCTTCTGGTCGGTCGAGGCGAAGCATTCAGTCGTCAGGCAGGGCGCTTCTGGTTGGTCGAGGGGAGGCATTCGGTCGACAGTGGTCCCGCACGAGACAAACCAATGGCGGGACCCCGTGTGTCCGAATGCTGCCTGCCGACAGGCGGATCAGGTTGACTGATTACTAAATGCTTCGCGTCGACTCGCGGGTCCGGTCGACCTGGGAAGTGGCCCGCATCCCGCCAGCGTCGGCCACTTCTGCCCACGTCCGCGGCCAGCCAGGTCCGGGCAACCTCCCGGCCCGGCCCCTGCAACAAGGGCACGCATGACCCGACTCATCGTGCAGAAATACGGCGGTACCTCGGTCGGCTCGCCGGAGCGGATCCAGCGCGTGGCCGAGCGTGTGGTGCGTACGCGCGGGGCGGGACATGACGTCGTCGTGGTCGTCTCGGCGATGGGGCATTCGACGGACGAGCTGCTCTCGCTGGCCGGCGCGGTTACGTCCGCACCGCAGCGCCACCCCCGCGAGCTCGATATGCTGCTCACGGCGGGCGAGCGCATCACGATGGCGCTGGTCGCGATGGCGATCTGCGACCGGGGTGCGGAAGCGGTCAGCTTCACCGGCTCGCAGGCTGCGATCATCACCGACTCGTCGCACACGGTGGCGCGCATCCAGGAAGTGCGCGCGGAGCGGCTGCGGGCGGAGCTCGCGCGCGGGAAGGTGCCGATCGTGGCCGGCTTCCAGGGTGTGAGCACGGGCCGCGAGGTAACCACGCTGGGCAGGGGCGGCTCGGACACGACGGCGGTCGCGCTCGCCGCGGCCCTTGGCGCCGAGGTCTGCGACATCTTCACGGACGTCGACGGCGTCTACAGTGCGGACCCGCGCCGGGTCCCGGACGCGCGTCGCATCGAGCTGATCGATTACGAGGAGATGCTGGAGATGGCGAACGCAGGCGCGCAAGTGATGCACGCGCGCGCGGTCGACCTGGGTGCCCGCTTCAACGTGCCGATCCGGGTTCGCTCCTCGTCCGGAGACGACGCGGACGAGGGCACGCTGATCACGCGCAAGGAGCGGCGAATGGAAGACATGGTGCTGACCGGCATGGCGAGCGACAGCGGCTACGCGCTGGTCGTGGTCCATGGTCTGCCCACGGGCATCGGCGAGACCGCGCGCGTGCTGACCGTGCTGGCCGACGCGGGCATCAGCGTCGACCTGGTCATGCAGTCGGAGATGCCGGACAGCCGGAGGCAGCTCCAGCTCACCGTTCGCGAGGCGCAGCTCGAGCAGGCGGTGGAGGTGCTCAGCCGCGCGTTGCCGGCCGGCGGTGCCTGGGCCGAAGAGCGGGCGGGTCTGTCACGCGTCGCGCTGATCGGCACGGGCATGACCGGCAGGCCCGGCGTCTACGCCGAAGTGTATCGCACGCTGCGCGATGCCGGCGTCGACGTGCACGGCGTGTCGACCTCGTCGATCTCCATCACCGTGCTGGTCGACCACGCGCGCGAAGACGATGCGCTGCGCGCGCTGCACACCGCCTTCCGCCTGCACGAGGACGCGCCGCTGCGCCCCGCCGCGGGCGAGAGCACATGAGGGTCGCGTGAGGATCGCGCTGCTCGGCGCCACCGGCGCCGTGGGCCGCACCATGCTGGCGGTGCTGAGCGAGCGCGCCATCGACGTCGACGAGCTCAGGCCGCTGGCGTCGGAGCGGTCGCGCGGCCAGTCGGTCGCGCTGGCCGGGCGCGAGTGGTCCGTCGACGCGCCGCGGCCGGGCGTGTTCCGCGGCTGCGACATCGCCCTCTTTTCCGCCGGCGCCGCGCGCAGTCGGGAATGGGCCCCGGTCGCGGTGGCGGAGGGCGCGGTCGTGATCGACAATTCGTCCGCCTGGCGCATGGACCCCGACGTGCCGCTCGTGGTACCCGAGGTGAACGCGCGCGCGGCCGACCATCGCCCGCGCGGGATCGTGGCGAACCCCAACTGCTCCACGATCCAGCTGGTGGTGGCGCTGGAGGCGATCCGCAGGGTCGCGGGTCTCAAGCGCGTGATCGCGACGACGCTCCAGTCGGTTTCGGGAGCGGGTCAGACCGGCATCGACGCGCTGCGCGCGGAGCGCGCGGGCTCGCGCCTGGCCGCGACGCCGTTCCCCGCCGCGATCGACGGCAACGCGATCCCGTGTATCGGCGCATTCGGCGCGGACGGCTTCACCGAGGAGGAGATGAAAGTGCGCGCGGAGAGCCGCAAGATCCTGGGCCTGCCCGACCTGCTCGTGTCGGCCACATGCGTCCGCGTTCCGGTCGAGGTCGGCCATTCGATCTCGGCGGTGGTGGAGACGGAGCGTGCGCTCGATGCCGCGGGGGCGGTCGCCGCGCTGCGGGACATGCCGGGCGTGCGGGTGCTCGACGGGGAGACACTGCCGCTCGCCCGGGACGCCGCCGGCCAGGACGACGTGCTCGTGGGGCGCGTGCGGCAGGATCCGGATGCGCCGCGCACGCTGCACCTGTGGATCGTCGCCGACAACCTGCGAAAGGGCGCGGCCACGAACGCCGTGCAGATCGCGGAGCATGTGCTCCAGATGGCGGGCCGATGAACCCGGGCGCGTCGCGTCGGAGCGGCGGCCCCGCGCAGCCGGGCGGGAGTCGCCGCGAGGAGAGCGCGGGCGGCGTGATCATCCGCCACACGCCGGACGGCCCGCTGTTCCTGCTGATCCGCGATCCCTACCACAACTGGGGACTGCCGAAGGGTCACCTGGAGCCCGGCGAGAGCCCGGAGTCGGCGGCACGGCGGGAAGTGGCGGAGGAAACCGGACTCAGCGGACTGGAGCTGATCGCCGATGTGGCCACCATCGACTGGCACTTCCAGGACCGGCACGAGCGCGTCCACAAGTTCTGCCGCTTCTTCCTCTTCGCGAGCCAGATGGGCGACGCGCAGCCGGAGCGGGGAGAGGGCATCTCCGACTGCATCTGGCTGCCCTACGGCGATGCGCTCGAGCGGATCACCTATGACAATGCCCGCGAGGTGCTGCGCGAGGCGGGCCGCAGGCTGAGCCTCGACGTGCGCGCCCCCTCCTGACATCCGCGAAGCCATGACCAGCGACCCTCCGGCGGGACAGGCCGAGCCCGCGACCATGCGGCATGTCTACACGGGCGTACTGCTGGCCGCCTTCGCCCTGTATCTCTTCACGGCGCTGCCCGTGCTGACGCCGATCGTGCTCTTTCTCGTCCTGCTGGTTCTGGGCGGACCGTACGCGCACGAGCGGCCGGTGCTGCTCCTGCTGCTGTCGGCGGCGCTGGTGCTCTTCTTCTGGCTGCTCGAAGCCCTGGGCGGTGTCATCACGCCCTTCGTGCTCGCGCTCGTCCTCGCCTACATTCTCGATCCCGCGGTCGACGCGCTGGAGCGGCGCCGCGTGCCGCGTGGTCTCGCGATCGTGCTGCTCGCGCTGCCCGTGCTCGGGCTGATCGCGCTCGGCATCGCTGTCGGCATCCCGGCGCTGCTCCGGCAGGTCGGCGAGCTCGTGGAGCGGGCACCCGCCGCGCTCGAGCGCCTGCGCGCGTCCGCCGAGGCGTCACCCGGCCGCATCCTGGGCATCGACCTGCCGCTCATCGACGAGCAGCGGCTGCTCGCTCCGCTGCTCGCGCTGGATGCGGAGCGCATCAACGAATTCGTGAGCCAGCGACAGCGCCTCATCGCCGAAAACGCTTGGGCCGCGCTGCTGGGCGTCGGCCGCGGGCTCGGCATCGTCCTCACGATCCTGGGATACGTCGTGCTCGTACCCGTGCTGACCTACTACCTGCTGCACGACTTCGACTCGATGCGCGGCCGCATGTCCGCGCTCGTACCGCCGCCGCGCCGCGAATCGTGGCTGCGCTTCCTCACGGAATACGATCGACTCGTGTCGCGCTATCTGCGCGGACAGCTCCTTGCCGCGACCACCGTCGGCGTGCTGACGACGCTCGGTCTGTGGGTGCTCGGGTTTCCCTATCCCGCGCTCGTCGGCGTCGTCGCAGGCGTGTTCAATCTGGTTCCTTACCTGGGCCTCGTCGTCAGCCTGATACCGGCGATCATCATCGCCCTGCTCAGCGGCGAGATCCTCGCCTCGTTCGGCAAGATCGCCATCGTCTTCGGCGTGGTGCAGGCGCTGGACGGCACGGTCATCGGGCCGAAGATCATCGGCGGATCCGTAGGCCTGCACCCCGCCTGGGTGATCCTCGCACTCGCGGCGGGCGGCCTCTTCCTGGGTTTCGTCGGACTCCTCATCGCCGTTCCCGCCGCGCTGCTGGTCAAGCTGCTCGCCCTCAAGGGCATCGACCGCTACCGCGACTCCCGCCTGTTCAGAACCGGTTCCACCGAGCGCTCCCTCCCGTGAGCGCTTGCGGTCCGCTCCGCCAACGGCCTAGCATCCGCCGACTGATAGGGGAATTCCGGATTCATTGAAGCGATAGAGCGTGACTCAGGAACACCGCGACATCACGATCATCGGCGGCGGCCCCACCGGCCTCTTTGCCGCCTTCTACGCGGGTATGCGCGGCGTGACCGCGCGCATCATCGACTCGCTGCCGGAGCTCGGCGGCCAGCTCATGGCCCTCTACCCCGAGAAGTACATCTACGACGTCGGCGGATTCGCCCGCATCTCGGCCAAGGAGCTCGGCCAGAACCTCATCGAGCAGGGTACCCAGTTCGGCCCCGACATACGCCTCGAGGAACAGGTGGAGCGGCTTGAGCACCGCGACGAAGGCGGCCTCACGGTCGTCACCGATCGCGACGAGTACCCGACCGGCGCCGTCATCATCGCCGGAGGCAAGGGCGCCTTCTCCGCACGCGAGCTCGGCTGCCCCGGCTACAACGAGCTGCTCGGCAAGGGCGTCGCCTATCACGTGAAGGCTCCCGCCGCGTACGAAGGGCGTCGCGTGCTCATCGTCGGCGGGGGCGACAGCGCCGTCGACTGGGTGCTCAACCTGAAGGAGCGCACCGAGCGCCTGGTGCTCATCCACCGTCGCGAGGGCTTCCGCGCACACGCCCACTCGATGCGTCAGCTCGACGCGGCCGTCGAAGCCGGCGAGGTGGAGCTGCTCCTGTGGCACGAAGTGCGCGAAATCCACGGCACCGACCGCGTCGAAGGCGCCACCGTCTTCGACAACCGCACCGACCGCGACACCCGCCTCGACGTCGATGCCGTGCTCGCGCTCATCGGCTTCAAGCCAGACCTCGGACCCATCGCGAGCTGGGGACTCGAGCTCGAGCGCAATTCCATCCGCGTCGGGCGCCACATGGAGACCAACATCCCGGGCGTCTTCGCCGCCGGAGACATCGCCGCCTACGACGGTAAGCTGGAGCTCATCGCCACCGGCTTCGCCGAAGCCTGTGTCGCCGTCAACTACGCCGTCCATCACATCAATCCCGCCGCCCGAGTGAACCCCGGGCACTCCACGAACCTCAAGGTCTTCAAGGAACGCGAAGCCCGCCGTGACGCGGCGGAAGCCGCTTCCCCCTGAGGAACCGGCACGTTTCCTGAAGCGGCGCCCGCGGACCCGAGACCCGGATGACGACCATCAAAACCGTACTGCTAGTCGAGGACAACGAAGACAATCTCATCGTCTATCGGACGATACTCGACCACGTCGGCTATCGCGTGATCGAGGCCCGCGACGGCGAGGAGGGCGTCGCGCGCGCGCTCGCCGATCAGCCGGATCTCATCCTGATGGACGTTTCCCTCCCCAAGATGGACGGCTGGGAGGCCACGCGCCGCATCAAGGCCGCTCCCGAGACCCGCCAGATCCCCATCATCGCCGTCACCGCCCATGCCCTCGATGACGACCGCGAAAAGGCCACACAGGTCGGCTGCGATGGTTACCTCGCCAAGCCCGTGGCTCCGCGCCGCGTCGTCGAGGAGGTCGAACGGTTCATCGGCAAGGGCGGCGACTGACCCGTCGCTCTCGAAGGCTTGCGCTGGCGTCCCCTAATCAATAATAATTCCGGATAAGGACTCACCGGAATCGACGAGGCGACATGGCGAAAGACGGACGGCAGGCCCTGATCGACGGATTGAATGAGGATCTCGCGCACGAGTATCAGGCGGTGATCTCGTACCTGCTGTATTCGAAGCTGGTGCACGGCCACGCGCGGCTGGAGCTGGGTCAGTTCTTCGAGGCGGAGATCGCGGATGAGCTGGTACACGCGCAGTTCCTGGCGCAGAAGATCGTGGCGCTGGGCGGAACGCCGACGGCGGAGCCGGCGCCGGTGAAGCTGCCGAAGGACAATCGGGCGATGCTGGAGGCGGCGCTGAATTCGGAGCGGGAGACGATCACGCGCTATACGAAGCGGGCGGAGCAGGCGGAGGCGGCTGGGGAGATAGGGCTCAAGGTGGATCTGGAGGACCTGATCTCGGACGAGACGGGGCACAAGGAGGATCTGGAGCGGATCCTGTACGGCTGGAAGGACTGACCGAAGTTATCAGTCATCAGTAATCAGTCGTCCGAGGTCAACGGCCTTCGTGAAAGCGAGGGTCGTTTCCTTTTCCTTCAGTGATGACTGACGACTGACGACTGAAAACGGCGCGGCCGCAGGCCGCGCCTACCAGGCGACCCAGCGCTCGACGGCTCTGAGGATGGCGAGGGCGGCGGCGGTTTCGAGGGACTGCTCGACGGCGAGGATGCCGGAGAGGGAGGCGAAGCGGCGGTGAGCGATGCCATCGACGAAGGCGATGACGTACTGTCGTCCGAAGAATTCCTGGAGGACGACGCCCTCCAGTGAGAGGCCGACGCCTTCGCCGGATTTCTCGGCCGCGAGCAGGGCGGCGCGAGCGGCGGCGCGGGCGCGGCCCTGGGGCGTGTCGAGCTCCTGAACCTCGGCGCTGAAGGAGTCGCCGAGCCGCTTCAGGCGCACGGTGCAGGTGACTCTGGCCTCGGAGCGGCGCACGTCGACGCCGTCCAGCACGAGGAAGCGGCCGTGCCACGCGGGTGGTGGCGCCTTGGCGTCGGCGAACGCGTCGGCGGAATCGTCGACCTCGTCGAAATCCGGCGGGCCCGCGGGAGACGACGGTGGCGGTTGTTGGACCGGGCGGTCTGGTACGGCGGCGGGACTGGTGCTCGGGTCGGCAGGCGCGCCCTGAGGCGTCAGTGGCGCCACCAGGACAGCGGGGTGGTCGATGTCGAAGCCGAGCTCGCGCAGAATCACGATCGCGCGCTCGCGGACGTAATCGGGCTTGGCGTCGTTGCCGGTGGCGAGGCGGACGGTATCGATGCGGGTGCCGGCGCCGAGCTGAACGGTCGCGGCGACCACGCCGTCGATGCGTTCGAGGGCGTCGACGGCGCGGTCGCGGCGACGTCGTCCGATGTCGGAATCCTGAACCACGTCGCTCACGGGCGGAATCGCGGCAGCGACAGCATGAATCCGGCGCCCATGCCGGGAGCGACGTCGCAGGGCTCGATGACGCCGTCCATGGCTTCGGCGAGGTGGCGGCAGATGGGAAGGCCGAGACCGGCGCGGTCGGTGGCGCCGGCGCCGCGCTCGCCGAGCTCGAGTAGCTGCGCCGCGCGCTTCGGATCCAGGCCCGCGCCCGAGTCGCGGACGATGACGCAGGCGTGATCGTCGATCACGCTGGCCTCCATCAGCACGAAGCCGTCGCGGGGCGTCGCTTCGACCGCATTGCGCAGCAGGTTGTGCAGGATCTGGCGCACGCGCTGGGCGTCGGCGAAGGCCCAGAGGGGCTGCCCGACGGGGAGGCGCTCGCCGACCAGTCGTACGCCGTGATCGTCTGCGAGTGGGCGCGCCTCGTCGAGCGCGGACAGGGCAACCTCGATAAGGTCGATCGGCTCTGGCGTGATGGTGAACATGCCGCGCGCGATCAGGCGGTCATCGAGCGCTTCCTGCGAACGGATCAGCAGCGTGCGGGTCGCGCGGCCGAGCGGGGCGAGCCAGGGGGCCTCCTGGAGTGTCGACTCTTCCAGCCGGTCGACGATCATGACGAGCGACTGGGCCGCATTGCGCAGCTCGTGCGTGGCGAAGCGCCAGTAGCGGTCGAGAATCTCCAGGCGCTCCTCGAGCCTGCGACGATCGGCCCGCAGCTCATCCAGTCGCGCGACGATCACCCGCGAGGCATGCCCGGCGAGCTCGGGTGGCGTCTCGGCGACGGGTGCGGCGGCTTCGGTCGGGGCGGGCGCGGCGGCCTGCTCGGCTCCCTCATCCGGCGCGACCTCCTGCGTCTTCCAGGCCGCGCTGGCCGCCGAGGCGGGGCCGTGCGTCGTCGTCGCGTTGTAGTCGTGCGGCGAGAGCCAGAGGGTGGCGAGACGGGCGGCCCGGCGCACCCGCGGCTGGAGCCGTTCGACGGTGGGCGCGGGCAGCGGCGACTCGAGATGGCGCGCGATAAAGGACAGCTCGCTCGCGAGCGCCAGCGTCAGGCGGGGACCCGGTCCGCCGCCCATGCCCTCGAAGGCCGAATCGACGTCGTCGACGCGGTCGACCAGCTCCTGGGCGCTCTCGATCAGCGAGCCGACGCGGTCGGGTTCCAGCTCCCCGGCGCGTGCGTCGGCCAGCAGGGAGCGCAGCCGGTCGAGCGGATCGCTCAGGTGCGCGCGCACGCGCGCCGAGACGTCGGCCAGCCCCTCGGCGGACGACGACATGCCGCGCGAGCGCAGCTGCTCCTGGATGTCGATCCGAGTTTTCACTTCCGGGTACCGCCCTGTTGACCGCGGGCGGCGGTGCTAACGGTCGCCCGCGCTCCACCGATTCGTGGCCTGGAGAGCCGCCATGATGCCGGCTTCCTCCGGGGTTCTGTCGAGCAGCGCCGCGCCCGAAAGCGCAAACGGTGGCCGACGCTCCATCACGTGCGCCGCGACCAGCACGAAGCGGCGACCGTCGCTTTCCACTACACGCGCGCCCTCGAAACCGAACGACGCGCTGCCCGGCATGCCTTCCACCGCCCGCAGCACCGCCTCCGCGGCGGCTCCTGCCCGGCCCTGCGGCGTGTCCGCCCCATCGGCCGCCCCACTGTATCGCACCCCTTCCCGCTCGAGGGTGACCGTGCAGTGCGCTCGTTGCGCGCTCGCACGCGCCGAATCGAAGCCGATCAGCACGATCCGCGAGGGGTCCCCTTCCGGCGCCGTTTCCTGCTCGACGTCGGCCTCCGCTTCACTCGCGACCGCCGTCGCCTCGATCTGCGCGACGCTCACGACCCGTCGATCGACTTCCACGCCGAGGCCGGCGCTCAGCGCCGATTCCACGTTGCGGACGACCTGCTTCGGGTGGAGGTCCGGTGTGGCCAGCACGTGCAACTCCCGTATGCGCCCCTCGTAGTCGAGGAGCACCCGGGCCGATACCACGCCGGCCAGCGAGCCCAGAAGGCGCTCGATCTGGTGCTGCGATGGAGGGGGGGAGAGGGGTACGGGCATGGACCTCCACGGCCAAGGATAGACGCCCGAATGGGTGGGCGCCAGCATTTTCTCTCCGTGTCGCACTGCGTGTCAAGCCGCCCGGGGTTTCCGCATCCATCCCCCGAAACTATTATCCGGCAAGCGGATCGGGCCCACGTCGGCTATCGGAATCCGCCACGAAATCCACGCAGGCTGTATCGTATCGGAACATGGCGACCTCGACGCGAGAAACGCTCGTCATCATCGGGTCCGGCCCCGCCGCCTGGACGGCCGCGCTGTACGCCGCGCGCGCCGACCTGCGTCCGCTCGTCTACGAAGGAGAGCCCAGCCGGGACATGATTCCCGGGGGTCAGCTCATGTGGACGACCGACATCGAGAACTATCCGGGCTTCCCGGAGGGACTCGGTGGGCAGGAGCTGATGCAGCGGATGCGGGATCAGGCGCTGCACTTCGGGACCCGCGTGGTGACGGAGAACATCGATACGGCCGACCTTTCCGTCTACCCCTTTCGCCTGGTAGCGAGTGCGGGGGCGGTCGTCGAGGCGGCAGCGGTGATCGTGGCGACGGGAGCGCGGGCGAACTGGCTGGGTCTGCACAACGAGGAGCGGCTGGCGCGGACGGGGGGCGGGGTGAGTGCGTGCGCGGTCTGCGACGGCGCATTGCCCTTCTTCCGCAACAAGCGGCTGGCGGTGGTGGGCGGTGGGGACAGCGCGATGGAGGAGGCGAACTACCTCTCCAAGTATGCGAGCGAGGTGGTGATCATCCATCGGCGGGACGCGTTCCGCGCGTCGGCGATCATGGCGGAGCGCGTGCTGGCCAACCCGAAGGTCCGGGTCGAGTGGAACACGCGCGTGGTGGACGTGCTGGGCGACGACTTCATCACGGGGCTGCGGCTCGAGGATCTGATCACGGGGGAGGCGCGCGAGCTGCCAGTGGGTGGCCTGTTCGTCGCCATCGGCCACTCGCCGAACACCGGATTCCTCGAAGGGCAGCTCGCGCTCACCGAGCACGGCTACGTGAAGACGAGCATCCCCTGGCGCACATCGACGAGCGTCGAGGGCGTGTTCGCGGCGGGTGACGTGATGGACGACTACTATCGGCAGGCGGTGACGGCTGCGGGCACCGGCTGCATGGCCGCGCTGGAGGCCGAACGCTGGCTGGCCCATCACGGCGTCAAGGAAGCGCAGCCGCCAGTACTGGAGACCGCCGAGGCTCCGACCGCCGGGCTGTAGGGCGCCTGCGGCGGTGCGCCTGCGGCGCACCGCGCGCGGCAGCGCGCGCCCTCAGATCGCGCTCTTCATTCCGCGCCAGAGTCGCTCGAAGAAGCGCTCGACGGAGCCACCGTGCAGCGGGCAGTACTCCCTCGGCTCGGTGCCGGGCAGGAAGTACTCGACGTGCACCTGCTCGAGCGGGCAGTCGTCGGTCGCGAGCATGCCGCTCGACCGATCCACGGGCACGGCGGCGAGGCCGTCGGGCGGCATCCAGCCGGCGGGCGCGGGCCGCTCCGCGTAGACGCGGTTCATGAGCGTCGCCCATACGGGTGCGGCGAGCGCGCCGCCGCCGGCATTGCCGGCGATCGTCTGCGGCCGGTCGAAGCCGATCCAGACGCCGGCCGCGAGGTCGGGCGTCATGCCGACGAACCAGGCGTCCTTGTTGTCGTTCGTCGTGCCGGTCTTCCCGGCGGCCGGCAGCCAGAAGCCGGAATCGCGGATCACGCGCCCCGTCCCCTCGTCGATCACACCCTGTAGCAGGTTGAGCGTCAGCCAGGCGATGCGCGGATCGATCGCCTGCGCCGAGGCGGGCGGCGCGGTCCACAGCACGCGGCCCTGCCCGCTCTCGAGGCGCGTGATGAGGCGCGGGCTCACCTCCCGGCCGCCGTTGCCGAAGGCGGCGTAGGCGGCGACGAGGGCGGCCGGAACGACTTCGGCGGCGCCCAGGTGGATCGAGGGATACGGCTGCATGGGCGTGCCGATGCCGAGCGAGCGCGCCGTGCGGATCACGTGATCCTCGCCGACCCAGCGGCCTACGCGCACCGCCGCGTTGTTCGAGGAGAGCGCGACCGCCTGGCGGACGGGCATCGCCTGCGTCGTATCGACGTGGTCGCTCGGCCGCCACGTGCCCGAGGCGCCGCTCAGCTCCACGGGGCTCACGTCGACCCGCGTCGTCACGGTCAGCCCCGCCTCCAGGGCGGCGGCGTAGACGATCGCCTTGAAGGCCGACCCCGGCTGCCGCCGCGCCTGGAGCGCGCGGTCGTACTGCGAATGGCCGAAGTCGCGGCCGCCGACGAGCGCGCGCACCGCGCCGGTCGACGGATCCATGACCACGACCATCCCCTGGAGGTACGGCGATCCCGCACCGGTCGCCGGCGACAGGTCGCCGCTGTCCGGCACCGGATGCCGGAATCGGCCGTAGCGGCCGGCCTCGATGCGCTCGATCTGCTCGAGCAGCGCGTCGCGCGCCGCCCGCTGGATGTCGGGGTCGAGGCCGGTGTAGACGCGCAGCCCCATGACATCGGCAGTCGCGCCGAATCGATCGCGCAGCTCACGCCGGACCGCCGCCACGAAGTAGGGGGCCTCGCCCGCCGCTTCGGCCGGTGGCGCGAGTCGCAGGGGAGCGGACTGGAAGCGATCCAGCGATTCCGGATCGATCACGCCTTCACGGGCCATCACCGCGAGGACGAGGTTGCGTCGCTCCACCGCGATCCGCGGATGGTGGCGCGGATCGTATCCGTTCGGGTTCTTGGCGAGCGCGATCAGCATCGCGGCTTCGGGCGGCGACAGCTCCCGCGAAGGCTTGCCGAAGTAGCCGCGCGCCGCGGCCTCCACACCGTACAGCCCGTCGCCCAGGTAGATCTGGTTCAGGTAGAGGCCTAGGATCTCCTCCTTCGTGAACTCGTTCTCGATCTGCCGGGCGAGCACGACCTCCCAGTACTTCCGCCGGAGCTGCTTCGCGCGGGGCAGCGCCGTGGGGAAGACGTTGCGCGCGAGCTGCATCGTGATGGTGCTGAAGCCCTCGCTGAAGGAGAGCGAGAAGACGTTGCGGATGACGGCGCGCGCGACGCCGCGCATGTCGACGCCATCGTGCTCCCAGAAGCGACGGTCCTCCACCGCGACCATGCCGTCCCGCAGGACAGCCGGCACCTGCGCGAGATCGACGACAATGCGCCGCTGCGCCGACAGGTCGCCGAGCAGGGAACCGTCGACGGCGTAGACGCGCGTCGCCTCCGGCGGCCGGTAGTCACGCAGCGACTCCACCGACGGGCATTCCCCGCCCGCGCACGACGGCTTGCAGCCGCCCAGCGACAGCACGGCGGCCAGAGCCAGCGCGACCAGCGGTTTCGGGCCAGCGTGACCCGCAGCGATCGTAGTCAAGGTCGGGATCGTTCCTGTTCCCTCAGAGCAGCATCCGCCCACCGTCCACCACGGCGATCTCACCCGTAACGAAGTCCGCTTCCACGAAGTAGAGTAGGGCCCGGACGGCATCCTCCGGCGTGCCTTCGCGGCCGATCACCCGGCGAGCTCCCCTGGGATCGGATTCCGCATCCGTGTAACCCGTGGGCGGGAGCACCGTTCCGGGCGCGACGCAGTTGACGCGGATGTCGGGTGCGAGCGCGCGCGCGAGCACGCGTGTCAGGTGGACGAGGCCCGCCTTCGACACCGCGTGCGCGACGTAGCTGGGCCAGGCCTGGAACGCCGACAGGTCCGCGATGTTCACAATCACGCCGCCGCCGTCGCGGCGCAGCAGCGGCGTCGCGTCGCGGGACAGCATGAACGGCCCCTTCAGGTTCACGTCGAGGGACCGGTCCCAGTCGGCATCGGTCGTCGACTCCACCGGCGCCGAATGGAACAGCGACGCGCTGTTCACGAGCACGTCGAGGCGCCCGAAACGATCGGCGCACGCGGCGACGAGCCGCTTCACGTCGGCGCCATCGGAAATATCCGCGCGGATCGCCTCCGCCTCGCGGCCGAGCGCGCTAATCTGCGCCACCGTCTCGCCGGCTTCCTCTTCCGACGCATGGTAGTCGATCAGTACGTCGGCTCCCGCGCGGGCGAGGCCCAGCGCGAAGGCGCGGCCCAGTCGATGCGCACCCCCCGTTACCAGCGCGGTTTTGCCATTGAGTTCCATGCGGCCGAAGATAGGCACAGGCACACGCACAGGCACAGGACGAGACATGCGAGTCGATCTGGAAGGCAAGGTGGCGCTGGTCACGGGAGCGAGCCGCGGAATCGGTCTCGCTATCGCGCAGGCGCTGGCGGACGCGGGCGCAGGCGTCGCCCTGGCCGCGCGCGGGGACAAGGACCTGGAACGAGCCGTGGCCGATATCGGGCCGCGCGCCCGCGGCTACACCGCCGACGTTCGCTCCGCCGCCGACTGCACCCGGCTTGTCGAGTGCGCCGTCTCCGACTTCGGCCGACTCGACATCCTCATCAACAACGCCGGCGTCGGCATCTTCCGGAAAGTCGCCGACATGAGCGTAGATGAGTGGGACACGGTCCTGCGCACCAACCTCGACGCCCTGTTCTACCTCACGCACGCCGCGCTGCCCGCGCTCGTCCGGCAGGGCGGCTGGATCATCAACATCGGCAGTCTCGCCGGGAAGAACCCGATGCCCGAGGGCGCCGCCTACAACGCCAGCAAGTTCGGCCTGATCGGCTTCAGCGAAGCGCTCATGCAGGAGGTCCGGCACGACGGCGTGCGCGTCAGCTACATCATGCCGGGCAGCGTCGCGACGGAGGGCTTCCGCGGCGGCAGGGCCGAGTGGAAGATCCAGCCCGAGGACATCGGCGCGCTCGTGATCGATCTGCTGGCCATGCCGGACCGGACGCTGCCCAGCCGGATCGAGGTGCGGCCGTCACGGCCGCCCAGGAAATAGTCGGTAGCCGGTAGTCAGTCATCGGTAGTCAGTCATCGGTAGTCGGGCGTCGGCTATCGGCTATTGGCCTCGGCGGTCAGCTTGCAGCTCTGGTACGTTGACCGGTGGCTGTGCGTGCGAGAACTTGCCGCGACGGCGTGTTCACCGGGTACCGCCGACCGATTACCGAATACCGTCTATCGAATACCGACTACTGCATAATGACCGACTATCGGACAGAGAAGGACTCGCTCGGGGAGATGCGGGTGCCGACGGATGCGCTCTGGGGGGCGCAGACGCAGCGCGCCGTGGAGAATTTTCCGATCAGCGACCTGCGCTTTCCGCGCCGCTTCATCGCCGCGCTCGGTGTGATCAAGAAGGCGGCTGCGGAGGTGAACGCGGAGCTGGGCGTGATCGACGCGAGGCTGCGCGACGCGATCGTCGCGGCGGCGGACGAGGTGATCCGCGCGGATCTCGATCGCCACTTCGTGCTCGACATCTTCCAGACGGGTAGCGGGACGTCGACGAACATGAACGCGAACGAGGTGATCGCGACGCGTGCGACGCAGCTCCTGGGCGAGGGCGCGCGCGTGCACCCGAACGATCACGTGAACGCGGGACAGTCGTCGAACGACGTCATACCGACGGCCATGCAGGTCGCGGCGTGCATCGCGCTCGACGAGGACCTGTTGCCGGCGCTCGAGCAGCTCGCCGATTCGCTGCGTGCGAAGGCAGCCGAGTTCGACGACATCGTGAAGAGCGGACGCACGCACCTGATGGATGCGACGCCGGTGCGGCTGGGTCAGGAATTCGCCGGGTTCGCGAGCCAGATCGAGCACGCGCGCGTGCGGGTGCAGGCGGCGCGCGAGGATCTGCTGGAGCTGCCGCTCGGCGGCACGGCAGTCGGCACGGGCATCAACACGCCGGCGGAGTTCCCGCCGCGCACCATCGCACGCGTCTCCGAGCTGACAGGCATCGGGTTTCACGAAGCCACGGACCACTTCGAGCGGCAGTCGACGCGTGACGTGATCGTCTACGCCCACGGGTCGCTGAACACCCTCGCCGTCTCCCTGTTCAAGATCGCGAACGACCTGCGCCTGCTCGCGATGGGCCCGCGCTCGGGCCTCAACGAGATCACGCTGCCGTCGATCCAGCCGGGCTCGAGCATCATGCCCGGCAAGGTGAACCCGGTCATTCCCGAGGCGGTGACGATGGTCGCCGCGCAGGTGATGGGGAATCAGACGACGATCACGTTCGGGGGCACGGGCAGCTACTTCGAGCTGAACGTGATGATGCCCGTCATGACGTACGCGCTGCTCCAGTCGATCTCGCTGCTGGCGAATGCGTCGACGGTCCTCGCCGACAAGTGCGTCGACGGCATCATTGCGAACCGCGAGCGCTGCACCGAGCTGCTGGAAGGCAACCTGTCGCTCGCGACCGCGCTCGCACCGCACATCGGCTACGACGAGGCCGCCGACATCGCGAAGACGGCGTTCAAGGAAGGCAAGACGGCGCGCCAGGTCGCGCGCGAGCGCAAGTCGCTGCCGGAGGATCGGTTGGAGCAGGTCCTGGATCCCCGGCCGATGACGGAGCGGGGGGTTCCCGGCGGTGATGGCTGACCCGAGCGGTCGCGGTTGGGTACGGCGGGCGGTGGTCTCAGGAGGTTGTCAGACAGACGCTTCTGCGGGGAAAGGCGAAGCGTTCGGTAATCGGTCAGCCGGGCAGGTGCATCCGGGGGCTGCATTCGGACACATGGGCTTCTGTGTGAGAAAGTGGACCCGCGGCGACGGCGCGCGGGACCGCTTTCGTTTTTCGGAGAGCAGAAGCGGTTGACCGACTACCGAATGCCTCGCCTCCAACGAGCAGAGGCGGTCGACCTCAAGCCCTCGACCGCGCAGACACCCGGACTCACCCCCCGACCTTCTCGGCATACTCGCCCCAGTCGAGATCGAACGTGCGATAATCGCACGTCAGCTCCTCGCCCGGCGCGATGTCGCGCCTGGTGACGGTATAGAGATCGCCGCTGTCGTCGCAGCTGGGATCGTCGGAGTGGTTCATGAAGCGGGCGGCGTCACCGCAGAGGATGTAGTCGCCCCCGCCCTCGCGGTAGGCGTAGGTCAGGAGCTCGGCGCGCCACGGCTCGGGACAGCGCGCGATGACGTCTGCGGGGATGCGGTAGTCGACGCCTTCGGTGAATTCCCACACGCGGGTCGCGGAGGGTATGGGTTCGGTCGCAAAAACGCCCAAACCATGGATGGGGCTGCGGCCCAGTCGCACCGGCACCAGAAACATGGAGTCTCCGTCTGCGTTCAGGCGGCCGGGGTGGGCCGCGGTCGGGAGTCGGAAAGCAGTTATCGGCCGCGGCCGGGCGAAAAGCGGGCCGGAGCTAGCTGACGAGACGGGAGAGGGTGGCGATGTGGCGCTCGAGGACGTCGCGCCGGAGGCGGTTCAGGGTCCACAGCCCGTTCTTGCGGCGCTCGAGGACGCCGGCCGATTCCAGCGCCGAAAGGTGATGCGAGACGAGCGAAGCGGACAGGCCGGTCGAGTTGCCGATCGCACCACAGCTCAGGTCCTCCCCCCGCGAGGCGAGAAGCCGCACGATGTTGTAGCGGTTCGGCTCGGACAGCGCCGCCATGAAGCGGACGACGTCCTCGTCGCCTGAGGTATCGAGTTCGACGGATTGCATGACGATTTCCAGGCTGCGCGGGACCACCGCACCTTTTGCGGCTCGGGCTAGTTACCCGCGAGCCGTTTCGCGGATCCCGCAGCGGACTCGGCCGGCACTTCGACCAGATGCAGCGGAATGCCCTCCGCCCGTTCCCCGCGGGCGTTCAGCACGAACCGATAGTGGCCGGGGTGAGGGAACACCACCCGCTCGAGCGGCATGACGAGCCGTGTAGTCGCCGGCGCGCCCGCGCCGCTCGCGGCGTGCACCTCGGTGTGTCCCTGGATGGTCAGCATCTTCTGCCCGCTCTCGTCCACCAGATCGGCGCGGAACGGGATCGAGCCCTCGACGTCGCGCGGCCACTCCATCACGAATACGACGGTCATGCGCTCCTGCGCGGCGGGAAAGCCGGGCGCGTTCAGCTCGTTGAAGACGCCCTGGATGTCGAGCTTGCCATCCGGCCGCAGCCGGGCGTCGTCGCAGGCGAGGGAAAGGATCAGCTGCACGGGTGGAAGGGCCTCGTTCCCGATTCAGGCGATCATGTGAGTGCGACGCGCGGTGGACTCAACCGCGCCGATTTTCCGCAAAATCGGCGCGGTCGAAGCGTCGCGGGCCGGACAATAGCTCCTCTAACGCGGTGCGGACGGTGTTCTCCACGGCGCGGGACACGGGGTCGCCCTCCTGATAGACGCGTAGCGACTCGAGGTCGTCCGCCGCGAGCACGGGAAGCTCGACCCGCTGATTGCCCTTGTCGATGCGCGAATAGCCGACCGGTATGAGCACCGCCGCGTCCCTGCCGTCGGCAATGACCAGGTAGCGGATGGTCTCCGCGTCCGTGTCCACGACCAGGTCGCCCACCGTCCCGACCGCGGTGCCGTCGCCCGCGATGACACTCCAGCCGCGCACATCGGGCGCGCCGTCCGCGATGCGGTAGCCGGCGAGCTGACGCAGCGGCACCAGACCGGGCACGCCTTCGTCCGGCGCGGCGGCCGCCGGTTCGCCGATGCGGACGATGGGATGGTCCCCCGCATACAGGCCGTTGTGGTCGTAAGCGGGATGGGCGTAATAGCGCTCGCCGTAGAAAAGCCGGCCGAGCGACGACAGGACCGATCGCTCGAAGGGCTCGTCGACGCGACCTTCCGCGGGATCGTAGGTCGGCACGGCATCGAGGTCGTCGATCGTCGCGGCGCGCAGCTTCACCCGGGCGCCGCCTTCCTCCCGGTCGACGCGTGCGTGCCCGATCGGCACCAGGACGTGCTTCGGCAACCGCTCGATCGCGACGTCGAGGTAGCGGATCAGGCCGCTGTTCACTTCGGCGAGAGCGCCGAAAACGGAGCCGACGGCGGCACCCTCTACATCGACGACGGGGGTGCCACGCAGGTCGGAAACCTGAGACAGCGGCTCGGCTTCGTGGTGGCCATAGACTTCAGTCATGCGCGGGGAACCTACCGACAGGGGACGGCGGGCTCAACAGGTCACCGGACCCCGCCTTCGCGCTTGACGTCGCCAACGGTCGCGGGTACCTTCGGGCATCGTTTTTCGCAGGACGTGGGCTTTGATCGGCAGCTTGTGCCCCACGCTAAAAAAAGCACTAAAGCGCCAGCGCCCGCTGCCGATTTCGATCCGGCGCGGGTTTTTTCGTTATGGGAGCCGACCAAATGAACGAGAGCTCGACAGCATCGATCTTCACGAGCGAGTCCGTCTCGGAGGGTCACCCGGACAAGGTGGCGGACCGCATCAGCGACGCGGTGCTCGATGCTTACCTGGCACGCGATCCGGAAGCGAAGGTCGCCTGCGAGACGCTGGTGACGCACGGCTACCTGTGCATCGCGGGCGAGGTGACCTGCCGGGGCGGCGAGATTTCGAAGGAGCAGATCGCGGAGATCGCGCGCGAGTGCATCACCGACATCGGCTACGCCGGCGGCTGGGACCTGCGCTTCGACGTCTCGAATGTCGAGATCGACGTGCGGCTGCACGCGCAGTCGGCCGAGATCAACGCGGCCGTCGAAAAGAAGGACCGCAAGTCGCAGGGCGCCGGCGACCAGGGCATGATGTTCGGCTACGCGTCCAACGAGACCGAGCAGCTGATGCCTGCCCCGATCGTGTGGGCGCACGGGCTCACCCGCGAGCTCGCGCGCCTGCGTCGATCGGGTGAAGTCGCGTGGCTGCGGCCCGATTCCAAGAGCCAGGTGTCGATCCGCTACGAGGACGGCCGGCCCGTCGAGGTCACGCGCATCGTCGTCTCCACGCAGCACGATCCCGGCGTGACCCAGCGCCAGATCCACGACCTCCTCGCCGACCGCGTCATCCCTCGGATCGTGCCCTCGAGCTTCATCCCGGGCGACCTCGCCGAAGTGGTGCTGGCCAATCCGTCCGGCTCGTTCGTCGAGGGCGGTCCCGCGACCGACACGGGCCTGACCGGGCGCAAGATCATCGTCGACACGTACGGCGGCATGGCGCGCCACGGCGGCGGCGCGTTCAGCGGCAAGGATCCGTCGAAGGTGGACCGCTCGGCTGCCTACGCGGCGCGGCACGTCGCGAAGAACGTGGTCGCGAACGGCCTCGCCGAGCGCTGCGAGATCCAGCTCGCGTACGCGATCGGCGTCGCCCAGCCGCTGGCGATGGCGGTCGAGACCTACGGCACCGGTACGCGCGGCGACGAGGCGATCGCCGAGTGGATCCGCGAGCACTTCGACCTGAGCCCGCGCGGCATCAGCGAGGACCTGGAGCTGCTGCGGCCGATCTACTCACCGACCGCCGCCTACGGTCACTTCGGACGGGAGCCCGGCGTGGACGGCGCGTTCCCGTGGGAACGCATCCGCTCGTTCGCGAACAGCGCGTCCGCCGCACCGGGTCGCGCGATCGCCGCGCGCTGATCGCCACGCTCGGCACGGGCGTGGACGAGCTCGGCGCGCACGTCTCGAGCGCGGGTGGCGTCGTGAACGCGCCCGGGCGTGCCGCCGAGCTGGACAGCGTCGTGCTCCAGCTGTTCACGAAGCAGGCGAGCCGCTGGGCGGAACGGGAGGTCACGCCGGAACAGGCGGCCGCCTTCCGCGAACAGCGCGTGCGGCACGGCATCCGCACCATCTCGTCGCACGACTCCTACCTCATCAACCTGGCGAGCCCCGACCCGGCGCTGCTCGAGCGCTCGCTCGAATCGTTTCGCGCCGAGCTGCGCCGGTGCATCGCGCTCGGCATCGACTACCTCGTCATGCATCCGGGCAACGCCACGGACCGGGACCGGGATCGCGGCCTCGAGCAGAACGCGGCGGCGATCGAGCGCGCGCTGCGCATCGAAGGCGGCGAAACCATGGTCCTGCTCGAGCATACGGCCGACACCGGTACCGCCCTCGGCTCGACGTTCGAGGAGCTGCGTCGCATCATCGACGCGATCGCCGCGACGGAACGCGAGCGGGTCGGCGTGTGTCTGGATACGTGTCACCTGTGGGCGGCCGGCTACGACATCGTCACCGATTACGAGGGCGTGATGGACCGACTGGACGCGATCGTGGGCCTGGACCGGGTGCGACTCTTCCACCTGAACGACTCGAAGACCGGCCTCGGCTCCGCGCGCGACCGTCACGAGCACATCGGCGCGGGAAGCATCGGAGCGCAGGGATTCCGCAGCCTGCTGGGCGACGCGCGCTTCGCGGCCGTGCCGAAGCTGCTGGAAACCCCCAAGGACGACGACGCGCTCGCGGCCGACCGACGCAATCTTGCAGTACTGAGAAGCCTGCGGTCGTCTGGAAAACAAGTGGCGGAAGCGCGAAATTTTTGATCGAAATCGGGCGGAGAACGAACCGCCCGGAAAACCCATAAACGAGTGTCCTCCAATGACTTGCATGCCGCTGGCCCGATCTGGACCCGTTCCTGCTTTCTGTCCCGGGCAAATCGGATTGGGCCGCGGTGAACGGGAAACTCGGGGAGAGCACCGTGGCCGAGGCGAGCGGCTACCTTCGGGTAGCCGTTTCGTCTTTCCGGGCATCGTGCTTCTTCTGCTCCTGCTGGTGGCGCCGCTCGGCGCCCAGACCCGCCCCTCCGGCTTCACTGTCGGTCTCCGCGCGAGCGGTCTGATCGGCACCCGCCTGATCAGCGACGACATCGGTCAGTCCATTCTACCGGACACGCTGCTCCAGGGCCGCTTCAACCGCGATACGATCAAGGTGGGCATGCCGATCGCGCCCGACCTGACGCTGGTCGTGAGTTTGCCCCTGAACGAGGAGAGCGACCTCCAGCTCGCGGCCGGCTACACGCTCGGCCGTCTCGAGGTCACGCAGGCGGACGAGTCGCGCGATGCGGGCGGGGCCGCGCTCGGGCACGCGGTCGTCTCCATCCGCCAGCCGGTGCGGGGTGTGCTCGGCCGTCTGGGCATCGGCCTGATGTGGGTCCAGGGCGCCGAGATCACCGCGTTCCGCGAGATGCGCACGCTGAACCCGCTGATCGAAGTGGCGGCGACGCGTATCTGGGACATGGGTGGATACCAGGTCGAGGCGGGACTGGTGGGTCAGGCGGCCCAGCTCTCGAGCGCGGCGCTGGAGGCGCGACAGGGCACATCCGGGATGTACTACCGCCTCGGTCTGGAGCTCGGCGCCGGACGGAGGTTCGGCCGATGAGCGCCCTTCGCCTCAAGGCTCGCTCCGGGCGCGCCTGCTCTGCTCGCCCTGCCATGATCGCGGGCATCGTCGGGGTGGTGCTGCTCGCCGCATGTGATTCGCCGACCGTCCCTCCCCGGCTGATCGCCTACCAGTTCGCCTACGAGGGCTTCGTCGAGCGCGTCATCTATCGCTGGCCGGATGGGCAGACGATCGGCGTGCATGTGGCGCCGACCGGCGAGACCGAGCGCGACGCGCTGCTCGAGGCGGCCTTCCGCCATACCGCCCAGGCCTGGAACGACGCCGTCCTGTACGGCGAGTACCGGCTCGAGGCGGCGCCGCTCCAGCGCGCCGACGTCATTCTCGCCTGGGCCAATCACGCCCTGCCCATCGATACCAGCGAGTGCCCGCCTTCTCCCGACGGTTTCGCCTGGACCACCTTCTGCGCGAACAGCACGGGCACCGCCATCGCCGCCTACCCGCTCACGGTCGGGCAGCACGTGGAGGACGGCGTCCACATGATCGTGCAGGTGCTTCAGACCGAGCTGGAGCCGGACCCGGACCGCGTCGCCGCACTGGTCGCGCACGAATTCGGTCACGTGCTCGGCATCGGCACGCACCCCTGCCGACTTTCCGACTCCGGCTGCACGCGTCGGCAGGGCGCTCACGAGTCGCTCATGTACCTCGGAATCCCCGAGCGCTCGACGCCGTCGGCCGCGGACCGCTCCACCATCGAGCTGCTCTACCATACGCGTCCGGACCTGACCCCGTGATGCACGTAAGTCACTGGTCAGAGAGAGTTTAGCTTGCCACCGGACGAGATACGCGCGCATTGACCGAGGCGCCGCGCAGCGCTAACTTCGGTGGCGTCGCTCGCGTATCGTGGCGGTCCCTTTTGAGCCGACACTACGCAAGCAGGGACTGCCTTTCGCGCCGGACGTCCTGCCCCGAAAGGGGACTTCGGAAGGCGTGGAGAGGTCACCAGTTGTTTACAACTGGGCTTCAAAAAGGCCCCGCGGTGCGTGAGCGTACAACTTCGGAGAGGCCGGTCCGTCTTTCGGCGGGCCGGCTTTTCTGCGTCTGAAGTCAGCCGGATCCGCTCGTCCAGGAGCTGCATTCAGTCGTCAGGCAGCCGGATCCGCTCGGGCCAGGGGCTGCATTCAGTCGTCGGGCAGCTGGATCCGCTCGGGCCAGGGACTGCATCCAGTCGTCAGGCAAGCCTATCTGGTCGTTCGAGGGGCTGCATTCAGTCGTCGGAGGGCCAGGTCCGATGGCGGGAGGCGTCAGAGCCCGTAGCGAGGCGGCTGGCGGTATCGGGAGGTCGCTGCGCTCCTTACTATGCGACGGCGCCGACAGAGCGCGCACCGCCGGCCGGCGTGCGTCTGAATGCAGCCAACCGGACCAGCGGGTCCGGCTGCCTGACGACTGACGGCTGCCTCTCGGACCAGCGGGCCCGGTTGACTGATTACTGAATGCAGGCCGCCGGAGTCGTCGGTCGGCTGACTGACGACTCCTAGAGACCAGCAGAACCCAGACAATGCCAACAGTCCAGGTCACGCGAAGGCTCCACTTCAGCGCCGCCCACCGGTTGCACCGCGCGGACTGGAGCGAGGCGCGCAACCAGGAGGTCTTCGGGTTGTGCGCGAGCCCCAACTGGCACGGTCACAACTACGAGCTGGACGTGACGGTAGAGGGTGAAGTGGACCGCGAGACGGGCTTCGTCTTCGACCTGAAGCGGCTGCGGGACCTGGTGGAGAGTCGCGTCACCGGCGATCTGGACCACCGTAATCTGAACGTCGACGTCGACTGGATGGAGGACGTCATTCCGACGACCGAAAACCTGGTCGTCGCCGTGTGGAAGCGTCTGGCGGGCGCCCTGCCCGAACACGCCCGGCTGACCCGCCTCGTGCTGTGGGAGACGCCGCGCAACTACGTGGAGTACCGGGGACAATGAAGACACGAGATCTGAAACAGCGGCCGCCGCTGCACGAAATGACGGAGGGGCCGATTCCGGAAGGCACGCCGATCGATGAGGATCGCTACGCCTCGCTGGTGCGCGAGCAGCTCGAGCTGATCGGTGAGAATCCGCTGAGGAACGGCCTGCTGCGCACGCCGGAGCGGGTGGCGATGAGCATGCGCTGGCTGACCCGGGGCTATGGGCTCACGGTCGAAGACGCGATCGGCGACGGCGTGTTCGAGGAGGACCATCACAACATGGTCCTGGTCAAGGACATCGAGATGTACTCGATGTGCGAGCACCACATGCTGCCGTTCTTCGGCAAGGTCCATGTCGCGTACATCCCGAACGGGCGGATCATCGGCCTGTCGAAGATCCCGCGCATCGTGGACGTCTTCGCGCGCCGTCTCCAGGTGCAGGAGCGGCTCACCGAGGAGATCGCGCACGCGCTCTGGTCGGTGCTGAAGCCGGCCGGCGTCGGCGTCATCTGCGAGGCGTACCACCTGTGCATGATGATGCGCGGAGTCGAGAAGCAGAACTCGAAGACGATCACCAGCGCGATGCGCGGCGTGTTCCTCGACGACATGCGCACACGCGACGAGTTCCTCCGGCTGTGCAGCGTGAATGGCATCGTCGGCTGAGCATGCGGTGACTGAATCTCCATCTCTCGAGGGGCGGCTCGCGATCGTGACCGGTGGCTCGCGCGGCATCGGGCGCGCCGTCGTGGACGCGCTCGAGGCGGCGGGCGCGCATGTCGTCACGGTGAGCCGCGGCACCGTCGTCGACGACCTCGATACCGGGAAGCGGTCGGACGCCGTGGCGGCGGACATCTCGCAGGAGTACGGCGTGGATGCGATCGCGCGGCACCTCGACGGTCGCGTGCCGGACGTCGTCGTCCACAGCGCGGGCGCCTTCACGCTGGCCTCCCTGGCGGACACGACGGTGCAGGACTTCGACCGCATGCTGGCCGTGAACCTGCGCGCGGCGTACCTGCTGATGCATCGCTTCCTGCCGTCGATGATCGCGCGCGGCTCGGGACACTTCGTATCGATCGGCTCCATCGCCGGTCGGCAGGCGCTCCCCGGCAACGCCGGCTACGCGGCGAGCAAGTTCGGACTGCGTGGCCTGCACGCCGTGCTCGACCTGGAGCTGCGCGGCACCGGAGTGCGCGCGACGCTCATCGAGCCGTCGGCGACGGCGACCGGGCTGTGGGACGCGGTCGACGGCGCGGACTACGATCTGCCAGCGAAGGAGGCGATGCTCGATCCCGCGGCGGTCGCGGATGCCGTCGTCTACGCGGTCACGCGACCGCCGCAGGTCGGCATTCCGAATCTCCTCATCGGCAGAAGCTAGTCGCATGTACGTCGTCACGGTTCAGTCGCACTACGACAGCGCACACTACCTGCGCAACTACAAGGGGAAGTGCGAGAACCTGCACGGCCATCGCTACGTGGTGGAGGTCGCGCTGGGCGCCGAGCACCTCGATGACGGAGGTCTCGCCTTCGATTTCGTCGAAGTGAAGAAGCACCTGCGCGACCTGACGGAGCATCTGGATCACCAGAACCTGAACGACCTGTTCCCTTTCACCGAGATCGAGCCGTCCGCGGAGAACCAGGCGCGCTACATCCACGATCAGCTCAAGGAGCGCCTGCCCGAGCGTATGGCCGCGGCGCTGCTCTACGCGCGCGTCTGGGAAACGCCGACGCAGTGGGCGCAATATTCGGAGCGGCCGCTCTGGTGACGCGTCCGCCCGCGCGATGCTGCTGACGCTAACCGACCATCTCACCTGTCCGAGCTGCGGCCCCGATGCGGGGCTGATCCTGCTGATGGAGGATATCGACGACCGGCGGGTGCGGACCGGGGCGCTGGGCTGCCCGGTATGCCGGGCGAGGTATGTGGTGGTCGAGGGGGTGGCGGATCTGCGGGCTTCCGACGCGGGGACAGGCGCGGGCGCGGGGGCAGGGGTGGGAGCGGGTGCGGGAGCGGGTGCGGGTGCGGGAGTGGATGCGGATGCGCGGGACCTCGCGCTGCGCATGGGCGGACTGTTGGGGCTGGGGGAAGGGAGCGGGTTCGTGCTCGTGGACGGGCCGGCGGGGCTGGCGGTGGCCGCGGAGCTCGCCGGTCTCCTGCCGGACTACGAGATGGTGGTGCCGATCCCGGAGGCGAGGCGCGCGGCTGCCTCCGGGGCGGGCCTGAGCGCGCTGCTGGAGTCGGGCAGGCTGCCGATCGCGACACGCACGATGCAGGCGGCCGCATACATCGGCGTGCCGGACGGGGGGCGGGTGCTGGAGCTGCTGCGCGTCTGCCGGCCGACCGGGCGGGTGGTGGTCGAGCTGGGGGGTGCGGAGGACGGAGGCGACGCCGCGCTCGACCGAATCGCCGATCTGCTCGAGGGCGCGGGCGCGCGGGTGCGCGCCCGCGACGGCTCGGGGCTGGTCGCGGTGGTGCTGTGAAGCGTGTCGCGAAGCCGCGTCACATCGCGTTGCCCGGCCCGAAATTCGCGCCTATCTTGAGCCTCCGCGCCACTTTGGGCGCGTTTGCGTTTACTCCCCCGAACGGCAGCCCATGAGTTGGTGGAGCGACATCTTCTCCGGCGGTGACGAATCGACGCATTCCGTCGACTACTACGCGGAAGGTGTGCAGCTCCTGCGCTCGGGGCACTATCACGAGGCGGTCACATCCTTTCGCCTCGCCCTGCGCGAGAATCCTACGGATTCGGCGGTGCTCCAGCAGATCGCGATCGCGTACACGCGCATCGGCATGACGGAGGAAGCGGCGCGCACCTACCGCACCGTGCTCCAGCACGATGCGCGCGCCTCGGGTGCGCACTACGGCCTCGCCTTCCTGCTGCTGCGCGAGGGGAACGCGGAGGAGGCGACGTCGCATCTGCGCTCGTTCCTCGAGTTCGCACCGCGCACGCCGGAGGCGAGCCGGCACATCGAGCACGCTCGTACCACGCTGCGGGAGCTGGCCGGCCGACCGGAGCGAGAGTGATGGCCGACGTCGACGTGTCGTTGCGGTGGGAGCGACGCGGCCTCGAGTTCAGCGCGCAGGGGAGCGCCGGCCGGGAGTTCCCCATCGACGGAAACACGGCGACGGCGACGAGCCCTGTCGAGACGCTGCTGATCGCGCTCGCGAGCTGCATGGCGGCGGACATCGTCGACATCGGCGGAAAGATGCGGCTGTCGATCGGCTCGCTCGACGTGCACGCGACGGGGATCCGCAACCCGGAGCCGCCGCGACGCTACCTTTCCGCGCACCTCGTGTTCACGGTCGGCGGCGTGCCGGCGGTCGACGCGCCCAAGCTGGAGCGCGCGCTCGCGCTTTCCATCGAGAAGTATTGCAGCGTGATGCACTCGCTCCGGGGCGACATGGAGATCACGACCGAGCTGGTCAGAATGGACAGCCCGGCTGGAGTGGAGACGGCATGACGACATCGACGACACGCCGCGAAGTCACGGAGCCGGGCGACCTGGAGCCGGGCACGCTGAACCGGCTCTTCCTCGACGCGGTCACGGAGCTGGAGGGCGAGGAAGCGTTCCGCCACAAGGACGCGAACGGCTGGACCTCGATCACGTACTCCGAGTTCGCGGCGAACGTCCGTCGTCTCGCGCGAGCGATGGACGTGCTCGGGGTCGCGCGCGGCGATCGCGTGGCGATCCTGTCGGAGAACCGGCCCGAATGGCCACTAGCCGATTACGCATCGCTCGGACTGTGCGCGTTCAACGTGCCGGTATACCCGACACTGCCCGCCGACCAGATCCACTACCTGCTCGAGGATTCGGGGGCGAAGCTCATCGTGGTAAGCAGCGCGGAGCAGGCGGAGAAGATCCGCAGCATTCGCGGCAGGCTGCCCGCGCTGCACTGGATGATCACGTTCGACGACGTGGCCGCGGGTGAGCGGGAGCTGAGCCTGAGCGAGGCGCTGGAGCGGGGCGACGCGGCCGCGTTCGAGCCGGAGTGGTTCGAGGCGCGCTCGCGGGAGGCGCGGCCGGACGACATCGCGACCGTCATCTACACGTCGGGGACCACCGGCCGTCCGAAGGGCGTCATGCTGACGCACGACAACATCTACTCGAACACCCGCGCGGTGGACCTGGTCGTGCCCACCGGCACGGAGGACGTGGCGCTCAGCCTGCTGCCGCTGTCGCACATCTTCGAGCGCATGGTCGAGTACTTCCTGTTCTCGAAGGGCGTGACGATCGCCTACGCGGAATCGATCGAGAAGGTGCCGGAGAACCTGAAGGAAGTGCGTCCGACGATCGTCCCTTCGGTGCCGCGGCTGTACGAAAAGATCTACGCGCGCGTGAAGGGCGCCACGGGCGTGAAGGGCGTGCTCGTGAAGTGGGCGAGCGCCGTGGGCACCCGCTGGGCCGATGCGAAGCTGGCCGGACGGGAGCCGTCCGCGCTCGTCGCGCTCCAGCACCGCCTTGCCGACAAGCTGGTGTTCTCGAAGCTGCGGCAGGCGACGGGCGGTCAGCTCCGCTTCTTCATCTCCGGAGGCGCGCCGCTGTCGGAAGCGCTCGGCCGCTTTTTCTACGCCGCGGGTGTGCTGATCCTGGAGGGCTACGGGCTCACCGAAACCTCGCCCGTCACGAACGTGAACCGTCCGGACCGCTTCCGCTTCGGCACGGTGGGTCCCGCGCTGCCGGGCACGTCGATCCGCATTGCGGACGACGGCGAGATCCTGGTGAAGGGCCCGCAGGTCATGAAGGGGTACTACAAGAACGAGCAGGCGACCGCCGAGGTGATCGTCGACGGCTGGTTCCATACGGGCGACGTCGGCGAGATCGACGCGGACGGTTTCCTGCGCGTGACCGATCGCAAGAAGGACCTGATCGTGACCTCGGGGGGCAAGAACATCGCGCCGCAACCGATCGAGAACCGACTCAAGCTGAACGGCTTCGTGGCGGAAGCGGTGATGATCGGCGATCGGCGTCCGCACCCGATCGTGCTGGTCGTGCCGAACCGGGAGCGGCTGACGGCATGGGCCGCGCAGAACGGCATCACGGGGACGGACCTGTCGGAGCTGATCGAGAATGACCGCGTCCAGTCGCTCTACCGCGCGGAGATCGAGTCGCAGCTCGCGGGTGTCGCGAACTACGAGCTGCCGAAGAAGATCGGTCTGCTGAGCCGCGAATTCTCGATCGACGGCGGCGAGCTGACGCCGAAGCTGAGCGTGAAGCGGCGCGTGGTCGAGAAGCGCTACGCCGACCTGATCGAGTCGATGTACGCGAGCGACCGCGAGGACGTCGTGCACGTGGCGCACGACGACTCGAGGGACTGATGCAGGCGCGGGACGTGCGCATCGTGCTGGTGACGACGCCGGACGTCGAGAGCGCGCGCGCTCTCGCCCGGACCCTGGTCGAAGAGCGGCTCGCGGCCTGCGGCAACGTCGTGCCCGGCATCGTCTCGGTCTACCGCTGGCAGGATGCCGTGCGGGAGGACGCGGAAGCGCTGCTCGTGCTCAAGACCTCGGACGCGCAGCTGCGGACCCTGACCGATCGGGTCACCGAGCTGCATCCGTACGACGTGCCTGAAGTGCTCGCGCTCGGCATCGAGCAGGGGAACCAGCCTTACCTGGAATGGCTCGGCGCGTGTGTCGCGCCGGGTAGGAGATCCGATGGGACGTAAAAGGAATCGCAAGCAGGAAAGCGACGAGACCGCGCTCGGCACGGAGGATGGGCAGCTTGCTTTGCACGCCGACGGTCGTGCGGATGCACAGGCAGAAGACGACGCGGTGCGTGGTGATCCCGCGAGGGGTGCAGACATGGCGAAGGAAGGCGCGGGCGCGAAAGGTGGGGCCGGCACGAAGGGTGGAGCCGGCGCTCCGGACGCGGATTCTGGGGCAGGCGCGGGCGCGAGGGCAGGCGTGGGGGGGAAGGACGACGACGCCGCGGATTCCGAAACCGAACTGGGCGCGGCGCACGACGACGACGCGGCCGAATCGGATCCAGAGCCCCAGCCGCGGAGCGAGGCCGAGAACGCGGCCCGCGATCTGGAGAAGGGCGGCGATTTCCGCGGCGCGATCGCGAAGTACGAGCGCGTGATCACGGAGGATCCGGCGAACGTGCGGGCGCGCAACAACCTGGGGGTGCTGTACGACCGTCAGGGCGAACACGAGCAGGCGCTGGAGCAGTATCAGGCGGCGATCGAGCTGGATCCGGAGAACGCCGAGGTGCTGAGCAATCTGGGTGCGCTGCTCGGTGCGCTGGGGCGCTTCGAGCAGGCGGAGCGAGAGCTGCGACGCGCGATCCGGCTCGATCCCGAGCGCGTGGACGTGGTCGTCAACCTGGGCATCCTCCAGTACAAGCGCGGGCAGTACGACGAGGCGGATGCGCTGCTGCGGAAAGCGATCGCGCTGGAGCCGGACCACCCGGGCGCCTACTTCTATCGCGGCGAGGCTCTGAATCGACTGGGTCGCGTGGACGAGGCGATGGAGGCGCTGCAGCGCTCCCTGGAGCTGCGGCCGGGAAATGCGCGCGCCTACTACGCGATGGGCATCCTGTTCGACAAAAAGCATCTCCCCGGGCAGGCAGCCGAGATGTTCCGCAAGGCGCGCGAGCTGGCACCGCGGTGATACGGATCCGCATCGGTCGGCTCGAGGAGATGGAGGTGCCGGCCTATCTGAGGCCGGTGGCGGCAGACGGGTCGCCGGTGACGCCGGCCATGCGGCGCCTGGATGCTGCGGCGGGCGAAGCCGTGCGCGAGCAGCTCGAGCGCGGCGGTGAGCTGCCGGTGGGCAGCGCGACGATCACCCCGGCGGGCGACCTGCCCGCCAGCTTCCTGATCAGCATCGTCGTGCGTTCGCAGGACGAGCCGGTGACCGAGGCGGCGGTCGAGCGCGGCCTCGTGAACGGGCTGCGTCGGCTGCGTGAGTGGGCGATCGACCTGGCCGCGACGGTCCCGCTCGGCACGGGCGCGGGCAACCTGGATGCGGAAGCCTCCGCACGGGTCATGATCGCCACGCTGCGGCAGGAGCTGTCACCGGACTCCCCTCCGCGCGACGTCATCGTCGTCGTCGAAAGCGAGTACGAGCGCGACGTGTTCGAGCGCGCGCTCGACCGGGACGAAGAGCTGCCGGGGTTGATCCGACCTGACGACCCGGCGGGCGTCGAATGAGGCGCTGGCGCGGGGCGGCGGTGATCCTCGCCTGGATCGGCGTCCTGGGCATGCACGTGCGCCGGGAATACTTCAAGGGCGAGCTGTTACGGCTCGAGGAGGGCGCGCGCTCGCTCGCGCCCGGCGCGATGTTCTACACCATCCGCATGAACGGCCGAGCCATCGGTCTGTCCAGCTCGCGCCTCGACACCGTGCCGGGAGGCTTCGAGTTCGAGGACATGACGCGCCTCGACGTGCCCGCGCTCGGCCAGTCGAACCGCGCGATCGCGCGCTCCCGCGTCGCGCTCGACGCGTCGCTCTCCGTACGCGAATTCGACTTCGAGCTGGATTCCGAGGTCGGTCGCTTCACCGTCCACGGCGTCGCCACCGGCGACAGCGTGCTCGAGGTGCGCGTCGGCGCCGGCGGCGATGCGCAGGTGAGCCGCATCGAGCTGGACGAGCCGCTCGTCGTGCCCGCCGCACTGCCGATGCGCCTCGCCGCTTCGGGAAGGATGGCCGCGGGGCGCGAGTTCCGCGCGCGACTGTTCGATCCCTCCGTGCTCGCACAGCGCGAGCTCGTGATCCGCGTCATCGAGCGGGATACGCTGATCGTGCCGGACAGCGCGGCGCTGGACGAGAACAACATCTGGCAGCCGGCCGGCTACGACACCGTTCCCGTCTGGCGCATCGAGGAGGCGGTCGGCGAGATCGCGACCACCACGTGGGTCGACGACGACGGCCGCATGATCCGCTCGGAGAGTCCGCTCGGCTTCATGATCGAGCGCACCGAGTACGAGCTCGCCTCCCAGGCGTGGCGGATCGAGGCCAGTCGGCCGGCGGACCAGGGGTACGGCGGGCTGATCGAGTCGACCGCGATCGCGAGCGACGCCGACCTCGCCTCATCGGACTACCTGTCGCAGCTCCGCGTCCGCGTGCTCGGCGTGGACCTCGAGGGCTTCGACCTCGCCGGAGGCCGACAGACGCTGCGTGGCGACACGCTCGTCATCACCACCGAAGCGGCCGAGGCATTCCGCGCAAAGTATCGCCTGCCGTACACGGGCGATGGCGAGCCGGCGTCGGAGCTCGGCGCGACGCCGCTCATCCAGTCGAATGATCCTCGCATCGTGGCCCAGGCGCGCGAGATCGCGGGATCGGAGCGGGACCCGGCGGCCGTCGCGCGGCTGCTTAACGCGTGGGTTTACGCCTCGCTCGAGAAGGACATCACGTTGAGCGTGCCGAGCGCGCTCCAGGTGCTGGAGGCGCGGCAGGGAGACTGCAACGAGCACACGGTGCTGTACGTCGCGCTCGCGCGCGCGCTGGGCCTGCCGGCGCGCACCGCGGTGGGCCTCGTGAGCGTGAATGGCCGCTTCTATTACCACGCCTGGCCGGAGGTGTGGCTGGACGGCTGGGTCGCAGTCGATCCCACGCTCGGGCAGTACCCGGCGGATGCGACGCACCTCCGCTTTCTGATTGGAGACCTGGTGCGGCAGCTCGAGCTGGTGCGGCTGATCGGTCGCCTGGAGCTGGACGTCGTCGAGGACCGAGGTGAGGTGAGGTGAGGCCCTGCGGGAGAGGTGAGGTGAGGCCCTGCGTGAGAGTCCAGAATGACTGAGCGGCCGATGATCGTGGTCGAGGGGCTGACGAAGCGGTACGGCCGCTTCATCGCCGTCGACGGCATGGATCTCGAGGTGCGCCGCGGCGAGATCTTCGGCTTCCTGGGTCCGAACGGCGCGGGCAAGACGACCTCGATCCGCATGCTGGTCGGCGTGCTTCGCCCGACCGAAGGGCGGGTGCTGATCGCGGGACACGACATCGTGCTGGATCCGATTCACGCCAAGCGGCACGTCGGCTTCATCCCCGACCGGCCGTTCCTGTACGAGAAGCTGACGGGGGGCGAGCTGCTGCGTTTCGTGAGCGGACTGTGGGGCCACGAGGGCGCGGCCGCGGAGAAGCGGGCGGACGAGCTGCTCGACATCTTCGAGCTGACGGCGTGGAAGGACACGGTCATCGAGTCCTACAGCCATGGCATGAAGCAGAGGCTGCTGATCAGCTCCGCGCTGGTACACCGTCCCGACCTGATCATCGTCGATGAGCCGATGGTCGGCCTGGATCCCAAGGGCGCGCGGCTGATCAAGGAGCTGTTCCGCCAGTTCGCGCAGCAGGGCGGCACCGTCTTCCTGTCGACCCACACGCTCGAGGTCGCGGAAGCGCTGTGCGATCGCATCGCGATCGTGCACCGCGGCAGGATCCGTGCGCTCGGCACGATGGAGGAGCTGCGCGCGGAGGCGAAGGCGGGCGGCGCGCACCTGGAGGAGATCTTCCTCAAGCTGACCGGCAGCGAGCAGGTGGCGGAGCTGATCGCGTCGCTCAAGCCGGAGCAGGAACTACAAGCGTCAGGCGGCAGGCATCAGGCTTCAGAAGAGGCGGAGCCGTCGTGAACGTGCAGGCGTCCGCCGTCCGGCATCCGGCTTCAGAGACGGCGGTTACGCACATCATCCACGAGCATCGCCGGGAAGCGTCGCTGCTCCACATCCTCTGGCCGAAGGTGCAGGGCGGACGCCGGCGTGCGGCCGAGAGCCCGAGCGTCGGCAAGACCGTTCTGCTGCTGGGCACCGCGCTCCTCTTCTGGTTCGTGCTGTATCGCGTGATCGTGCGCATGCTCGAGTATTTCCTCGCCACGCCCGGCATCGGCGAGGTGCTCTCGACCAAGCTGCTCGGCCTGATCCTGCTCGGCTTCCTGTCGGTCCTCATCCTGTCGAACCTGATCACCGCGCTGTCGTCGTTCTTCCTGTCGAAGGACATCGAGCTGCTGGTCGCGGCGCCGATCGACGGCCTGAAGGTCTACGGCGCCCGGCTGATCGAAACGGTCGTCCACTCGTCCTGGATGGTCGCGCTCATGATGGTGCCGGTGCTGACCGCGTACGGCTCGGTCCTCGGCGGCGGCTGGGCATTCGTCGGCGTCGCCCTGATCGCCATGATCGCCTTCTTCGTGCTGCCCGCGATCCTGGGCGCCGGCATCACGCTGGTGCTGGTGAACGTCTTCCCGGCCCGTCGCGCGCGCGACCTGCTCGCGCTCATCGCGCTCATCGGCGGGGCGGCGCTGCTGCTGCTGTTCCGGCTCATGCGGCCCGAGCAGCTCGCACGACCCGAGGGCTTCCGCAATCTCGTCGATTTCGTCGCGGTACTCGATACGCCGAGCGCGGTCTGGCTGCCGAGCGACTGGGCGGCGGAGGCGATGACGGCGATGCTGAGCGCCGGCGGCGGCGATCTCTTTCCCCTGCTGCTCCTCGTGTCGACGTGCGCCGCGGTCTTCGTGCTCGGTGCCTGGCTGCACGATCGCTACTACCTCGAGGGACTCAGCCGCGCACAGGAAGGCGGCGCCGTCCAGGAGGAGTCGCGCGGCCAGCGGCGCATGGCGGAGCGGCTCGTAGGGCGCGCGCCCGTGCACATCCGGGCTCTGGTCGCCAAGGACGTGCGCACCTTCTTCCGCGATGCGACGCAGTGGTCGCAGCTCATACTGATCGGGGTGCTGCTCGTCATCTACGTCTACAACATCAAGGTGCTGCCGCTCTTCCAGGGCGAGGAGGTCGGCTTCTTCCTGGTGAACGTGATCTCGTTCCTGAACATGGGACTGGTCGGCTTCGTGATCGCGGCGATCGCCGCCCGCTTCGTGTTCCCGGCGGTGAGCCTCGAGGGGCGCACGTTCTGGCTGCTGCGCTCGTCGCCGCTCGACCCGCGCGCGTTGCTCTGGACCAAGTACTGGATGGGCGCGATACCGCTGCTCGTCGTTGCGGTCCTGATCGTCATCGGCACGAACATCGTGCTGCGCGTCGAAGCGCTGATGATGACGCTCTCGCTCATCACCATGATCCTGGCGACGCTCGCCGTGACCGCGCTCGCGCTGTGTTTCGGCGCGCTGTTCCCGCGCTTTCGCACCGAGAACGCGGCGGACATCGCGACCGGCTTCGGCGGCCTCGTTTTCATGATGACGTCGATCGTCTACCTGGCGCTCGTCATCGGCATGGAGGCGTGGCCCGTCTACATGTTCCTGCGGCAGCGCGCCGAGACCGGCTCCGTCACCACCGGCGTCAGCAGCGGCCTGGTGATCGGCGTCGGCGCCGCCGTGCTGCTGTCGCTCGTCGTCATCGTCGGCTCGCTCGCGATCGCGCGGCAGCGGGTGGGCGAGATCGAGACGTCGTGACCGGCGCGGGCATCGCCGGCGAGGCCGCACGCAGCATCGCCGACCTCTGCCTCGCGCTCGACGCCGTGGTGCGCGCGGGCGAGCGCGTCGCGCTCGATTTCGGGCGACACGGCGACGTGCGGCTGAAGAGTCCCGTGCAGCCGGTCACGGACGCGGACGTGGCGGTCGATCGGTCGCTGCGGGAGCGGCTGCTCGGGGAGCGGCCCGGCTACGGCTGGCTGTCCGAGGAGACGGCGGACGACGCGCTGCGCCTCGAGCGCGATCGGGTCTGGATCGTCGACCCCATCGACGGCACCACCTCGTTCATCGCGGGCTACCCGGACAGCGTCGTCGCCGTGGGACTGGTGGACGCGCGCACGGGCACAGCCGTGATCGGCGTCGTCTTCAATCCGCTGACGGGCGAGCTGTACTGGGCGGTGCGCGGCGGCGGCGCCTACGGCGTACTGATCGGCACGGCGCGGCACGTCGAGGTGGAGGCCCCGCTGGATGGGCTGGCGCGCGTCGCGTCGGTGGCCGACATCGGGCCGGACGGCTGGGGGCGGTTCATGATCGTGCACGACGTGCGCACGGCGCCGCGCCATCCGCTGCGTGTGCTGGTGTCGCGGGAGGACGAGGCGGAGGCGACGGCGGCTCCGCCCGGCTGGGTCAGGATCACGCGGGGCAGCACGGCGTACAAGATGGTCGGCGTGGCCTCGGGCATCGCCGATGCGTACTACGCGCGGGGACCGAAGAGCGAATGGGACCTGTGCGGCGCGTCGCTGATCGTCGAGGAATCCGGCGGCCGCGCGACGGATCTGAACGGCGAGGAGCTGCGCTTCAACCTCGCGGACACGAACCGGACGGGTATCGTCTGCGCCGCGGATCCCGCGGTGCACGCGCAGCTGCTCGACTGGCTGCGCAGCGGGTGGCGCGGTCCGGGAAAGGAGGGAGTCGAAACATGATCTTCTACATCGTGGGCGGCGCCGTGGCGCTCGGCCTGGGCATCTACATCGGTCTCGGCTGGCCGGGCCTGCCGGGTCGCGAGGATAGGGTGGTACCGCGCCGGAGCGCGCGCAGCCAGGCGACGCGACACTTCACGCCGCTCGACCTGATGCGGCGCACGCGGCGCGACGGCGAGCGGCGGTTCCTGACGAACCGTCCCGACCCGGACCGCGACTGAGCGAGTTCTCGTAGTGGAGGCGGCGTCAGTCGGTCGGCGGAGCGGGGCGCAGGACGCCGTGCAGCTCGACCTCACTGCCGCCGAAGCGAATCGTGCCGCGGACCATGCGCGGTGACATCGGCAGCGGCTCCTCGTCGAGCATCCGCAGATTCCCCGAGAGAGGCGTCCCGCCGCCGGCCTCGACCGTCCAGCCGCTCCCATCGGGCGTCGGCGACAGGGTTACCGTCGGCAGCACCAGCTCGTCCTCCCCGGTCCAGAGCCAGCCGGTGAGGCCGCCACCGGTCTGGCCCAGCACCAGGGCGGCGCCGTCGGTCCCGAAGAGCACCGCGCGCACCGTGTACATCGAGCGGGCGCCCCCGCCCTCGCTACGGGACCCGCTGTCCCGGGCGGCCGGATCCGCTGCCGTGTCCTCCGCGGCCGAGAGCGACACGGAGTCGTCCTCCGCCGGAGGCGATGGGGTGGAGGTGTCCACGGCCGCCTGAGCCCGTCCCGTCGCCGTGTCCGCCATGGCCGCGCCCGGGGGCACGACCCCGTTCGGCCCGACGTCGGCATTCGCCTCGGCCTCGGCCGCGTGAAGTGAGACGCCGAAACGGGCATCGACGAGCCATCCCTGCACCGGCTCCCCGCCGAGCGCGAGGGTCGCCTCCCGCAGGACCACCTGGGCGGTACGGAACGGCGTCCATTCGGAGATAAAGCCGCCCGGCTCGAGCGACGCGATCATGCCGTCCTCGTCACGCACCATGAGCGCCTCGATGTCGTCTTCGAGGCCGACGCGCAGCCGGAGGGGCCCGTGCGGCACGAGGCGCCACGCGCGGCGCATCGGAACGTCCTCCCACGACAGGTCGTACAGCGGCGTCCAGCCACTGCCGGCCTCGGCCCATGCGTGCGCGCTGCGACGCAGCGTGGAGCCGGCGTCGACGGTCGCGAAGTCCAGCACGGCGGCCGCCGTAGCGTCGTCGGCGACGAAGATCATCTCGCGGGCATACTCCGCGCGCGTCGCGTTGTCGCGATCGTTCGAGGCCAGGCCGCGCATGCCGGCATCGTCGCATGCGACGAGAGGCAGGAGGGCGGCGATGATTCCGGGGCGCAGCAGTCGAAGCATCGTCATGGGGCCGTCAAGATAGACTGTCGCACGGCGGCGAGCCACGTCGCGCCGGCAGGCCGGCCGCATCCAGGTGGGAGCGCCGGCTTTCAGTTGCGTTCGCAGCCGCGCGCCGCCTAGACTTCGCGCCGCCGCTCCCGTACCGCCGCTCCGCAGGAGGTCCTGATGCAGCTGTGGCAGAAAATCCTCATCGGCCTGATCCTCGGCGTGGTCGTCGGGCTGATCGCCAACATCCTGGCGTTGGAGTGGCTCCAGATCCTCCTCGAGTGGATCGAGCCGATCGGTACGCTCTTCATCCGCCTGATCACGATGATCGTGATCCCGCTGGTGGTCGCGAGCCTGCTGGTCGGTACCGCCTCCCTGGGCGACATCCGCAAGCTCGGCCGCATCGGCGGCAAAACCGTCGCCTACTACATGACGACGACGGCGATCGCGGTCACCATCGGCCTGGTCCTGTCGAATGCGGTACGGCCAGGCGCACGCATCGACGCGGGCACGCGCGATCGGCTTTCCGCTGCGTTCTCCGAGCAGGCGGCGGGCGCCGTCGAGACCGCCGCAGAGAAGCCGAGCGTGACCCAGGTGCTGCTGGAGATGGTGCCGTCGAATCCGATCGGCGCCGCGGCCGACGGTGAGCTCCTTCCGCTCATCATCTTCACCATCATCTTCGGCGCCGCGCTCAGCCTCGTGGCCGTCGAGCGGCGGCGGGCCGTGCTGACGTTCTTCCAGGGCATCAACGACGCTGTCATGGTCGTGATCGACTGGGTGATGAGGCTCGCGCCGTACGCCGTCTTCGCGCTGATCGCGAGCGTCGTCGCGAGCTTCGGGCTGGACCTGCTGCGTTCGCTGCTGATCTACGCGCTCACCGTCGTCGCCGGCCTGCTGCTGCACGCCTTCGGCGTCTATGCGGTGCTGGTGCGCTTCCTCGCGAAGCTGAACCCGGCCGACTTCTACCGCCGCATCGCGCAGGTGCAGCTCGTCGCCTTCTCGACGTCCAGCTCCAATGCGACCCTGCCCGTTACGATGGAGACCGCGGAGGAGGAGGTGGGCATCTCGAAGGAGGTGTCCAGCTTCGTGCTGCCGCTGGGCGCGACGATCAACATGGACGGCACCGCGCTCTATCAGGCCGTCGCCGTCATGTTCATCGCGCAGATTTACGGCATCCCGCTCGGCATGCTGGAGCAGCTCACGATCGTGCTGACGGCGACGCTCGCGAGCATCGGCACTGCCGGTGTCCCGAGCGCCGGCATCATCATGCTGATCCTCGTGCTCCAGTCGGTCGGGATGGGCGCACAGACGCAGGCGGGCATCGCCCTGATCCTCGGCGTCGATCGCATTCTCGACATGATGCGGACGGCGGTGAACGTCACGGGCGACCTCACGTGCGCGGCGTTCGTCGCACGCTCGGAGGGCGAGGCGCTGGTGCCGCGGCCGAAGGAGCATGCCATCGAGCTCGGGCCGCCGACGCCGGTGTAGCCGCGGGCCTCAGACCGCCTCGCCGCCGGGCGGCGCGCCAGGCCGCTTACCCGGCGGCCGGCCTGGACGCAGGCCCGGCGGCTCGCCCGGCACGGCGCCGCGCTCGATGTCGCTGGCCGCGCGCGGCGGTGCCGGGGGCGCGATGTCCTCCTCGACCTCGCGCCGACGCTGTCCCTCGCGGCGCCATGCGTCGCGCGCATCCGGAATCCTCGCCTCGGCCTCGAGCAGGGCGGCGGGGAACACCTCGTCCAGGCGCTCGACGAACGTGAACGTGATCTTCTCTTTCGCCTCGTCGGGCACGTCGCGCAGGTCGCGCTGATTGCCACGCGGCACGATGACGCGGCGTACGCCCGCGCGGTACGCGGCGAGCACCTTTTCCTTGATGCCACCGACTTCGAGCACCTTCCCCCGCAGCGTGACCTCGCCGGTCATGGCGATGTCGTGGCGCACGGGTCGGTTCGACAGGGTCGATGCGATGGCGAGGGCGACGGCGATGCCGGCGGACGGGCCGTCCTTCGGGATGGCTGCCTCCGGGAAGTGCACGTGCAGGTCGTACTCGCTGAACGCCTCGTCGTCGATGCCGAGCGAGGCCGCGCGGCTGCGCGTATAGGAGTAGGCCGCGTTCACGGACTCACGCATCACCTCGCCGAGTGAGCCGGTGATCTGCAACCGGCCGCTGCCGGGCATCTTGAGAGCCTCGATGAACATCAGCTCGCCGCCGGCGGCGGTCCACGCGAGACCCGTGACGACGCCGACCTCGGGCGCGCTCTCCGCGACGGTGGCGGTGTAGCGCGGCGAGCCGAGGATTTCTTCGATGCGCTCCTCGTTGAACGTCCAGCGACCGGCGGTGCCCTGGGCCTTCGCGCGGGCGCGGGTGCGCAGCAGCGCGGACAGCTCGCGACGCATCAGGCCGACTCCGCTGTCGCGCGCATAGCCGCGGGCCAGGAAGTAGAGCGCCTCGCGCGGGAAGCGCAGATCCTTTCTTTCCAGTCCGTTCTCGCGAATCAGCTCGGGCAGCAGCCGCTCGCGCGCGATCTGCACCTTTTCCTCGGGCGTGTAGCCGCCGAGGCGGATCTCGACCAGGTGCTCGCGCAGGTCGACCGGGATGCGCATGAAGTCCTGCGACGTCGCGATGAACAGGGCGCGCGTCAGATCGACGGGTACGTCGAGGTAGCGATCGACGAACTCGGAGCGGCCGCGCCACTCGATCACCTCCTCGAGCGCGGTGACCGGGTCGCCGTCGACGTTGCCCAGCCCGACCTGGTCGATCTCCTCGAGGACGATGACGGCGTCCATGGCGTTGGCGTCGCGCAGGACGCCGACGATGCGACCCGCCCGCGCCGCGCTGCGCGTGCGGCGGTCGCCGACCAGGTGAGCCTCGCTCTTGCCGCCCAGCTCGATGTATTCGATCGGACGACCGAGCCCTTCGGCGATGGTGCGCGCGAGCGACGACTTGCCGGTATGGCTGGGTCCGACGAGGCAGATGATCTGCCCCTGGAGGTCGCCGCGCAGGCGAGCGACGGCGAGGTAGTCGAGCAGTCGATCCTTCGGCTCGTCCAGACCGAGCAGGCAGCGATTCATCGCCGAGCGAACCGCGTCGAGATCGATCTCCGACGGGGGCGGTGCGACGAAGCGCGACCAGGGCATGGTGATCAGGTACTCGAGATACGAGCGGATCTCCTCCGCTTCCGGGCTCTCCAGGCCCGCCGCCCGCAGGCGCTCGATCTCGGTACGGACGCGCGCGGCGACGTGCTGCGGCAGATCGACGGTTTCGGCCCGGCGCAGCAGCTCGATCGCCTGGCGCTCGGTCGGGTCGATTTCCCCCAGCTCCACCTGGAGCGAGCGAATGCGCTGCCGCAGGCGCTGGGCGCGTTCCGGCTCGGACTCGTCCCCATCCTCCTCCCCGCGCGGCCGCTCGGAAGCCGCTTCCACCTCCTTCAGACGATGGAACTGCGTTTCCAGCTCCTCGAGGACGAAGCGCAGGCGCTTCTCGACGTCGAGCAGCTGCACGACCTCGTCCTTCCGGGCGACGCTGAAGTTGGTGAGCGTGGCGACCAGGTCCGCGAAGCGCGCCGGATCCCCGATGTTCATGCGCAGGATGGCGGGAATCTCGCGCGGCACGCGCTCGATCTCGGCGGTGATCGACTCGAGCGTCGTCAGGATGCGGCCGATGACGTCGTCGGCAACCGCGGGCTCGATCGTGCCGGGCCGAATCGCGCGCGCACTGCCGATGTAGCCGGCGCCGGGCTCGACGCGCACCTTCGACAGCCGGACGCGCCGGATGCCGTGCACGGTCACCTGCACGGAGCCGCCCGGCAGGTTGAGCTGGTCCGACAACCGGGCCATCACGCCGATCTTGTTCAGGGTGCGGGCATCGATCGGATCGTCCGGCTCTCCCGGAGCGAGCACCAGCGCCACGAGGATGTGCCGCTCCGGATGCGCGGACAGTACTTCCAGGTTGTAGGGCGCGCCGATCTGTAGACCCAGCACGCTGGTCGGGAAGACGATCGTGCTGCGCAGCGGCACGACGGGCAGCTCGGCCGGTACCTCGGTGTCAAAGCTCATTCATCCGCCCGTTCGCCGGATCAGCTCCGCGGCCGCCTGGCCCAGCGCCTCTCCGATCTCGTCCTCGTCCAGCGCGACCAGTCGCCGGTCGCGCACGATCCATCTGCCTCCTGCCATCACATCGGTCACGTCACGCCCCGATCCGCTGAATACGATGCCGGCCAACAGGTTGGACTCCCCGGCGCCGTGCACGAGCGGGAGCATGTGCGGTGCCGTCGCGTCCAGAATCGCGATATCCGCCGGCGCCCCGGCACTCAGCCCCTGCGACGCCGCGGAATCGAGCGCCGCCGCCCCGTCCACCGTCGCGAAGCGCAGCAGCGTGCCCGCCGGCAGCGTCGCGGGGCCGTAGGACAGGCGCTGCAGCAGCCCCAGGAAGCGCGCCTCGAGCAGCACGTCGCAACCGTTGTTGCATACGGCGGCATCGGTGCCCAGCGCAATCCGTACCCCGCGCGCGTGCATGGCCGCGATCGGGGCGAGGCCGTCGGCGAGCTTCGCCTCCGCCACGGGCGACGCGAGCACGGGCGCCCCGGCGGCCGCGATCAGCGCGATCTCCTCGTCGTCGACGTGGATGGCGTGCGAGAGCAGCACGCGCGGCGACAGCAGGCCGTAGCGCGCGAGCAGGCGGATCGGCGTGGTGCCGAAGCGGTCGAGCGCGAACGCGACCCGCTCATGCGTCTCGGCGACGTGCATGACGAGTCGCTCGCCGCGCTCGTGCGCCGCCGCCGCCGCCCGCAGCTCCTCGTCGTAGAGGACTTCCTCCGCGTGCAGCCGGTACATGTGCGGGAACTCGCCCTCCGCCATGCGCGGACAGGCGGCATCCCGGATGGTGACCCAGCCGGAGAGGCCCAGCGTAGCCATCTCCTCCGCGGCGATGCGCTCGATCCGTCGGGTCACACCGTAGCACGCGACCCGGGTCACGCCGGCCAGCGCGCACTCCGCCAGGGCGCCGCGCACTGCCGCGCGCTGGAGCGGCTCCGCGTCGTCGCCGTCGAGCACGACGAGCGAGCGCTGGAGCCGCTCGCAGCTCTCCCATTGGTGCAGCGACAGGTCCTCGACCATGCCGCGCAGCAGATGCAGGTCGGGGTGCAGGTGCGCGTTCACCAGACCCGGCATGACCACGCGTCCACGACAGTCGACCCGCTCCGCGCCGGCCGGCGGTGCCGCGCCGGACGGTCCGAGCGATTCGATGCGGCCGTCGCGCACCACGAGATCCATGATCCCGGGATTCGTGCCGGCTCCGTCGAGGGGCACGACGAGCCCGCCCTCCAGCACGGTCGTGCTCACGTCGCGAGGCCCAGCAGGCGCGCCGCGTTGCCGAAGAGGATCGCGCGCGTGGCCTCGGCGTCGAGGCCCAGCTCGCGCTCGATCACGCGCGCGTTTTCCGCCGGGTGCGCGCGCGGCATCGCCGGCCAGTCGCTGCCGAACACGAGCTTGTGCGCGATCCGATCCAGCCGCGGGAAATGCTCGCGCAGCCGGCGCGGGACCAGTCCCGCCACATCGATGTAGAGGTTGGCATGGTGCGAGGCGAGGAACTCGCAGCGGTCGTACCAGAAGCCGCGACCCCCGTGCGCCATCACCACGACGAGGTCCGGAAAATCGATGGCCACGTCGTCGAGCGCGACCGGGTCGCAGTACTTGAGCCGAGTGCCGGGCAGCACCGAGCTGCCGATGTGCATCAGCACCGGGATGCCGGCTTCCTGGCAGACCTCGTAGAGCGCGTACGCCCCGGGGTCGTTCGGATGGTAGAACTGGTACGACGGATACAGCTTCAGGCCGCGCGCCCCCGCGGCGATGTAGCGGCGCAGCAAGGAAGCGGGCTCGACATCGCTGTTCGGATCGACGGACGCGAACGGGATGAGCACGTCGGGCGCGGCCGCGCAGATCTCGAGCACCGTCTCCGTGCGCACGTTGCCGGACGTGCGCGGGCAGTGCTCCGGCAGCACGACCGCGTGCCGCACGCCGCCCTCGCGCAGCAGGTCGGCGACCACGCGCGGATCCCGCAGCCGCTCCCCGTGCTCGCGAATGGCGACGGATGTTCTGAGGACGAAGTCGCGGCTGCCCGGCGCGAGGTCCTCCGGGCGGTACGGATGCGTGTGGAAGTCGATGAACTCCACCGGTCACGTGGAGCGATGTGGCGGGACGACCGAGGCGCCGCTCGCGGGCGTCGCCGCCGGCCGCGACTCCAGGCGGCGCCGGCGCGCGTCGACTACGGCGCGATCGAGGGCGTGGAAGAAGCGATTCAGGCGCCGCGCGTTCCGGCCCAGGTCACCGCGGCCCGCGCGGGCGGCGGAGCGGGCGTCGACGCGCGTCTGCGCGTCCCGGTCGAGGGTGATGCGGATCGACACGTCGTCGATCTTCCGGCGCATCAGGGTCGTCGATTCCGCGTGGATGACGCCCTCTTCGTCGTCGCTCGAGACGATGCGCCAGCCGCGCATGCCCACGCCGGCCACGGCCTGCGCGGCGTTCCACACGTCCTCGAACGGAATCGCGTAGGTGCGCCCGCGCAGGCGCGCGTCCTCATGCGCCTGCGCCGTTTCCGCCACGTTGCGCGTGAGCGCGCGCCAGATGCCCGGCATGTCGAGTCCGCTCCTCGCGGCGGCTACGGGTGTGCCGAGTAGACCACTGAAACCGTCGCCTGGACTTCGACGGCTCCCGGCTGCACCGGCGTCGGCGCCGCCTGCGCCATGTCGCGCGCCATCATCGGCATCGGCGGCGGCGGCATGTAGCCGTAGGACGTGGAGATCTCGATCGGCGCCCCCAGCGTCAGGCCTGCGGCGTCGGCGAGGAGCGCGGCCTCTGCGCGCGCCTTGCCCATCGCTTCGCGCAACGCGTCGGCGCGGACCGCGTCCGTGTCGCGAAGCTGGAAGCTGAGGCCGTCCACGCGGTTGGCCCCCGCGGCCAGCGCGGCGTCGATCACGGCGCCGGCCCGCGCGGCGCCATCGACGGTGACCGTCAGCATGTTCATGACGCGGTAGCCGATGATCTCCGGCTGGCGGCCCGCCTGCTCCGGGTCGCGGCCGTCCCAGTGCCGGTACTCCGGGTACATGTTGTAGGCGGTGGTGCGGATCTGATCCTCGGGAATGTCCAGCCGCCGCAGAGCGGCAATGATCTGATTCATCCGCTGGGCATTCTGCTCCGCGGCCTCCCGCGCCGTCCGCGCCGCCGTCTCGACCGCCAGGCTCACCACCGCCTGCTCCGGCGGCCGCGACGCGGTCCCCAGCGCGTTCACCACGATGCGCGTGTGCGGTGGCGCCGCCGGATGCATGGGGTGACCGGCCATCTCGCCGTGGCGCATGGCGCCGAGCGCGGGCGCCGGGGCCGCGGCGGTGTCCGTTCGCTGCCCGCTCGCGCAGGCCGGCACGGCCAGCAGCAGGACCAGCTTCGCGTATCGCAGCATCTGGGAATCTCCGGTTGGCGTGGCGCGCCGCGTGCATGATATGCTACCCGCCCGACGCGCAGGGCAGGTGCAGAATCGTCGACACCCGCAACGCGTGCAACATCCGCGCGCCCGCGCCGGTCCCGCGGTTCCATCCGAGCGGACACCCACGATCGAGGGTTACAGCGTGAAGGTCGTCATTCCCCTGGCCGGAAAGGGCACCCGCCTCCGGCCGCACACCTACGTCACTCCGAAGCCGCTCCTCAATGTCGGGGGGCGTCCGGTCATGAGCTATATCCTCGACGACCTCAAGGAGCTCGGCGTCCGGGAGATCGTTTTCGTCGTCGGCTACCTGAAGGAGAAGATCGAGAGCTACGTCGCCGATGCGTACCCGGAGTTCACCTCGCATTTCGTCGAGCAGAAGGTGCAGGACGGCACTGCCGGCGCGGTCGGTCTCGCCCGCGACTTCATCGACGAGGACCTGCTCATCCTGTTCGTCGACACGATTTTCGATGCGAACCTGTCGATCATCCGCGACCTGCCCGAGGACGTCGCCGGCATCATGTGGGTCAAGGAAGTCGAGGACTATCAGCGCTTCGGCGTGGTCGTCACCGGCAAGGACGGCTTCATGAAGCGCATCGTCGAGAAGCCGAAGGACCCCATCTCCAAGCTCGCCAACATCGGCCTCTACTACATCCGCGACTGGAAGCTGCTCTTCGAGGGCATCCGGCAGACCCTCGACTCGACCCGCGGCGCCGGCCAGGAGTACTACCTGACCGACGCGTTCCAGTTCATGATCGACCACGGCGCGAAGATCAAGATCGTCGAAGTCGACGGCTGGTACGATGCCGGCAAGCCGGACACGCTCCTCGAAACCAATCGACACCTGCTCGAGACCGGGCGCGCCCGCGCGCCCGACGGCGGGCACAATGTGCGCGTCACCGAGCCGGTGCGCGTCGAGGAAGGCGTCGTGCTCGAGAATTCCGAGATCGGTCCCAACGTCACCATCATGACCGGATCGACCATCCGCGGCTCCAAGGTGCGCGACGCCATCATCGGCGCAGGCACCACCATCGAGGACAGCGAGCTGCACGACAGCCTCATCGGCGACCAGTGCGTCATCCGCGGCGCGCGCGGCAGCCTCAGCGTGGTGGATCACAGTGAGATAGTGGGGTGCAGGTGAGGTGAGGTGAGGTGAGGTGAGGTGAGGTGTGAGGTGAGGTGAGGATGCGCGACGATCTGAGTGAATTGATTTTCGACTGGAATGCGGCGGACGATTCGACTCCGGCCGCCGCCACGGCGCGCGTCGTCGAGCTGGACGACGAGACGCTGCGCGACGGGCTGCAGTCGCCTTCCGTGCTGGACCCCTCCATCGACGACAAGATCCGCATCCTTAACCTGATGGCGGAGCTGGGCATCCAGGCGGTGGACCTGGGGCTGCCCGGCGCGGGCGCGCGCGCGGTCGAGGACGTGCGCGCGCTGGCGCGGGAGATCGTCGCCGCGAAGCTGCCGCTGGACCCGAACTGCGCCGCGCGCACCGTGCGCGCCGACGTCGAGCCGATCGCGCGCATCAGCCAGGAGACGGGCCTCTCCATCGAGGCTGCGACGTTCATCGGCTCCTCGCCCGTGCGCCAGTATGCCGAGGACTGGACGCTCGAGCGCATGCTGAAGGCGACGGAGGAGGCGGTCACCTTCGCGGTGGCCGAGGGGCTGCGCGTGATGTACGTGACCGAGGATACGACGCGCGCGGCACCGGACACGCTGAAGGCGCTATATACACGCGCGATCGAGTGCGGCGCGCGGCGCATCTGCCTCGCCGACACGGTGGGTCACGCGACGCCGGGAGGCGTGCGGCGACTGGTGCGTTTCATTCGCGAGGAAGTCGTGGCGCCGACGGGCGTCGCCGTGAAGATCGACTTCCACGGCCATCGCGACCGCGGGCTGGGGATCGCCAACGCCCTGGCGGCGGTGGAAGCGGGCGTCGACCGCGTGCACGGCAGCGCGCTCGGCATCGGCGAGCGGGTCGGCAACGCGGAGATGGATCTGCTGCTCGTCAACTTCAAGCTGCTCGGCCTCCATCGTGGGGACCTGACGAAGCTCACCGAGTATTGCGAGACCGTATCGCGGGCGACGGGCGTGCCCATCCCGCCGAACTACCCGGTGATGGGCGCGGACGCGTTCCGCACGGCGACAGGCGTGCACGCGGCGGCGATCGTGAAGGCGCGGCAGAAGGGAGACGACCGGCTGGCCGATCTGGTCTACTCGGGCGTGCCCGCCGGCATGTTCGGGCGGCGCCAGCGCATCGACATCAGCCACATGAGCGGCATGTCGAATGTGCGCTGCTGGCTCGAGGAGCACGGCTACGACGCGGCGGACGAGGGCCTCGCGCAGCGCCTGTTCGAGCACGCGAAGCGAACGGATCACACGCTGACGGCGGAGGAATGCCGGGCGGTGTGCCAGGCACACGGTGCGCACCCGCGCACGCCACCCATCGCGCACCGAAGCCCATGAGCGAAGAGGAGAGACGCCGGACCTCGCGCAGGGTCAGCGCGAATCGTCGCGTCAGCGGGCAGCGCGAGACGATGCGTGCCGTCCTCGTGCAGCAGTGGGGCGACCCGTCCGTGCTCGAGGCGAGCGAAGTCGAGGTCCCGGAGCCGGCGCCGGGCGAGGCGCTCGTGCGCGTGGATTTCGCCGGTGTCAACTACACCGACGTCTATCATCGCACCGGGCTCTATCCGAAGGAGCCGCCCTTCATCCCCGGCGTCGAGGCGTCGGGCGTCGTCGAGAAGCTCGGCGCCGGTGCGGAAGACGCCGCTGGGGCGGCAGCCGGCGCCGGAGCGGCAGGCGTCGCTGTCGGCGACCGGGTCGCGTTCGCCATGGGCGCGGCGGCCTACGCCGAGTACGTGACCGTGCCGGCGTGGAAGCTGGTCGAGGTTCCGGAAGCGATTCCCATGGAGATCGCGGCGGCGGTCATGGTGCAGGGGATGACGGCGGATTTCCTTTCCTCCGACGCCTATCCCATCCTCGAGGGCGATACCGTGCTGATCCACGCGGCGGCCGGCGGCGTTGGCCTCCTGCTGACGCAGCTCGCGAAGAAACGCGGCGCCGTGGTCATCGGCACCTGCTCGACCGAGGAGAAGGCGAAGCGCGTGCGAGCCGTCGGGGCGGATCACGTCGTCCTGTACACGGAAGACGATTTCGTCGACGCGACGAACGGGATCACGGACGGAAAGGGCGTCGCGGCCGTCTACGACTCGGTCGGTCGCGCGACGTTCGATCGCAGCATCGACTGCCTCGCCCCGCGCGGCTTCCTCCTGCTATTCGGGCAGGCCAGCGGTCCGGTAGCGCCGGTCGACCCGCAGATCCTGGCGCGGCAGGGCTCCATCTACCTCACCCGACCGAGCCTCGTGCATTACATGCGCGACGCCGCCGAAGCGCGCGCGCGCGCCGGTCGGATCTTCTCCTACATCCAGGGTGGCCAGCTCGACGTCCACATCCACTGCATCCTCGACCTCACGCAGGCGGCCGAGGCGCACGAGCTGCTCGAGAGTCGCCGGACCAGCGGGAAGCTGCTGCTCTCGACCGCCTAGCCGGACCCTCACGCGTGCGCACGCGTGCGTTCCACCCAACTCAACACGTTACGCGGCCGTTACGGCGAAGCACGCTCGTCGTGACTCACCCCGACGACCTTTCGGTGATCACAGGATCATCGGAGGGCGCGACCGCCGCTGCGGCCGGCGCCCGCTCGCATGCGGAGAAAGGCGATGGGGATGCACGGAAGGCGGACGCTCACGCGATCGGCACTGGTGTCCGGGCTGGCTCTGGTGCTGGGCCTGTTCGCGGAGCCTGCCATGGCTCAGCAGGCAGGACGAATCGTGGGGCGAGTCATCGAGGAGGGGACGGGCCGGGCCCTGCCCGGGGCACAGGTCGTCGTCGAAGGCACGACCCTCGGTGCGATCACCGGGGTCGACGGCCGCTACCTGATCACGGGCGTGACCTCGGGAATGCACACCGTGCGCGTCGTGTCGCTCGGCTACGGCGAGAAGACGGTGACCGGCGTCCAGGTGCCCGCCGGTGCAACGGCTTCTCTCGACGTAACGCTCCAATCGGAGGCGATCGCCGTGGAGGGCCTGATCGTTACGGCTGTGGCGGAGCGAGGCACGGTGAGCCGCGCGCTAGACGAGCAGCGCAACGCGACGGGCGTCGTCAACTCGATCACCGCGGAGCAGATGGCGCGCAGCCCCGACGGCGACGCGGCCGCGGCGGTACAGCGCGTGAGCGGCGTCACGGTTCAGGACGGCCGCTACGTGTTCGTGCGCGGTCTCGGTGAGCGCTACACCACCACCGCGCTCAACGGCGCCCGACTGCCCAGCCCCGAGCCCGAGAAGAAGATCGTACCGTTCGACCTCTTTCCGTCGAGCCTGCTGGCGTCCATCACGACGTCGAAGACCTTCACGCCCGACCAGCCTGGCGATTTCAGCGGCGCGCAGGTGAACATCCGCACGCGCGAGTTCCCGACGCGCAGCACGCTCAGACTGACGGCGGGCAGCGGCCTGACGGACGGCATCACCGGCAATGCGGTCGTGCTGCCGTCCACGAGCGGAGCGGAGTGGCTCGGCTACGCCGGCGACGATCGATCGCTGCCGGAGCCCGTACGTGACGCCGGAGATCTTCAGGATGCCGGTCTTTCGGCCGAGGACATGACCCGGCTGGCGGGAACGTTCCGCAACGCCTGGGAGGCGCGGCGGGGTACCGCGCCGCCCGCCGGTTCGTTCGGACTGTCGGCAGGTGGCTCCGAAGAGCTGCTCGGGCGCACGCTCGGCTACATCCTGTCGGGGACCTACGCGACGTCGAACGATTCCCGCGAGAACGAGATCCGGACGACTGCGATGGCGGGCACCGACGGCGAAGCCGTGGTCGCGTCGCGCTACACGGGCTCGACCGGTACGAACAGCGTACTCTGGGGCGGACTGCTCAATCTCAGCGCAACGTTCGGCGGACACAGCCGGCTTTCGCTCAACAACACCTACAATCGTTCCTCCGATCAGTCCGCACGGCTCGAGCAGGGCACCGACGAGAACCTCGGGCTGCCGCTCGAGATCCACAGGCTGGGCTTCGTCGAGCGCTCGGTACGCTCGAGCCAGCTCGCGGGCGAGCATCAGTTGTCGCGTGACCACCGACTCGACTGGTCGCTCACCAACTCGGCCGTCGAACGGAACGAGCCGGACCGCTCCGAGATCGTCTTTTCGACCGAGCTGGACGTCGCGACCGGCCAACCCCTGCCCCGCGCCTGGTACGGCAGCAGCAACGAAGCGGCTGTGCGCACGTTCGGTGAGCTCGACGAACGAAGCGACGAAGGCCGGGTCGATTACAGCTGGACCTTCGGTGACAGCTACGAGCCGCATCGGCTGAAGGTCGGAGCCCTCGCGCGCATGGCGGTCCGCGACGCGTCCAACTTCGCCTACAGCATCTCCGCACCGGGCACGCTCACGCGCGAACAGCGCGAGGCGCCTCCGGAGGAGATCTTCGAGCAGTACACCCAGCCCGGAAGCACGGCGTTCAGCCTTACGTCACTCGGCCAGGGCGGCTCCTACCAAGCGGACGAGGAAGTGTACGCGGCCTACGGCATGATGGAGTACGCCGTCGGCGAGCGGCTGCGCCTCGTGGGTGGCGCACGCGTGGAGCGGTCCGAGGTCGAGGTCCGATCCCTCTCGACGAATCGCGACACGGCCGTCGCCGCGCCGACCGACATCGACGTCCTGCCCGCGCTGGCCGCTCACTTCCGCCTGACGGAAGACCAGAACCTGCGCGTGTCCGCGTCACGCACGCTGTCACGACCCGAGTACCGTGAGCTCTCGCCGATTCTCTACCGCGAAGTCCTGGGTGGGGAGAACGTCTTCGGCAACGCGGAGCTGCGACGCGCCCGCATCGAGAATTACGACATCCGCTGGGAGTGGTATCCGTCCGCGAGCGAAGTCGTGAGTCTCGGCGTTTTCGCGAAACGGTTCCACGACCCGATCGAGCGCGTCTACGTGGCGTCCTCCGGAACCGCGCTGGTTACCTTCGTAAACGCGGATGAGGCGCGGAACTACGGCGTCGAAGCGGAATTGCGTACAGACCTGGGTCGCTTCGCCGACTGGCTCCAGCCCTTCACCGCCTTCACGAACGCGACGCTCATGCGCAGCGAGATCCGGATCGGCAGCGGACTCGCGAGCCGCACCAACGACGAGCGACCGATGGTCGGCCAGGCACCGTACGTCCTCAATGCCGGCGTGATCTACAACTCCGCGGGCGACCGCGTGAGCGCGACGCTGCTCTACAACGTCGTCGGCGAGCGCATTCAGAGCGCCGCGCAGGCGCCCCTGCCCGATATCTACGAGCAGCTACGCCACATGCTGGATTTCGCGCTGCGCCTGGACCTCGGTAACGGAGTCGCCGCCAAATTCGATGCCCGCAACCTGCTGGACCAGCCCTACGAGGTGACGCAGGGCGACATCGTGCGCGAGTCGTGGGAGACGGGCCGCGGCTATTCCTTCGGCCTGAGCTGGGATCTGTGAGCGTGTCGAGCGTGATCCGTCGTCACACGACCGTTACCGCGCATACGCAACGCGGTGACGCGGGAGTGGCAGAATCAGGGAGCACGTTCACAGGCACCAGCAACATGGAGACAAGACAGATGCTCAGTCGTTGGAAGAAGCTCCTCCCCTCGATCATCCTCGCCGGCGCGGCCATGGTCGGCGCGTGCGACGATGACGGTGATCCGACCGGTGCCGATACGCTCACGGCGCCCGGCAACGTCCAGGCAACGGCCGCGAGCAACACGAGCGCGACCGTCCAGTTCGGCGCCGTGAGCGGCGCCGACGGCTACGTGATCGAGCGCGCGCCGGGCACTGCGGGCGAGTTCGCGCTGCTGACCGAAGTCACTGCGACCACGCACACGGACTCCGGTCTAGAGCCGGGTGCGGTGTACCGCTACCGCGTCGCCGCGACGCGCGGCACGGAAACGAGCGCGTTCAGCGCGGTCGCAGTGGTCGAGCTGCCGGACCTGCCCACGGCGGACATCGTGGGCGACATCACCGCGAATCGTACACTGCGCGCGGACACGGTTTATACGCTGGGTGGCTTCGTGCACGTCACGAACGGCGCGACTCTGACCATCGAGCCGGGGACGTTGATCCGCGGCATACCGGCGAGCGCGCTCTTCATCATGCGCGGCGCGAAGATCGAGGCGGTCGGTACCGCGGCGGCACCGATCGTCATGACTTCCTCGCGCGCGGTCGGCCAGCGCCAGCCGGGCGACTGGGGCGGCCTGGTCATCGTCGGCAACGGCATCATCAATCGCGGTCCATCCGTGCAGCTCGAGGGCACGGGCACGGTCGGAGGTACCGTGCCGGGCACCAACTACGCCATCGATTACGGCAGCGGCACGAACAACGCCGACGACAGTGGTCACCTCGAGTACGTGCGCATCGAGTTCGCGGGCTTCGGTCCCGTGCAGGACGCGGAGCTGAACTCGCTTACGCTGGCCGCGGTCGGCAGCGGCACGACCATCCGCTACGTGCAGGCGCTGGGCGGACTAGACGACCACTTCGAGCTGTTCGGCGGAGCGGTGGACATGCAGTACCTCGTCTCCTACGAGTCGGGAGACGACCACTTCGACATGTCCGAGGGGTATGTCGGCCGCATCCAGTACGCGATCGCATTCCAGAGCGTGGTTCTCACGCCGCGGCCGGGCGCGGGCAACGTCTCGAACGATCCGCAGGGCATCGAGAACGACGGCTGCGCAGGCGCGAACTGCTTCAACGGGCAGAACTCGGTCCCGCTGAACATTCCGCTCGTAGCCAACTTCACGCTGATCGGCACCGGTCCGGGCGTGGTACCGGCGGGCGGCGGGCGCGGCATGATGCTGCGCCGCGGCACGGGCGGCTACTACGTAAACGGCGTGATCGCGCGCTGGCCGGCCTACGCCATCACTCTGCGGGATGCGGCCACGAATCAGCGCATCACCGACGGCGACCTGCTGCTGCGCAACCTGCTTGCGGCAGGGAACGGCGCGACGTTCGAGCCGGATGATCCCGCTTCCTCCACGCGTCATTACAGCGTCGATGCCGGCGCGAACGCGATCGAGACGAACTCGAGCGCACCGGCGAGCCTGTTCACTTCGCTGACGGCGAGCCTCGAGGGACTCGACTGGACGCCGCCGGCGGGCTCGCCCGCCGCGAGCGGTGGGCTGACGAGCTTCACGGGCGCCATTGCGACGCGCGCGGGGACCTTCGTAACGCCGACCTCGTACCGCGGTGCGGCCGATCCGGCCGGTGCCAGGTGGTGGGCGAGCTGGACCAACTACGCGCGGAACTGATACACGGAATCATGCGAACGAGAGGGGCGGTCGGCGCGAAGTGGCGTCGGCCGCCGCCTTCGTATTTTCAGGAGCAGACACACGGGATGAGCAGGGGAAGATGGTTGGTGGCGCTGATGGTGACGTCGCTACTGGGCGCGTGCACGGAAGCGGATTCGAGAAGCGCTTCCCGCGAGCTCGCGCTGAGCTCGGCTCCGGCACCCGCCGACGCGCCGCTCGCGGTCGTCGACAGCAGCTTCCCGCCGGCGGAGCAGATGCGCCGTTTTCGGGCGACGACCCCGGATTCCGCGGCCGCCTATGCTGGCGGCGCCCGCAGCCGGGACGCGCTGGTGCGCGGCTTCGTCGAGGCCCTGGCGGCGGGGGACACGGCCGCGCTCGTGGAGCTCGCGATGAGCCGTGGCGAGTTCACGTACCTCTACTACGACGCGTCGCCCCTGAGCCGACACCCCACCCGCCTCGATCCTGCGGTGGCCTGGTTCATCATCGAGCAGAACGGAGCCAAGGGGATCACGCGCGTGCTCCGGCGGTTCGGTGGCCGGACGATCGAATACCGGGGACACGACTGTCCGGAGCCGCCCCGGTCTCTCGGCACCGGCGGCGATCGAGTCTGGGAGCACTGCACCGTCCGCTACGTCGAGGACGGCGTCGAAATGACGGGTGCGTGGTTCGGCGGCATCCTGGAGAGCCGCGGGACCTTCAAATTCGTCTCCTACTCGAATGGCTTCTGAGCGTCGACATCGAGTCCCTCGCGAAGCTCGCCAATGCCCCGGTCGGGGCCTACGGCGTCGCGCGTCTGTCGCTCGCCGCCTGAACGTCGATTCGCGCAACCGCGCCGCGCTCGAGAACGTGCTGGCGCGCTACGCGGGCTCGTCGATGGAGTACGTGGCGACGACGTGCGACAGCGCCCGGTCCTACCCGAGGTTCACCGTGCACTCGGGCTGTCTGGTGACCTTGAGCGACGGTCGCGACGGCGGCGAGCGCCTGCGTCTCGAGCTGTTCCACCACGCGCTCGAGCGCGACGGTGGCTGGACGATCATCCGCTACTACGACCCGCACGATTGAGGCGGCTGCCGCGACGCGATCGTTACACGGCCGGGGCGGGCGCGTGATCCGGCGGCGCCACCTTTCCATCATGCAGAAGCGCATCCTGATCGCCTCCGCGTCCGCGGGAACGGGACACGTCCGCGCCGCCGAGTCCCTGCGCGCGGCATTCGCCGAAAGGGCGCCGGACATGTACGTCGAGCACGTCGACGTGCTGGAGCACGCGCCGGCCTGGGTGCGCAGCGCTTACCGGGACGGCTTCGAGCTGCTCGCCGCCCGCGCGCCCGGCGTCTGGCGCGAGATCTACCACCTGACCGACGGGCCGGGTCCGGATACGCCGTTCTGGGGCGGGGCCGCGTATCGCCTGCTGTTCCGCGCGTTCGATCGCGTGGTGCGCTCGCGTCCGTGGAACGTGTGCATCTGCACGCACTTCCTGCCCGCGCAGCTCCTGGCCGGCCGGAGCGGGAATCCGCCGTTCGCGATGGTCATCACCGATTTCGCGCTGCACCGCTTCTGGGCGCAGCCCGCGGTGTGCCGCTACTTCGTGGCGACGCCCCGGCTCGCCGAGCAGGTGCGCGCACGCGTGCGGGGCGCACGCGTCGAGGCGACGGGAATTCCCGTGCGTCCCGATCTGCTGGAGGGCCCGACGAGGGCGGAGGCGGTCGCCGCGCTGGGACTCGAGCCGGGACGGCCGGTCGTCCTCGTCATGGGAGGCGGTCTGGGTCTGGGGGTGACCGGTTTCGCTCTCGGCGCCGCCGGCGCGGTTTCCGGGACGCAGGTGGTCGCGCTGTGCGGCCGGTCCGAGCGGTCGCGCGCCGCGCTCGGTGGCATTCCCGGGGTGCGCGCGGTCGGCTATGTCGACGACGTACGCCCCTATCTGGCCGCGGCGGATGTGATCGTGACGAAGCCCGGCGGATTGAGCACCAGCGAGGCGCTCGCGCTGGGCCGGCCGCTGGTACTGGCCTCACCGATTCCGGGCCACGAGGAGGAGAATCGGCGGGTGCTGGTCGCGGCCGGTGCCGCGCTTCCCGCGGACTCGCCGGAGCAGATCGCGGCGGCGGTGCGGTCGCTCATCGGCGACGTTGCTCGGCGGGAGGAGCTGAGCCGGGCCGCGCGACGCCTCGGACGCCCGCATGCGGCGCAGGCGGTCGCGGCAGCCATCGAATACCAGCATTCGGGTCGGGAGGCGGCTTGATGAGTCGCGTGCATCGGCTTCTGCGCACGATGGATCGCCACGACCGGGACGTGCTCGTCGCATGGACCGTGGCCCGGCGACCGGTGACGCTGGCTGTCATGCGTCACGTCACCCACTGCGGGGACGCGGTCGTGGTCATCGCCGCGGCCGCCCTGGCCCTCCTGCTCGGCACCGGTGTCGTGCGGGAGGCCGGCCTCATCGCCGCGTTCACTCTGGCATTCTCACACGGCATCGTGCAGCTGCTCAAGCGGACCGTCGGTCGGCCGCGGCCATCCCTGCCGCCGGGCGCTTGTCTGATCGAGGCGCCGGACCGCTTCAGCTTTCCCTCCGGCCACGCGGCCGCGGCTCTGTCGCTGGCGCTGCCGATCGCGGCGCTCGCTCCGGCGCAGCTCAGCGCAGCCGTCCTGGGCCTCGGCCTCCTCGTCGGCCTGTCCCGCTGCTACCTCGGTGTCCACTACCCGGGCGACGTGATCGTCGGCTGGGCGCTCGCGCTCGGCGCCTATCTCATCGCCCCCTCGGGACTCGCGTCCTTCGGACTCCTCTGATCCCGGCTCCTCGGCTATTCTTCCGGGGTGCACCACATCGTCTTTTTCGGCCTGCTCGCCGCCGTCTCGGTCGCGTTCGCGCTGCTCGAGATCCAGATCGAGGGCGGGCACGGCTGGGCCAGCGGACTGCCCACCTGGCGTATCCGCAACCGCTGGACGGAACGTTTCCTCGGTGCCCGCGCGATTACGGGCTATCACCTGTACGCACACGTCTTCGTCCTCCTCCTCGTCCACCTGCCCTACGCCGTCGTGCCGGATGCATGGGATTGGCGCGTCGAGCTCCGCATCCTCGCGTTCCTCATTCTCTTCTGGATCCTGGAAGACTTTCTCTGGTTCGTGCTGAATCCGCGCTACCGGCTGCGTCGATTCCGGCCGCAGTACGTCTGGTGGCATGCCGCCAGCTGGTGGGGGCCGATGCCGCGGGACTACTGGCTCTTCATTCCGGTCGGGATCGTGCTCTATCTCGTTGCGTGGTGAGTCGTCGCGTGCCGAATCGCCGCGCAGCGAATCGTGCTAGCGAGCCCACGCCACTCCTGCCCTGCCGGCCGCGCGCCCGTTACCTTGCCGTTACCCATGCATGACATCGGCATGACGCCCGGGATACAGGTTCGGCTCCAGAGGCGGAGCTACTGCGCCGTCGCACAGCATTCCGAAGGCAGATTTCCGTGAGCGTGAACGCTTCGGGCGCGCCGGCCCGCGTACTGGTCGTCGAGGACGAGCGCGACATCGCGGCGCTGGTCGCCTACCACCTGACGCGCGAGGGTTACCGTGTCTCCACCACGGCCTCCGGGGACGAGGCGCTGCGCGCGGCGTCGACGGAACGGCCCGATATCGTCGTTCTCGACCTGATGCTGCCCGGGCTGTCGGGTTACGACGTCATCCAGGAGCTGCGCCGCCGGCCGGGCCTCGAGGACGTGCCGGTCGTCTTCCTGACGGCACGGCGGGAGGAAGCGGACCGGATCCGCGGACTCGAGCTCGGCGCCGACGACTACATCACGAAGCCGTTCAGCCCGCAGGAGCTCGTGCTGCGCGTCGGCACGATCCTGCGGCGCGTTCGCGCGCCCGCGGTCACGGGCTCCGGCCGTACCGTGCGCATCGGACCGGTCGAAGCCGACCTCGACGCCAAGCGCGTCTCAGTGGCGGGGCGTGAGCTGACGCTGACGCCGACGGAGTACCGGCTGCTCACCTCGCTCATGGAGCGGCGCGGCCGTGTGCAGACCCGCAAGCAGCTTTTGCAATCCGCCTGGGACGTGCATGTGGACATCGAGACCCGCACCGTCGACATGCACATCCAGCGGCTCCGTCACAAGCTGGGCGAAGCGGGCGACCTGATCGAAACCGCGCGCGGCTTCGGCTATCGCTTTCGCGCGGACGATCAGGGCTCGTGAGCACGGCGCTCCGGAGGTGAGCCGCTGATGGGCCGGGGCATCCCGCTGCGCACCCTGCTGGTCGGCCTAACGCTCGGCTTCGGCCTGCTGGTGCTGTTCCTCGCGCTGAGCGGCACCGCCGACGCCGTGCGCGACTCCGGCATCCAGCTCGGCTGGGCGGAGCGCTCGCGGCTGATCCGATCGCTGCTCTCCACGCAGCTCGTCCGCGGCCTGATCGGCATCGTGCTCGCCCTCGTCCTCGCCGCCGCCATCGGGAGCGCGGCCACACGCCTGTTCGATTCGCTCCGGGTCGATGCGCGACAGGCGGAGCAGTCCGCACAGCCGCTCTGGCTGCGCGAGGCGCAGGACGCTGCCGACATTCTCGGCTGGGCGGAGGAAGAGCACGACGCGCGCGTGAGCGGCCTGTCCCGCAGCCATGACGAGCTGAACCGGCTGCTCGAAGCCGTGTCCGAAGGCATTCTTCAGCTCGACGGTGGCGGTCGCATCGCGCGCGCGAACCGCGCCGCGCGCCGTTTGCTCGCCCTGCCGGACGACGCGGTCGGGCGGCAGATCGGCGCCGTCGTCCGCAGCGCGGAGCTGAGGACGCTGCTCCAGCGCGCGTCGACCGAAGGCGCCCTGCCCCCGCGCGAAATACTGTTCGAAGAGCGAACCCTGATCGTAACCGCGCGCGCGCTGCCGACTCCGGAGAGCAGCGCCGCGCCGGCGGAGCCGACGGGACTCGCGGTCGCCATCGCCGACCTCACTGCGCTGCGGCGCCTGGAGAGCGTACGGCGCGACTTCGTCGCCAACGCTTCGCACGAGCTGAAGACGCCGCTCACGTCGATCCGCGGGTACGCCGAGACCCTGCTCGACGAGAGTCTGCCGTCGGACACGCGGCGCCAGTTCATCGCGACGATCTCCAGCAACGCGGATCGCCTCCAGCGCATCGTCGACGATCTGCTCGACCTCTCCCGACTGGAGTCGGGCACCTGGCAGCCGACGCTCGAGACGATCGCGCCCGCCGTCGCGGTGCGCGAGGCGTGGCAGGACTTCGAAGAGCGGGCGGCAAGGCTCGGTGTCGATTTCGCCCTGCGCGAAGAGACCTCCGATCCCGCGCTCGCGGATCCGTCGGCGCTGCGACAGATCCTGTCCAACCTCTTCGACAATGCGCTGCGCTTCACCGACGCGGGCGAGCACATCGAGGTTCGCATCGTCGCATGGCCGCGGGCGCCGCACGACCTGCAACCGCGCGACCGCAGGCTGCGGTTCCTGGCGATCGAGGTGCGCGATACCGGCACCGGCATTCCCGGCGACGCGCTGCCGCGCATCTTCGAGCGCTTCTACCGCGTCGATCCCGCGCGCTCGCGTGCCGACGGCGGAACCGGGCTGGGCCTGGCGATCGTCAAGCACCTGACCGAATCGATGGGCGGCGGCGTGGAAGCCGAGAGCCGGCTCGGCCGCGGGACTACCATTCGGGTCGTGCTGCCCGTCGCCTCCGACGGTGGCGCGGCGAGCGTCGCGGCCGCATAGTCCGGCGTACGTCGGCTCCTCATCGGATCATCGGACTTGCTCGCCTACCTCATCGCATTTTCCGCAGGATTGCTCAGCTTCCTGTCGCCGTGTGTGCTGCCGCTCATCCCGAGCTACGCCACGTACGTCACGGGCATGACGCTCGACGACCTGACCGACGCCGAGCGCGACCGCGGCCGACACCGTCGCGCCGTGCTGATCCACGGCAGCCTCTTCGTGCTCGGCTTCAGTCTCGTCTTCATGGCGCTCGGCGCCGGCAGCACCTTCTTCGGCGCGCTGCTGCGCCACTACCGCGAATGGATCGAGCGCGTCGGCGGCGTCATGATCATCCTGTTCGGCCTGCACCTGATCGGCGTCTTCCGCCTCGCGCTCGCCTCGCGCGAATGGCGCTTCGCCTTCGGAGACCGGCCGATCGGCTACCTCGGCTCCGTCCTCATCGGCGTCGCCTTCGGCGCCGGCTGGACGCCCTGCATCGGACCCGTCCTGGCCGGCATCCTCACGCTCGCCGCCGCCAGCGAGACGCTCGGCGCCGGCATGGCCATGCTCGGCTTCTACTCCTTCGGCCTCGCCGTGCCGTTCCTGCTTGCGGCGCTGCTGCTCGATCGCTTCCTCATCGGCTACGCGCGCTTCCGCCCGTGGCTGCCCTGGGTCGAGCGCGCGAGTGGCGCGCTGCTCATCGTCGTCGGCATCCTGCTCGTCACCGGTACGTTCAGCGTCCTGTCCGGCATCATGGCGGGCTGGACGCCGGACTTCATTCTGGAAAGGATTTGAGTCGACGAAGACTCCGCGCGAGCGAGAGCTGGCTCGCGTTCCTGAACCTGAACGTGCGACGTGAACGTGCTCGGCCGCTGGCCCCGTCACCCCGACGCCGCCGGGGCCGCAAATCTCTGTTACTTGCCTGTTACCGATCGGTGACACGATGCCCGACGCGCCAATACGATCTTCGGCTGGCGCGATAACGCAACCGTTCCTCGGAGGATTCGCGTGCGCACGTATGTCATCGCCGGACTGATCGTTTTCGCCGTGCTGCTGCCGGGCAGGCTGGCCGGTCAGGTGCCGGTGCTCACGGAAGGCCCGATCCACGTCGAGCTGAGCGGCCGCGTGCAGACGCAGTTCAACACGTCGAGCGCGGACAGCACGTTCTCGACGTTCGAGCACCGTCGCGTGCGCCTCGCCGCGGGCCTGACCATCGACGACTGGATCGAGGGTCGCATCGACGCGAATTTCGCGCACGGCTTCAGGCTCGAGGATGCGTGGATGAATCTCGGCTTCCACCCGGCCTTCCAGGTCCAGGTGGGGCAGTTCAAGAAGCCGTTCAGCCGTGTGGAGCTGATCAGCTCCTCGGCGATCTTCCCGATCGAGCGCGGTCTGCGCATCCGCGGACTCCAGCCCATCTCGGAGCACCACCTGCTCCTGGACGAGCAGGGCTACCTCGGTCGCGAGCTCGGCGCGCAGATCCACGGCGTCGCCGGAGTCTTCCGCTACTGGCTCGGCGCGTTCAACGGGACCGGCCCGAACCTGCGTGACGAGAACGACGCCAAATCATTCGCCGGCCGCCTCGTCCTCAAGCTGTTCGAGGCCCCGTTCGAGATCGGCGGTGCCGCGAGCCAGAGGGAGTTCGCGGTGGTCGACAGCCTCGGCGTGGAAGAGACCGAGAGCGGCCTCGCCGTCGAACTCGACATGCAATACGGCGGCTTCCGCGACCCCGGCCTCGGACTCCTCGTGGAGGTGATGCATGCGAAGAACTTCGTGGTCGACGATCCGATGCGGGGTGCGCAGGGAATCCTGAACTGGTTCCAGCCGCTCGGCGACGGCCGGCTCCAGGGCATCGAGCCCCTCTTCCGCGCGAGCTACGGCGACGCATCGACACAGTTCGAAGGCAATTCGGGGTTGCTCCTGACGCCCGGACTGAACGTGTACTTCCAGGGGCGCAACCGGCTCATGCTGAACTGGGATTACTTCATGCCGGAGCTGGACGTGATCGACCCGGAGCACGCGATCCGGGCTCAGCTACAGCTCTACTTCTGAGCGGGCCGAACACTTTACGGAGAAGGTGAAACGACATGCGATCGACGACAGGAACTGGCCTCGTGGTCCTGGCCACCCTCCTTGCCGCGTGCGGCGGTGATGCCGGCAGGGAGTCGGTGGAGGGTGACCTGAGTGGCTCCATCCAGATCGACGGCTCGAGCACCGTCTACCCCATCACCGAAGCGGTCGCCGAGGAGTTCATGGCCGAGACCGGCGGCGACGTGCGCGTCACCGTGGGCGTCTCGGGCACGGGCGGCGGCTTCAAGCGCTTCTGCAGCGGCGAGACCGAGATCAGCAACGCGTCGCGTCCCATCAAGGACAGCGAGAGCGAACAGTGCGAGGCCGCGGGCGTCGAGCCGGTCGAGCTGACCATTGCGCACGACGGCATCTCCGTGATCGCGCATCCGGACAACACGTTCGTCGACTGCCTCACGGTCGAGGAGCTGAACGCGATCTGGCGCCCCGGCAGCACCGTGCAGAGGTGGTCGGACGTGCGGCCGAATTTTCCGAACCAGCAGATCAAGCTCTACGGCGCGGGCACCGATTCCGGCACGTTCGACTACTTCACCGAGGCGATCAACGGCGAGGAGGACGCCAGCCGCAGCGACTACACGGCGAGCGAGGACGACAATACGCTGGTGCAGGGCGTCGCCGGCGATCCCGGCTCGCTCGGCTACTTCGGTTACGCCTACTACGTCGAGAACCGCGACAAACTGAAGCTGCTGGGGGTCGACAGCGGCTCGGGCTGCGTGCAGCCGTCGCCCGAGACCATCCGCGGCGGCACCTACACGCCACTCTCGCGGCCGGTCTACATCTACGTCGCGCGCTCGGCGCTGGAGCGGCCCGAGGTGCGCGCGTTCGTCGACTTCTACCTCGAGCACGGCGGCGAGCTGAGCTCGGCGGTGGGCTACGTCGCGCTGGAGGACTCGGCCTACGCCAATGCGCGCGCGAGGCTGAATGCGGCGGCGCCCGCGGACGCCGCGCCAGCGCCCGCGGCCCCGGCCGGAGAGGCGAACCCGGGTGACGGCGCGTAGCGGCGACGGCGGGAGCGAAGACGTCCCGTCCGAGAAGGCCGCGGGCACGCGCGTGCCGCCGGACCTGAGAGGGCAGGGCAAGTCGCATCTCCAGGAGCGCATCGTCGGCGGCGTGTTGCTGAGTGCCGCGGGCATCAGCATCCTGACCACGATCGGCATCGTCGTCGTGCTGCTGGTCGAGTCCCTCGGCTTCTTCACGCAGGTCTCGCTGCTCGACTTCCTGACGGGCACGCGCTGGGCGCCGCTCTTCCGGCCGCAGAGCTTCGGCGTGCTGCCGTTGCTCACGGGCTCGCTGCTGATCGCGGCGGGCTCGGCGATCGTGGCTTTGCCGATCGGTCTGGCGAGCGCGATCTACCTGAGCGAGTACGCCAATCCGCGCGTGCGCAAAGTCGTCAAGCCCGCGCTCGAGGTGCTCGCGGGCGTGCCGACCGTCGTCTACGGCTACTTCGCGCTCACCTTCGTCACGCCCATGCTGCGCACGGTCTGGCCGCAGACCGACATCTTCAACGCCGCGGCGGCCTCGATCGTGGTCGGCATCATGATCGTGCCCATGGTATCGTCGCTCTCCGAGGACGCCATGACCGCGGTGCCGCGCGCGCTGCGCGAAGGCGCCTACGCGCTCGGCGCGACGCGGCTGGAGGTCGCGATCCGTACGGTCGTCCCCGCGGCGCTCTCGGGCATCATCGCCTCGTTCATTCTGGCCATCTCGCGCGCGATCGGCGAGACGATGGCGGTCGCGATCGCGGCCGGGAACATGCCCAACCTCACGCTGAACCCGCTCGAGAGCGTGCAGACGATGACCGCCTACATCGTGCAGATCAGCCTCGGCGAGACGCCGTACGGCACCATCGAGTACCGCACCATCTTCGCGGTCGGCCTCACGCTCTTCGCGATGACACTGACGATGAACCTGATCAGCAACGCCGTGCTGCGGCGTTTCCGCGAGGTGTACGAATGATCCGCCCGCGCGGCAGCGGACGGGGCGGCCGCGACCTCCAGCGGCGCTCCGCGAGCGCACGACGCCGCATCCGCGCGGTCATGGGGCCCGCCATGCACGTGCTCTTCCTGATCGCGACCCTGGTCGGCATCGTCATGCTCGTGGTCCTGCTGATCGACGTGTGGCGGGACGGCTCCGGCGCGCTGAGCATGGACTTCATCCGCGGCTTCCCGTCGCGCTTCTCCGAGCGCGCCGGCATCTGGCCCGCGCTCATTGGCTCGCTCTGGCTGCTCGGGCTGACCGCCGTCATCGCGTTCCCGCTCGGGCTCGCGACCGCCATCTGGCTCGAGGAGTACGCGCCGCGCGGACGGCTGCGCGACATCATCCAGACCAACATCTCGAACCTCGCGGGCGTGCCGTCGATCGTCTACGGCATTCTCGGCCTGGCCGTCTTCGTGCGCGCGTTCGCGCTCGGACGCAGCGTCATCGCGGGCGCGCTCACGCTGGCGCTCCTGATCCTGCCCGTCATCATCATCGCCGCGCAGGAGGCGATCCGCGCGGTGCCCAACTCGTACCGTCTCGGCGCCTATGCGCTCGGCGCTACGCGGTGGCAGGCGACGCGACACCACGTGCTGCCCGCCGCCATGCCGGGCATCCTGACCGGCACGATCCTCGCCCTGTCACGCGCGATCGGGGAGACCGCGCCGCTCATCATGATCGGCGCGCTCGCATTCGTGCCGTTCGTGCCGGATGGTCCCATGGACTCGTTCACCGTGCTCCCGATCCAGATCTTCAACTGGATCTCGCGGCCCCAGGCCGAGTTCCACGCGCTCGCCGCCGGCGCCATCATCGTGCTGCTGGCCGTGCTGCTCGGGATGAACGCATTCGCGATCGTCCTCAGAAATCGCTTTCATTCCCGGAACTGATCCATGGCCCGTTCGACCATACGCCGCGGCGCCAGTGAACGTGTCGAGGAGCTCGACGGCGTCGAGGAGACGAAGGTCGTCGATACGCCGGAGGGCAGGGCCGCGCTCGAGACGCGCGACCTCTCCGTCTTCTACGACGACAAGAAGGCCGTCAACGACGTCACCATGAAGCTGCCGGTGAACCAGGTGGTCGCCTTCATCGGGCCGTCCGGCTGCGGCAAGAGCACGATCCTGCGCTGCTTCAATCGCATGAACGACCTCATCCCGAACGCGCGCGTCGACGGCGAGCTGTTGTTCCACGGCACCGACCTTTACGGCGAGGGTGTCGACCCGGTGGAAGTGCGACGCCGCATCGGCATGGTGTTCCAGAAGCCGAACGCCTTCCCCAAGACGATCTACGAAAACATCGCCTTCGGCCCCCGCATCAACGGCTACTCGGGCTCGCTGGACGAGGTCATCGAGCGCTCCCTTCGCTCCGCCGCGCTGTGGGACGAGGTGAAGGACCGGCTGCGCGAGAGCGCGCTCAGCCTCTCCGGCGGGCAGCAGCAGCGCCTCTGCATCGCGCGCGCGCTCGCGGTCGATCCCGAGATCCTGCTCATGGACGAGCCGACTTCGGCCCTGGATCCGCTGGCGACGCAGAAGATCGAGGATCTCATCTGGGAGCTGAAGGAGCAGTACACGGTCGTCATCGTCACGCACAACATGCAGCAGGCCGCGCGCGTGTCGGATTACACCGCGTTCATGTACGTGGGCGAGCTGATCGAGTACGGTCCTACCGACACGATCTTCACGAATCCACGGGTCGATCGTACGGAGGCCTACGTGACGGGAAGGTTCGGATGACCCGGGTGCGACATTTTCAGGAGGAGCTGGACCGGCTCAAGGCAACGCTGCTCGAGATGGCGAACCTCGCCGAGCAGTCGGTGCAGCTCGCGATCGACGCGCTCGAGAGCCGCGACGCCGACAAGGCGGCGGCCGTCGTCGAGGCGGACAACGATATCGACGCGCTGGAGCTGCGCATCGACGAGATGGTGACGCAATTGCTCGCGCTCCAGGCGCCGGTCGCAGGCGACCTGCGGCTGATCATCATGGGCCTGAAGATCTCGAACGATCTGGAGCGGGTCGGGGACCACGCGGTCAACATCGCGAACGCAGTGCGCTACCTGGTCGAGTCGCCGCCCGGCCGAACCATGCCGGAGATCGAGGAAATGGTGCGGCTCGCGACGACCATGCTGAACGATTCGCTCGACTCGTTCGTGCGACGCGACAGCGCGCTGGCCCGCGACATCCGTGAGCGCGACGACCGCGTTGACGAGCTGCACGAGAACGTCTTCCGCATCCTGCTCACGCACATGATGGAGGACCCGCGCCGCATCGGGCCGGGCATGGACATGCTGCTGGTGTCGCGCAATCTGGAGCGCATCGCGGACCTGGCCACGAACATCGCGGAGGACGTGGTCTTCATGGTGGAGGGACGTCAGATCAAGCACAGCGACTGAGCGGCGCGTCGCTTGACACGACGCTCTCGCGGCGGCCATTGTGACGCGATCGCTCCCACCCCTCCAACCCCTGCCGCCGCACGGATTTGGCCCACCACAGATCAGGCGAGCCGGGACAGCCGCCGTCCACCGCGACGAAGGCGGGCGGCATGGCGGAGGCGCTGCGCCAGCTCCTGGGCGAGGTGCAGGAGGAGACCGCGCCGCAGCTGGTCAGGCCGTATCAGGACCTGCGCGGACGCGTCGCGATCGTGAGCGGCGGTGCGACGGGCATCGGCCGCGCGATCGCGCTCGAGCTCGCCGAGCACGGCACCCACATCGCGTTCAACTACATCGACGAGGGTGAGGGCGAGACAGAGGCCGAGGCGCTGAGGACCGCGCGCGAGCTGCGGGAGCTGGAGGTCAACGTCATATGCCGCGCCTGCGACGTTCGCGACCGGCGCGACGTCGACCTTTTCGTGGAGGAGACCGTCGAGGAGCTGGGCGGCGTCCACATCCTGGTGAACAACGCGGGCATCGGCCGCGATCGCGCGCTGTGGCGCATGACCGACGAGCAGTGGGGCGATGTGCTCGACACCAACCTCACCGGCGCCTTCTACATGACGCGGGCGGTCTCGCCGATCCTGCGCAGACAGCAGGACGGCAAGATCGTGAACATCAGCTCCATCCACGCGACGCGAACGGAGTTCGGCGTCTCCAACTACGCCGCCTCCAAGGCCGGACTGATCGGGCTGACACTGTCCGCCGCCGTGGAGCTGGGGCCGTCGAACGTCAACGTGAACGCGGTCGCGCCGGGTTACATCCGCACGACCCGCCTGACGGACGCCGTCCCCGCCGAGCTGCTCGATCGCGCCCGCGAGCGCACGGTCCTCGGGCGCCTCGGCGGGCCCCGCGACGTCGCGCACGTCGTCGCGTTCCTCTGCTCGGACCAGGCGCGACACATCACGGGGGCGGTGATCCCGGTGGATGGCGGGCATTTGCTGTGAAGGTGAGGTGAGGTGAGGTGAGGTGAGGTGAGGTGGCTTGGGCGAATGGCAATTCTGGAATGGAGCGTACCGTGACTCATGCACGTCCGCCGCACCTCTGGCTGTGCCTACTCCTCGCGGCGGCGGGCTGCGCGAAGGAGCCGCCGCCCAGCCCGGATCGGCCACAGCCGGCAGTGCCGAACCTCGCCGGCATGGACGTGATGGTGCTGCCCGCGCAGCCGGGTGCCGGGGGCGTGCCGGCCGGCTTCGATGAGTCGCTCGCGGCGATGCTCGAGACGCACGCGCCCACCGTGAGCTGGATCCTGCCGCCCGAGCTGGAGCGCTCGATCGCGCGCGCGCCCTGGCTCGACATCCGGCCGCGCGCGCTGTCGGTTTCGCTGCTGCGCTCGCAGGAGGCCGAGCGCATCGGCGACCCGCTGTACGGCGACCTGCGTCGCCTGGGCGCGCTCGTCGACGCGCGCTACGCCGTCATCCCCTGGCAGGTCAGCTACGCGCCCGCGCCGGACAGCATCGGCGGCCACGGCCGCGTTGAGGTGGCGGGCGCGATCATCGACACCGTCGGGGGCCGGATCCTGTGGCGCGGTCTGGTGGCCGGCGAGCGCGGCCCCGCGGGCGACGAGGTCGTGCTGGGCACGGCGGTCCAGGCCTTCGCGCGCATGGTCGCGCCCATGCGGTAGACGGTAACCGGTAGGCGGTATGCGGTAGACGGTACGCTCGCGGAGTGCGAGGTACCGGCTACCGACGACCGAATACCGAGTACCGGATACCGAATACCAATTACCGACTACTGCTTCTATGGCTCGAATCATCACGCTCATTCCCGGCGACGGCATCGGCGGGGCGATCACGGACGCGACGGTGCGGGTTCTCGACGCCGCGGGCTCCGACATCGAATGGGACCACCAGGTCGCCGGCCTCGAGGCCATCGAGGAGAAGAACACGCCGCTGCCCGACGAGACGCTCGAGTCCATCGGGCGCAACAGGATCTGCCTGAAGGGTCCGCTCACAACGCCGGTCGGCGCCGGCTTCCGCTCGATCAACGTCGCCCTGCGCAAGGAATTCGACCTGTTCGCGAACGTGCGTCCCGCGATCACGCTGGCGCCCGGCGGCCGTTACGAGGACATCGACCTCGTTCTGATCCGCGAAAATACCGAAGGCCTGTACGTGGGGGTCGAGCACTACATCGGCGTAGGCGACGATCCGAAGGCCGCGGCCGAGTCGGTGATGATCGTGACGCGTCACGGCATCGAGCGCATCGTGCGCTATGCGTTCGAGTACGCGGTGAACCACGAACGGAAGAAGGTCACGCTCGCGCACAAGGCGAACATCCTCAAGTACACCCAGGGCCTCTTTCTGGACATCGGCAAGCAGATCGCGAAGGAGTACGAGGGTCGTATCGAATACGAAGACCGCATCATCGACGCGACCGCGATGTGGCTCGTGCTCGATCCCTACAAGTTCGACGTGCTGGTCATGGAGAACATGTTCGGCGACATCCTGAGCGACCTCATGGCCGGACTCGTCGGCGGCCTCGGCCTCGCGCCCGGCGGCAACATCGGCACCGAGCACGCCATCTTCGAGCCCGTGCACGGCTCCGCTCCCGACATCGCGGGGAAGGGCATCGCGAATCCCACGTCGCAGATGCTGGCCGCCGCCATGATGCTCGACCACATCGGCCAGCCGGAGCCCGCGCGGCGCATCCGCACTGCCGTGAAGCAGGTGATCGTCGCCAAGACGGAGACGACGCCCGACCTGGGCGGCTCGGGCACGACGGATTCGTATGCGGATGCGGTGATTCGAGCGCTCGGGTAACAGGGAGGGCTTCGCAGGGAGGGCTGCGCAGGGAGGGCTTCGCAGGGAGGGCTGCGCAGGGAAGGCTGCGCGGGGAGGGCTCGCGGGCGCGGCTGCGTTGGTCCCCTCGAAGACCTCCCGCGAGCGAGGCGACGCCCTCCCGGCGGCGAAGCCGCTCCTCCCGCAAGCGAAGCGCCGCCCTCCCTTCCGGTTCCCCACCGGCCGGCCTACTATGCCATCCCGAACAGGGAATCACCAGGCAGAAGCAGCCAATGAACAAGTTCCAGGGCATCGACTACTTCGATCTCGACTCCATGCTCTCCGAGGAGGAGCGCATGATCCGCGACACCGTGCGCGCGTGGGTCGAGGACAACCTCATGCCGGTGATCGAGGACGCGTACATCGAGCGGCGCCTGCCGAAGGAGCTGATTCCGCAGATGGCGGAGCTCGGCATCTACGGGGCGAACCTGCCCGAGGAGTACGGCTGCGCGGGTCTGAACAACGTCGCGTACGGTCTGATCATGCAGGAGCTGGAGCGCGGTGATTCCGGCATCCGTTCGTTCGCGTCGGTGCAGGGTGCGCTGTGCATGTACCCGATCTACGCGTTCGGGACGGAGGAGCAGAAGCAGAAATACCTGCCGCAGATGGCGGCGGGTGAGATCATCGGCTGCTTCGGTCTGACCGAGCCGGACTTCGGCTCGAATCCGGGCGGCATGCGCACGATGGCGAAGAAGACGGCCGACGGCTGGGTGCTGAACGGCGCGAAGATGTGGATCACGAACGGCTCGACTGCCGACATCGCGATCGTGTGGGCGAAGACGGGCGCTTACGAGGACGCGTCTTCGATCCAGGGTTTCGTCGTGCCGACGGAAACGAAGGGTTTCTCGGCCAAGGACCAGAAGGGCAAGCTGTCGCTGCTCGCGTCCGACACGAGCGAGCTGGTGCTCCAGGACGTGCACGTCGGCGAAGACGCGCTGCTGCCGGAAACGGGCGGTCTCAAGAGTCCGCTCATGTGCCTGACCCAGGCGCGCTACGGCATCGCCTGGGGCGCAGTCGGCGCCGCGATGGCGTGCTTCGACGAAGCGCTGTCCTACTCGAAGAACCGCATCCAGTTCGACGACAAGCCGATCGCGGCCACACAGATCCAGCAGACGCGGCTCGCCGACATGCTGACGTCGATCACGCAGGCGCAGCTGCTGAATCTGCGCCTCGGCCGTCTGAAGGACGAGGGCACCCTGCGTCCGCAGCAGGTCTCCCTCGCCAAGCGCGCCAACGTCAGCATGGCGACCGACGTCGCCCGCGAAGCGCGTCGCCTGCTTGGCGCCAACGGCATCCTCGTCGAGTACTGCGCGATGCGTCACATGGCCAACCTCGAGTCGGTTTACACATACGAGGGCACCCACGACATCCACGGATTGATCCTCGGGCAGGATCTGACCGGCTACGCGGCGTACTGACGGCGCCCTCCGGGCGCCGAGGTGAGGTGAGGTGAGGTGAGGCCTTGCCGCTCTGCGGCGGCGCGCCTGCTCGGACGGCGTGGCTCGTTGTTCGTCCTGCCGGGGGCACAGCGGAGATGCTCGGGGCGCTGCGGTTGCCTCACCTCACCTCACCTCACCTCACCTGACATCACCTCCGCCGGACCCCGGCCCCTACGTCACACGGAGCGGCCGACTACGTAGACGGACGCATCCTCGTGGACGGCCGGCGGCGCCATCTTGGAGCTGACGGGAGGTGCGCATGCGAGCGAGAAGGATTGCGGGTGTTCTGATCGCGGGAGTGGCACTGGTCATCCTGGTCGTGGCGGCGTTCTCGCCATACCGCGGACACGACGATTTCCCGTATCGCCTGATCCGCCAGAGCGTGGACGTCGACGCCTCGTGCGCGGACGTCTTCGATTACCTGGGTGATTCGGCCAACGCGAGCGACTGGTCGGTATTCGTCGATCACATCACGCCGCTCAATGCCGACTCGGTGCCGGATGGCGCGCGCGGCTCGATCCGGCGGTCGTTCCGGAACGCCGACGAGAGCGGCATGCGCTGGGACGAGTACTTCGTGGAGGTCGAGGCGCCGCGCCGACGCCGGCTGCGCATCTACGACGTGCGCGGCGTCGCGCTGCGCTCGCAAACCGGCCTGCTGACCGAGCAGATCTACCAGCCACTGGCTCCGGACCGCTGCAGACTGAGCTTCACGCTCTTCTTCGACGGCGAGCCGACGATGCGAGACCGAGCGGCGATGACCCTCGTCGCCTATCGCCTGAGCAGCATCTTCGAGAGCAACATCGCCAACGTGAAGCGGCTCGTGGAAGCCCAGGCGGGCGACGTGGCGGAGACCGGCGGAGCGGAACGTTGAACTGTGCCGCGCGTTTCCCGCCGCACGTGCGCGAGCGAGCGGAGCGCCTCGCACTCTGGAGCCGCCGCTCGGGGCGAGTCGACTTCGCCGGGATGGGCCGGCTGGCGGCGGCCGCGCAGGGTGCCGCCGACGCGGAGGCGCTGCGCCCGGGCGACGCCGCGCTCGTGCTGGCGGCACCGGGACCCCCGATGTTCGCGGCGGTGCTCGGCCTGCTGGGCCGCGGCGTCACGGTCGTCTTCCTCGAGCCGTGGCTGCCCATCCCCGACATCGAGCACGTGGTTCGACTGGTTCAGCCGCGTGTCTTCATCGGCAGCCGGCTCGCGCAGCTCTGGGGGCTGCAGGTGCGCGCGGTGCGCGAGATCCCGCGCTGGCTGTCGCTCGGATCCGTGACCCGCGGCCGGCGCGGAGCGGACACGGCGTACGGCATCGAAGACGTGGATCCTTCGACGCCGGCGATCATCACCTTCACGTCGGGCACCACCGGGCGCCCGAAGGGCATCGTGCGCACGCATGGATACATGTGGTCGCTACACGAGATCGTGACGGACCACGGCCGGCGCGATGCCTACGAGGCGCCGGACCTGTGCGTCTTTCCGAACCTCGCGCTGCTCCATCTCGGCACCGGCCGTGGAGCGGTGCTCGCGCCGCGCGACTGGAGCGAGCGCGGGCTGCGCGCGGTCGATCGGCTGCCGGCGGGCGATCGGCCGGCCAGTCTGAGCTGCGGTCCCACATTCGTCGACCGGATGAATGCGCTGGCCGAGCGAAGCCCCCTGCTCGAATCCCTGCGCTCCATCAACGTCGGCGGTGCGCAGACCGATTGCGCGACCTTCGAGCGCGGCTTCGGGCACTGGCCCGATGCGACCTGGCGGCACGTGTACGGCGGCACGGAAGCGGAGCCGGTTGCGCTGACCGACGCCGTGCACGCGGTCGGGCGCAGCCGCGCGCGCGGCCTGTTCCAGGCGCTGCACCTGGGGCGTCCCATACCCGAGCTGGAGACGCGCAACTCCGCCGAGGGGATGTGGGTGAGCGGCCCGAACGTCGTCTCGGGTCACATCGGTGACGTCGGCACCGGGCGTGACGCGAACCGGATCGACGAAGACGGGCGTGTCTGGCACTGCATGGGCGACCGCATCGTCGTCGATGATGAAGGCTGGTGGTACGCCGGGCGCGCCTCCCAGCCAGCGGAGGACTTCGACCTGGAGCAGCGCATCTACGCGCGCATCGGATCGAGTGCGTGCTTCGTCGCTCGCGACGCCGATGGGCGGCTGCACCTGTATGGCGAATCCGTCCGCGCTCGGGCCGGGCGGCAGGGAATCGAGCTCCTGCGGGTGTTTCCGGAGCTATATGACGTACACGACGTCACGATCGTCCGCGACCGGCGGCACCGCGCGCGCATCGACCGCAAGCGCACCCTGGAGCGGGCATGAACACCGCACTCGCTGAGCGCCGCGCGACCGCGCGCTGGAGGGCCTTCCTGAACGAGCGGGCACCGCTGCCGGCGCTGCTCGTGATCGCCTTCGCGCAGTCGCTGTCCGCGCAGGTACTCGTCGCGCCGGCCGCGACGCCGCTGCGCGCGCTCGCCGCGGCGCTGCCGCTCGCTGCACTGCTGGTCCTGCTGCGTCTCATGGACGAGGTCAAGGATCACCGAAAGGACATCGTCGCACACCCGGAACGTCCACTGCCGCGCGGGCTGATCGCCGTGGAGGAGGCGCGGCGCGCCGTCGTCGGCCTGGCGATCGCGCTGCTAGGCGTCTCGCTCGCGCTCGGCTTCGTCGCGGGCGCAGTCCCGGCGCTCCTCTATGCAGCATGCGTCGGCTGGGCGTGGCTCATGTACAGGGAGTTTTACGCGCCGCAGGCGCTCGATCGGAATGCCTTCGTGCACGCGCTGTCGCACCAGGTGATCGTGCTGCCGATGTACTTCTTCGCGGCGGCCATGGCGGCACCGGAGCGCGCCTTCGACGCGCCGGTCATCTGGTTTGCGCTCGCCGGGCTCGGCGCGTCGTTCGGCTATGAAGTCGCGCGCAAGCTGGATCCGGAGGCGGATCCCGTGCTCGGCACATATCGGCGACGACACGGCACGGGGGCGGCCGCGGTGGCGATCCTCGTTTCACTGCTGCTCGCGTCGCTCGCGGCGCAGCGCATCGGCGTCGAGGTCGTCGCGTGGCCGCTGGCGGCGCTTACGGCTGTCGTGCTGCCGATCGGGCTGCGCGACGCCCGCAGGCACCGCTGGGTCGAAGGCGCGGCCGGGCTGCACGCCTTCGGGCAGATGCTCGCGCCCGCGCTCCTTCACTACCTCGCGGGCGGCCCATGAGTCTCGTCCTCGGACCGTGGTCGCCGCCCGGCGCCATCGCGCGCGAGGGCGGCGGCAAGGCGAACGGCCTGCTGCGCCTCGAGGCAGCGGGCCAGCGCGTGCCGGCGTGGTGTGTCGTATCGGCGAAAGTGCTGGACGACGTCCTCGTCCGCACGCCGCTCGCGCGTATCGATGCGAGCGCCGGGCAGCGAGATGCAGCCGATGCCGATGGCTACGCGCGCGCCGTGGCGGAAGCGCTTTCGAGCGCGCCGCTGCCGCCCGCACTCGAGTCCGAGCTGGCGGGCGCACTGTCGCAGCTGCGGATCGAGCGGGACTGGCTGGCCGTGCGCTCGAGCGGCCTCGAGGAGGACGCCGCCGAGCATTCCTTTGCGGGCCAGTTCGACAGCTTCCTGTTCCGGCGCGGCACCGCGGACGTGCTCGCCGCGATCCGCCTCTGCTGGGCTTCCGCCTGGTCCGCTCGCAATCGGGATTACCGCGCGCGCGCGGGACTCGACGGCCGGCCTCCGCGCATGGGCGTGATCGTCCAGCGGATGATCGACGCGGACGCGGGTGGCGTCGCATTCTCGCGCGATCCGGCGCGCCCGCTCGAGCGCGATGCCGTGATCGTCGAGTCCGTTTTCGGTCTGACGGACGGCCTCGTGAGCGGGGAGCTGCCGGCCGATCACTTCGAGATCGACCGCGGCACGCTCGAGGTCCGCGAGCGCCGGGTCGCGACGAAGACGCACGCGCGCCGCCCGGCGTCCGGCGGCGGGACCGAGCTGCGGGAGCTGGAGCCGGGCCGCGCGTCGGTGCCGTCGCTCGACGATCGGCAGATACGGGCCGTCGCCACCGCCGCGATCGCCCTGGAGGAGGCGCTCGGCACGGCACAGGATTGCGAGTTCGCCTGGGCGAACGGCGAGCTGCATCTGCTCCAGACGCGGCCGATCACGTCGCTGCCGCCCGCGGCGACCTTCGATCCGGGCGTGACCGGCGACGACGTCGTCATCTGGGACAACTCGAACATCATCGAGAGCTTCGCGGGGGTGACGACCGCGCTCACGTTCACGCACGCGAGCCGCGCCTACCGCGAAGTCTACCTCCAGGTCGCACGCGTCCTGGGCGTGCCGGTGCACGTGCTCGCGCAGAACGAGCCGGTGTTCCGCAACATGCTCGGCTTCATCCGCGGCCGGATCTACTACAACCTCGTCAACTGGTACCGCACGCTCGGCCTGGTCCCCGGCCTCGGCTCGAGCAGCAGCATGATGGAGTCGATGATGGGCGTGCGGCAGTCGCTGACGCCCGAGCTGGCGAGTCTGCTCGACCTCGAGCCGCCGCGCTACTCGCTCTTCCGACGGGCTCTCGTGCCGACGCGCGCGGCGCTGCGCATGATCCGCATCGACGCGTCCATCCGCGAGTTCATGGTGCGCATCGAGCGCGTCTACGGGCCGCTCGAGCGGAGCGACCTGCGCGCGCTCGGCCTGACCGAGCAGCTCGCCCTCTATCGCCGCCTCGAGGACGAGGTGCTGCGCCACTGGACCGCGCCGATCGTGAACGACACGCGCTGCATGCTCGCGTTCGGGATCCTGCGCGCGCTGACCGACCGCTGGGTCGCGCCCGCGGTGGCCGACGCCGAATCACTCCAGAACGACCTGCTGTGCGGGGAAGGCGACTTGAAGAGCACGGAGCCGACGAAGCTGCTGATGCGCATCGCCGAGCGGCTCGCCGCGGGAGATGCCGCGCTGCGCGACCGGTTCCTGGCGCTCGAGCCCGCCGATGCGCTCCCCGAGCTGCGCGCGACCGCGCCCGAAATCGGCGCGCTGTTCGACGACTTCCTGCGGCGCTACGGCTTCCGCTGCGTGAACGAGCAGAAGCTGGAGGAGCCGGACCTCCATGACGACCCGAGCTTCCTGATCGCCAGCGTGCAGGGCTACCTGAGGCATGGCGGGCACACCATCGCGGCCATGGAGTCGCGCGAGGGCGAGATCCGCGCCGCCGCCGAGGGCCGCGCACGCGCGGCGCTGCGCGGGCTGCGCCGCCGCGTCTACTTCGCAGCCGTGCGCTGGGCCCGACGCGCGGTGAGCGACCGGGAGCTGCTCCGCTTCGAGCGTACGCGCACCTTCGGTGTGACGCGCAGGCTGTTCCGCGGCATGGGCGCGAACCTGGTCCGGCTCGATGCCCTCGACGACGAGCACGACGTCTTCCATCTCACCCTCGACGAGCTGGTTGCCTACGTCGAGGGCCGCGCCGCCGGCACTGATCTGCGACCCATCGTCGCCGCAAGGAAGGCCGAATACGCCGAGCACGCGCGCACGCCCGCGCCGCCCGACCGCTTCCTGACGCGCGGGGCCGTCGGCACCGCCGCACGCCATCCGGCCGTCCTGGCGGGCGCGGACCTGCTCGCGTCGGAGGCGACCGACGCGGATCCGTCGGTGCTGCGCGGGACCGCTTGCTCCCCGGGCATCGTCGAAGCGGCCGTGCGCGTCGCGCACCGACTCGAGGACGCGACAGGCATCGAGGGCGAGATCCTGGTGACCGAGCGGACGGATCCGGGCTGGGTGCCCGTCTTTCCCGCGTGCGCCGGCATCATCATCGAGCGGGGCAGCGTCCTGTCGCACTCGGCGGTGGTCGCGCGCGAGCTCGGCATTCCGACCATCGTGAACGTCGCTGGACGACCGACCGAGCGGCTGCGCTCCGGACAGCGCGTGCGCATGGACGGCGCGCGCGGGGAGATCCGCATCCTTGACTGACACCATCGAAACCGCCGCCGGCACCGCCGATCCCGAGCACGTGGAGGCGTTCGTCGCCGCGGGCGATCTGCGCGACCCGCGCTGGGCCTCCCGCTCCTCGTCCGAGGCCTACACGCGGCTCATCCTCGGCCTCGCCGCGACGCGCTCGCACGAGCTGCTGCTCGCGGGCGACGGAATGGCGCGCGCCCGCGCGCTGGTCGCGCAGTCGCTCGGGACGGAGAGCGCGGCTGTGCTCGGACTTTTCGAGATGGCGCTTGATCCGACGGGCGCAGCAGCAGCCACGGACACCATCGAGCGCGCCGTCGCCTGGGCGCGTGCCCGCGGCCTCGCCACGCTGTATGCGCCGGTGGACCTGAACACGTGGTTCGACTACCGCTTCATGCTGCCGCCGGAGCGGGCCGCGGCGGATGTGCCGACACGCCCATGGGAGCCGATCCATCCGCCGGCGTACCTCGAGCTGTTCCGCGCGCGCGGCTTCACGGAAGTGGAGCGGTACGAGACGACGGCCATCCTGCTGCCCCGGACGGGCGCGTACACCGGCGCGAGCGCGGTCGAGCAGACGCGCGACGCGTGGCGGAAGGCGGTGGACAGCGGCATCACGTTCGACCGCCTGACCGACCCGGCCGCGCTCCCGCCACTTCTCGACGAGCTGTACCCGCTGTGCATGGAGGCGTTCAGCGACAACCTGCTCTTCGAGCCGCTGCCGGCTTCGGTGTTCCGCAGCCTGCACGTGAGCGGCGTCGCGAGCCGCGACGCGAGCGCCACGCACTGGGCGCGCGACGAGCAGGGACGGCCGGTCGGCTTCGTCTTCGCCTTCCGCGAGGAAGATGCGATGGTCGTGAAGACGATTGCGGTCGACCCCGGGCTGCGCGGTCGCCGGCTGTCGTCCGCGCTGATGCACCTCGTGATCCGCACCGCCGTCGGGAGCGGCATCCACGACTTCGTCTCCGCCCTGGTGCGTCGCGGCAATACCAGCAACTTCCTGGCGCAGGCCCATCTCATGCCGGGTGTCGCTTCGTGGAAGCACGAGTACGTGCTGCTCGGCAGGCAGTGCCGCCCGTGACGACGACGCGGCCTCCGGGCCCGAGGGGGCGCGAATTGTTGCGCGCGGTCGCGGGCCGCCGTCGCGATCCGGTCGCACTACTCCTGTCGCTGCGCGAGCGCTACGGACCCATCGTGCACATCCGGGTCGGCGATACCAGCCAGTTCCTGGTCAGCTCGACCGACGCGATTCGCCACGTGCTGGTCGACAACTCGCGCAACTACACGAAGGGCCCCGCGTACGAGCTGCTCGGGGAGCTTCTCGGGCGCGGTCTGGTGACGAGCGAGGGCGAGCACTGGCGCGCGCACCGCCGGCTCGTCCAGCCGACACTGCAGCGCGAGCGCCTGGACGGCTTCGTCGGCCTGATCCGCGCAGCCGCCGAAGCGGAGGCCGAGGACCTTCTCGCGCTCGCACCGTCCGGCGCGCCGATCGACGCCTATGCCCGCATGAACACGCTCGCGCTCCGCATCGTCACGCGCACGCTGCTCGGCGGCGACATCGCCGGGCGGGAGGACGACGTGCACGACGCGCTCGGCATCGTATTCGATCACATCGAGTCGCTGTCGTCGTCGCGCCTGCGCTTCCTCGAGCTGCTCCCGGGTGGCAGCCGCACGCGCGGTCTGCGGATGCGCCTCGGCCGCCTGCCGACGCGCGCGCGCCGCCGCTTCGAGCAGGCGATCGCGGCGCTCGACGCGATTATCTTCGATGTCATCGAGCGCCGCCGCCGCGATCTCGACGCCGGCCGCGCGGGCGTCGATCTGGTGAGCGCGCTGCTCGAGGCCTCCGACGAAGGCGCGGGGGGTCTGGACGATCGCGACGTCCGCGACGAGGTCATGACGATGTTCGTGGCCGGCCACGAGACGGTCGCGACGGCGCTCACCTGGACGCTCTACCTGCTCGCGATCCATCCGGACGTGCAGGAGGGCGTCGCCGCCGAAGCCGAAGCCGCGCTGCCGGTGGCCGCCGATCTGGCGTCGACCATGCGGCTCGCCCTCGGTCGCCGCGTCGTCGAGGAGTCGCTGCGCCTGTACCCGCCCATCTGGCGCCTCAGTCGCTTCGCGGTCGCGGACGACGTGATCGGCGGCTTCCACGTTCCCGCCGGCTCGGTGGTCATCGTCTCGCCGTTCGTCGTGCACCGCGACCCGGAGCACTGGCCGGACCCCGACCGCTTCGACCCGGCGCGGTTCCAGGCAGAGCGCGCGACCGGTCGCGAGCGGCTCGCGTACCTGCCGTTCGGCGCCGGGCAGCGCATGTGCCCGGGCGGCAGCTTCGCCATGCTCGAGAGCCTGCTCGTCCTGTCGACGCTCTGCCGTGCGCTCCGCTTCGCTGTCGCGCCCGGCCACGCGCCGGGGTTCGAGCCGCGCGTGGCGCTCCGTCCGGCCGGCGGCATGCCGCTCACAGTGGAGCGACGCGCGTGAGGCGCTTCGCGGAGCTCGTCGTGCGCCGCCGCGCCTGGGTGGTCGGCATCTGGCTGCTCGCGTTGCTGGCGCTCGTGCCCGCCGCCGCGCGGGTCGAGCACTCGCTCGACGTCTCCGCGACCGTCGACGGCAGCGAGTCCGGCGTCGTCGACAGCCTCCTCGCAGGCCGTTTCGACTCGCCGTTCGCACGATTCGCGGTCCTCGTCATCGACGACGTGCCGGCGCCCGGCTCGCCGGAGGGCCGCGCGCTCCTCGCCCGCGTAGTCGAGAACGTGGCCGCGGTGCCCGGCGTCAGCGGCACGCTGTCGTACCTGGACGGCGCCGACTCGCTCTTCATCGGCGCCGGTGGTCACGGGACCTTCGTCATCGTCGGGCTCGACGCGCGCGGCCAGCCGGAGCGGCTGGTCGAGCCGCTGCGCGCGTCGACGAGGCGCCTGGGCGCAGAGCTGCGCGCGACGCACCCCGAAATGACGCTCCGCTGGACGGGCGAGACGCCGGTGAACGTCGACATCCGGGAGGCGAGTGCGCGGGAGAGCCGTCGCGGCGAGCAGCGCGTGCTGCCGCTGACGCTCGTGCTGCTGCTCGTCGCATTCGGCACCGTCGCCGCTGCGGTGCTCCCCATCGCCGCGGGTGCGCTCGCGATCGTCATCACGCTCGGGCTCGCCGTCGTCATCCACTCGGTGTATCCGCTGTCCGTACTGCTGCAGAACACGGTATCGATGATCGGGCTGGGCCTCGGCATCGATTACGCGCTGCTGACCGTGAGCCGCTTCAGGGAGGCCGTCGCCGCGGGCCTCGGCCGCCACGCCGCCGCGGTCGAGGCGGCGCATCACGCAGGCTCCACGATCGTGCTCTCGGGCGCGGCCGTGTTCATCGGCTTCGCCGCCTTGCTGCTGCTGCCGCTCAGCGAGATCCGTTCGATCGGCGTGGGCGGGATGATCGTGGTGGCGGTCTCCGTCCTGATCGCCGCGACGCTGCTGCCGGCGCTGCTGGCGCTGCTCGGGCGCCGGGTCGAGGCGGGTCGGCTCCTGCCGAAGCGGCTCGGTCTCCCGTCGACGGATCGCATGTGGGCCGCGTGGGGACGTGGCGTCGTGGCGCGACCGGTGCTCGTGCTGATCCTCGCGTCCGCGCCGCTTCTGCTGCTCGGCTGGCAGGCGACGCGCATGCGCACCGACCTGCCGCGCGGAAACTGGCTGCCTGCCGAGATGGAGTCTGCCGCCGCGCTCGCCGACCTGGCGGACATGCGACGCGACGGCATCGCCAGCACGCTGCGCGTCGTCGTCGCCGCGCCCGCCGGCCGCACCGTGCTGGACGACGACGCGTGGGCCGCGCTCGGCCGCACGACCGCGTACCTCCAGGCCGACCCGCGCGTCGCGCGCGCGCAGTCCCTCGCCTCCATCCTGCCGCAGCCGTCGATGTACCGGATGCTGCCGGCGGAGACGCTGCGCGGACTCCTCTCGGAGGACCGCCGCTACGGGCTCATCGAGGTCATCCCCGCGCCCGGCGTCCACTTCAACGACGTGAGCGAGCTGGCGCGCGAGATCGCGGCGCTCGACGACGTCTCGCTGACCGGGCTTCCGGGGGCGGACGTCCTGGTCGGCGGGCTGCCCGCGTTCAACGCGGAGTATCTCGATGTGCTGAGGCGGGGCCTGCCGGGCGTGATCGGCCTGGTCGTGCTGGCCACACTGCTCGCGCTCGTGATCGGACTCCGCTCCCTGCTCGTGCCGATCAAGGCGGTCGCGCTCAACCTCGTTTCCGTGGCGGCCGCATTCGGCGCGGTGGTGCTCGTATTCCAGGACGGCTACGGTGCACGCTTCATCGGGCTGGACGCGCCGCTCAGCGCCGTCTTCCCGGCCGTGCCGGTGCTGGTGTTCTGCATCGTCTTCGGGCTCAGCATGGACTACGAGATCTTCCTGGTCACGCGCGTGCGCGAGGCGCGGCTTCGTCTCGGCGAAGCCGACGCGATCGTCGAGGGGCTGTCGAAGACCGGCGCCGTCATTACCAGCGCCGCCGCCGTCATGGTCGTCGTCTTCGGCGCGTTCACGCTCGGCGATTTCCTGTTCGTGAAGGTGCTCGGCTTCGCCCTCGCGGTCGCGGTGCTGGTCGACGCCACGCTGGTACGCCTCGCGATCGGCCCCGCTCTCCTGCGCCTGGGCGGCAGGTGGAACTGGTGGCCGGGCGACCGGCTCCGGCGCCAGCACGACGCTGCCCGAGCGACAGCCACGTCGTCCCTCCCTCCGATGCACGACGCAAGGAGCTGAACGAGACATGCCGATACCGCACGACCACGCGCGCGAGATCACACGTCGCCTGAGCCGCGGCCAGGACATCGAGAAGCTGAATGCGCGCCTCGCGCCGACGTCCGCCGAGGACCGGCCGATCCCGCCGCCGGTGCCCGCGTCGCGGCAGTGGGATGCCGACGCGGTGCGCCAGCGACGCGCGTTTCTCGCCGCGATGGGCCACGAGCTGGCGAGCCTCTCGGGCGCCGAGCCCGATCCGGATCCGGAGTCGCTGCGCGGCAACATCGAGAACTACATCGGCATGACCCGCATTCCCACCGGCCTGATCGGTCCGCTGCGCGTGAACGGCCTCCACGCCAGCGGCGACTTCTACGTGCCGCTGGCCACGTCCGAAGGCGCGCTCGTCGCCAGCTACGACCGCGGCGCGCGCATCATCACGCAGGCCGGCGGCGCTTCCTGCCTGGTCACCGCCGAGAAGGTCCAGCGCGCCCCCGGCTTCGCGTTCACCCGGCTGGTCGAGGCCGTTCGTTTCGCCGCCTGGATCGCGGGTGAATTCGAGCGCCTGCGCGACGTCGCCGCGCGGCACACCCGTCACGGCCGCCTTCTCGACCTGCGCGTCCACATCCAGGCCAACAACGTCTACGTCATCTTCGATTACCACACCGGCGACGCCGGCGGCCAGAACATGGTCACGTTCTGCACGGCCGCGGTGTGCGAGGAGATCCTGCGCGTGACGCCCGTCACGCCGCAGTACTGGTTCCTCGAGGCGAACATGTCCGGGGACAAGAAGGCGACGAGCCAGTCCTTCAGGGAGACGCGCGGGCGCAACGTCACCGCCGAGGTCGTGCTCCCGCGGGAGCTGGTGGAAGCCCGTCTGCACACGACGCCCGAGCGCATCGCCGATTACTGGCGCATGAGCTTCGTCGGGGGCGTCGAGAGCGGTTCCATCGGCGTGAGCGGCCATGTCGCGAACGCGATCGCCGCCGTCTTTCTCGCCTGCGGACAGGATGTCGCCTGCGTGAGTGAGGCGAGCGTGGGCGTGACCCGCATGGAGACGACCGCCGACGGCTCCCTCTATGCCGCGGTCACGCTGCCGAACCTGATCATCGGCTCGGTCGGCGGCGGCACGCGACTGCCGACGGCGCGCGAATGCCTGGCCATCCTGGACTGTGTCGGCGACGATCGGGCCGCGCGGCTGGCCGAGATCACCGCCGCCGCCGCGCTCGGCGGCGAGCTGTCGATCGTGGGCGCCCTGTGCGCCGGCGACTTCGCGCGCGCGCACCAGCTCCTCGGTCGCGTCGCTCCGCCGTCGGACGCTGCAGACTCCAGCATGCCGCCTGCCGGCTGACATGACGATCGCGCGGCGCGCCTCGTTCGACTTCATCCGCTACGCCAGCGTGTGGGAAGACGCGAACGTGCTGCTGCGCGCGCTCGCGCCCGTCGCGCGGGGCGGCCGGCTGCTCTCGATCGCGTCGGCGGGGGACAACGCGCTCGCGCTGCTCACGCTCGACCCCGCCGAAGTCGTGGCCGTCGACCTGAGCGCCGCCCAGCTCGCGTGCGTCGAGCTGCGCATTGCGGCGTTCCGTGCGCTCGAGTACGACGAGCTGCTACGGTTCCTGGGCGTCGAGCCCTCGGGGGACCGCCTCGCGGCCTACGGCTCGCTGCGGCAGCACATGTCGAGCGACGCGCGCACGTTCTGGGACGCGCACCCCGACTGGATCGAGCGCGGCGCGATCCACGTCGGCAAGTTCGAGCGCTACTTCGGCGTGTTCCGCGAGCGCGTCCTGCCGCTGGTCCACTCGCGCGCGCGTGTCGGCCGTTTGCTCGCACCGCACGATCGCGCGGCGCGCGAAGCCTTCTACCGCGACGTGTGGGACACGCGCCGCTGGCGCCTCGTCTTCCGCGTCTTCTTCAGTCGCTTCGTCATGGGACGGCTCGGCCGCGATCCCGCGTTCTTCGATCAGGTCGAAGGCACGGTCGGCGAGCGTATCCTGGCACGCACCCGCTATGCGCTCACCGCGCTCCCGACCGCGACCAATCCGTATCTGGCGTATATCCTGACCGACAACTTCGCGCGCAACGCGCTGCCGGCGTACCTGCGCCGCGAGCATTTCGGCGCGATCCGCGACCGGCTCGACCGCATCCGCCTGCTCCGGGGACCGGCCGAGCAGGCGCCCGGACCGTTCGACGGCTTCAACCTCTCGGACATCTTCGAGTACATGAGTCCGGCCGAGCACGAGCGCGCCTACGCCGGGCTGGTCGGACACGCGCGGCCGGGCGCGCGCCTGGTCTACTGGAACATGCTGGTGCCGCGCTCGCGCCCGCCGGCGCTGCGGGACCGCGTGCGCCCGCTCGACGATCTGGCGGCTGAGCTGCACGCGACCGACCGCGCGTGGTTCTACCAGACGCTCCGGGTCGACGAGGTCGTCGCATGACGAGCGAGCTCGCGCGCGCGGCCCTCGTCACGCTCCTGTTCCTGGCCGTCTTCGGCATGGCCGAGGCGTGGCGACGCCTGGGCGATCCGCCCGTCGAGTGGACGCGGAAGCTCGTGCACTTCGGCGGCGGACTCATCGCCGCCACCTTCCCCTGGATCTTCGAGTCCCGCTGGGTGGTGCTCGTCCTCACCGGCACGATGCTGGCCCTGCTGTGGCTCACGAGGCGCGTCGGAGTGCTCGGCAGTATCCATGGCGTGGCCCGTCGCTCGAGCGGCGAGCTGTACTACCCGATCGCCGTCTGCCTCATCTACCTGATCGGGCGCGACCGTCCGGTCTTCTACCTGATCGCCGTGCTCGCGCTGGTCGTCTCGGACGCGCTCGCGGCCGTGCTCGGCGCGACCTACGGCCGGACCATCTACGACGTGGAGCGCGATCGCCGCTCGATCGAGGGATCCACCGTCTTCTTCCTGTCGACGTTCCTGGTCGCGCACCTGCCGCTGCTCCTGCTCGCGCGGATCGAGCCCGCGGCGAGCGTGCTGATCGCGCTCCAGATCTCGCTCATTGTCTCGCTCTTCGAGGGCATCAGCCTCGAGGGGAGCGACAACCTGCTTGTGCCGCTGATCACCTACTACCTCCTGATCAAGATGACGCCGAGGTCGGCGGCATTCATCGGCGAGCAGCTCGTGGCGCAGCTTCTCATCATCCTGATCGTCGCGCTGATCGCATGGCGCTTCCGCTTCATTCGCGCGAGCGGCGCCATGGCCGCGGCGCTCTTCTTCTACGGCGCGTACGCGCTCGGCGGACCCGAATGGACCGTCGCGCCGGGCATCGCGCTGCTCGGCGTCCTTTCGGTGCGCGCCTACCTGAGGCACGTCGGCAGGGAACCCAAAGCCGAGTACCAGGTCCTCGCCATGTTCTATGTTAGCATCGTCGCCGTGCTGCTCTACGCGCTCAACAACTCCTTCGAGACGCTCTGGCAGGTGCCCGGTGCGCTGCGCCTCGGCGACCCGCTCTACGCGCCCTTCGTCGGCGTCGTCGCCGCGCAGCTCGCGCTCATGCTCGGCAACCAGGTCGAGCCGTTCCGACGCGCCGACGGCTCGCCGCGCCAGACCGGCACCGAAGCCGCCTTGGCCGTCGTCGCCTTCCTGCTCGTGGCACCGGTCGGACTCATGCTCGCGGGCGAGGGCCTGTCGGCGTGGACGCTGCTCGTCGCGGCCGCCATCCACGCCGGCGGGTCCGCGCTCTACTGGATCGGCCGCCGCGCCGAGTGGTGGCCCTCAGAGCCACCGTGGAACGTCAGGCTCCAGGCCGCCGCGGTCGCCCTCGCCGCCGTGCTCGTCGTCCCCGTGCACCTGCACCACCTGGGCGCCTGGTAGCGCTGTCCGGCGCCCGTGCCTCTGTCGCCATGGCGCCCCTCACCTCACCTCACCTCACCTCACCCGGGGGCACGTGCCTTGCACCCTGCTTCACGGCTGCAAGTGTGTGTGAAACCGCCATTTGGAGGTGCCCATGAAGGCCCGAGACCTGATGACCCGAGACCCCCAATTCGTGACGCGCGAGGACACGCTCCAGCGCGCCGCGTCGATCATGCGCGACAGCGACATCGGCGCGATTCCCGTCGTGTCGGACTCCGGCTCGAAGCGGCTGGTGGGCATCGTGACCGACCGCGACATCGCACTGCGTCACGTGGCCGAGGGGCACAACAGCGCCGACTGCACCGTCGACGAGGCGATGTCCGCTGGCCGCGTGGCGACGGCCCGCGAGGAAGACGACGTCAGTCGCGTCATGGAGCTGATGCGCGAGCACAAGGTCCGACGCATTCCGATCGTCGGTGACGACGAGCAGGTCATCGGCATGATCGCGCAGGCCGACCTCGCCCTCGAAGCCCGCGACGAGAAGGAAGTCGAGCGCACCGTCGAGAAGATCTCCGAGCCGGGGAGGTAGGTCTGTAGCGCCCGGGCGCGGCGTCGGGGCCCGGGTTCCACAGGTCGGGCGCTACTGCGAGGCTGGAGCGTTGCATTCGGTAATCGGTCGGCCGGATCCGCGCTTCCAGGGGCTGCATTCGGACACCAGCGCTTCTGCGGACAAGGCTTTCTCACACGTGCCCGCGTGTGTCCGAACGCTTCGCGCCAACCCATCCAGGCGCCTGACTGATCACCGAATGCTTCGCATCGACGCAGCAGAAGCGGCTGTCTGACTACCCACAAAGAACGCCGACCGTCCAAACCGTCCGCCTGCCCTCGAGATCCCCAACTCCGCTGCCCCAACCAGGTTGACCGAGCCCCCGAATCCCGTTAGTTTCAGGCTCCTCGAACACGGCCTTGCAGCCGGCTACAACCGGCGCAGCAGGGCCGTCTGTTTCAGGGGAATGCGCCCGTAGCTCAGCTGGATAGAGCGTCTGACTACGGATCAGAAGGTCGGGAGTTCGAATCTCTCCGGGCGCACTGAAGGGGCCGGCCGGCAACCGACCGGACGGCCCTTCGTCGTGAAGGCCGCTGTTTGAGAATGCGGGAAGCGAGTGTGGACCGCGTCCGGCTTCGAGCCGGTCGAGGAAAGTCCGAGCTCCACAGGGCAACGGTGCCGGCTAACGGCCGGGCGTCGAGAGACGACGGAAAGTGCAACAGAGAACAGACCGCCGATGGCCTTCGGGCACAGGCAAGGGTGAAACGGTGGAGTAAGAGCCCACCGCGTTCCTGGTGACAGGGACGGCATGGCAAACCCCACCGGGAGCAAGGCCAAACAGGGATGAGGCGCTGCCCGCGCCGTCCGAGTCCCGGGTAGGCTGCTGGAGCCGGCGAGCAATCGCCGGCCGAGAGAAATGGTCCGCGCGGCACGCCGACAGGAGTGCCGTCACAGAACTCGGCTTATTCGCTTCCCGTCGCGCGCCCGTAGCTCAGCTGGATAGAGCGCTGCCCTCCGGAGGCAGAGGTCACAGGTTCGAATCCTGTCGGGCGCATGGTCGAAAACCAAAGCCCAGAACCTGAATCCAAGATGGTCCGGGATTTCCCCGACGCTCACTTTGCTCGTGCCCCGCAAAACGTGCCCTGTTTCGGAACCGTTTGTACCGAAACGCGACGACCGGAGCGTCGGGCTGACCGCCGGCTGGTAACCAGGCCGAGCACCTAAGTCGTTACGGCAAGGGCGTCTGCCCTTGCTGAGGCTCCCGCAGAGGCATCCGGTGTCGTTCTTGTAGTCGTGCTCCGCAGCATCGACACGAAGCATCCACACCGACACCACAACCCAGCGAGCGACGAAGATGTCGAACCGACGCAGGAGCTTTCGGGCCGCGCCACGTGCGGATTGTGTATGCCTCGCCCTCTCGGGCGCGCTCCTGTTTGCGCCGCCGTACGGGCTGGCCGCCCAGCAGGCAGACGAGCCAGCCAGGGTTTCGGGGGCGAGTTCGCAGAGCGAGCCTTGGCGGGGCGGGAATTCGCAAAGCGAGCCCTGGCGCGCGCGCTGGCAGATGGAGGCGGCCACCGAGTACGATAGCAACGTCTTTAGGCTCACGGATTCCGGAAAGGAGCGCCTGGACGCGGGGGGCACCCAGTACGCGGACATGAATTCCGCATTCGACCTGGTTGCCACCGTCGAGCTGGCCGGCGAGCTTCGCGGGCGCGGCGCTCTCGGGCGCAAGCTCAGTCTGGGCTCAGGCCTGGAAGTGGACGTGCACGCTCTCAACCCTCGGCGCACTCATGTGGATTTCGGGGTCGACGCGGTCCAATCGCTCAGCTCGCGTGACAAGCTCGGGGTCGAGGTCGGATTCACTCCGTCCAAGTTCCGGCGTAACTATCTCTCCGGCGCCGACCTATCCAGCCAGCCCGTGTACGCAGCCGGTGTCCAGCAATCACTGGAAGGGCGGGTGAGTTACATGCGTGAGGTGCTCGAAGGAAGGCGCGGGGGTCGCTCGGTCGACGTCGAGCTGCGGGCGCTCGGCGGACGGCGGACCGTGCGGGATTTTCCATGGCGCGATCGCAGCGAGCTGGGTGGAAGGCTGAAGATCGAGGTCGAGCTGGCACGCTGGCTGGATATGGAGCTCGGTGGAACCCGGATTCGTGCATTCCACGACGGGACGCCTGAGCCCGTGTGGCAGACGTTTGGTGTCACGACTCAATCGCTTGAGCGCGACTTCTTCCAGAATGAGCTGAGCGTGGAGACGGCTGTCCGGCTGTCCCGCGGCGCGAGGCTTCTGTTCGGATACGAGTGGCGGGATCGCGCATATCTCGCTGAGGAGGGGGTCGATCCCGTCTACGGCGGGCGAGTTCAGCGCAGGAACACCTTCGGCGGCGAACTCCGCCTGGATGTGACCAGGACTTTCACTGCACGCGTTGGTGCGGCTCATCAGCTCCAGGACCTGTCCCGCTCGACCGCAGGAGGCACCGGTGACGAGGAGGATTTCCGACGCACCACCGGCTTCCTCCAGCTTGCGTACAGGCGATGAAAAAAATTCTGTTCGCCGGCTACGCTCCGGTGCATTTCCTGTCCTTTCAGCCGATCTATCGACGCCTGTCACAACGTGACGACATTCACATCGACCTGTCCGGCGGGCGCGAAGCGGACAAAGAAGGTCTGGGCGCGCTGAGCGCCGCGGAACTGTACGCCCCCTTCGATGTCTCGGCGGATGCGGTGATCGAGCAGCCTGAGATCGAGCACCGCAGCTACGACATCGTGTTCAGTGCCCACATTTCCGGTTTCTTTCCGAAGGAGGATCGAAAGCGTGTCCAGGTCTTCCACGGTTTGTCGTTCCGTAACATGGCGGTGCGGAGAGATGTCCTGATCTTCGATAGCCTGTTCGTTGCGGGGCCGTACATGATGCGCGCCTTCGTGGAGAGCAAGCTGTTCAGGCCGGGCGATGCGCGGCTCGTGCCGACCGGCTTCGCAAAGGTGGACAGGCTCGTCGACGGCTCCCTCGACCGCGAGGAGATCCTGCGCGGCGAGGGCTTCGACGGCTCCCGGCCAGTGATCCTCTATGCACCCACCGGACAGAAATACAACTCGCTCGAAACCGTGGGTCCGGAGGTGATACGGCGCCTGAGGGCGAGCGGCGACTACGACATCCTGATCAAGCTGCACGACCATCCACGGAACCGTGCGGAACCGGGGCGTGCCGAAATCGAGGAGCTGCTGGACGACCACACGCGCATGGCTCACGGCCTGGACGTGGTGCCCTATCTGTATGCGGCGGACCTGCTGATCACGGACGCCTCCTCCGTGAGCAGCGAGTACTCGTTGCTCGACCGGCCGATGGTATTCCTGGACGTACCGGAGCTGATCCGCGCGGCTGCGGCAAGCAACAAGGGGCGGTTCGACGACCAGACCTGGGGTCGTCACGCGGGCGTAGTGGCGCGTTGGCCGGACGAGGCGGTCGCTGCAGTGGAGCGGAGCCTGGAAAACCCCGCTGCGCATGGCCCGACGCGACGCGCGATGGCGAAGGACCTGTTCTACTCGCCGGGCACTGCGACTCATCGCGCGGAGCAATGGATTCTACAGGAGCTCGGCCTCGTTCCCGTCCGGCCGCTGGAGAGTGTGACGTCCTGATGGGCTCGCGCGGCAAGTGGAAGCTACTCCGACAGATTTCGGAGCTTCGGGCCACCCTCGACCTGCTTCGGCCATTCTTGCGGGGCAGCTATGGCAAGCTCGCCTGGGGCGGCTCCCTCGCCCTGTTGCTCCTGCTGTTGCGACTTGCCCAACCGTGGCCGTTGAAATGGATTCTCGATGGTCTGACCGGTGCCGTCTCGGTGCCAGTGCGTCCCGTGGCGGCTGGCCTCCTCTTCCTGTTGATCGCGAGCGCGGCGGCGGCGCTGGAATATCGTCAGGTCATGATCCTGGTCGGAGTTGGCAATCAGGTGCTCTATCGCTTCCGGGCTAACCTGTTCCGCCATGTGCTCCTCCAGTCGCTGCGATTTCATGAGCGGAAGAGCGAGGGGGAGCTGCTGACTCGGGTCGTTCACGACACGGCGCGGCTCCGCAAGGGTGTGAACCACATCCTGACTCGCTTCCTCCAGACGCTGCTGACCTTCATTGCCGTCCTGCTGGTGCTCCTGTGGGTGGACCTGGTACTGGCGTCGGTGGTTGCAGTCGCCGGCACCGCCGCGCTGCTGGTGATGGTGCGCGGCGGGACCAGAGTGAAGCGCGCCGCCCGCAAGAATCGCAGGCGCGAGGGAAAGCTCGCCGCTCTCGTCGCGGAGCAGCTCATCGCGATCCGCGAAGTACAGACGTTCCGGCGCGACGCGTCCGGCAGCGGCGCGTTCGAGCGGATCAATGCCAAGAGTCTGAAGCAGGAGAGCAAGGTCCGTCGGCTGTCGTCCCGCATGCTGATGGACGTCGAAATGATCGTGAGCCTGGGCCTGGCGGCGATCCTGATCGTCGGCTCACAACGGGTTCTGACGGGCGCCATGACGCCTGGTGAGCTGGTGCTGTTCGCGTCGTACGCCGGATCGCTTTACGCACCGTTCTTCCGCTTCGCGCGCCAGTCCGCGCGCATGGGTACGACCATCGCCGCCGCCGACCGGCTGCGTACGTTGATGCTGCGGGAGCCGGACATCGCCGACGCGTCCGACGCGGTCGCCGCGGACGGGCTGCTCGGTGCAGTCGAGTTCGTCGGCGTCGGGCTCCGTTCACCTCGCAAGGCCCGGGGAAGTCGTCGCTGGGCCTTGCGGACTGTCCATCTGCGTGTCGAACCGGGCGAACGCGTTGCGGTCGTGGGTGGCAACGGGGCGGGCAAGTCGACGCTGCTTCGTCTCGTCCTGCGCCTCGCGGACCCGACGGAGGGGAGTGTTCTACTCGACGGCCGTAACCTGCGCAGCTACAGCATCGCGTCGTTGCGGGCGCAGATGAGCGTCGTATTCCAGGACGCCGTGCTCTTCGGCGCGACCGTCCGGGAAAATCTCGTGCTCGGACGTCCCGATGCCTCGGACGCCGAGGTACTCGATGCGTTGAGACGGGCGAAAGCGATCGATCTGCTCCAGCGGCTTCCGGAGGGGCTCGACACCGTCGTCCGCAAGCGGGGCCGGCATTTCTCGGGCGGTGAGCGGCAGAAGCTTGCAATCGCCCGAGGGCTACTGCGGAACGGTTCGATCTGGTTGCTCGACGAGCCGACAACCGGACTGGACGCGCGCGCGGCCGAGGAGCTGGAAGCATTGCTGCTCGAGGCCACCCGGGGTCGTACCACTTTCTGGATCACGCACGACCCGCGCATGGCCGTGCAGCTCGACCGCGCCGTTTACCTGGAGGATGGACGGGTGCGCTTCAGCGGCGGTCGTGCTGAATTCCGCGTGTGGGCGGGGCGGACCATGACCGAGTTTGACGCGCCGACTGTCGCGACCGGAGGGACCTGATGAAGGCGATCATTCTGGCCGCGGGCATGGGAAGCCGCCTCGGACCGAAGGCCAAAGGCCGCCCGAAGGCACTTCAGAAAGTCGGCGGGGGCACGCTGATCGAGCACCAGCTCGAGGCACTCTCGGCCGAAGGAATCGGGCCCGTGGTCGTCGTCGTCGGCCACGGCGCCGATCAGATCAGGTCCGTCCTCGGCGATTCCGTCGAGTACGTGGTGAACGAGCGACCGGACGCCACGAACAGCCTCTACTCGCTGTGGCTTGCAGCCGATCACCTGAGCGAAGAAGGCGTGATGCTCCTCAACTGCGACGTGCTCTTCCACCCCGAGGTGCTGAAGCGACTCCAGCGGGTGAATGGCAGCGCGCTGGCCTACGATTCGACGAGCCATGGAGGCTCCGAACAGACGAAAGTGGGGCTTCGCGGAAGCCGGATCGTCGACCTCGGCAAGGATTTCCCCGAGACCGGCGCGCGCGGCGAGAACCTCGGTATCATCAGGCTGGACGGTGAGGGCGCGATCGCGCTGAAGCGCCGTGCCGAGGCGATCATCACGGCCGGCGGTGAAAAAACGTGGGTCACGGAGGCGATCCGCAGCATTCTGGCCGAGGTCGAGATCACGGGCGTGAATATGGCCGGATTGCCCTGGGTGGAGATCGACTTCCCTTACGACCTGGACCGCGCGCGCCGACAGGTATGGCCGGCGATACAACGATCGCTCCACCCAGGGCGGCAAATGCTCCGTCGCCTGCGGGTTCCTCTCGCCCTGGCCGCCGCTCTCCTCGTCATTGTCGCCGCCTCCTGGCTCTCGGGGCAGGTGGGGCCGGCGAGCATCGACTGGGAGTCGCTGACTCTGGAGGGGGCCCAGCGCGTTTCGCTCGAGCGTGAAGACAAGGGCGCGCAGAAGTGGTGGTTGCTTCCGAAGGCGGACAGCCTCCAGGTAGCGATCGACGGACCGGCGCTGATCCGCCTGGAGACGCGTCCTCTGCTCCAGCAGGGGACGGTCGACACGATCGGGTACGTGGTGGAGCTGTCGCTGGATGGAGAGCCGTATCGGTACGCGAGTCACCGAGCTGCGGTCGATAGAGCTGCCACCCTCGCCGGCTATACCGTAGGACGCCGGGACCGGGAGAAGTACCCGCTTCCGCCGGGCCGCCACGTTCTCGCAGTGCGGTTCCTGGCGGGACAACCACGGGCACTGCTGGTGCGCGTGCGCGTGGCGGAGTAACGGCGTATTCGATCGCCGGTCGCTCCGGCGTCAAAGTCGCGCGCGAGCAGAAGGCGGAGCCGGACAGGCAAGGGTGAAACGGTGGAGTAAGAGCCCACCGCGTTCCTGGTGACAGGGACGGCATGGCAAACCCCACCGGGAGCAAGGCCAAACAGGGATGAGGCGCGGCCCGCGCCGTCCTAGTCCCGGGTAGGCTGCTGGAGCCGGCGAGCAATCGTCGGCCGAGAGAAATGGTCCGCGCGGCACGCCGACAGGAGTGCCGTCACAGAACTCGGCTTATTCGCTTCCCGTCGCGCGCCCGTAGCTCAGCTGGATAGAGCGCTGCTGGATAGAGCGCTGCCCTCCGGAGGCAGAGGTCACAGGTTCGAATCCTGTCGGGCGCATGATGTAGACGAGAGCTCCACCGCCGGTTTCAGGCGAGTGGGGCTCGGTTCTTTCACACGCCGAGAACAACCCCGGGTAACGTTTCGATCCGTAAGCCGAGCCAAAGCGTAACGACTCATTCTGCGAGCCGGCTCGCGCGCCGGTACTGCCAACATCGTTCTTGTAGCTCGTTGTTCCCGCCGTCTATTATGGAGCCGCAAGCACACCTACCCTTCCTGCTTGCGAGTCCTTTTCCCTCGATGACCTATGTCGAAGAATTCCCTGCGTCGGCTGCTCGCCGTGCTCATGATCCCGTCGATGTTCACGCTCGCCTGCGGGGACGACGATCCCACGAGTCCCGCCACACCGACCATCGAAACCATCGAGGTGACTCCCGGTTCGGGAACGCTGACGGCGCTCGGTGCCACGGCAACGTTCACCGCGGTCGCATTCGACGAGGATGGTGACGAGATCGAAGGGATCGAGTTCCTCTGGCTGTCGTCCGATCATGGGGTTGCCACGATCGCATCGAGCGGCGTGGCGACGGCCACCGGTGACGGCGCGGCCGTCATCACGGCCACGGCGGCCGGCGTGGCAGGAGAAGCGGACGTGATGGTCGAGCGTTCGGTCTCATCCGTCGTCGTGTCACCCGCGGATAGTCTGTTCGCCATCGATGCGACGGTCGATCTGGTCGCCGAAGCAGTCGACGCCGGCGGCGCGCCGATTCCGGGCGTGTCGTTCTCATGGGCCTCGTCGGACGAGACCGTGGCGACAGTGGACGAGGATGGCCGCGTCGCCGCCGTCGGCGATGGTACCGCGACGATCACGGCGTCGGTCGGCATCCACAGCGACGCGACCGATGTCGTCGTTGCCCAGACAGCCTGGCCTGCCCGCTCCCCGGTCCGCCTGAGCCGCACAAACGTCCCGGCCGACGACATCACGTCCGTCGAGGTCGCCATCCAGCTGAGGGATCGGAACGGCTACCCGATGGTAGGCCGTGACGTCGTGCTCACCCTGACCGGCACCGGCAACACGGTCGTGCAGCCGGACCCGACGGATCCGGACGGTGCGACCACGGCCTCGTTCCGATCGAACACGGGCGAAATCAAGAGCCTCTCGGTCGTCGTGCCCTCGATCGATGGCGGACCCGATGTGACGCTGGCGCAACTCGAGGTGCGGTTCAATGCGTCGCAGATCGTCTTCACCGTACAGCCGGCGGCGGCGAATGCGATCCAGCAGAATGTGGCCGCGCAGGTCTCGCTGATGGATGCCGTCGGCAACGTGGTCACCACCGACACGTCCGGCGTCTCGATTTCCGCGCAGGCCGGCGCACAGCTCTGGGGAGAGACGACCGTCGTACCGACGGCCGGCGTCGCGATCTTCGACAGCGTGAGCATCGATCTCGCCGGTACCGCTCGGCTGACCGCGAGCAGCGGTACACTCGAGGCCGTTGTCAGCGACGAGTTCGCGGTTAGTTCCCTCTATGCGCCGCTCGCCACGCTGCTGACCTTGGTATCTGCATGCGACAACTGCTTCCAGGCGATTGCGCTCGCGGCTCCGTTCGAGTTCTTCGGCGTTCTCTACCCCCACGTAAACGTGGCCTCGAATGGACTGACTTCGATGGCCGGTGCGGGTGGTGCGTCGGATAACTATATCAACGAGACGATACCGACCGCGGCGGACCCCAACGCCCTGCTCGCCCTCTTCTGGGACGACCTCGATCCGTCCGTGGCGGGCGACGTCTACTACTCGAGCGATGCCGTCTCGACGGCGATCGAGTATCGCGGGGTCTCGTTTTGGGGCGGCGTGGGCTTTGGCAGGGGCTCCGTCACGGTGGAGATGCGGCTTTTCACTGGCGAGGACGCAGTCCTGGCGCTGCTCCCCGGCGACATCGTGTTCATTTTCCACACTCTGAGTCACCCGGATGACGCGAGCCGCGCCCTCGGATCGAGCGCGACGGTCGGCGTCGAGAATGCGGATGGAACCGCGGGCACCCTGATCTCCTACAATGCCACACAGGTCGTTACGAACGGCCGGCACCTGGTGCTCCGCTACAACGGCACGAGCTACGACCGGATCCGCTGATTCCGCCGCGGATTGGAAAGACGTGGGCATCCTGTCGGGTGCATTGAAATGAAAAGTCCCGCAACCGGTCTGCTGTGGGATTTTTTCATGACGATGCGCCCGTAGCTTAGCTGGATGGAGCGTCTGACTACGGATCAGAACCGTCGGGAGTTCGAATCCTGTCGGGCGCATGAGAAAAGCCCCGCGAGCAGCTGCCCGCGGGGCTTTTTTTTTCCCTAGAACACCATCACGGAATTCCGGCCGTGCTCCCGAGCACGGTGGAGCGCCGTTTCGGCGGCTTTCGTCACGATGAGCGGCGCCGCGCCGTCGGCGCGGGTGGCGGCGCCGATGCTGACCGTCACCTTGAGCCGCTTGCGAGGTACTTCCTTCCCGCGCGCACTGCGACCCTTCCGCCGGGCCGGGTCGCGGAGGATGAACTGCGCCTCCTCGATCCGCTTGCGGGCGCTCTCCAGCCAGGGCCGCGCCTCCACCAGCGTTTTGCCCTTGAAGAGCAGAGTGAACGCCTCGTCGCCGTACCGGTAGGCGACCGCACCGCCCCGCGTCGCGTCGAGCCGCTTCGCGACCATGCGCAGTACCTGCTCACCGGTGTGACGGCCGAGTCCGTCGTTGATGGTCTGGAGATGGTCGACACTCACGATGGCGAGCGTGTAATGCCCATAGATTCGCTCCAGCTCTTCATCGAGCGCCCGGCGGGACCGAAGACCGGTGAGGCGGTCGCGGAATCCCCGCGCGTACGCGTCCCGTATGCCGGCCGCGACGAGCGCAGCGGCGCCGCCGGCCAGCAGCCAGAGCGTGCCACCGCCCAGGCCCGCGTAGCTGGCGAGCGTCGCGCCGGTGGCCCACAGCAGGCCGCGCGCGGGTGCGCCGCCGCCCACCGCGGCGCGGATGCCGAGCGCGACCAAACCCATGGCGTAGGCGATCCAGACCGCGACGTGCGGTGGGACCGGCAGACCCGCAGGGACGGCGGTGGGTGGATCGATCAGCGCGAAAACCGCCACCGTCACAGCCTGGACGCCGAGCGCCGCGAAGCGGATGCCGCCCCCGAGCGAAACGATGCCGCGGTCGGGAAGCACACCGATCACAGCGAAGTTCAGGGGAACCAGCGCCGCCGCCAACAGCCAGGCAAGTGATCCGGTCGGCAGCAGCGGCACCGTCGCGGCGGCGAGGAGCACCCCCAGCGCGTAAACCATTCGGCCGCGCCGGAAGTGCCAGCCGATCGCGAGCGCCAGCGCGAACGCCGCGACGGCAACGAGGAGCCGGTAAGGTCCAATCGGGTCGAAGGCAGGGGCCACATAGGGCACGGCCACGAACAGCCCCAGCAGAAGTCCCTCGAAACCGACGGCCACGGCAAGACGACGGAGTGTCACCCGGAGAGGGCGCATACTCAGATTGCCTGTGAAGGGGGTGGTTCGGGGAGGGACTACAAAAATGGTGGTAAGTCGCCTCCGGGGCAATGCGGACGGCGGGATCGAGCGCTGCCCTCCGGAGGCGGAGGTCATATGTTCGAGTCCTGTCGCCGCATGCACGCGACGATGCCCCCACGGCCTGTGCTGGCCGGGGTGTCTGTTTAGACGCAAGGACCTGCGCACACGCGGCAGTGTACGTCACGAGCGACGCCGGTGTGAGCACGAATCCGCGGATTTGCGATGGACTTCCTGACGACAGTGCACTGGCCACTTCTTCTCGCGGCTTTTGGCGGCTTCGCTCTCGGTATGGCGGTCGGGTACCTGCTGCGCGCGTGGCGGGTTGAGGATGCGCCGGATCCCGCACCCGATGCGACGCGTTTCCACGCGGCGGCGCCTTACCGGACCGCGCCTTCGGCGCCGAGGTGGACCAATGCGCGTTCGTCGCAGGTCGCCGCTCGGCCCGTAAACCAGCCGGCCGCAGGCGCGGGAGTCGAGGCCAGGACCTCCGCGGTTCCGGGCGACTGGGACAACGAGGGCGAGGGTCCGCAGGTGCTACTGGTGGATGACCGGCTCGAGATGCTCGGCGTCTACGCGGCGTATCTGCGCGCACACGGCTACCGGGTGCTGCTCGCGGAAAATGGCCGCACCGCCCTCGCATTCGCCCGTGCCTACCATCCCGCGCTGATCGTGCTCGATCACTCGATGCCGGATCGCACCGGCGTCGAGGTGGCGCGCGAGCTGAAGGCGGACCGCGCCACGAAGGACATTCCGATCCTGATGATGACCGCGCACAGCTACGGGGCGGTGGGCGCGGCGGCGATCGCCGCCGGCTGTGCGGCCTTCCTGCCGAAGCCCGTGGAGCCGAGCCGGCTGCTGCAGGAGATCGAGGCGCGCGCGCCGAAGCACTGAGTCGCGGCGCGCGGCTGAGCGGCGGCCGGCCCCGCTACACCAGTGATGGCGTTTCTGTTACCTTCCACTCAGGACGCCCGTCCTGCTCTCCCCGAGCACCCCCTTCTTCAAGCCAATGCGCAAGCGTCTTCTGATCGTCGCGGCGATTCTCGTCGCGCTCCCGGTGGCGGCCGTCCTCGTCGCGGCCATCAGCCTGCCATCCGAACGGGTGGCGCGTCTCGTCGCCGCGCGCGCGGAAGCGAAGCTCGGCCGCGAGCTTGGCATCACCGACGTCGGCGTGTCGATCTTCCCCATCGGCATCTCGCTCGAGGGGCTCACCGTCGCGGGCCTGGCTGCGGCCGACGCGCCGGTCGTCGCGGTCGAGCGCTTCCTGCTGCGGCCGCGGCTCCTGCCGCTGCTGCGCGGCCGCGTCCTGGTCGACGAGCTGCGGCTGGTCGGCGCGCGCATCGACATCGCGATCGACAGCACCGGCGCGTCCAATCTGCCTGCGCCCGCGGCGGAGCCGGCGGCCGCGCCCGCTACGGGATCCGTGTCGTTCGACGTGCGCGAGATCCGGCTGGAGCGCGGCGCGATCGTGCTGAACGACGCCCGCACCGGCCGCGCGATCCGCATCGACGGCATCGATCAGACGCTGCGCCTGGCCGGCGACGTGCGCGCGGGCCGCCTTGAGAGCGTGCGCGTCGTCGGCCGGATCGCGATCGACTCGCTGGCGCTGCGCCTGCCGGGCGACGACGACTGGACCGCGCGCGGCGTGCGCCTCGCCCTTGACCACGAGGCACGTCTCTTCGCCGACAGCGGCGTGCTGCACGTCGACTCCCTGCGCGTCGAGCTCCAGGACGTCGTGCTGCACGGCGGCGGCAGCGTCCGCGGCCTCTCGGCCGTCGACAGCGTGCGCGTGCTCGACCTGCGCCTGGCCGCCGAGCCGTTCGACGTTGCGCGCCTGATCGCGTCACTGCCCGCGCGCTTCACGGCGGCGCTGCGCGACGAGGACGTTGCGCTCGGCGGCACTGCGGCGCTCGGCGCCACCGTCACGGGTCCCATGGGCGTCGACATGTTCCCGGCGATCGCCGGCACGCTCCGGCTGCGCGACGTATCCGTCGCGCGCGGGGGCGGGCAGCTTCTTGGAGGCCTCACCGGAGACATCGACTTCGCGAACGACTCCGTCGCCACGGCGGGGCTCGCCGGCAGCACACTGGGGGAGCCGCTGCGACTCTCGTTCGGCGCGCGACGGCTCGCCGATCCCATCGTGGCGTTCGAGCTCGACGCCGCGTTCCGACTGGACGCGCTGAGCGCGACGGGGCTGCTGGCGGACAGCGTGCCCGCGATGCGCGGCCGCGTGCACGCTCGACTCGCGGGCGAAGTGCAGCCGTCGAACGCGGCCGCGTCGCACGTCGCCGGCACGGTGCTCGTCGAGCGCTTCACGACGACGACGGCGAAAGGCCAGTCGCTCGCACTCGACGACGCACGGCTCACGCTTGCGGGCGACAGCGTACAGCTTGCGCCGACGCGCCTCGTGATCGCAGGACAGGCGCTGACCGTGAGCGCGACCGTAAACGACTGGATGCCGCGCGCGCTCGGCGACACGGCGCACCTCGCCGGTGCGCGCTTCGACGTGCACGGCACGCGCTTCGATCTCGAGCCTGTGCTCGGCCCGGCGCCCGTGCCGACGTTCAGCCAGCTCGTCTTCGCGCGCCTCGCGAATGCGCCGATCGAGGGGCGCGCGGCCGAGGATTTCGCGGTCGAGCGCGGCGCCGCTCCGCCTTCACTGCCGCCGCTGCGTGCGACCGGCACGGTGCGCATCGATACGATGCTGAGCGGTGGCGTCGCCTACACGGACGTGCGCGCGACGATCGCGTCGACGCCGGAGCGGCTGCTCGTCGAGCAGGCGACGTTCGGCATGATGGGCGGGCGCGGCGACGTCGCGGCGGTGCTGACGACGAGCAGCTCCGCGGGTGCGGCGTCCGACGCGTCGGCCACTGGCATGCACGTCCTGGTTCAGGCGACGATGGTGGATCTGGACTCGGACGCGTTCCTCACCCGCTTCACGTCGTTCCGCGAGCGCGCGCAGGGGCGGCTCGACCTGACGGGCGTCGTCGAGCTGATGCTGGACGGTCGCATGCTGCCGGTACGGGAGACGGTCCAGGGACGCGGCGTGACGACGCTGCGCGACGGCACCCTCGTCGGCTGGCCGGTGATGCGCGCCCTCGGCGAACGGCTCGGCTCCACCGCGTTCGACACGCTCCGCCTGCGCGAGTTCACGGGCGGCTTCGACGTTGCCGGCCCGATGGTACGCTTCGACGATGCGCTGCTCGCCTCGTCCAGCGGTAACGCGCGCGTGGCCGGCTCGTTCGGCTTCGACGGACGCCTCGATTTCGGTGTCGAGGCGAGCATACCCGCCGCTATCGCGGCGCGCGCCGGCTCCGCGCTGGCCGGCGCCGTCGCGCAGGCCGCCGACAGCACGGGCGACGTACCGATGGGCGTGCGCGTGGCGGGGGCATGGCGCAGCCCGGACGTGACGCCGGACTTCAGCCGGGCGCGCGCGAACGTCGCGAACGCCGCGCGCGAGGCCGGGCGTCGGGAAGCGGAACGGCTGGCGGAGCAGAGTGCGCGCGCGCTCGCGGACCGGCTCGGCCTCGGCCAGGCCGACTCGGCCGGGGATTCGGCGACGGCGGCGAACCCCGCGGCGCTGCCGTCGATCGATTCGATCGGCGCAGCGGTCGACAGCGCGCGCAGCGACGTGGAGAACCGCGTGCGAGACCGCATCCGCGATCTCTTCTAAGCCGGCCGGCCGGAAGGGACCGCTCGAGCGGTAGGTAGCGGACGCAAAAAGCCCCGCGGGCACCTGCCCGCGGGGCTTCTCCGTGTTACGTCGTCCGTGTTGCTCCCGAAGACGTCAGCGGATGAAGGTCGCGACGACCGAGCCGGCGCCCTCGGCGCCGCCGACGCCCGCGCCGGTCAGCGTGCCCGTGTAGGTGCGGGTGTCCTGACCCTCGAGGCGGACCGTGACGACGTAGTTCGTCGCGCTCACGCCGCAGGAATCCCAGTAGTTCACGCGGACGGTGTACTGGCCCGACGGCGGCGACGCATCCTCGCCCCACGTGATGTTCTCGTTGTTCACGTTGTCGATGAAGCAGCCGGCGTTCGAGTCGAGGTCCAGCATGCCACCCGATGCCGAGAACGGATCGCCGTAGTAGATCTCCTCGCCGCCCGGCTCGACCACGTACAGATCGACGTCGCTCGGCGCGTCCCAGGAGATGCTCACCTGGACGTCGCCCGTGCCGACCTGGACCACACTGACCGGAATGGTCACGTAGTCGCCCACCTGCGAGCCCTGCCTTCCCGCGACCCGGAGCTCGAAATTCCCGGCGGGCAGGTCGCCGTGCAGCGTGATCGAGATCGTGGCGTCCGACCTGTCGCTGCCAAAGTCGATCGCGACGTGGCCGCGCACACCCTGGAGAGCCAGCACCAGGCCGTCGAACTGCTCGAACGAGCTGACGTCGAGCTGCGTCGTGCCGCCAGAGATGAAGGACGCGAGCAGGCTCGCGGCGATGCCGGGGCCGCCCGTTTCCTCCGGGGCCGAAGCGTCGACAATGCTGACCTCGGCGCCCAGGCCGGCGCTGACGTTCTCGAACCACTCCGCTACTTCGTCGGCACCCGGGTCCGACGGGTCGTCATCACCGCACGCCCCGAGCGCCAGCGCCACGAAAGCGGCGGGTACGACGAAACGGAGCCGGGCAGCCGCCCGGCGTACGGACATACGGCGTCTCATGAAGCCTCCAACAGGATCATACGATCGGAGCGGCGCTCTGAAGCGGACGCCGTCGATCAGGTGGTGGAACTCGGGGTGAAAAACGGTATTGCCGCCGGGGCCGTTCGTCAATGCTCTTGAGGGCGGCCGCGATCCCTCAGCCGTCCAGTTGCTCGATGGTCGCGGTCGAGGGTGGGCGCTCCCGCTGGAGTCGCTCTGCGACCGCTTCGGCGCGCCGCCACACACGCAGCACGTTCTGGCCCGCGAGCTTGCGCAGCTCTCCGGCCGTCCAGCCGCGACGCGCGAGCTCCGCGAGGAGGGCGGGGTACGTCGAAACGTCTTCCAGGCCGACGGGCACGGTCGAGATGCCGTCGAAGTCGCCGCCGATGCCGACGTGATCGATGCCCGCCACGCGGCGCACGTGCTCGATGTGGTCGGCGACGTCCGCGAGCGTAGCCCGCGGCGCGGGGCCCGCCGGCCGCTCCGATGCCGGCGTGTCGTAATAGCGCTGCACCTCGGCGTTGATGAACTGCGGCACGAAGGTGACCATTACGACGCCGCCGTTCCGCGGCAGCCTGTGCAGCACGTCGTCCGGCACGTTGCGCGGGTGATCGGTGACGCCCCGCGCGGAGGAATGCGAGAAGATGACGGGCGCCTCGCTCACGTCGAGCGCGTCGTTCATCGTGGCGGGCGAGGTGTGCGACAGATCGACGAGCATGCCGAGGCGATTCATCTCCCGGACGACCTCCATGCCGAACGGCGTGAGCCCGCCGTGCTCCGGCTCGTCGGTTCCCGAATCGGCCCAGTCGATGTTGTCCGAGTGCGTGAGCGTCAGGTAGCGAGCGCCCAGACGATGGAACGAGCGCAGCGCTCCGAGCGAGTTCTCGATCGCGTGTCCGCCCTCCATGCCCATGACCGAGGCGACGTGTCCCCTGCGCCACGCCGCCATCGCCTCGTCCACGCTCGGCGTCTCCCGGAAGACTTCCGGGTAGGTCGCGAAGATGCGCTTCGCGATGTCCATCTGCTCGAGCTGCACGCGCGCCGCGCCCGCCTCGATCGCCGCCACCGGCACGTACACGGACCAGAACTGGATGCCGACCATGCCCTCGCGCAGCCGCGGGATGTCCGTATGGCCGGGCGTGCGGCCGCGCAGGTCGTATGCGGCGACGTCCATCGGTGCGGGCTCGTACTCCCGGATCTCCCACGGCAGGTCGTTGTGCCCATCGACGAGCGGCACGTCGGCGAGCACCCGCCGCGCGAGCTCCATCGCGGCATCATCGTCGAGGCCGGGCGCTCCCGGCCCGACGCCACCGGCCGCGCAGGAAGCGCTCAGAAGGATGACCGGCAGTGCGAACAGCCGGTATCGCGTCGTCGCCCGGACTCGATTCATGCGGCACCCATCGCGTGTGGAGGTTGCAGGATAGGCGGCAAGGTAGCGCGTGCGGAGGATCGCGTCAGGTAGTAAACGGTATCCGGTATCCGGTATACGGTATACGAATACTATCTACCGTCTACCGTCTACCGTCTTCAATCGCTCAGTCCAGGCTCGCGGGCACCTCGCACCCCTCCCGCCTGCGCGTATCCGCGAGGCCGATGATCTTCCACCCGTCCGCGGTGCGCACCAGCTCCATGAGGTCGACGCCGCAGTGGCTGAAGCGCGACCCCAGGTAGAACGCGTAGTTCATCCAGGCCATGCCGAAGTCGCCATCGGTGCGGATGAGCAGACCCCAGATGCGCTCGTCCCACACCTCCTCGTGCGGCGTGCCGACGGCCTCGACGAAGCCGTCCAGGCTCTCCTCGACGGCGACGACGGGCTGGCCGTCCCGGCGGGAGCTGGTCACCATGCGCACGCGCGGATGGAGCACGCTGCGCACGGCGGTGCTGTCGCCGGCGCGCATGCCGTCGAACAGCTCGTGGACGACATTCGCGATCGCGCGCTGGTCGTCGGTCATCGCCGTGCGCCCGCTGGCTTCGCGCCCCGCGAGCGACTGCTGTGCGGCCGCCGGTAGTGCGGCCGCCAGCGCGGCGACGAGCGTCACCGCGAAGAGCGTTGTTCTCGGCATCGTTGCTCCTGCTGTGGTGTCGTGAAATGACCGCAGCCGGGACCTGTCGCGATGATGTGACCGCGCCGGTGCAACCTCGAAGGTGCCGCTCGCCCGTCCGCGCGCGAAAGAGTCAGGGTGCCCGGACGCGCTGGCGCGGGACGGGCTGCGCCGGGCGCGCCTTCGACGTATGTTCGAGCCGGTCGCCCCCCGCGACCTGAGCCACGCACGTCCCCCGGGGACGCGCTCCTCGCTTCGATCCACGACCGGAGCCCGATCCATGTCCAGTCCGTCACACTTCGGCATGCGCCGGCTGCCGATGCTCCTGCTGGCGATCCTCCCTGCCGCGTGCGCCAGCGGCACGACGCCGGAGTCGCCCGCGCCGAATCCGCCGACGGCGACCGCGGACGCGGCTGCGACGACGCCGCCGAGCGTGGTCACCGAGCCGATCGTGTCTGTCGAAGGGATCACCGAGTACCGGTTGCCGAATGGTCTGCGCGTGCTGCTGTTCCCGGACCAGAGCAAGGCGCAGACGACAGTGAACGTCACCTACCTGGTCGGCTCGCGGCACGAGGGCTACGGCGAGACGGGCATGGCGCACCTGCTCGAGCACCTGGTCTTCAAGGGGACGCCGCGCCATCCGAACATTCCGCAGGAGCTGACGGAGCGCGGCGCGCGGCCGAACGGGACGACCTGGTTCGATCGCACGAACTACTTCGAGACGTTCCCCGCGACGGTCGAGAACCTCGAGTGGGCGCTCGACCTCGAGGCGGATCGCATGGTCAACAGCTTCATCTCCGCCGAGGATCTCGCGTCGGAGATGACGGTCGTGCGCAACGAGTTCGAGGCGGGCGAGAACTCGCCGTTCGGCGTGCTCATGAAGCGCACGCTCGCCGCCGCCTTTCCAACGCACGGCTACGGCCACTCGACGATCGGCGCGCGCAGCGACATCGAGAACGTGCCGATCGACCGGCTCCGGGCCTTTTACCGGCGCTACTACCAGCCCGACAACGCGATGCTCGTCGTCGCCGGCCGCTTCGATCCGGACACGGCGCTGCGCCTCGTGCGCGAGACCTTCGGCCGCATCCCGCGCCCCGATCGCACCTCCGATCCGGTCTTCCCGACCTACACCAGCGAGCCGACGCAGGACGGCGAGCGCCTCGTCCGCCTCGAGCGCGTCGGCGACGTACAGGTAGCGATGAACGTCTACCACATCCCGCCGGGCTCCCACGAGGACTACGCCGCCATCGACGTGCTCGCGGAGGTGCTCGGCGACAATCCATCGGGCCGCCTGTATCGCAACCTCGTCGAGACCCGGAAGGCAGCCTCGACGGGCGCGTGGTCGTTCCAGCTGCGTGAGGCCGGGCCGCTCCTGCTGTTCGCCGAGGTGCGTCAGGACCGCTCGCTGGACGACGCCAGCAGCGCGATGGTCGCGACCATCCACGAGCTGCTGACGACCGAGCCGGTCACCGAGGAGGAAGTGGAGCGCGCGAGGACTTCGCTGCTGCGCGATATCGAGCTGACCTTCAATTCCACCGAGCGCATCGCGCTCCAGCTCACCGAATGGGCATCGATGGGTGACTGGCGCCTGTTCTTCCTGCATCGCGATCGCCTGGAGCAGGTCACGCGCGACGACGTGCAGCGCGTGGCACAGGCGTACCTGAAGCCGTCCAACCGCACCGTGGGCCTCTTCATCCCCACGGCGCAGCCGGATCGCGCGCAGATTCCGACCGCGCCCGACGTCGATGCGCTCGTCGGCGACTATCGGGGGCGCGAGGACGTCGCCGTGGGCGAGGAGTTCGACCCGTCGCCGGACAACATCGAGGCGCGCACGCGCAGGCTCACACTGCCGACCGGCTTCGAGGTCGCGCTCCTGCCGAAGGAGACGCGCGGGGAGACGGTCGTCGCCACGATACGCCTGCGCTACGGCTCGCTCGAGGGGCTCACCGGCCGCGCGGACGCCGCCGGCCTCGCCGGCGCCATGCTCATGCGCGGCACGACGAGCCGCACGCGGCAGCAGATCCAGGACGAGCTGGACCGCCTGAGCGCTCGCGTCTCGCTGAGCGGCGGCGTGACCGGCGCGTTCGCGTCGATCGAGACGACGCGCGGGAACCTCCCCGCCGTACTCGACCTGGTGGGCGAGGTGTTTCGCGAGCCGGCTTTCGACGCGACCGAGTGGGAGCTGCTGCGCGAGGAGCGGCTGGCGGCGCTCGAGGAGCAACGCTCCGAACCGAACGCGCTCGCGTTCCGCGCGATTCAGCGCCACCTCAATCCCTGGCCCGAGGACCATCCCCTCTACGCGGAGACCGTGGTCGAGGAGATCGCGGGTATCGAGGCGGCGTCGCTCGATGAGGCGCGCGCGTTCTATCGGGACTTCTACGGGGCGGACGCCGGCTCGATGTCGATCGTCGGCGACTTCGACGTCGATGCCGTGCTGCCGATCGTCGAAGCGACGTTCGGTGACTGGCGCAGCCAGCGACCCTACCAGCGCATCGTGACCAACTATCGCGAGATTCCGGCTGAGGACATCCAGATCGAGACGCCGGACAAGGCGAACGCCTGGTTCGTCGGGGGGATGAACCTGCGTCTGCCGGACAGCGATCCGGACTACCCGGCGCTGCTGCTCGGCAACTACATGCTCGGCGGCGGTTTCCTCAACTCGCGCCTGGCGACGCGCATCCGCCAGAACGAAGGGCTCAGCTACGGCGTCGGCTCGTTCATCAGCGGCGACCCGCTGGACGACGACGGCGGCTTCATGGCCTACGCGATCTACGCGCCGGAGAACCGCGACCGGCTCGAGCAGGCATTCCGCGAGGAGATCGACCGCATGCTGCGCGACGGCTTCACGGCCGAGGAGGTCGAAGCCGCGCTCGAGGGCTACCTCCAGTCGCGCCAGATGAGCCGCGCGCAGGACATGTCGCTCTCGCGCGACCTCGAGCAGAAGCTCTACCTCGACCGCGACATGACCTGGGACTCGAGTCTCGAAGAGCGCATCCGCGCCCTCACGCCGGACCGGATCGTCGAGGCGATGCGCCGCCACATCGACCCGTCGATGATCACCGTCGTGAAGGCGGGCGACTTCTCGCCGCCGGAGGAAGAGCCGGCGACATGATCCGCGCGGCATGCGACGAGCGGTGAAACGGGTGGGGGCACCCGCAGTTCAGGATGGTCGCACAGACATACCTCAACCGAGGGAGGTGGCATGCGCATCCGGGAGATCATCCAGGGGAAGGGCGGGTCCGTCGTCACGGTGCATCCCGACCGCACGGTGCTGGAGGCGATGCAGGTGCTGGTGGAGCACGGCATCGGTGCGGTCGTGGTGACGCGGGGCGACGAGATCGCCGGCATCATGTCGGAGCGCGACGTGCTGCGGCTCGGCGCGGCGTCGCCCGCGGCGCTGGAGACGACACGCGTCGCCGACGCCATGACGCGCGACCTCATCGTTGGCGTGCCGGACGACGACCTCCAGTATGCGATGGAGATCATGACGAAAAACCGCATCCGCCACCTGCCCATCGTCGAGAACGATCGACTCGCGGGCATGCTGTCGATCGGCGACGTCGTGAACGCGCTCCGCAGCCATGTCGAGTCCGAGAACCGGCACCTGCGTGGTTACATCCAGGGTATCCCGAGCTGAACGCGACCCGCCTCCTGATCGCGTGACGATGCGCACCGCCCGGCAGCGCCGCCCCGCCGCCACAGCTCCATGACCGACCTCTTCGCCGCCCGCTCGCAGATGGCGGTCTCGCTCGCGTTCCACATCGTGTTCGCGGCGATCGGCATCGGCATGCCGCTCCTGATGGTGCTGTCGGAGGCCATCTGGCTGCGCACCCGCGACGCCGTCTGGCTCGACATCACCCATGCCTGGGCTCGGGGCGTCGCAGTCTTCTTCGCGGTCGGCGCCGTGTCCGGCACCGTGCTCTCCTTCGAGCTCGGCCTGCTCTGGCCCGGCTTCATGGAGTACGCCGGCGCGATCGTCGGCATGCCCTTCTCGCTCGAGGGCTTCGCCTTCTTCACCGAAGCCATCTTCCTCGGCATCTACCTCTACGGCTGGAACCGCGTCAGCCCCCGCGCCCACTGGTGGGCCGGTGTGGCGGTCGCCGTGAGCGGCGCGGCATCCGCGCTCTTCGTGCTGGCCGTCAACGGTTGGATGAATGCGCCGCTCGGATTCGAGCACACGCCCGGCGGGCCCGTCTCGATCGATCCCGTCGCGGCGATGCTCAATCCCTACTGGATCACGAACACGGTCCACATGCTGATCGCCGCCTTCATGGCGACGGCATTCGGCGCGGCGGGCATCCACGCGCTCATGCTGCTGCGCGATCCCGCACATCCATTTCATCGCCGCGCGCTCGGCCTCTGTCTCGTGGTCGGTGGCGTCGCCGCAGTGGCGCAGCCGCTCAGCGGCGACGTCACCGCCCGCATCGTGGCAGAACAGCAGCCCGCCAAGTTCGCGGCCATGGAGGGCCACTTCGAGACGCAGGCGTGCGCACCGCTGCGCATCGGCGGCTGGCCCGACCTCGAGCGGCGGGAGACGCGCTACGCGCTCGAGATCCCCTGCGGCTTGAGCTTCCTCGCCACGCACGACCCGAATGCGGTCATCGTCGGATTGAACGATTTCCCCGCCGACGAGGTGCCCGACACGCGCGTCGTCCACATCGCCTTCCAGGTCATGGTCGCCTGCGCGATGGCGATGCTCGCGCTCGGCCTCTTCGCCGGCTTCCACGCGCTGCGGCATCGCACTCTGCCCATCCAGCCGTGGTTCCTGCGCGCGCTCGTACTCGCCGCGCCGCTCGGCTTCATCGCGATCGAAGCCGGGTGGGTCGTCACCGAAGTCGGACGACAGCCCTGGATAATCTACGGCATCATGCGCACGGCCGACGCCGTGACCCCGATGCCCGGACTGGTGGTGCCTTTCACCGTGTTCACGCTGCTGTACGTGCTGCTCAGCGTCGTGGTCGTCGTCGTCATGCGACGGCAGGTGCTCGCGACGCGCGACGTGGGGACGCGGTGATCGGTCTCCCGGAGATCTGCGCGGGGGTTATGCTGATCGCCCTCGTCGCCTACGCGCTGCTCGGCGGCGCCGACTTCGGCGCCGGCGTGTGGGACCTGCTGGCGCGCGGCGAGCGCGCACAGCGGCAGCGTGACGTGATCGCCGATGCCATCGCCCCGATCTGGGAAGCCAACCACGTATGGCTGATCGTGCTGGTGGTCATGCTGTTCACGGCCTTCCCGCCCGCGTTCGCCGTGCTCATGACGGCGCTGCACATCCCGGTCACGCTGATGCTGATCGGCATCGTGCTGCGCGGCACGTCGTTCGTGTTCCGGAAATACGATTCGCGGCGCGACGCGGTGCAGCAGCGGTGGGGGCGCCTGTTCGCGATGAGCAGCGTGTTCTCGCCCATCCTGCTCGGTGTGATTGCCGGCGCCATCAGCACCGGCGGCATCCGCGTCGAGGACGGCGTCGTCACCAGCGGCTTCGTCGCTCCGTGGCTCGGGCCGTTCCCGCTCGCGGTCGGCGTGTTCGCGCTCACGCAGTTCGCCTTCCTCGCGGCGGTCTACCTGACGCTCGAGACGCGCGACCCGGACCTCCGTGAGGACTTCCGCACGCGCGCGCTCGCGTCCGCCGCTGCGGTCGGTGTCGTCGCTTTCGCCGTCCTGCTGCTCGCCCGCAGCCACTCGCCGATCGTGTGGGAGGACCTCACCGCCGGACCCGCGGCCGTCACGCTCCACCTCGTCACCGGCGCCGCCGCCGTCGGCGCCATCCTCGCCCTCATCGTGCGGCGCTGGCGCACTGCCGCCGCACTCGCGGCGCTACAGATCGCGCTCATCCTCGTCGGCTGGGGTCTCGCCCTCGGCCCCTGGCTCGTCCCCGGCGAGCTCACCATCCGGGACGCCGCCGCGCCCGACTCCGTGCTGCTGCTCCTCCTCGTCGTACTGGGCGGCGGCAGCCTGATTCTGCTCCCCGCCTTCGCCTACCTGTACCTCGTCTTCAAGCGGCGGAACATCTTCCCCGGTTGAAGCGGGCACGAGGATGAAATCCAGCCCCTCGACGATGTCTCCGTCTGCGGTCGCGCGCACGGTGAACGTGCGTGAGGCCGGCTGCGCTTCCACGCGCAGCCTGCGTAGCTGCGTCGAGTCGATCTCGGCGGTGTAGGTCCCCGGCGGCAGCCCGAGCTGGTAGAACACGCCGTCGCTGAACGTCGGTGCGGTGAAGGCGGCGCCACCATCGACCTCGCGCAGGTGGACCCGCAGCCCCGGCACCGCTCGCTCGGTTGCGCCGACCGGCATCACGACGAGCCCTTCGGCCAGGCCGCTGACGACGAACGGCACGTCGATGAGACGGAACTGGTTGGGTTCGGTCTGCACGATGAACGTCTCGAAGCGGGGGACCCACTGAGGATTGCGGACGCGTCCCAGGTCCAGCTCGACCAGGTAAGGATGGTAGGCCAGGAGATCGGGTGCGCGCACCATGCCGGGCAGCGAGGTTTCCATGCTCACCGGCCGATCGAAGCGGACGCCCACGTTCGGCACCAGGGGCTCGCCGGAATCGAACAGCCCATCGCCATCCTCGTCGAGAAACGATCGGACCGTGATCGCGGATCCGCCGACCCACGTGCGCCGGCTCGGGACGATCCCGCGCAGCGGCGCGTCGTACCCCACCGATCCGGTCATCGTCTGCGACATGGCAACCGCGCCGGAGCCGAGCTGGAGCGATGTGGTGCTGTATACCCACGGGTGCTGCCACGTGAGTCCGAAGCTGGCGCCGATGGAGCCGAAGCGCGGATCGCCGCGCAGGCCCAACGACAGTCGTAAGCCCGGCCGCAGGTCGCGTGCGGCGGTCAGCTCGTACCGGACGACTCGATTCGACTCCGGGTCGTACGCCAGCTCCGCACGCGTGAACGTGCCTCCCACGAGACGCCGAAGCCGAAGCGGCCCCAGGATCAGATACTCGAATCCCGCCCGTGCTTCCTGCTGCGTGTTGCTGCCCAGCAGTGCTCGCTCGTCCTTCAGCAACGAGTAGCCGATGAACGGTCGGAAGCGCTCGAACGCGATGCGCAGCTCCGAGCCGACGCTGAGCTGGCGGATCCCGTCGCGAAGATCGCGTCGCACTCCGGAGATGCGGCCCTGCCCACTGCGCCCGCTCACGACGAAGGGGATGAAGGCATGCCCGCCCAGCTCACGAGTGAGGCCGCGCGGATTGAACAGCGGATTATCGTGATAGAACGTCGAATGTATGCCGAAGCTGGAGAAGTTCGGCAGGATCGCCGCCCCTTCGATCTGATACAGAGCCCTGGGCGCCACGGCGACGGACGCGGTCGCGCCCTCGAATACCTGCGCCGCGGCGCGGCCATACGCCACCGGCAGCCCCGAGTCCACGACGGCGTCCAAACCGACGGAACCCGTCAGAAACCGCGTCAGCCCGTAATCCACGCGGACGCTCGCGGAGGTGAGATCCCGCGTGCTCATCCGCCCCACGCTTGCGGCGTAGTCGAGCGTGCCCGCCGGCAGCAGCTGCTGCGGGATCTGGAGGAGGCGCTCCTCCTCTTCGATCTCGCCGTGCGGGCCCAGCTCCACGAGCCGCACGACCGTCGACCCGTAACGCAGCGGCAGGAAAAAGACGTAGCGACCCTGCTCATCGGCACGAGCGTGCCCCGCAAGGGCGCTGTTCACGTACAGCTCGACGTCCCATCCCGGACGGGTATGGCCGGTCAGCTGGTACGTGCCGAGGCGAACCCGCAGTCGAACCGGCTGATTCGTCACCTCGATTCCCGTCAACTCCACCGGCTGGAGTCCCGCGGAACGGACCGTTCCGAGCGATACCTGAGAGACGTCGCGCCGGTCGTCGAATACGTAGCGCCAGGTAGCACGACGATCGTCGAGGGACAGATCGTCGTCTCCGATCACCGTGGCACCCGCGGCGAGGTCACCACCGAACAGCTCGATCCCGCTGTCGAGCCGGAGCCGGAGCAGACGCGCGTCGCCGGCTGCCGATGCGCTCAGGGCGTAGTCCAGAACGCCCGGTTCCCAGACGCTCCGCTCGCGCGGAAAGCGCACGGCTGCCGGGCCCCCCACCGTCTCCTGTGCGAGGAGGTCCCGAATCAGGGCGCGCTGCGCCGCCAGCGCTACCGGCATCGGCTCCGCCGACCGCAAGTACGCGATCAGCCGGCTCTCGTCGATCGCGACCTCGAAGCCGAACAGGCGCTCGAGCAGGTCGACCGACGCGTACAGGTCGAGCTCGCCGACGATGACCTCCTGCCTCGTCAGCTCGACCTCGACGTCGTCGATGCGAGCGACCCCCGCTGCCACGTCCAGCTCGTACGGCCGATCCGCTCGCACGAAAAATCCCGAAATCCGCGCCCTTGCCGGATCATGCTCCACCCGGACGCCGAGCAGCTCCAGGACCTCGACCAGCGGCAGATAGAATCCGTCGTGGTAGAGGGCCATGATGACGGTGTCCACCACGGACTCGTGCCTGAATTCCAGGATGGCCGTTTCCGCGTCCACGAGTCGCGGATCCTGGGCACGGGCCTGCGATGGCTGCGACAGCAGCAGAGCAAGGAGGAGGACGAGCGGCCCGAGCGCCGCCCAGGCGCGTTCCCGCAGCGTCGTGAGCGTCATGGAGGAGGGGGGATGTCGGGCAGCGACGCCGCCCGTCAATCGAGCGTGAACGGTGCCCGCATCGTTACCGGCTGCGCCGTCGCAGACGCGGCTGTGGGAATTTCTTCGCGATCCACCGTATAGGTCAGCTCCGCCACATAGGAGCCCGGAGGCAGCGCGGCGCGGTCGACCTCGAAGTGCTCGAGCAGCTCGAAATACAGGGAAACGCCGCGCTGCGCCTCCGCCGCCAGCGTGCCGTCCGGCCGCAGGATGCGCAGCCGCCCGGTGCCGAAGTACGGCGCGCTGCCTTGGCGCTCGAGCCGAGTCTCGACCCTTACCGCCGCGCGGTCGGCAGTCACCGCGAGCGGGGCGAGCCGCACGCCGGTCGTCGGCTCGCCCGCCTCGTAGACGAGTGTGGTCACCTGCTCGAGACGAAAGATGATCTGAGTCTGGATGCCGGCGGTATCCGCGGCCGTCGGCGCGGCCGCCGCTGCTACCGACGTCGTGAAGATCCGCGTCCAGTAGCCACCTTCTTCCAGGTCCGCGGGCGGTCGCGCCGTGAAGCGCACCGTCTGACGCGCGCCCGGCTGAAGCATGAAGCGACGCGGGAACGCGCGGACGTGCGGCGCGATCGAGTGGCGCGCCTCGGCCATCGTGTCGCCGTACTCCATGTACAGCGCGCCGTTGTCCCGGGTCGCGGGATAGCCGAAGCGGAAATCGATCGTGATTTCCTGCGGCTGAGGTGTCCGATTCACGACCAGCATCGTGGCGAACCGATCCCCCGTGCCCATCACGAGCACCGGCGGCGAGATAATCACCTGCGCGCGTACCGGGGCGGCCGCGGCCGGCACCAGCACGCCCAGGAGCGCCAGCATACGAAGGAAGCGCTTCATCGAGACTCCCTAGTTGACGACGACCGTCATCGTGATCGCACCGCGGTACGCTCCTGACGGCTGAGTCGGCGGGATGGACGCGCCCCCGCCGATCCAGACGAAGACACGGCCCGTATTCGGCACCACGATCTGCGTACCCTGCCGCGGATCGAACGCGGTGCGACCGACCGGCCGATCCTGGGCCGACCACTCGCCGTCGGCCGCCCCAAACGTCACCGGCAGCGTGCTGAGGCCGCCCTGGAGATTCGCCGGCAGCTCGAGGCTTATGAACACGGTCGCGTTCCTCGGCGCCGTGATACTGAACTGCGCGGCCGTCGGATCCGCTGGCGCCACCAGCACCCAGTCCCCCGTCAGCACCGTACCGAAGGAGAGGTCCGCCAGGCGCTCCACCGAGAGAGCGGGTTCCAGAGGGCCGCCGATCTGCGCCGCCGCAGCCTGCGGAACGCCAGCGACGATCGCCCACGCGGCGACGACGAAAAAAAACCGTCTCGCGACGGTTGGGATCCGGATCGGCATCATGCCATCCATGACAGAGGCAGATCGTTCGATCGAATTAGTACGCCACCGTCACCGTGAACGTTCCCGTGTACAGCCCTTGCGGAACGCTGCCGACGTTCACGCCTCCGTGCAGCCACAGATGCGCCCGCCGCAGGCTGTTCGAGCCCGTCGGCTCCTCCGGCCGGAAGGTCGCCGTATTGCCCACAACCGCCGTCGCCGTCGACGGATCCGATGTGAGCAAGTTCAGGGACGCCGCGGACGTGTAGGGAATCGTACTGCCGCCATTCGTGAGATTCGCCGGCGGCGTCAGCGTCAGCGTGACGTCCCGATTCCGCTGCGCGACGATCCAAAAGTAACCCGCTCCGGCATCTATCGCCGACAGCGTCAAGGCCCCCGCGTTCTGGACCGCCGTCCCAAAGTTCACGTCCCGCTGCCACGTGACCGAGAGGCCGCTCACCACCGTGATCGCGACCGGGACCTGGGCCTGCAGCAGCACCTGGGCGCCCGCGCCCCCCGGAAGCGCCAGCGCGCCTGCCACTGCCCCGGCGAGAACCGCAGAGCCTCTCATGCTCTCCTTCCTTCTGCATCAGCGGGGCCAAAAGCACGGGCTGGCCCGGTCGAACCGGGCCAGCCCGCCATCCCCTGGAGGAGGAGCGACACCCAATCCTAGTAATTGACCGTAAGGGTCAGCGTGCCGGAATACAAGCCGCCCGTCTGACCGTTGGGCACCGACAGGCTGCCGCCCATCCAGACCGAGCCGCCACCCGTGGCACTCAGCGCCTCGGTTCCCGCGATCGCGGCGCCGCCCTGCGTCGCCGTGTCCACCGTGTAGATCAGGTCGCTGGTGAACGCGATCGTCGCGCCGCCCACCTCGCTGATGGCGTTCGCCGTCGTTCCATCCGCTGCCCACATCGCGCTCGTGATCGTGATCGGCTTGCTCGGCTCACCGGCGATCTCGAACTCGACCGCGGCGGCATCCGTCGCCGCTGCGATGCTCAGCGCGCCAGCGCCCGCCACCACCGTACCGAAGTCCAGCTGCGTGTTGCCCGGCGTGGTGATCGACAGGCCCCGCTGAACCGTCAGCAGCACGTCCGCCTGGCTGCTCGCGATGCTCTGCGCGCCCACCGAGCTCGCCGCTGCGAGGACCAGCGCCATCGCCATCGAAATGCGCTTTGTCATTTGTCGCTCCTCCCGGATGATCGGTCGCCGACTGGCCGACCGCCCGCGTCGTCGCGGGACTGTAACGCACCGTTCCGTGATGCGCTGCTGCGGTATGTGCAACCGCAGGTCCAAACATCGGGCAACGACCCCCCGTTCCCGCAAGTTATTGCGTTTCGAACACTTGGCTGCAAGCGCCAGCGGACACTGTAACGATTCGTGCTTGACGATCCGAGCAGCTTTTTTCCATTGCGCGACTCTTTTGCCGGCTTGCGGGCGTGCTTCGACCCTCGAGGACGGTGTCGGCGGGTGCTGGGCGAGCGGTGGCTTGTGACATGACATCGTCCACGCCGCGACCGTCCATATGCGAATTGGGACGCAGCAGGGTGCCGCCGCGGCTCCGGCTTGGCGGAAGCCGCGGCGGTTGGGTCATGTTACGGATTGTTGCGGAAGAGCGTGCAGCGGTTTTGGGTGGTCGAGCTGGTGAAGGTGTCCGCCTGGACGATTTGCTAGTAGGCGACCTGGCACTGGAGATCATCCGAGGCGTTGAGCCGCCATACGCGGTGGGTCATGAGGCGGTCGGGTCCACCCGGTCCGACCGGCTGTGCGGGCAGGGTATAGGCGCGAGCCGGTCGCCCTCCGCCTTCAGTACGACGTCATCCATTCGAAGATCAGCCAGGTCAGCAATGCGATGATGAGCACGATCAGGATGCCCAGCCACAGGCCGCGTCCGAGAAAGGACGCGAACGGGCGGCGTGGCGGCAGTCCCGGCTCATCGGGTGTCGTCTTCTCGTTCATGGTGTGGGCTCCTCATGCGATTCCGGAATCCGGAATCCGGAATCCCCGTATTCCGAGTCGTCACGCTAGGTCACGCGCGGGTAGCGGCGCCGTTCCGTCTCGACGCCTTCCGGCCACAGCGCGGCCGGACCTTCGAGCTGCTCGGTCAGCGCGAGCAGCATCGGATGAATCGACTCGAAGCGGTCGGCGGGCGCCGATTCCAGGCAGCGCATCACCACCGCGTCGAGCGCCTCCGGGATCTCGGGATTGAACGTGCGAGCGGGCGGAGGCGGCACGTCGCCGAGCTGCGGGTAGCGCGCCTCGTCGACTGCGTCGGGCGCAGACGACTCGTACGCGTCCTCATAGGGCCAGCGGCCGGTCAGCAGCTCGTACAGCACGGCGCCCAGGCCATAGACGTCGCTGGCCTCCGAGGGCGCCTGACGCCGCACCTGTTCCGGCGACATGTACGGGTCCGTGCCGATCGGCTTGGCCGTGCGCGTCTCCAGCGACGAGCGCCGCGCCGCGTCGAAATCCACCAGCACCGGCACGTTGCCGCGCAGCAGCAGATTCGCCGGCTTCAGGTCCAGATGCAGGAAGCCATTCTGGTGCAGGTGGTAGAGGCCGGCGCCGATGTGGACGGCGGTGCGGATCGCGTCGACGATGCCGAGGCGCCGCTCGGGCTGCCCCTCGATCAGGTCGAAGATCGACGGCCCCTCGAGGTACTCCATGACGAGGTAGGGCAGCCCGTCGTGCTCGCCTTCGCGGAATTGTCGCACGATGTTCGGGTGCGCCAGCCGCCGGAGCACGCCGCCCTCGCGCCGCAGCGCGGCGACGCTCTCGCGGTCACCGCGATGGTCCGGCGCGAGGATCTTGCACGTGTACGCACACCATTCCTCCGCGCTCCAGACCTGGTAGAGGTGGCCGATGCGTCCCATCGCCAGGTGACCGATGATGATGAGGTCCCCGCCGATGCGGTCGCCCAGGTCGTACGGGTAGCGCTGGCGCTGCGAGGGGATCTTGGCTTCGACGGGCGAAAGCAGCCCGAGGAGGCGCGGCTTTGCGGCACGTCGCTTCGGCGCAGTCATGCGTGCCGGTGACTTCCCAGTAGCTCCTCGACCATGGCGCGGATCTTCGCGAGGGGCGCAGGCTTCGCCAGATAGGCGTCGCAGCAGCCGGACTGCAGGATGTGGCGGGTGTCCGCGTTCTGGGCGAGCGCGCTCAGGACGAGAATCGGAATCGGTCCGAGCGTGCCCTTGAGCCGGCGCCCGGTCTCGAGACCGTCGATGCCGGGAAGCTGGATGTCGAGCATGACCAGGTCCGGCCGATCGCGCTCCGCCATCTCGAGCGCCGTCTCGCCGAGGTCCGTCATCATCACCTCGTGCTCGTCCGAGAGCAGCTCGCTCATCGTGCGGAGCAGATCGAGGTTGTCTTCGACGATCAGGATTCTGGCCAAACCGCCTCCGCCCCGCTGCGTGAAACCCGCGGAGGACAGGGGCGCCTCACGCGTGGCCGTCGTGCCCTCGTTTCCGGGCAATGTCCGTGCCCTCCATGCCCTTGCCCGAGTCGATGGCGGCCCTACGTTGGAGCCCGTAACGACACGAGGATCGTCAGAGCCACGGAAGTTCGCATGAGTGATCGCCTGCCCGACGCCATCGTTCAGACCGCGCAGACGCGCATCGTCTTCGTGGTGATGGACGGACTCGGCGGTCTGCCCGATCCGGCGACGGGACGCACGGAGCTGGAAACCGCGCGCACGCCCAACCTCGATCGCATCGCGCGCGACGCGTCGGCCGGTCTCGGCATGCCGGTCGGTCGCGGCATCACGCCCGGCAGCGGCCCCGGGCATCTCGCACTCTTCGGCTACGATCCCATCGAGTTCAACATCGGTCGCGGCGTGCTGTCCGCGCTCGGCATCGATTTTCCCCTGCGCGCGGGCGACATCGCCGCGCGGCTCAACTTCGCGACGTTGGACGGCGCGGGTAACATCGTCGATCGGCGCGCAGGCCGGCCGAACGACGAGGAGAACGCGCGCCTCGTCGAGAAGCTGCGTGCGGGCGTGAAGCCGCCGGCCGGCATCGAGCTGTACTTCGAGTCGGAGCGGGAGCATCGGCTCGTGCTGATCCTGCGCGGCGAGAATCTGTCCGCCGATTTGTCGGACACCGATCCGCAGAAGACCGGCGTGCCGCCGCTGCCGGTCACGCCGACCGGCGAAATGTCGCGCGGCTCCGCGCGCATCGTGCAATCGGTCATCGATGCCTGCAATGACGTGCTGCGCGACGAGAGCGCCGCCAACGGCGTGCTCGCGCGCGGCTTCGCGGCTTTCAGTCGCTATCCGTCGATCAGCGATCGCTACCTCATGTCGGCGCGTGCGATCGCGCGCTATCCGATGTACCGCGGCCTCGCGCGCCTCCTCGGCATGGAGGTGCTGCCGCCACCCGCGACGGACGAGCAGACCATCGACGTGCTCGCGGACGGGTTCGGCTCCGCCGACTTCCACTTCGTCCACTTCAAGTACATGGACTCGCGCGGCGAAGACGGCGACTTCGGCGCCAAGGTCGAGGCCATCGAAAAGGTCGACGCGCTCTTTCCTCGCATCGAAGCGCTGAAGCCGGATGTGCTCGTCGTCACCGGTGACCATTCGACGCCGTCGCGCATGCGCGCGCACTCGTGGCACCCGGTGCCGGTGCTGCTCGCGTCGAAATGGACGCGGCCGGCGGGCCTGGAGGCGTTCGGCGAACGCGACTGTCTGCGCGGCGACCTCGGCATTTTCCCGATGAAGGACCTGATGGCGCTCATTCTCGCGAACGCGCGGCGCCTCCAGAAGTTCGGCGCATGAGCGAGGACGCGCTCGCTCGCGCGCTCGCGTTCGGCGAGGACGAGCGCTGGGACGAGATGGTGGAGGTGCTGCTCGAGGCGTTGCGCGACGAGCCCGACGACCCCTACCTGCTCGGGTGGCTGGGCGTCGCCGAGCGCGAGCGCGGCAACGACGGCGCGGCCTACGAATACTTCAAGCGCTGCGTCGCGGAGGACCCGCTGGATCCGCAGCTGCTGGCGCTCGCCGGCTCGGGCCTGGCCGCGTTCGACGATCCGGAGGCCGAAACCGCGCTGCGTGCCGCCGCGCTGTCCGGTCCGGACATGTTCACGACGCGGCTCCAGTACGGCGCCTACCTCGCGCGCGCGGGACTGTACCGTGAGGCGCTCGAGCAGCTCCGCGCCGCGATCGCCCTCGATGTCGACGATCCCGTCGGACACAGCGAGCTGGCGACCGCCCTCGCGCTCCAGGGCGAGGTGTCGGCGGCGATCGACCGCATGGAGCACGCGCTCACGCTTGCACCCGAGGACGGCTGGAACCGCGCGCTGCTCGGCCTGCTGTACGCGGAAGCGGACGACATGGAGCGCGCGGCGGAGCACCTGCTGATGGCGTCGAGCGAGCGCGTCGACGACCCCGAGGTCCAGGCGGTGGCGGCGCTCGCCGCGATGGCGGCCGGTTGGGAGGATGCCGCTCACGAGGCGCTGGCGCGCGCGGGCTACGCGGCGGAAGAGCCGGTGGATGCGCGCCTCGTGGAGGAAGCGGAGGATCGCCTGGCGAGCGGCGCCGATGCGGCCCGCGGCATGCTCCGCGACGCCCTCGGTCCGTCCATGCTGCGCGAGCGCCTGATGGAGCCGCTGTGAAAGATGAGCGAGACATGAAACGATCGACTCCGCACGGGTACGCCATCGCGGTCGGACTCGCGATCGCCGCACCATTGCACGCGCAGGAGGCTTCCACGATGGAGCTGTCGGTTCCGTATTCCGCGTTCACGCTCGACAACGGGCTCCGGGTCCTCGTCCACGAGGACCACTCCGTGCCCATCGCGGCCGTGAACGTCTGGTACCGCGTCGGCTCCGCGAACGAGCTGCCCGGGCGCACCGGGTTTGCTCACCTCTTCGAGCACCTGATGTTCGAGGGCTCCGCCAACGTGCCCGAAGGCGAGTTCGACAATCTCCTCGAGTCGGCGGGCGGCATCAACAACGGCTCGACCAACTCGGATCGCACCAACTACTGGGAAACGGTGCCTGCGAACGCGGTCGAGCTCGCGCTCTGGCTGGAAGCGGACCGCATGGGCGGCCTGCTCGAGGCGATGACGCAGGAGAAGCTCGACGCGCAGCGCAGCGTCGTGCAGAACGAGCGGCGGCAGTCGTACGAGAACCGCCCGTACGGCCTCGCGTGGGAGACGGTGCTCGCGGAGCTGTATCCGCCGACGCACCCGTACAACTGGCCGACCATCGGCTCGATGGCCGACCTGGAGGCCGCGAGCATGGAAGACGTGCGCCGCTTCTTCCGCACCTACTACGCGCCGAACAACGCGATCCTCGCCGTTGCGGGCGACGTGACGGTCGCGCAGGTGCGCGAGCTGGTCGAGCGCCACTTCGAGCACATCGCGCGCGGGCCGGCCGTGCCGCCGATCGACGCGCCGCTCGTGGCCCTGGACGTCGACCGTCGCCGGGTCCTCGAGGATGAGGTCACGCTGCCGCGCCTGTACATGGTGTGGCACTCGCCCGCCTATTTCGCTCCCGGCGACGCCGAGATGGACGTCATCGCGCGCGTGCTCGCGGACGGCAAGACCTCCCGACTGTACCGGCGCCTGGTGTATGAGCGGCAGACGGCGCAGGAGGTGAGCGCGTTCCAGAGCAGTGGCCAGCTCGGCTCGTCGTTCTGGGTCGTGGTCACGGCGCGGCCCGGCGTGGATCTCGACGACATGGAGCTCGCGGTGCGCGAGGAGGTCGCGCGACTCGCCGCCGAGGGTGCGAGCGCACGCGAGGTCGAGCGCTCCGTGAACGGCATCGAGACCGGCTTCGTCGATGCGCTCCAGACCGTGGGCGGATTCGGCGGCAAGGCGGACCGGCTCAACTTCTACGAGTTCTACGTCGGCGATCCGGGTTTCGTGCAGCAGGACCTGGCGCGGTACTCGGCGATTACGGCGGACGATCTGCGCGAGCGCGTCCGACGTCATCTCGCCGACGAGCAGGCGGTCGTGCTCAGCGTCGTGCCCCGCGGAGAGCCGGGGCTGGCCGCGGGCGCCGAGGAGACACCGCGTCGCGCGGAGCGCGAGGCGAGCTGATGAGGAGGACGCATGCGAGGAGGCATCCCGCGCCCGCGGCGCTGCTGGTCTGTGGCATCGTCGCGGCCGCGTGCGGCTCGCCGCCCGAACCCGCTCCGCCGGCGCCGGGAGACGACGTGACGACGACCGACATCCGCACGACCCCGCCGGTGGCCGGACCGCCACCGGAGCTGTCGCTGCCGAACCCGGTGCGGAGCACCCTGGCCAACGGCCTCGAGGTGATCCTGGTGGAGCAGCACGAGCTGCCCGTCGTCGACCTGCGTCTGGTCGTGCGCACTGGCGCGGCGGCGGACGCGCCCGCCGACGCCGGCCGGGCGACGCTGCTCGCCGATCTGCTCGACGAGGGCACGACCACGCGCACCTCGCTCCAGATCGCCGACGAGCTCGAGTTCCTCGGCGCCGAGCTGCACACGGACGCGAGCTGGGACGCGAGCCTCGTGACGCTGCACGTGCTCCGTCCGCGCCTCGACGCCGCCCTCGAGCTGATGAGCGACGTCGTGCTCCATGCGACCTTCCCGGACGAGGAGCTGGAGCGGAAGCGCGCGGAGCGCCTGGCCACACTCATCCAGCAGCGCGACGAGCCCCGCTTCCTCGCGTCGGATGCCTTCAACTCCGTCCTCTATGGGCCGGAGCATCCCTACGGCATCTCGACCCTCGGTACGGACGCGAGCGTGCGCGCGCTCACGCGCGAGGAGCTCCTGCGCACGTACCGCCGCTTCTGGCGGCCGGGCAATGCATTCCTCGTCGTTGCCGGCGCGATCACCATGAACGAGCTGCTGCCCATGCTCGAGCGGCATTTCGCCGAGTGGGAGAACGCCGAGGTCGGACAACCGCCGCTGCCGTCGTCGCCGCCGCCGGGCGTCACCGCGATCCACATCGTCGACAAGCCCGCCGCCGCGCAGTCGGAGATCCGCGTCGGCCAGATCGGCGTCGCCCGCGACACGCCCGACTACTTTCCGCTGCTCGTGATGAACACCATGCTGGGCGGCTCCTTCACCAGCCGCCTGAACATGAATCTGCGCGAGGACAAGGGTTACACGTACGGCGCCCGCTCGGGCTTCGACCAGCGCATGGCGGCCGGTCCCTTCACGGCCGCCGCCGCGGTGCACACGGCCGTGACCGACAGCGCGGTCATCGAGTTCATCCGCGAGATGCGTCGCATCCGGGACGAGCGCGTGCCGCCGGCGGAGCTCGATCGCGCGAAGAACTACATCGCCTACGGCCTCACCCGTCGCTTCGAGACGACGGACGACATCGCGAGCAACCTCGCGGACGCGGAGCTGTACAGCCTCGGCACCGACTGGTTCGACCGCTATGTCGCCCGCGTGCGCGCGGTCACGGCGGAGGACGTGCAGCGCGTCGCCAATCGCTACCTCGATCCGTCGCAGTGGGCGATCGTGATCGCGGGGGATCGGACCGCCATCGAGCCGAAGCTCCGGGCGCTGGGCCTCGGCGACATCGTGATCCGGCCGGCCGGCAACGTCGCCGAATGAAAGACGTCCGCATCCCGTTCGAGCGCTACCGCCTGGACAACGGGCTGCGCGTCATCCTGTCCCGCGACGCGTCCGCGCCCGTCGTCGCGATCAACCTCTGGTACAACGTCGGCTCGCGGAACGAGCGTCCCGGTCGCACGGGCTTCGCGCACCTGTTCGAGCACATGATGTTCCAGGGGTCGAAGAACGTGCCGGAGTCGCAGCACTTCGCGTACATCGAGAAGGCGGGCGGCTCGCTGAACGGCTCGACCTGGCTCGATCGCACAAACTACTACGAGACGCTGCCGTCGCACTTCCTCGAGCTCGGCCTCTGGCTCGAATCCGATCGCATGGGCTGGCTGCTGCCCGCCATGACGCAGGAGAAGCTCGACAATCAGCGCGACGTAGTGAAGAACGAGCGCCGCTGGCGTGTCGACAACCAGCCCTACGGCGACTGGGACGAGCGCATCCAGGCGACGATGTATCCGCCCGACCATCCGTACCATCACTCCGTCATCGGCTCGATGGCGGACCTGGACGCGGCCAGCCTCGAGGACGTCGAACGCTTCTTTCGCACCTATTACGCACCGAACAATGCCGTGCTGACGGTGTGCGGCGACTTCGAGGAGTCGACGGCGCGCGAGCTGGTCGCGCGCTACTTCGGCGACATCCCGCCAGGTCCCGCGATCCCGCCGCTGCCCGGCACCACCGAGCTGCCGCCCCTCCTGGCTGCGGCGAAGCGGGACCGCGTGGTGTCGGACGTGCCGCTCGCGCGCGTGTACCGCGCCTATCGCATCCCGCGGTACGGCTCCGAGGGCTTCTATGCCGCCGCCGTCGCCGCGCACGCGCTCGGTACCGGCAAGGCGTCGCGGCTCTATCGCACGCTGGTGCGCGAGCAGCGCATCGCGCAGGACGTCTCGGCCTACGCGTTCCCGATCGTGGTCGGCGGCGCGATGCTGGTGATCTGGGTGACGGCGAAGCCCGGCGTCGATCCGCAGGCGCTCGAGCGCGCGCTCGACGAGCAGATCGCCGCGCTGGCCGAGGTGGCGCATCCCGAGATCGAGCGCGCGGTTCATCTGATGGAGCTCGACCGCCTGGAGGAGCTCCAGCGGGTCGGTGAGCGCGCGGACCAGCTCTCGATGTTCGAGACGCTGTTCGATGATCCCGGCCTGATCAACTCGGAGCTGGACCGTTTCCGCGCGGTGAGTGCCGATGCCGTGCGCGCATTCGCGGGCCGCATGCTCGTTCCCACGAACAGCGGCACCCTGGTCTACGAGCCGGGCGCGCAGGCGGAACGCGGAGGGGCCTCGTGAGCGGCGTCGTGCGCGAACGGGCGCCGGAGCCGGGGCGACTGCGACCATTCGAGTTTCCGGAGGTCACGCGCGAGCGGCTGGCGAACGGCCTGACGCTGCTGCACGCGCGACACGGCGACCTGCCTCTGGTGACACTCTCGCTCGTAGCCGACGCCGGCGGCACGGAGGAAGCCGATGCGCGGGCCGGCCTGGCCGTGCTGACGTCGAACGCCCTCGCTTCCGGCACGTCGAGCCACAGCGCCGACGAGATGGCCTGGGCCATCGAGCTGCTCGGCATCCACCTGGATACGCACGCGAGCTGGGATGCGGCGTTCGTTCGCATGACCGTACCGACCGAGCGCCTGGAAGAGGCCGCGGCGCTCTTCGCCGACGTGGTGCGTAATCCGTCGTTTCCCGATGAGGAGATCACGCGTCTGCGCGAGCAGCAGCTGGCCGGCATCATCCAGCGGCGCAAGCAGCCGGGCACGCTCGCGGGCGATGTCGCGGCGCGCACCATCTTCGCGCCCGAGGTGCCGTGGTCGCGTCCGCTGGTCGGCATACCGCAGGCGGTGCGCGCGCTGACCCGCGACGACGTCGCGTCCTTCTATGCGACGCGGTTCGTGCCCAACACCGCCGCTCTGGTCGTCGTGGGCGACATCGATCCAGCGGAGGCGCGCGCTCTGGCCGAGCGCTGGTTCGGCGACTGGACCGGCGTCGCGCCTGCCCGGCGCGAGCCTGCCACGGCCGGCGCGCTCGATCGCGTGAGCATCGTCGCCGTCGACCGGCCCACCGCCGTGCAGTCGGAAATCCGCATCGGCGACGTCGGCGTCGAGCGGACCACGCCCGATTACTTCCCGCTGCTCGTCATGAACACCGTGCTCGGCGGCTCCTTCACCAGCCGCCTGAACATGAATCTGCGAGAGAAGCACGGCTTCACGTACGGCGCGCGCAGCTCGTTCACGATGCGCCGCGCCCCCGGTCCGTTCATGGTGGCGACGGCGGTTGCGAACGACGTGACCGCGCGGGCGGTGCAGGAGGCGCTCGGCGAGATCGGGCGGCTGCGGGAGCACGGCGCGACGGAAGCGGAGCTGGCGGCAGCGCGCGACTACCTGAGCGGTGTCATGCCGCTCCAGCTGCAGACGACCGCCGCGCTCGCGGGGCGCATCAACGATCTCGTCATCTTCGACCTGCCGCTGGACTGGTTCCGCAAATACCGCCAGCGCATCGCGGCCGTCACCGCCGACGAGGTGCTGCGCGTCGCGCGCACGCGGCTGCGACCCGACCGCTTCGCCGTCGTCGTCGTCGGCGCGGCGCAGGAGATCGTGCCGCCGCTCGAGCAGCTCGGCATCGGCCAGGTGCGCGTCGTCGAGATCGCGGAATGAAGGCGCCGCGCGTGCCTCGCGGACCGGAAGCCGATCGCCCGCCGCGGGAGAAGCCCGGCCAGATCGCGTCGCGGCCCATACACCGCGGCCGCGTCGTCGACCTCGCCATGGACACCGTCCGCTTTCCCGACGGCTCCACCGGTGAGCTGGAGCTGGTGCGTCATTCCGGCGCCGCCGCCGTGGTCCCCATCATCGACGACACGGATCCCGGGGACCCCGAGCTCATCCTGCTTCGGCAGTTCCGCTACGCGACGGGTGGCGAGCTCTTCGAGGTACCGGCGGGACGGCCCGACTCCGACACCGAGCCCTGGGACGTGTGCGCGCGCCGCGAGCTCGAGGAGGAGACCGGCTTCCGCCCTGGCTCGCTCGAGTACCTGACCGGCATCTGGACCACGCCCGGCTTCACCGACGAGCTGATCCACCTCTTCCTCGCACGGGAACTCACGCCCGGCAGCGTCGCCACGGACGCCGACGAGTTCCTGGCAACCGTCCGCATGCGCCTGTCGGAGGCGCTCGACCGCATCGATCGCGGCGACATCACCGATGCCAAGTCGATCTGCGCCCTCTTCGTCGCCAGCCGCCGGATTAAGACCGGTCGGTAGGCGTTTCATTTGAGTCCGGGCTCCACAGGCCAGCCGCTACGGCGAGGCTGGAGCATTGCATTCAGTAATCAGTCGACCGGCTCCGCACTTCCAGGGGCTGCATTCGGACACCAGCGCTTCTGCGGACAAAATGAAAGGGCCGCACGATCGTGCGGCCCTTTCTCACGCATGCGCGCGTGTGTCCGAATGCGTCCCGCTCGCTCACCCAGGCGGCTGTCTGATTACCGAATGCTTCGCCTCGACGCCGTAGAAGCGGCTGTCTGATTACCAAACGCTTCCCCTCGACGCCGCAGAAGCGGCTGTCTGATTACCTCTACACCGCCTTCACCATCCCGCCCTCGCCGGCCGTCAACGCGGTTCCAGTGTTCCCATCCAGGGACGGTGATCGTCCCCCTCGTGTGACACTCGCGGCTCCATCCGCTGCTGCCCTCGACCCCCGTAGAACGCGACTAAACTGCGCAGCCGGACGGACTTGCACGGACGCGGGACGAGCCGCCCCCACGCGGAACACAAAGTGCCCCCCCGTTCTGTCGCCGGCGGCGGCGATGCGTCGGCGCACTCCAGACCGGGAGGCGTTATGGCGACTATGGGTTCGGCAGTGGCGCGGGCTCTTCCCCTGCGACCGGCGTCCGAGCGTACGACGGAGCTGCGTACGCTGGACGACAGCTCGGTGGTGGCGACGTTCCTCGCTGGCGAGGCGCGCGCGTTCGACGAGCTGATGCGCCGCTATCAGGATCGCCTGACGAACTTCGTCTTCCGCATGATCGGCGACCGCGGTCGCTCGGAGGATCTGGTGCAGGAGACGTTCGTGCGCGTGTACCGGCACCTGCACCGGTTCGACCAGAGCAAGAAGTTCTCGACCTGGGTCTACACGATCGCGAGCAACCTGGCGAAGAACGAGCTGCGCAACCGCTCGCGGAATCCGCTCGTGCTGTTCCAGGCGATCAAGGCCAACTGGGACGCGGATCACCGGCCGCTGGAGTGGGAGGACAACACGTACCGGCCCGACGACCTCTACCGGAAGCGGCACCTGCGCGAGCAGGTGGAGAAGGCGGTCGACAAGCTGCCGACGCACCACCGCGAGGTGTTCGTCCTTCGGGAGATCGAGGGCAAGACGTACGAGGAGATCGCGGAGATCACCGGCGTGAACCTCGGCACCGTGAAGAGCCGCCTCAATCGGGCGCGGAACAACTTCGCGGCGGTCATCGCGCCGATGCTGGGCTAACCACCGCGAAGTCGGCGAAGGGCTTGCTGGCCCGGGCGGATCCTTCCGCCCGGGCCGTTTTGTTTCCCGGCGGCCGCCGATCTTGCCCGTGGGCGCCCGCCTGCGGATCTTTCCATCCGGAACACCACCTCGTGCCGCGACGTAGAACGGTCGGCCTTCAACGAGGACCGATCCGAGCCGATGAACTGCAGGGAATTCCTGGAGCGATACTCCGAATACGCGGATGGCCTGCTGCCGTCCGCCGAAGCGACGCGGCTTCGCTCGCACGCCGAGTCGTGTGCCGCGTGCGCCCGCTACGACCGTGTGGTCCGCCGCGGCGCCGAGCTGGCGCGCGACCTGCTCCCGCGCGTCCACGTCTCCGGCGAGTTCGAGCATCGCGTCCGCCATCGCCTGTTCCACGTCCGCGACGAGGTGGCCCGACGTCGCGCCGGTACCTCTTCCGTCTACGTCGCGGCGGCCACCGTCGTCCTGCTGGGCGCGGGCGCCGGCGCCGGCCTGCTGCTGCTGACGTCCGGCTCGGCACCCGAGCTGGACTCCCGCATCGTGTCAGCGGCATCGCCGTCGATGACCCCGCTGCACGAGGAGGGTGTGGCCGTCGCCGCCGACTCACGGATCCCGCTGCCGCCGATGGACGGGCTGTCGCCGGCGGTTGCCGCGGTCGCGGAAGCCGACGCGCACGATCCGCACGTCGCCACCGCGGCCGGCTGGCCGGTCTACTCGCGCGGTGCCATGGCGGTGGCCTTTCCCGGAGCGCACACCTCGCTGGTCGTCACGCCGGCCGATTTCCGCCAGTCGGGCTCGCGGCGCTCCGCCGGTCCGCAGTTGATCCGCCACTGAGCCTGGATGGCGCGTGTAACGCGTGAAGCGATCGCGCGCCGCATCCAGCGCGGCGAGGGTGGCGGCGTCTTCTACCTGCACGGCGAAGAGCAGCAGCTCAAGGAGGAAGCCGCGGCGGCGATCATCGAGGCGCACCTCGATCCCGCGACGCGCGACTTCAACTTCGATCAGCTCGACGGCCGCACGCTCGATCCCGAAACCCTCGCTTCGATTCTGAACACGCCGCCGATGATGGCGGAGTGGCGCGTCGTCGTCGTACGCGACGCGCACGAGCTGGCGAAGTCGGCGAAGCTGCGCGAGACGATCGAGTCGCTGCTCGATGCGCCTCCCGCGGGTCTCGCGGCCGTGCTGCTCGCCACCGTACCGGGCAGATCGACGGCGAAGTTCTACAAGCGCCTGGCGAGCGAAGCCAAGTCGATGGAATTCCCGCTGCTCGCCGAAAACGACCTCCCCGGCTGGATCGTCACGCGCGCGCGGGAGGACGACTTCGACATCGAGCCGGACGCCGCGCGCGCACTCGCTCATGCGATCGGCTCCAACCTCGGCGTGCTGTCCCAGGAGCTGATCAAGCTGCGCGACCTCGCCGGCGGTGCGCCGATCACGCTGAAGCACGTCGAGCAGGCCGTCGGCCACGTCGCGCGCGTCAACCGCTGGGCCTGGTTCGACGCGGTGGCCGACGCCGAGTTCGCGCGCGCGCGCGCCGAGCTGCCCGACCTGCTCGAGAGCGGCGAAAACGGCGTCGGCCTGATCATCGGACTGGGTAACCAGCTGCTCCGCATTCAGCTCGCCCTGCTGGGCGGCAGGGACGCCCTCGAGCGGGAGCTGCCGCCGCACCAGAAGTGGCTCTCCCGCCGCGTGCTCGCACAGGCTCGCCGCTGGACCGCCGCCGCGGCGCGCAGCGCACTCGCAGACCTGCTGCGTGCAGACCGCCTCCTGAAGTCGGCCAGCGTGGACGACCGCCTGATCCTGGACGAGCTGCTGCTCCGCATGGAGGCGCGCCTGCGCGCCGCGGCCGCGTGAGCGCGCCGCCGACCCCGCGCCGCCGCATGGCCGGACCGTCGCGTCTCCGCGTGTTCGTGATGCTGCTCGCCGCGGTCTCGGTCGCGCCCGCGGCCGGCTCGGCGCAGGAAGCACCGACCGCAGACGCGGTTACGCTCGCGCGCATCGCCGCGCACATCGATGCCGCCCGCTTCGACAGCGCCCGATCCCAGCTCGACGAGTGGCAGGCCACGCGAGCGGCACATGCGCGTGAGGCGGAGCGCGCGTCCGCCGACATGCTGGCGGCCCGGCTCGTGCGCGACGGTGTCGCCGCGCAGCACGCATGGATCGGCCTCGCCCTCGCCCATCCGTTCAGCGCCGAAGCCGGGCTGGCGCTTCTCCGCGTCGGACAGGCAGCCGTGCTCCAGGGCGACACCTCCGCCGCCATCGTCTACCTCACGCGCCTGATCGACGACTTCTCCGGCGGCGGCCAGCAGCCCGAGGCCCATCTCTGGCTCTCGCGCGCGCATTTCATCGCGGGACACGCCGCGAGCGCCTGCACAGCCGCGCGAGACGGCCTCGCCAGCGGCGCGTCCGCCGAGGTGCACGGGCTGCTGCGGCTTCAGGAGGAGCGCGCCTGCGCCGGCGCGACCGCCGCTGCGGAGACGGGCGTCGTCGCCGGCGACTACGCCGTCCAGTCCGGTGCTTTCCGCGCGCGCGCCGGTGCCGACGCCCTCGCGGCGCGTCTGCGCGCGCAGGGTCTCGAGCCACGGCTCGTGCGCGTGCCGGGCAGCGAGCTGACGCGCGTGCGCGTCGGCACCTTCGCCGCCCGTGCGCACGCCGCGACGCTGCGCGACCGGCTACGATCCAGCGGCTTCGACGCCGTGGTCGTGGATGATGTCGACCGGGAAATCCCGGTGCCCTGAGCGTATCCATTCGACACAGGCCGTGTCCTCATAGGGGGACGCAGGCACCCGCGCCGTTCCCGCGAATACCTTCTATCTCCAGATACACCAACTACTTGCCGATCCGGTCCAAAACGGCACACGGGCTGCCTTAGGGTAGCGCGCGCGGGGTCCCGTGAGGTGGCGGCCCGTGCGCCCGATCGTGATGGCGCGGTCGCGGCCCCCAGCCAGCGAAAGGATTTCGGGCACCGTGGACAAGCGTATGTCGGATACGGAATGGAAGCCGGGTGAAGAGACCGGAGCGCGTGGGATCGTGGTGCTGGACGGCGCCCGACCCGAGGTGCGGCCGCAGATCTCCGCGTTCGTGTGGGGCGGCAAGGTGCGTCCCGTACCGACGCTGCCGTTCGGCCGCTGGAAGACGAGCGCGGCCTGACGCAGAGTCCGCGCACGCCCGAGCGTGCAGCGACGTCGATGTCGAAGGGCCCCGACCGCATCAGCGCGGTCGGGGCCTTTCTTTTCCCAGCGGGAAACCCGGAACCCGGAACCCGGAACCCGGAACCCGGAACCCGGAAACCGGAAACCGGAATCCCTAGCTTGTCGGCTCGTCGGCGATAGTGCGGATGAGACTCGCGAGACGCTTCAGCTCGAACGGTTTGTGGAGATAGGGGCGTCCGGTGTTGGCGAGGAAGCGCCGGGTCTTCTCGTTGACGATGTCGCCGCTCATGAAGAGGAACCGGTCCTGGAGCGGGACGCGGAGCGCGGCCATGCGCTGGTAGAGTTCCTCGCCGCCGAGGCGGGGCATGCGGAGATCGGTGACGATCACGTCGAAGCGGTGCGTCTGAAGGAGTTGGAGCGCCTCCTCGCCGTCGGCGGCCAGCTCGACGTGATGACCGAGGCGGGAGAGGTAGCGTTGCGCGACGCGGCGCAGGCTGGCTTCGTCGTCGACGAAGAGGATGCTGATGGGGCCGCCCGTCTCCGGCTCGGCCGCCTCGACCGGCGCTGCGCTGGGCATCGCGACCGGGTGATGCGTGCGGACGGCGGGGAGGCGGATGACGAAGCGTGCGCCGCCGCGGTGCGGTACCGCGCGGATGCTGCCGCCGAGCTCGCGGATGATGCCGTAGCTGACGGAGAGGCCGAGCCCGGTGCCCTGTCCGACCGGCTTCGTCGTGAAGAAGGGGTCGAAGATGGCATCCAGGTCGGACTCGTCGATGCCCAGTCCGGTATCCGTGATGCAGATCTCGACGATGCTCTCGCGATCGGAGCATTCGATGTCGATGACGCGCGGGCGCGTCTGCCCGGCCATCGCATGCTCGGCGTTGACGATCAGGTTCAGGAAGACCTGCTGGAGCCGGTGCACGTCGGCGCGCACGGGAGGCAGCAGCGTGAATTTCCGGACGACCGTGATGTCCTGAACGCGGTGCTCGTAGGCGCGCAGCGACAGCGCGGCCTCGATCGCGTCGATGACGTCGGTGAGCTGGAATTCGGCGTCCTGGGGTCGTGAGAAGTCGAGCAGCTTGCGGACGATGAGGGCGGCGCGCGCCGATTCGGCGCGGATCACCTCGAGCGACTCGCGCACGTCGTCGGACAGCTCCTGGCCGAGCAGCAGCTCGGCGGCGCTCTGCGCGCCCGCGAGCGGGTTGTTGATCTCGTGGGCGAGGCCCGCGACGAGCTGGCCGATGGTGGCGAGCTTTTCCGCCTGGAGCCGCTGGCGCTCGGCCTGGCGCGAGTCCTCGACGAGGCGGGCGTTCTCGAGGCCCACGCCGATGAGGTCGGCGAGCGCCTGCATCACCTCGAGGTCGCTCTCCTGGAAGGCGTTCGGCCGCTGCGTCTCGAGATTGATCACCCCGACGATGCGATCCTTCACCTTGACGGGCAGCACCAGCTCCGACTGCGCCTGATCCCAGTTCTCGATCACGTGGAAGAGCGCGTCGCGCGCGGTGTCCTGCGCCAGATACGGGCGACCGGTGCGGGCGACGTGGCCGAGGATGCCGACGTCGAGCGACTGGCGATAGCCCACGTCGAAGGCGGCATTGGGCTGCCGGGGTTCGGGCGCGACCGCCTCCAGCACCAGCTCCGCGCGCGCCTCGTCGAGCAGCAGGATGCTCACGTGCTCGAAGCCGAACTCGTGGTGGATGATGCGCACGGCGGTCTGAAACAGCTCGCTCGCGCTGCGCAGCTGCGCCATCTCGCCCGCCAGCGCCGACAGCGTCTTGAGCTGCCGGATCTGTTGCTGCTCCTCGCGGAAATGGCGCGCATTGTCGATCGCGATCGCGGCGAACGTCGCGAGCTTCGCGAGCATGTCGCGGTCGCGGCGATCGAACGGCGCGCGCTCCGCGCTGCCGAAGGCGACCAGGGCTCCGTAGCTCTCGCCACGCGCTCGAAGCGGCACGCTGACGGCGCGCGGGAAGGCGATTTCCGCGTTGCCGCGACAGCGGAGCGTCTCGCGCAGCTCCGGGAAGAGGGCGCCGTCCGAGCCGATGTCGAGGAGGCGCGCGGCAGCGCCTTCCCTCCGAAGCTGTGAGTGAGTGCACGCCTCGAGCGCCTTCGTCGCCGCGGCGATCTCGACCGTCGCCTGCTCCGGTCCGAGCAGCAGCACCGCCGCGCCGTCGCCACCGACCAGCGCCGCGGCTTCGTTCGCGCTCATGGCGAGCACCGCCTCGAGCTCGAGGATGCCCAGCAGCGCCTGCCCCACCGCGTTGAGCGCTTCGTATTCGCTCACGGTGCGGCGGAAATCGTCGGTCGAGCGACGGTCCGACTCGTCGTCCCCCTGCGGCGGCGCAGGCTCCGGCGCCGACGCGGTGGCGCCCGCCTGCCCCGCCGCCATGGACGCGGCCGCGCTCGTCTGACCGGCCGCCGGAGGCAGGCGGGTCGCGTCGTCTTCCGGCGCACCCCGCGCCTGCTTCGGCTCCTGGATCACGACGGTGTGGACGAGCTTGTCCTGGAGTGCCTGCCGGTTGTCGTCCCAGAACATCTCGGCGAAGCCGAGCAGACCGGTCAGCACGGACGCGGCGTAGCCACCGAAGCGCTGGAGCGAGGTCCACCATCCGATCGCGCGGCCGTCGAGGCGGATGACGCGCAGACGCAGCAGCCGCTTGCCCGGCGTCTGCCCGTTCCCCAGCACCGTAAACGCGGTGAAGTAAAGGCCGAGCCAGCCCAGGCTGAGCCCCATCTCGTCCGCCACGCTCGACAGCAGCCAGCGGAACGCTCCGGTGTCGAGCCGCTGCTCGGTGGCTTCGCGCGTCTCACGCTCCTCGGCGAGGCTCGCTTCGACATCGCGCAAGCGCGCGGCAAGGCGCTCCATCGAGTCGCGCGCGGCGACCAGCGCGGAGTCGACGGGCGGCGCACTGTCGACGGCGGCACTCTCGGCCGCGGCGGCGACCGCAGCCGATTCGGCGGTCGCGACCGCGCCGGATTCGGCGTCCGCCGCCGCCGCCGAATCGGCCGCCCGGATCGCGGCGAGTGACCTCGGCTGGCGTCCCTCGAGGCGTGCGCTGGTGGTCTCGACCGCCGCCTCGAGCGCATCGATCGAGGTCGCGGGCATGACGTCGTCGTCGGCCAGGTCCCGTACCGCGGAGCGCAGCTGGGCGGGCGTGAGGCCGTCGGCGACGAGTCGCTCGACGATTCGTGTCGCGAGGGTGTCGCGCTCACCGGCCCGGGTAGCGGATGCGAGCGCGATACCGTCCCGCAGCGAGAGCGCGCTCGACATGACGCCAAGCCCCTCGATCCGCTCGTCGGACGAATCGGCGGTGACCGTGGCGCCGGAGGGGTCGTCGTCGAACGCGTCCGCGATCGCCTGCGCCGCGAAGAGGACGACGACGAAGACGAGGAAGGCGCCGAAGCAGCCGAGGCCGCGGCGGTAGAATCGCTGGTACCACAGCTGCGACGAGCCGCGCGATAGCCGGAAGACGAGGAAGGCGGCGGCGAGCGCGACGAGAAAGGCGACCGCGTCGAGCAGTGCCACCAGAATCGCGACGAGGAGCAGGTCGACGAGGATCGCCGCGAGTCGCCGCCAGGGTCTGGCGAGCGGTATGCCGATCAGGTGGTCTGCTACGCGGAACGCCTCGGGGGTGACGCTGTCGCGCGGGTCACGAACCGGTGTGGCCATGTCGGCATGGATAACCTCCCCGTACCGCGATGGCCACAGCCCATGCGCGCCGCGAGGGCGTCAGCGATCGAGCTCGATCGTCCGGCGCTCGCCTCGCCGCAGGATCGTCAGCTCGATCGTCTCCTCCGCGGCAGCCGCCTGCCGGCGAACGTCGCGGAGATCGTCGACCTCGGTGCCGTTCACCGCGATGATGACGTCGCCCGCCTCGAGGCCTGCGCGCGCGGCGGGCGTGCCGTCCTCCACGTTCGTGACGAGCACCCCGCGATCGGTCTCGAAGTATTCGCCGAGGTCCGGATTCAGCGTCGTGAGCTGCGCGCCGGCCAGCGCGCGCGCGCCCAGCTCCATGCTGCGGAGCATCAGCCCGCCCGCGTGGATGCCCTCGAGGCCCTCCTCCAGCTCCATCCGGATGCGGGGGAAGTAGTGCGCGATCGAGTCGGCCATGCTGAACGCGAAGGGAATCATGCCGCTGAGCGAATCGAGGTGCATCGCCACGGCGTCGGACATGATGCGGACACTGTCGAGGTCGATGAAGACGGAGTCGCCGGGCCCCTCATGGCCGCGGAAGCGCAGCCAGACGCCCGAGTCGGCATGCTCGGTGTATATGCGCGGCATCTGGTGGCGCATTGCCTCCAGGTGCTCATGCATCCCCTCGAGCTCGTGGCGCAGGTCGAAGAAGGTGACTCCCTCGCACTCGACGAGATCGTCCGTTCGAGTGGAATCGATCTTCGCGCACATCGCCCGCCACGGGGCGTGCGACAGCATGGTCCGGTACGGACAGACGTCCTCGCGCGCGATCACGTCGATGGTCTGGTTGCGGTCACCGCGCCGCACGACGAGGCGCACGCGGTCGCCGGCCTCGAGGTTTTCCGACAGCTCGGCCATCGTCCGCTGGTTCGCGCGCTCGCCGTCGACCGAGACGATGACGTCACCCGCGCGCACGCCGGCCTCGTCGGCACCCGAGCCGGGCAGCACCCGGTGCACCCGGATCGTGTCGTCGCCCCTGAAGCTGATGCCCATGCGGGCGCAGGGCGTACGCATGCGCGTGCGATACAGGAAGCGCTCGTGCGGCGGCTCGCCCGCTCTCTCCACCTCTTCACCGAGAGGGCGCTCGTCCTGCGCGGCAGCCGGAACGGCGAGTCCGGCGAGAAGGAGTCCCAGCGCGATCATGATCGCGCGCGGTGCGTGGTTCGACATCTTCTTCGTGCTCCGTCGATCGTGATCGGGAATCAGTACCAGGGATCCTGCTCGCGGCTCGATGAGACCGTGCGCAGGAGAGCGTCGCGCTGCGCGCGCGCCGCCAGGTGATAGCCATTGATGACCGGGTCGGCCGGTGCACGCTCGAGCGCGGCCCCCGTGGTCACGACGATGCCGTCGAGCGTCGCCAGCCGCACGGCCGGATCCGTCGACTGCGCCGAGGTCAGCTCGGCGAGGCGCGTCATCGCCGCCACGTACGCGCCCTCGGCGTCGCGCATGTAGCGCGCGGCCTCGTCCGGGGTGCGGGCACGGCTCGCGCGCGCCGCGATCGCGTCCCAGTCCGGCGCGTTCGCCGGCGTGCCGTAGAGCGACGGCAGGTCGTCGTCCTCGGCTGCCTGCCGCACGTCCGCGCCCGGACGTTCCGTGGCGTTGCGACTCGCGAGCTTCGAGGGCCGCGGCTCGAGCGAATCGACCGTGGGCTGCGCGTCCGGCTCGTCGCTCCTCACCGGCTCGATGCGGGCGAGGTCCGCCGCGGCGGGCGGCGTCACACGGGTCGGAGCCTCGATCGGATCGGACGCGGCCGCGACTTCGCGATCGCCGACGTTCCAGCCGTCGGCGAAGGCGACGCCCGTGGCGGCGCCCGCGAGGAACAGGGCGAGGGCGGCAGCGATGCCCGGCGTCCAGCCCGCGCGCCGGCTGCCGCTCAGCAGGCCGTCGCGTTCCAGGCGATGGCGCATCGTCTCCCACGACGTCGGCACCGGCAGGATGCGCGGCAGCGCGGCCAGCGCGGCGTGCTCCGCGCGCATCGCGTCGAGCTCCGCCGCGCACTCGGTGCAGGCGACGAGGTGCTCGGCCTCGGCCGCGGTCGGCGGCTCGTCGATGAGCCGCGCCAGTTCTTCAGGACTCGGGTGCCACATAGCTGTCTCCGTACCTCGTTACCGGTCGTCCGCCCAGCAGCTGCCTCATCTTCGCCCGCGCCTTGAAGAGCTGGCTCTTCGAGGTGCCGGCGGTGACGCCGAGCAGCGAAGCGATCTCCTCGTGCGTATAGCCTTCCACGTCGTGCAGAACGAGCACGTGGCGCATGCCGAGCGGCAGTCCGTCGAGCGCCGCCTCGATGCGGTCCCGCAGCAGCGTGCGGTCGACGCCGGGTGCCACCGGCAGCTCGATCGCCACGTCCACTTCCCGGCCGCGGCGCCGCGCGTGCCAACGCTTGCCGTGCAGCGCGCTGTTCACGGCGATTCGATGCAGCCACGTCGAAAAGCGTGCGTCACCGCGGAACTTCGGCAGCGCCTGTAGCGCGCGAACCCACGCCTCCTGCGCCCAGTCCTCGGCGAGCGCGTCGTCGCCGGCGAGACGGCGCACGAGCGCGTACACGCGGGGGGCGTGGCGCTCGTACAGCTGCCGGATCGCGCGTTCCTCGCCCGCGCGGGCGCGGCGCACCAGGTCGTGCTCTGCGGATTCGCTCATCCGGTCCTATGATACAGGGAGGGCGCGGAAGGTTGCCCGGACGTGCCTGATTGCCCGGGCCGCGCCGGAGGCCTTGCGGGGGGAGGGCTGCGCGGGGAGGGCGGCTTCGCCGACGGATGACCTGTCCGGCTGTGCGCGCTCAACCGTTGCGCCGGGTTCACCCGGCGGCCGAGCCAGGCGCACTCCGCGAAGCCCTCCCTCCGCAGGCCACCCCGCGCAGCCCTGCCCGCGCGGCGCAGCCCGCGCGCCTCCCGGCCTGACGCTTGCTCTACCGGTTGGTCAAACCCAGGCTCTCCCCGAGCGATCCCCCAAGCGAGGAAGACATTCTTGCATACCTGGCGTCGCATCAAGGCAGATGGAACGGAATGGGAAGTACGGATCATCAGCGAGCCCGGGGGGGAGGGCGCGGAGCGGGAGATCATCGAATTCAGGGCGCTGGACGGCAGCTCGCAGCCGCGTCGAACGGCGGTCCCGAGGGACACGCTGTCGGACCTTTCGGACGATGATCTGGCGGCCGTGTATCGGCGGGCGGCGCCGATCGCCGGAGACCATTACGGCCGGCCGGGGAAGCCGATGAACGACGCGCGCTAAGGTGGCCGTCCTCACGCGTGCGGGGGCGACGCACCTCGAGTGCACGAAATGCGGAGCGCGGCAGGACGCGGACGTCGTGTCGGGGCTGTCCAGCTGCTGCGCGAAGCCGCTCTATCCGCGCTACGAACTCGCGGCGCTGCGCGAGACGTTCAGGCCGGAGACGCTGCGCGGTCGGCGGCCGGATCTGTGGCGCTACGAGGAGGTCCTGCCCGTGCGGGAGGCGCGGCACCGCGTCTCGCTCGGCGAGGGCCTGACGCCCCTGCTGGCTGCGCCGCGGCTCGCCGCCGCGATCGGCTTCGAGCGCGTGCTGGTGAAGGACGAAGGCGCGAATCCGACCGGCAGCTTCAAGGCGCGCGGTCTCTGCATGGCGGTTTCGCGCGCGCGCGAGCTCGGCGTGAGCGAGGTGGCGATTCCATCCGCCGGCAACGCCGGGTCGGCTGCGGCCGCGTACGCCGCGGCGGCCGGCATGCGTGCCCACGTGGTCGTGCCGCGGGACACGCCGCGCGTGATCCTGGAGGAGATCCGGGCGCTCGGCGCCGATCTGCGGCTGGTCGATGGACTGATCACCGACGCCGCGGCGGTCGTCGCCGAGGGCGTCCGTGAATTCGGCTGGTTCGACCTGTCGACGCTGAAGGAGCCGTATCGCGTCGAAGGCAAGAAGACGATGGGCTACGAGCTGTTCGAGCAGCTCGACGGGCGGCTGCCGGACACGATCGTCTATCCGACGGGCGGCGGCACGGGGCTCGTCGGCATGTGGAAGGCGTTCGACGAGATGCAGGCGCTCGGCTGGATCGGCGCGGCGCGGCCGCGCATGATTTCCGTCCAGGCCGAAGGCTGCGCCCCGATCGTGCGTGCCTGGGAGTCGGGGGCGTCGTCCGCGGAGCCGTGGCCCGACGCGCACACGATCGCGGCGGGTCTCAGGGTGCCGCGCGCGGTGGGCGACTTCCTCATCCTGGACGCGATCACGGCGTCCGGTGGCGCGGCGATCGCGGTTTCGGACGACGACATGCGCACCGCGGTCGCGCGCATGGGCGCGGCGACCGGAGTGTTCGCCGCACCGGAAGGAGCGGCCACGCTCGCAGCGCTGCCGCGCCTGCTCGAGCGCGGACTGATCGGGCGCGACGAGGAAGTCGTGCTGTTCAATACGGGCAGCGGACTCAAGTACGTGGACGTGGGAGCCTAGACCTTCGTGTTTCAGATCTTTCGCCGCATCGGCATCTTCAACCGCCGCTGGATCTGGGCGCTGCTCCTGATCGGCGGGCTCGGCTTCGTCGGTTACTGGGCGGTGCCGTGGCGCGGCGCGGGCGCCGAGCTCCAGCTGGTCGCGCTGCGGCCGGACGGCACGTTCGCGGAATCGTTGCGCGGCGTTCCGGTCGGCGGCATGGAATCGGATACCGCGCTGCCGGCATCGCAGCCACGGCGGGGCGTGCCGCTCGTCCTCGGCATCGCGAACTCCGGGCTGCGCAGTGGACAGCCGGAGCGGCTCGTGTTGAGCCTGCCGAGGTGGTATCGCCTGATCGATCCTGGCCCGGCCGTGCGGCGGGAAGTCCCTACGGACGAGCCGCTGCACCGCTACCTGATCGAAACACCGTTTCCGGAGATCCAGCCGGGACGCGTGCCGACGCTCGTGCCCGCGATCGACACGCTGTGGCTCGAGCCGTGGGTGCCCGACTACTACTGCACGGCGGACGCGGACTCGGTGCCGCACTTCGTCGCCTCGACGACGCCCGATACGTCGGGCCTGGTATCGCTCAGCATCTTCTACTCGTTCGAGGGCGACCGGCTCGAGCGCCGTCAAACGGGGCTGCTCACCGTGGAGCTGCCGGGCGAAATGTTCCGGCGCAGCGGCAGCGTCGACATCATCGAATCGCCCGTGCAGCTCGAGCAGCCGCGCGCCGAGCGGCCGCCGATGGTCGCGCTCATCAGCGGAGGAAGTCGCGAGGCGGAGTGCGGCGCGCCCGGCGATCCGATGCGCATCTTCAGTGCGCTCTGGCTTACCGCGGACAGCGGCCGGATGATCTCCGTGCACTACGGCGGCTCGCCGCGGAAGGAATATTACGATCTGAATCGCGACAGCGTGCTGGAGCTGGAGATGTGGGATCCCGACGGCGACGGCGAGATGGAGGCGTGGCGACGCATCAGCCTGCCCATCCCGGACTACATGCTGCCGGAGCCGCCGCCGCCGCCGGTCCTGGCGACCGTCGCTCCGCCCGACTCGCTCGCGCTGGACTCCGCCGGCCTCCCGTCGACGACGGCTGCGGGTACGGCAGCGCCGCTCCCGCCCATCGCGGGTGGCCTCGCCTCGCTCGGACGCCTGCTGATGCCGGGCGATCTCTCGACCGCGCGGCGTCTCTTCGTGCGACGCGCACCCGCGCCGACGCGGCCCTTGCCCGACGGACTGCTGGGCACGCCGCTCGGCGAAGCGGCGGAACTGCCGGACGGTCCGCCGGAGGAAGCAGCCGCGGCCGAGGCCGTGGTGGAGCCCGAGCCGGGAGCAGGCGAGCTGGAGGCGGAGCCGGAGCGCGAGCCGGAGCCCGCGCCGCCACCGCCCCGGCGGAAGGTGCCGATCGGCGAGCCGATCGATTGATGCTGGTGCGAAGCTTGAACGAGAGGCGGGTAGGAGGAGTCACCCGCAAACGATGAGGGGCGGATGAAGACGACGAAGCGGAAGGCGATGGAGCAGCGGCTGCTCGAGGAGCGGCGCGAAGCGCTCGAGACCCTCGGCAGGCTGGACGACAGCGTGCGCGCGACGATCGACACGGACGACGGCGAGCTGTCGAACTACCCGCAGCACCTCGCCGACGAAGGCACCGACACGATGGAGCAGGAGAAGAGCTTCCTGCTCGCGAGCGCGGAGGGGCGTCGTCTGTACCAGATCGACGAGGCGCTGCGTCGCATGTACAAGGAGCCGGAGGATTTCGGCAAATGCGCCGTGTGTGGTGCGGAGATCGCCGCCGAGCGGCTCGACCTGATCCCATGGACCACCACCTGTTCCAAACACGCGGAACAGGACGAAAGCTCGCGCACTGCGACCTGAGGCTGCTATGGGCCTGCCGCTACTCGCTCTCGCACTGCTGGCACTGGCCGGGGGAGTCGCCTATCGCAGGCGCATTCGCGACTACATCGGCGGTGGCCGCGAGCGCGTCGACGACGACATGATCCGTCGCATCGAAGAGCAGGGCAGCATCGAGGTGGAGGAGCCCCTCGACCTCGACGAGGTGCGCCTCGAGGAGGAGCGCTTCTGGAGCGAGACCTGGGACACTCCCGAGGAAGACTGGTGATCCGTCGGCCTCGCACGAGGCCGCTCACCCGCGCCGCATGACGTTCCCCCCACACGACCACGCCGCACGACGAACGCGCGCGCTCGAGGCGCTGGGCGAGCACGGCGCGCTCGTGCTGCCCGCGGCGCCCGAGATCCGCATCGGCCGCGACACCGACGTGCCCTACGTACCCGATGCGAACCTGCTCTATCTGACCGGTTGCGACGCACCCGAGACGATCGTCGTGCTCGCTCCGCGCGCGCCGGGCGGCCCGTTCATCCTGTTCGCACGCGAGCGCGACGAGGAGCTGGAGCGCTGGACCGGCGTGCGGGAGTCGCCCGGGGCCATGGCCGAACGCCTCGGCGCGCACGCGGCCTACCCGCTCGCAGAGCTGCGCGAGCGCCTGCCCCGCCTGCTGGCCGCATCGGAGACGATTCACTTTCCATTCGGCTGGGGGAGACCGGACGTGGAGCGCGCCCTGCTCGACCTCACCGCCGCCGGCAGGCGCACGCGCCAGCGAACGGGGCGCGGACCGCGCGCGATCGCCGATCCGGGCGCCATCCTCGACGAGATGCGACTGATCAAGGATGCCGCCGAGATCGCGCGCATGCGCGCCGCGGCGGACGTCACCGTGCAGGCTTTCCGCGAGGCCGCCGCCGCAGCCCGCAGCGCCACGCACGAGTGGCAGGTGCACGCCGCCATCGAGTACGCGTTCCGACGACGCGGAGCGAGCGGGCCCGCCTTCCCCTCCATCGTCGCCGCCGGCTCGAACGCCACCGTGCTCCACTACACCGCCAACGACGCGCGCATCGAGCCGAATCGGCTCCTCCTCGTCGACGCCGGCGCGACCGTCGACCATTACCGCGCCGACGTCACTCGCACCTGGGCACCGACCGGCACCGCCACCGCCGCGCAGCGCGACATGCACGACGTCGTCATGCGCGCTCACGGCGCCGCCATCGACGCCATTCGACCCGGCGCCACCGAAGCCGAGGTCCATCGCGCGGCGCTCGCCCAGCTCCTGCGCGGCATGGAGGAGCTCGGATTGCTGACCGAGACGGCCGACGCCGCCCTCGCCGCGGAGGACGAACGCCTGCGCGCACGACCCTCAGAGTCACCGTCCGACGACACCGACAAGCCCCAGCGCCCCGCCTGGAGCCGCTATTGTCCGCACCGCATCTCCCACTGGCTCGGCCTGGAAGTGCACGACGTCGGCGACTACGCCGTCGACGGCCGCTCGCGCCGCCTCGAGCCCGGCATGCTCCTCACCTTGGAGCCCGGCCTGTACGTGCCGACCGGCGACGAGCACGCACCCGCCGCGCTGCACGGCATCGGCATCCGCGTCGAGGACGACGTTCTCGTTACGTCCGACGGCCATGAGGTGCTTACGGCGGCGCTCGATACCGGGCTCTCTCCCATCGCCTGAGCGCTGGACTCCGGGTTCCGGTTTCCGGTTTCCGGTTTCCGGACGAGCCACCCGAAATCCCGACCTCGTATCCGGAATTCGGTATCCGGTATCCGGTATCCCCGAATCCGTTAAATCCGGAATCCGGGATCCGGTGGATCTCCGATCCCCCCTTGACGTCCTCCGCTGAACAGCGTAAATAAGCTGGTCAACGTTTGCTAAACACCGTTTAGTACAAGATCATCGTTCAGAAAAAGCCCACGGATTCACGGCAGGAGAAGCGGTTTGGGAACCATCGAGCGACGCGAGCGCGAGAAGGAGCACCTTCGCGAGAAGATCGTGGAGGCGGCGCGCGACATCCTGTCGGAGCGCGGTCTCGAGGGGTTCTCGATGCGGGAGATCGCCCGGCGCATCGAGTACTCGCCGGCGACGATCTACCTGTACTTCCAGAGCAAGGAAGACCTGGTACGTGCCGTGGTGCGCGAAGGCATGCGGCGGCTGTCGGACGTGATCCGTATCGAGATGGAGGCCGCGGGCGAGCACGTGTCGTCGGCGGAGCGGTATCGGGCGTCGGGGCGCGGCTACGTCCGCTTCGCGCTGGAGAACACCGCGTACTTCCACGTGATCTTCGACCTGCCGGGCGAGGCGCAGATGGAGGGTGACTGCAGCGCGCTGATGGAGGGAGAAGCGCTGGATCAGGCGGCGTTCGAGCGCGTGGTGGGGGTGCTGGGCCAGGCGTGCCGGGAGGGGACGTACCGGAAGGACCTGGACGTCGAGCAGGCGGCGGTGATCGGCTGGGCGACGCTGCACGGTCTGGTGTCGTTGTTCCTGAGCGGGCACCTGCAGGATTTCGCGCCGACGCGCGAGCAGTTCGAGGTACTGGTGGAGCGGAGCCTGGACATGATCGGGCTGGCGTGGCGCACGCCGATCGAAACGAGATAGCCGCCCGCCACGTAGGGTGGGCAACGAACACTTCCGAGCGAGTTCATGACGATGGCGCGAGCAGGGCAGGTGGGTGTGGGGCAGGTGGGGGCGGGGGCGGGGCAGGTGACGCGGTCGACGGCGCGGGTCGCGCTGGGGGCGCTGGCGCTTTGGGCGCTGGTCGTGCTGGCAGCCGAGCCGGCGGCCGCGCAGGTACAGGCGCCGGCGCAGGACAGCGGGCGGGTGGTTTCGCTGCCGGAGGCGGTGGAACTGGCACTGGCGCAGAATCGGGATCTGCGCGTCGCGCGGCTGGAGTACGAGCAGGCGGAGGAGCAGGCGGACGAGGCATGGGGGCGCACGATGCCGACGGTGGACGCCTCTGCGTCCTACACCCGCAATCTCAGCATCTCTCCCTTCTTCCTGACGGACGAAAGCACGGGCGAAGTGACGCCGATCGTGTTCGGCGGCGAGCACGCGTGGCAGCTGAGCATCGACGGCACGCAGCCGCTCTTCGATCCGGCGGTGGTCGTGGGCGTGGGCGCGGCCGGGCGCTTCAAGGCGTACCAGGGCGAGGTGGTGCGCGGGACGGCGCACGAGGTGGTGACGCGCGCGCGGCTCGCGTACTACGACGTCCTGCTGGCGGAGGAGGCGGGGCGGCTGAATCGCCAGAGTCTCGCGCGTATCGAGGAGACGCTGGCGGAGACGCGCGCGATGTATCAGGCGGGTCTCACGTCGGAGTACGAGACGCTGCGCCTCGAGGTCGAGTTGTCGAACGTCGAATCGGACATGCGACGCGCGGAGGACGCGGTGCTCGCGGCGCGGCGTGCGCTCGCGGTCGAGCTGGGGCTGGATCCGGGAACGCCGATCCGCACCACGGGCGCGCTCGCGTCGCTGGAGCTGGAGCCGGGCGCGAACGACGAATCGGCGAACCGCACCGTGTTCGTCACTGCGGGCGTGCTCGAGCCGGAGGAGCAGCCGGTCGAGGAGCTGATCGCGAGGGCGCGACGGAGCCGCTCGGATCTGCGGCAGCTCGAGCTGATGGAGGCGCTGCGCGGTGCCGAGCTGCGGCTGGAGCGCTGGAGCTACCTGCCCCGGGTGTCGCTCTTCGGCAGCTACACGATCGGCGCGCAGGACATGGACTTCAATTTCTTCGGCGGGTCGGAAGGTCTTCGCGGCTATGGTCGGTTCGCGGGAGTTCACGTCACGATGCCGCTCTTCGCCGGCTTCCAGCGTCCTGCCCGCATCGCGCAGCGGGAAGCGGTAGTCGACGCCGTGCGGGTGGAGCACGAGCGCGCGACGGATGCGGTCGAGTCGCAGATCCGCACGCTGCACGACCAGGCGGTTGAGGCGCGGCGTCGCGCGGACTCGCAGCGTCGAGCGGTGGAGCAGGCCGAGCGCGGCTACCGCATCGCGAGCGCGGAGTACCGGGAAGGATTGGGCAGCCGTTTGAACGTGACCGACGCGGAGGTCGCGCTGCGGCGCGCGGAGTTCAACTACGCGCAGTCGGTCTATGATTATCTGGCGGTGCGGGCGCGCATCGACGAGGCGACCGGAGCGGTGCCCGAGTTCGAGTAGCCGCGGGTCGATCCATGAAACGCAATCACAGCAACGTTCGAGCACATAAAAGGGACCGGGACATGAGCACGAGGAACAGCCTTCGCCCCGCAGTGGTGGTACTTCTCGCCGCGGCCGTCGCCGCGTGCGGCGGAGCGGACGGCAGCGAGCCCGCTGGGGGCGCCGACGGGGAAAATGCGTCCGCGCGGGTGATCAACGTCGAGGTGACGGAGATGCAGCCCCGCGCCTTCACCGAGTACGTGAACCTGACGGGCGCGGTCGCGGCGGACCGCGACGTGGTGGTGTCGGCGGAGGAGTCGGGCGTCGTGCGCGAGCTGTTCGTGCAGAAGGGCAGCGCGGTGCGCACGGGCCAGCCGATCGCGCGCATCGACGATCGCGTGCTCGCGGCGCAGGCCGACCAGGCGCGCGCGCAGGCGGAGTTCGCGCGCGAGACGTGGGAGCGCCAGCGCCGGCTGTGGGAGGTCGACAGCATCGGCTCGGAGATGCTCTACATCCAGGCGCGGCAGGGCTGGCAGACGGCGGATGCGCATGCGCGCGCCCTCGCGGAGCGCGTGCGTCGCGCGACCGTGCGCGCGCCGATCGACGGCGTCATCGAGGATCGCATGGTGGAAGTGGGCAGCATGGTCGCCCCGGGCGCGCCGATCGCGCGCGTCATCGACGTGAATCCGGTGAAGGTGATCGCGGGCGTGCCCGAGCGGTACGCGGGCAGCGTTTCCACGGGCGCTCCGGCGGGGATGCGCGTGAGCGCGCTCGGCGGCCGCGAGTTCGGCGGCCGAGTCGCCTTCGTCGGCGCGGCGGTGGATCCCGCGAGCCGCACGGTGCCTATCGAGATCGCGGTGCCGAATCCGGGCGGGCTGCTGCGGCCGGGCATGGTGGCCGAGGTGCGCGTCGAGAGCGCGCTGCGGGAGCAGGCGCTGCTCGTGCCGCAGGAGGCGGTGCAGCGCTCCGAGACCGGCTACTACGTCTACGTGGTGGTCGAGACCGCCAACGGGCCGATCGCGGAGTCGCGCCCGGTCGTCCTCGGGGACTCGCAGGGCGGGTGGGTGCCGGTCGAGAACGGCCTCGCGGCCGGTGATCGCGTGGTCGTCGTCGGCCAGCTGCAGGTCGCGGCCGGTGATCGGGTCAACGTCGTGGGAGAGGCTGCGGACTGATGAGCGAACACGACCGAAACGACGGGCACGAGCCGACCGCCGGGGAGCGGGCGGCCGCGGCGCGCGCCGGGCACGAAGGCACCCACCGGTTCCGCCGCTTCTGGCTCACCGAGCTGGCGGTTCGCAACACGACGAGCGTGGTGTCGCTGTTCGCGATCATCGCCGTGCTGGGTCTGATCTCCTACGTCACGATCCCGAAGGAGTCGAGTCCGGAGATCCTGATTCCGATCGTCGCGATCAATACCGTCTATCCGGGCGTGGCTCCGAAGGACATGGAGACGCTGGTGACGCGGGTGATCGAGGACGAGCTGAACACGATTCCCGACATCGTCGAGCTGACGTCGACCTCGGTCGAGGGCTACTCGAGCGTGATCGCGGAGTTCGACCTCGACATGGACATGGACGAGGCGCTCCAGAAAGTGCGCGAGCGCGTCGACCTGGCGAAGGCCGAGCTGCCCGATGACGCGGAGGATCCGACCATCCACGAGTTCAACTTCGCCGAGTTCCCGATCATGCAGGTGAACGTGTCGGGCGCCTACAGCCTGACGCGTTTGAAGGAGCTCGCCGAGGACATGCAGGACCGGATCGAGCAGATCCCCTCGATCCTGGAGGCGCAGCTCGCCGGCGGTCTCGAGCGCGAGGTGCAGGTCGACATCGATCTGGCCCGGCTCCAGTACTACGACGTCTCCTTCCAGGACGTGATCGACGCCATCCGCGAGGAGAACCTGAACATTCCGGGCGGCGGCATCGAGATCGGTGCACAGGAGTACCTGGTCCGGGTCGCCGGCGAGTTCGAGGAACCGAGCGAGATCGGTGACGTCGTCATCGTCGTGCGCCAGGGCAGTCCAGTGTACGTGCGCGACGTCGCCACCGTCGACTTCGGCTTCCAGGACCGCGACAGCTACGCCCGCCTCGACCATCAGCCGGTCGTGACGCTCGGCATCGTCATGCGCGCGGGCGAGAACATCATCGAGACGGCGGACGCGGTGCGGGCGGTCATCGAGGACATGCGCCCGAACTTCCCCGCGACGACCGTCGTCAAGATCACGAGCGACCAGTCGCAGGACATCCGCGAGATGGTCGCGAGCCTCGAGAACAACATCATCGCCGGCCTCATCCTGGTCGTGGCCGTGCTGCTCTTCTTCCTGGGCGTGCGCAACGCCGGCTTCGTCGGCATCTCGATCCCCATGTCCATGCTGCTGTCCTTCATCGTGATGAAGACGGTCGGCATCAACATGAACATGGTGGTGCTGTTCTCGCTCATCCTCGCCCTCGGCATGCTGGTCGACAACGCGATCGTAGTCGTCGAGAACATCTATCGCTTCATGGAGCAGGGCTACGACCGCTTCAAGGCGGCCGTGCTCGCGACGGCCGAGGTCGCGATGCCGGTCATCGCGTCCACCGCGACGACGCTCGCCGCCTTCATGCCGCTTCTCTTCTGGCCGGACATCGTGGGCGAGTTCATGGGCTTCCTGCCGAAGACGCTCATGATTACGCTGGCCAGCTCGCTGTTCGTGGCGCTGGTGATCGTGCCGACGCTGTGCGCGCTCTTCATGAGACTGGAGAACGCGCCGAAGCAGTCCCTCACGCCATGGGCGCGCTGGACGCTGATCGGCGTCGCTGCGCTGTTCCTTCTGTTCGTCGCGGCATCCAGCATCCTCGCCGCGGTGCTGCTCGCGCTGACGGGCGTCGCGCTCGTCGCCCTGCACGGACTGGTCATGCGGCGCATCGCGAATTGGTGGCAGAACGAGGGCATGCCGGTCCTGGTGGACTGGTACGAGCGCCGTCTGCGCTGGGCGCTCGACCACCGTGCGGTGATCCTGAGCGGTGCGGTCGGCGTCTTCGTCGGCACCATCCTGCTCTTCGGCACGTTCAACGCCGGTTCCGAGTTCTTTCCGGAGTCGATTCCGCCGTCGCAGGTGTGGGTGGACATCGACGTACCCGAAGGCACGAGTGCGGACTTCACGAACCGGATCGCGACGGACATCGAGGCGCAGCTGGCGGGCATCGAAGGCATCGACGACGCCGAGTCGGTGGTGACGACGGTAGTCGGCACGAGCCGCGGCAACGTCGTGTTCGGTGGTGGAGGCGAGGGCAGTGTGGCGGTCTCGTTCAGGGATTACCAGGACCGCGTGCACGACCCGTTCGCGACGCTGCGCGAGATGCAGGAGAACCTGGGCACGAGCGTCGCGGGCGCGACGATCAGCGCGGCGGCTCCGAACAACGGCCCCCCGACCGGTTCGCCCGTGAGCATCGAGCTGGTCGGCGAGGACATCGAGGTGCTGCGCCAGCTCTCGGACAGTGTTCTCGCGATTCTGAAGACGTCGCCGGTCTACGCGCGGCTCGAGGGCCTGGAGAGCGACATGGCGCGCGGCCGCGCGGAGATGGTGGTGGACATCGACCGCGAGCGGGCGGGACTGTACGGGCTTTCCACCTCGCTCGTCGGCAACACGATCCGCACGGCGATCCAGGGCGCGGAGGCATCGAAGTACCGGCAGGGCAACGACGAGTATGATATCCGCGTGCGGCTGGCCAAGCGCTACCGCACGGACCTAGAGGCCCTGCGCGACATCAGCGTCGTGTCGGACGAGGGTCAGCAGGTCCCGCTGCTGTCGGTGGCGAGCTGGCGCGTGGAGGAGGGTCTCGGCTCGGTGAACCGCAAGGACACCGACCGGGTCGCGAGCGTGACGTCCGACGTCCGCAGCGGCGAGAACACCAACGCGGTACTGGCGGAGGTGCAGCAGGCGCTCGCGGGCTTCGCGGAGAATCTGCCGGCCGGCTATCACATGATGTACGCGGGCGAGCAGCAGGAGCAGCAGGAGTCGATGGAGTTCCTCATGGGCGCTTTCCTGATGGCGCTGCTCCTGATCGGACTGATCCTCGTGTCCCAGTTCAACTCGGTGGTGAAGCCGTTCATCATCATGACATCGGTGGTCATGTCGACGATCGGCGTGCTCTGGGGTCTGATGATCTTCCGCATGCCGTTCGGCATCATCATGACCGGCGTGGGCGTGATCTCGCTCGCGGGCATCGTCGTGAACAATGCGATCGTGCTCATCGACTACATCGATCAGCTGCGCGAGCGCGAAGGGCTGTCACGGCGCGAGTCGATCGTGCGTGGTGGCCGCACGCGCTTCCGGCCCGTCATCCTGACCGCGATCACGACCGTGCTCGGCCTGGTGCCGCTCGCGATCGGCTTCAACTTCGACTTCCTGGGCATGTACACGCGGCTCGCGCCCGAAATCTACTGGGGCGGCGAGCAGGCAGCGTGGTGGGGACCGATGGCGATCGCGGTCATCGTCGGGCTCAGCTTCGCGACGGTGCTCACGCTGGTGTTGGTGCCGGTCATGTACGCGGTCGTCGACGACCTGTCGATCTGGTTCCGAACGCGCTACACGCGACCGGACCAGGAGCTGGAGGTGCCGGTCGACATCGACGAGGCGCTCGCGCATCCGGAGCCGGTCGGCCAGCGCGAGCCAGCGGGGGTCGCGTTCGGCACACTCGGGCGCGTGCGCCGCTTGTTCGCGCGGCGCCGGCCGCTCGCCGAGCCGACCGGCTGAGCGCTTTGAGCCCGATCCCCTTCGCCAAGGGCGAGGCGCTCGGCAACGATTATCTGGTGGTGCGCGCCGACGCGATCGGCGCGGACGGGGCGCGCGCGGCGGGTGATCCGTCGCGCGCGCTTTCCGTCGACCAGTGTCGCGCGTTGTGCGACCGGCATCGGGGCGCGGGCGCGGACGGCGTGCTCGTCGTCTGGCCCGAGCGGAGTCCCATCCGCCTGCGCATCTGGAATCCCGACGGCTCGATCGCCGAGAAGAGCGGCAACGGCCTGCGCATCGCGGCCGCGTGGCTCCACCACCGCGGGCACGTGCGCACGGGCGAGCCGTTCGACGTCGAGCTGGCGACCGACACGGTGCGCATGACCGTGCACGGCGAGCGGGACGGCGAGCGCGACGTATCGGTCGAGATGGGACGCGCCCGGTTCCTCGCCGACGAAGCCGGCGAAACGCTCGACGTGAACGGGGAGGGCGTCACGGTGCACGCGGTCTCGCTCGGCAATCCGCACTGCGTGGTCATCGAGAAGGCGCTGGACCGGTCGAGGTTCGACCGGATCGGGCCGCGCCTCGAGTGGCACCCGCGCTTTCCGGCGGGCACGAACGTCCAGTTCGCGGCGGCGCGGGACCGCTCCAGCGTGGAAATGCTGATCCACGAGCGGGGCGTGGGCGAGACGTCGGCGTCCGGGTCGAGCTCGTGCGCGGTCGCCGCGGTCGCGAAGCGGCTCGGCCTGGTGGACGGTCCCGACGTGACCGTGCACATGCCGGGCGGCGCGCTCCAGGTGCGCGTGGGGCCCGATTACGCCGTGCATCTGAGGGGCCCGGCGCGACTGGTGTACGAGGGAAGCTTCCTGGTTTAGCCGCCAGGCGACCGGCGTCAGGCAATCGCGTGCGCGGCGTCCAGTCCAGAGCGCACGCGCCTAGCGGCGACTCCACCGCCGCCGCGATGAACGCGGATCAGCCGAGGAGCAGCGCCGCCACTCCGGCGGCCGCGACCTGAACCGTGAAGTTGTCCAGCCCGTGCGTGCTCACGGCCTCGACCAGGGCCGCCGCCGAGCCGCAGGCGACGCCGACGAGGACGGCGTCTCCCGGCGCGCTGCCCCACGCGATCAGGCCGAGCGTGGCGGCGGCACAGCCGACAAGCAGGACGGCGGCGCTGCCCTCGAGGCTGCGCGTCGCGGCCACGCCCGCGAGCGACGGCACCCGATAGCGGTGCCGTCCCCAGCGCACGCCGACCGGCTCGCCGACGGCATCGCCCCAGCCCGCCACCAGATATCCGATCAGCGCCAGATCGCCGAAGAGCAGGTTGGCGACTACCCCGCCGAGCGCGGTGGTGGCCAGCGGCACGAGGACGAACAGCGTGCGGCGCGGCGCGTCGCTCGGGCGCGCGAGCGCCTCGTAGAACGGAAAGCCGTCGCCGCGCGACGTCGCGTACAGCACCGCGGCGGCCACCACCGCCCCATACGTCGAGACGCCCGGCAGCCCCCACAGCAGGTGGACCACGCCTGCCATCGTGAAGATCGCGAAGTGGAAGACCTTGCGGGTGTAGGGGGCGCGGACGCCTCGCCGCGTGTGGAGGTGGGCAGCGAGCCCCGCGGCGAGGATCGTGTACGCGACGGCGGCGGGGATCAGCAGCGCCGCGGTGCGCGCGTCGGGAACGAACCGCTCGAGAAGCTGCAAGGGACGGCGTGGGCGCCGCTACGTGCGGACGCGGGCGAGCAGACCGACGGCGGCGACGGCGAACAGTCCGTTCGGCAGCCAGGCGGCGAGCACGGGCGCCATGACGCCGCTCTCGCCCGCTGCGCCGGCGACCTTGAAGAGCATCAGATAGAAGATGGTGACGGCGAGCGAGATGCCGACGCCGTACGCGGCTCCGCCGCGTGGCGCCTGATTGGCGAGCGGCGCCGCGAACAGGATGATGATGAGCGTGGCGACGGGAATGGCGAGCTTCTGTGCGCGCTCGACGGTCAGCTCCGCCGCGCGGCCGCCCGAGCGCTCGATCGCCTCGATGAACTCGCCCAGCTCCCTGTAGCCCATCTCCTCGGGCTCCTTCGGCACAGCCAGCAGTCGCTCGGGTGATTCGTCGAACTCGGGCGTGAGCAGCTCGTCGAAGCGGAACGAGCTTTCGCCGCCGCGGCCGAGCAGCAGCCGCGCATGGCCGTTGTGCAGCGTCCAGGTGCGCGACTCGGGCTCGTATACGGCTTCCTCCGCCACGATGTGCAGGCTCGGCGTTTCGGGCTCGTTGCCGGGCCGCTCGACCGAGATGCCGGAGAGGCGACCTTCCTGCCGATTCAGCCGCTGGATGGTGTAGAGGTAGCCCTGCCGGCTGCGGTAGACGAAGTCGGAGCGCGTGGTGCGGCGGTTCGCGCTGCCGCCGTGGAGCTCTGCCTTCGCGCGCGTCGCGATCGGTACCAGCTCGGACAGGCCGAGCGCGCCGAATGTGAGCACGATGCCGAGCACGGCGAGCGGCACGAGCATGCGATGGAAGCTCACGCCGCCCGCTTTCGCCGCGGCGACCTCCGAGTTCCTCGTCATGCTGTTGATCGTGAAGATCGTCGCGATCAGCGCGGCGATCGGAAACGAGTAGAGAATGAACAGCGGCAGGTCGTAGAGGTAGCCGATCGCGATCTGCCGGCCCGTCAGGCCCGCGCGGAAATAGTCGTCCAGCCGGTCCGTCAGGTCGCCGAGGATGAAGAGCACGGGCGCCGACATCACGAACAGCAGGAACAGCCTCAGGAACTCGCCGGCGACGTAGCGGTCGAGGATTCTCACCGGCCCACCCCGCGCTGCCCGCCCGGCGTCAGGCCTCGGGCGTCAGGCGTCACAGCAACCGCTTTTGCGGACTCTGACGCCCGACGCCTGAAGCCCGAAGCCCGCCTTCTCCGAAACGGCTTCGTCAGGAAGCGGCGCACCGTGTAGATCAGATCGTCCCAGCCGCCGCCGCGCGTCGTCGACGACTCGTGTCCGATGCGCGCCATGCCCCAGACGCCGAGCAGGAAGAAGATCGCGTTCGGCGCCCACATCGCCCAGAAGGGATCGACGTAGCCCTTGTCGGCGAGCTTCTCGCCGCCGATCAGACCGACGTAGTAGATCGCGAAGATGCCGAGCGAGATGGCGATCACCATGCCGACGCCGCCGCGCGGGAAGCGCACCGCGAGCGGCGCGCCGATCAGCACGAAGACCAGGCACGCGAACGGAATCGCGAGCTTCTTCTGGTACTCGACCTCGAATGCATTGATCTGGAGCTGTTTCGTGCGCGCGCGCGAGGCGAGCGAGCTGAGCTCGCCCGTCACCACCGTGGTCGCGATGTCCTGGCCCGGCATCGGCACCGCGCCGCGCGCGCCGATCGGCGTCCGCGACGCCAGCGGTCGCATCGCGCTCCCGATGTCGGGGCGCGTCTCGCGGGTGGCGCCGGGCGACGGCTTGGCGGCCGCGGTGTCCCGGGCGGCCGCGGTGTCCCGGGCGGCCGCGGTGTCCTGCGCGGCCGGCAGCCGTCCCGGCACCCGCAGCG
>DATKDR010000010.1:0-75165 GCA_035512635.1 Longimicrobiales bacterium | reverse complement strand
TCCGTCTGAGCGTGCGCGAGATGACGGGCGGGCACATCGAGCGCATCGGGCTGGAGGTCCTGTCGGAGCCGGAGCCATGAGCGATCTCGGCGCACGCCTGCTGCGCGTCTGGCTGCGACTGTCGAAGCTGCCGGGCGGCCGCCGCGTCTTCGCGCGACTGCTCGGCCGCATGGTGCCCTACAGCGGCAGCATCCGGCCGGACGTAATGGAGCTCGCGCCCGGTCGTGCGCTGGTCGCGCTCGAGGAGCGGCGCGCGCTGCGCAATCATTTCCGCTCGGTCCACGCGCTCGCGCTGGCGAACCTGGGCGAGCTGGCGAGCGGCCTCGCGATGACGCTCGCGCTGCCCGCGGGCGTGCGCGGCATTCCCGTGCGCATCGAGGTCGATTACCTGAAGAAGGCGCGCGGCCGCATCGTCGCCGAAGGACGCGCGAACCCGCCGCCGGTCATCGCGGAGGCGACCGACGCGACGGCGACTGCCGAGCTGCGCGACGAGGCGAACGACGTCGTCGCGCGACTGGTCGTGCGCTGGCGCCTCTCCCCCGAGCCGCACTGAATCGATTGACCACGACAGCGAATCCCGCGGGCGTGAAGGTGAACGACGCATTGGCTGCGCGGCCCGATCCGCTCGCGACGCCGCTCACGCGCCATGCCCGCATCGAGGTGCCCATCATCTGCGGCGCGATGTACCCCTGCTCGAATCCGGAGCTGGTCGCCGCGGCGTCGGACGCCGGCGCGATCGCGATCGTGCAGCCGATCTCGCTCACGTACGTGCACGGCCACGACTTCCGCGAAGGGCTGCGCCTCATCCGCTCGCTCACGCCGAAGCCGATCGGCATGAACGCGCTCATCGAGGCGTCGTCGCGCGCGTACCACGAGCGCATGGTGCGCTGGGTCGACATCGCGCTCGAGGAAGGCGTCCGCTTCTTCGTGACGTCGCTCGGCAAGCCGCGCTGGGTCGTCGACGCGGTGCACGCCGTGGGCGGCGTCGTCTACCACGACGTGACGGAGCGGAAGTGGGCGCTCAAGGGGCTGGAGAGCGGCGCCGACGGTCTCATCGCGGTGAATCGCCGCGCGGGCGGGCACGCCGGACCGAAGACGCCGCAGGAGCTGATGGACGAGCTGGGCGACCTCGGCGTGCCGCTCGTGTGCGCGGGGGGCGTCGGCACCCCGGCGGAGTTCGTCGACGCGCTCCGGCTCGGCTATGCCGGCGTGCAGATGGGCACGCGCTTCATCGCGACGACGGAGTGCAGCGCGTCGCAGCCGTACAAGCAGGCGATCCTGGACGCGGACGAGGACGACATCGTGCTGACCGAGCGCGTGAGCGGCGTGCCTCTCGCCGTGATCCGGACGCCCTACATCGAGCGGCTGGGCACGCGCGCCGGACCGATCGCGCGGCGCATGCTGCGTGGACGACGCAGCAAGAAGATCATGCGGATGATTTACGGACTGACGTCGCTGTATCGCTTGAAGCACGCGTCGCTGGACGAGACCGGTCGCAAGGATTTCTGGCAGGCCGGGCGGAGCGTGGCCGGCATCGACTCGGTGCGGCCGGCAGGCGAGATCGTGCGCGAGTTCGCGGAAGCGGCACGACGCGCGGAACGCGGCTGAGGCGGGCGACGCCGTCCAGCAGCGGCCCTCAGTGCGGCAGTCGCGGTCGCACCCTGCCGTAGGTCCACATGCCGGCGAGCGCGCACAGCAGGACGATCACGAAGACGCCGAGGCCGCTGCCGATGAGCGCGAAAAAGGGTCCCGGGCACGCGCCGGTCACGGCCCAGCCCGCACCGAAGATCAGGCCGCCCGCCCAGTAGCGAGTGCCCTTCCCCATTGCCTTCGGGTCGATCCTGATCGGGTCGCCGTCGAACGTGCTGACACCGAACCGTCTCAGCAATGCTACGGACAGGGCGGCCACTCCCGCCGCCGAACCGAGCACTCCGTACATGTGGAAGGCCTGGAAGCGAAACATTTCCTGGATGCGGAACCAGGAGATCAGCTCGGCCTTCATGAAGATCAGGCCGAGGCCGATGCCCAGGACGAAATAGGGCAGCAGGTCGATCACGCTCCGCTCCCCGGCTGCGACGGATGAGGGCGCGGGGATCACCACCGCTGGTACCGCGCCTGTATCGACCGGATTGGCCATGTCAGAAGAGCAGCGGCAGCAGGACATAGGTAACGGCCAGGCCGCCGACGAAGAACGCGCACACGGCGATCAGTGACGGCAGCTGGAGCGTCGCGAGTCCGGTCAGCCCGTGGCCGGACGTACAGCCGCCGGCGTAGCCGGCGCCGAAGCCGACGAGGAAACCGCCGAGCACGACGGCCACAGCGCCCGGCAGCGTACGGAGCGCGCCGACGGAGAGCAGGTCGGCAGGCACGAGTCCCGAAAAATCGCGTACGCCGAGCGCGATCAGGTCCGCCTGCGTCTGCGCCGAGATCGCGACGGGGCCCGATCCGTCCAGCCAGGTCGCGGCGATGAATCCGCCGGCGACGAAGCCGAAGGCGAGGGCGAGGTTCCAGCCACCGGCCCGTCTCCAGTCGTAGCGAAAGAAATCGGCGCTCGCCGGCATGCACGCGGCGCAGATGTGCCGCAGGTTCGCCGACACGCCGAACAGCCGGTTGCCCAGCAGGAGCAGCAGCGGCACCGCCAGGCCGAGCAGCGGACCGGCGACGTACCAGGGCCACGGCTCTCTCAACAGGTCCAGCATGGCTCATGCTCGTTGATGGGTTCGGTACCGAGCAGCCGCCAGGCGACCACTCCGGAAGCCGCCGTGAGCACCGCCACGGCGAACACCGCTCCTCGCAAGCCCGCCACGTCCGCGACCACGCCCGCCAGCAGTCCCCCCGCCACGTAGCCGAGGTCGCGCCACAGGCGGTAGGCGCCCACCGCCGCTGCGCGATCCGACACGACCACGCGGTCCGCGACCCGCGCGATCAGGGTCGGATACACCGCGGCGGTCCCCAGCCCCAGAAGTACCGCCCCGACTGCCCAGATCCAGAAGCCGGTGCCGAGCGCCACCAGCATCAGCGCGGCGCCCTGCATCAGCATGCCGCCTGCGATCAGGTGGTCGCGTCCCGCGCGATCCGACAGCGCCCCCGCCGCGATCTGAGTCACGCCCCACACGCCCGGGTAGAGCGCAGCGAGCCAGCCGATCTGCACCGTGGAAAGGCCCTGGGTGGCGAAAAACAGCGGCAGAAGTCCCCAGGCGACCGCGTCATTGAGGTTGTTGACGAGACCGGCCTGGTTGACCGCCCGCAGCTGCGGGTCCGTCCAGCTCGAATGCAGGAACCTCCGCACGGGCCCATCCGGCAGAGCGGCCGCGCGCGCGCGCGCCGGCTCCGCTGCCGAGGCCTCGAGCGCCACGTGCGCGTCGGTGTCGCGCACGAACAGAAGCGTCACGAGCAGCCCCAGAACGACCGCGGCGCCTGCGATCCAGAAAGGCGCGACTCCCGGTCCGTACGCAGCCGCCAGATAACCGGCGCCGAGGGCCGCCAGGGCCACCGCCAGATATCCGACGAACTCGTTCAGCCCCATGGCGAGGCCGCGTTGTCGCGGTCCGACGAGGTCGATCTTCATGATCACCGTCGCGGACCACGCCAGTCCCTGATTCGCGCCCAGCAGCAGGTTCGCGAACACGATCCAGTCCCAGGACGGCGCCCACATCAGAAGGAACGGGACCGGCAGACCCAGAATCCAGCCGGCGATCAGGATGCGGCGACGTCCCACGCGGCCTGCGAGCTCCCCGGCCAGCAAATTCGCCACGGCCTTGGCCAGTCCGAACGCGACCAGGAAGCTGAGCGTCGCGGTAGCCGAGGCGATTCCGAATTTCGCCTCCGCCAGCAGCGGCAGGACCGATCGCTCAACGCCGACGACGGCGCCGACGAAGCCGTTGACGAGGACCAGCAGCGCGAACTGCGCCGCGTTCGCCCGCAGGCCCAACTGGACGCCGCGCTCGTCGCTCCGAGGTCGCCGCGCCGGCGCCAATTCATTCGTCACCATCTCACTGCGCCAGTCTCAGCTCCAGCGTCGAGATGGCGAACGCATCGCCTTCGCTCGTATCGATCTCCTCGACGGTACCGCCGGAGCCCACGACGATCTGCGTCTTGGCATCGGCAAATAATTCGCTCATCCCGAAGATGATTCGTTCGCTGCCCTGTCCCTCGACGCCGGCAAACCCGGAGACCCGGTCACCGACACAGTCACCCGAGGCGCGCGTATCCTGTTCGTTCCGCGGATCGTCGCCGCTGACCTGGATGTCGATCTCGCACACGCCGTCGCTGCTGCCGTCGTTGACCAGGCGAAACGTTCCCGAGGCGGTCGTGGTGCCGGATCCGCACTGGACCGACAGATCCGTGAACTCCGCATCGCTGTCCGGCCCCACGCAGCTCGCGCCGGCATCGATCGAGAACGCCGTCCGCAGCGGAACGTCGTACGGGTTCGGATTGACGAATCTCACCTCGACGCGCATCGAGGCGTCCGCCCAGACATCGCGTGTCGCGCAACTGCTGATCGTACACTCGTAGCCGGACGTCGCCGAAGCGGACGCGCGCGCCTCCAGTGCGACGAGGTTCCCGTCGAGGGTCAGCACGCCGACCTCCCGGGGCACGGCACCGTTCTCCGGCTGATAGCTCGCGCTCGACGAGGCGACGCCGGACGGGGAGCCCGGGTCGAGACCCTCGCAGCTCACGGAGGCGTCGTTGGAATCCTTGAAGTCGCTTTCACTCGTGTCGCAGTAGGCATCGATGTCGTACAGCGACACCTGCACCGGCAGGTATCCGACCTGGAGGGACGCGTCCCGCTGATTGTCCTGGGGATCGTCGCCCGCCGTCGTCGTGGTCACGCTCGCGGAAATGTCGATCGTCTCTCCGTCCGCGATCGACGGTCCCACGTCCACGGCGACCTCGATCGCACCCGCGCCCCAGCAGTCGCTCTCGTGGTCGAGAGTGCCCAGCTCCCACGTCAAGGTTCCCGCCGTCGCGTCGTATGAGCCGCCCTGCGTTTCGGAGCCTGGGGAAACGCCCGCCGGGAGCCCGAGGACCATGACCACGTTCTGCGGGTCCACCTCGCTGCACTCTTCCGCGGTGTTGTTTCCGGCAGCCGCCTCGACCGTGACGATCAGACGGCGGCCGAAGGAATCGAGATCGTACGCGGTGAAGAATCCCGACATCTGGAGGAGCACGTCCCCCGTCGGCGGATCGTCGTCGATCGGATCGGTCGTGCCGCCATCACCGCAGGCCACCGCCAGCGTGGCCGTGAGTGCCGTCGCGGAGAGGAGTCTCCAGAACCGTCGCGTGCTCAGCATGTCGTCTCCCGGAATCGGTTTACGTCTCGTTGCGTCGGCATCCGTGGCCTGCCATGCCGAGCATGCGGCATCCTCCTACGCCTCCTGGAGCGTCGCACCCAGGTTGCGCGCTCGCGTCTCCGCCGCACCGGCAGGAGGCGGCGGCGTGTCCCGCAACATGTAGGAGACGAACTCGGCCTCCTCGGTCAGCCGGAACGCCCGATTGAAGCGCCGCTCGAAGCCGATCGTCGACCACGGCTTGCCGCTCAGTCCACGACCGCACACCGAGCCGGAAAACGCGCCGGGCAACACTTCCACGTGATCCGGAAGCTGAGCGAGGCGCCGCGCGCTTCTGTACAGCTGCCGCGCGCCTTCCTCACCGCTCCCCGCCAGCTCGGTTCGACCCATGTCCCCCACCATCAGCGTATGACCGGTGAACACCGACCACGGCTCCGGACCCCGCTTTCCGTCCGTCACCAGCAGCGAGAGATGCTCCGGCGTGTGGCCGGGCGTATGCCAGATCGCGAGGCGGACGTTGCCGATCTCGAGGCTCTCCCCGTCGTCGACGCCTCGGGTGCCGGGCGCACTCGCGACCCCGGCCCAGAGCACGTAGTCCGCGGCCGCCGCCTCGGCGAGGGCGCGCCCGGAGGAGAGATGATCCGCATGCACGTGCGTATCGATCACGTAGCGGATACGCATGCCGAGCGAATCGGCCGCTTCCAGGTAACGCTCGATCCCTTCGAGCGGATCGATCACCGCAGCCACGCCACGGCCCCCGCAACCGACCAGGTACGACGCGGCCACGACGGGATAGGTGTCGAGGAATTGACGCAGAATCATCGTTCGATGCTCCGTGCTTCGGGATCGTCCTGGTCGAGCACGGCCACCGACCGCCCCGACGCCTTCCACTCCGGCACCCCCGCCTCCATGCGACGCGCTCGCCGTCCGGCCTGGCGCAGCTCCGTCACCGCCTCCAGCGAGAACAGGCAGTACGGTCCCCGGCAGTAGGCGATCACCTCCCGATCCGCCGGCAGCTCCGCCAGCCTCGCCTTCAGCTCACCCACCGGAATCGAGCGCGCTCCCGGAATGTGCCCCGCCCGGTACTCCTCCACCGGCCGGACATCGAGCAGGATCACGTCGTCTTCGGCCAGCCGCCGAACCAGCTCGTCGGCCGCCACCGCTTCCAGCTCGTCGGGATCCTCGTAGTAGTCGCCCACCAGCCGCTGCACTTCCGCCAGTCGAGCCCGTGCCACCTCTTCCAGGCTGCGCACCAGCCCGATCACCGCCCCATCCACCAGGCCGTAGAACACGTACGGCGACTCCTTGCGCGTGCTCACGAGACGCGCGCTCCGCAGCACCCGCAGATGCGCGCTCGCGTTCTTTACCGTCAGATCCGTCTGCACCGCGATCGCCTCCACCGTCCGCTCGGCCTGCGCCAGCAGATCCAGGATCTCCAGCCGCTTCGGGCTCGAGATCGCCTTGCCGATGCGCCCGAACTGTTCGTAGAGCTCGCTCTTGATCGGTCGGTGGTCCAAAGGCGCCTCCTCGTCCGTCCTATCGTTCTATAGATCGTTAGAGTACAGGCTGCGACGCGGCCCGCCGGCTGTCAAGGATGGCATGAAAAAGCCTCCACGTCGGAGACGTGGAGGCGGCAAATGGGCCCGGCAGGACTCGAACCTGCGACCTTGGGATTATGAGTCCCCCGCTCTAACCGACTGAGCTACGGGCCCGAAGAGATCGAAAGTTAACACTCCCCAAGGCCGAGTACAGGCGCCGCCGCGCTCGCGGATGTGGGGCTCATGCCGTGCCGAACAGCCGATCACCCGCATCGCCGAGTCCCGGCAGGATGTAGCCGACGTCGTTGAGCTGACGATCGAGGGCCGCCGTGTAGACCGGCACGTCGGGGTGATCCTGCGCCATGCGAGCGGCACCCTCGGGCGCGGCGACGAGGCAGACGAAGACGATCGATTGCGCGCCGCGCTCCTTCAGAAAGCGCACGGCGGCGGAGGCGGAGCCGCCGGTGGCGAGCATCGGATCGAGCACGAAGAAACGGCGGCTTTCGACCTCGCCCGGAATCTTGAAGTAGTACTCGATGGGCAGGAGGGTTTCGTGGTCCCGGTAGAGGCCGACGTGGCCGACGCGCGCGGAAGGCACCAGCCGCAGGATGCCCTCCACCATGCCGAGGCCCGCGCGCAGCACGGGCACGAGCGTGAGCTTCTTGCCGGCGATCTGTCGGCCGATGGTCCGCTCGAGCGGCGTCTCGATTTCCACGTCCTGAAGCGGCAGGTCGCGGGTGATCTCGTAGGCGAGGAGCATGGAGATCTCGTCGACGAGCTCGCGGAAGCCCTTCTTCGACGTGTCCTTCCGCCTCAGGATCGCGAGCTTGTGCTGGATCAGAGGATGATCGACGACGGTGATTGTGGTCATGTCGGGCTTGGAGCTTGGGCTTTAGGCCTTGGGCGCCGGCTTTGGGCTACGCGCCGGGGATGATGCCGACGTCGCGGCGTTCGAGCCAGCCTTCGCGGCCGTCGGGGGTGCGGACGCGCAGCCATTCGTGCTGGCGCTCGACCACGCGCAGCACGTTGACGCCGACGAGCGCGTCGTCGACCTCCGGCGCCCGCAGGTGCGGCGCGGCGCGCAGCGCGACCTCGCTCGACAGTGGCACGGCGACGGCGGGCAGCAGCCGCGGCGCGAGGGCGAACGCGGCGAGAACGAGTGCCGTCGCGGTGACGACCGCCGTGGCGAAGAGCCAGCCGCGGGAGCGGCGGGCGAGGGCGATCGCGCCGAGGGCGAGCGCCAGCCACCAGGCGGCGAGGGCGCCCGCGCGCGTCTCCCCGGGGCGGAGGGGCAGCGCGGGTGTGACGGCGCGGCGGGCGACATCGTCGACACCGGTCACATCGAGGTTGTGACGGATGTCCGAGCCGCGCGGGTCCAGCGCCAGCGCGCGCAGCAGCGCCCACGAGGCGAGGCGACGGTTGTCGCGTGCGGCTTCGACGGTGCCGTAATCGTACCAGCCGCTCGCATCCGTCGGATGCTCGCGCACGTACGCGCGCGCGGTGGTGGCGGCGTCATCGAGCCGGCCGTCGGCGTACGCGCCCGCGATGCGGCCGAGCGTCGGTGCGGCGGAGGTGGCCTGCTGGGTGCCGAGTCCCGCCGGCAGCAGCATCAGGACGAGCAGCGGGACGCTTCCCCCGACGCGGCTGCTGGCGGCGGCGGGCGCGACACGATCCACGCGCGCGAGCGTGTTGCGCACGCGCTCGAGCAGGCGGCGACGCTCCTCGACTCCGGGCGGCGCAGGCTGGAAGGGCGCGCGCGCGATGCGCTCCAGCAGGTCGCGCACGACGCTCCCGAGCGTGGGGGGGACACCGGCCCGCTCGACCACGGCGCCGACGCCGGCGGCCGACGTCGTGCGGACCGCGGGTAGCGCGAGCCGGTCGGCCAGGGCCTCCCGCACCGTCTGGTCCAGCCGCTCGAAGAAGCGGGGGTCGCCGATCGCTTCGTCGGCCCCCAGTTCCTCCAGGCGCTCGCGAAGCCGGCGCTTCAGAGCGCGGCGCGAGGGGGCTTCCCGCTCGCGCGAGCGCGCCCGCCGCGCCCAGAGCGCGCCGGCGCCGAGCGCGAGCGGCGCGAGCGCCAGTCCGAGCAGCGTCAGCCCCGCGAGGGGGCGGAACGGATCGGGCCGCGGCGTCGAGCGCAGCGGCCGCAGCGTCGCCGGCGCCCGGGGCGCTACTTCCCGCCGGGGATCGGCGGGCGCGACCTCGAGCGTGAGCACGCCGGTGCGCGCGACGCGATACTCGGCCGCGTCCGGATCGAAGTAGCCGTACTCGATCGGACCCAGCTCGACCCTGCCTGCCTGCTCCGGCACCACGACCCACGTGAAGGTCTTCGCGCCGGAGACCACGCCACCCGCGCCATCGACTTCGGCGTCCTCGGTCGGCGTATCGAGATGGACGGGTGCGTCCGGAATGCGCGGCGCCGGCAGTCCCTTCAGGTTTCCCCGGCCGCGCACGACGACGGTCAGCAGCGCGGCGTCGCCGACGGCGAGGTTTCCGGGCGCGACCGTCGCGGAGATCGAGAAGTCGCCGACCGCGCCGGTGAACGACTCCGGCACTCCGTTCCTCGGCAGCGGACGCGCCACCAGGTGGAGCGGCGTCGTCTCCAGCTCCTCCGTGTACGGCGTGAAGAGGAAGCCGCGGCGCGCTTCGTAGACCAGCCGTGCCTCCGGCACCACGTACGTGCGCGCCTCGAGCGGGAAGTAAGCGCGTCGGAAACTCTGCACCTCGTAGCGCCGGCGATCGGTCCACTCGACGCGCGTGCCGGACACGTCCGGCAGATCCTGCGTCCACATGCCGGAAACGGACGGCGTCAGATACTCCGGCGCGCGCCGCAGCCGGGCACGCAGCTCGTCTGACACGAGCGCGTCGACGACGAGCGTCGCCTGCTGGCCCACCCATACCGTGTCCGGCTCGACGCGCGCGCGCAGCAGCGCCTCCGCGTCCGGACCGATCGCCTCGCGCGCGAAGCCCTCGACGTCGGGCGCCGCGAACCCCGGGAACGCCTGCGCGTCTTCCGAATCGGTCACCTCGAGCGCGAGAGCGCGACTCGTGAAACGACGACCGTCGTAGATCACCACGACGGGGGGAATCGCATAGCGGCCAGCGTGTCGCGCACGCACATGGATCTCGACCCGCGTCGTGCGGATCCGGCCACTGGGATAGCGGATCGCATACTCGTCGAAGCGCCGCGTGCCCTGAATCTGAAGGCCACCCGGGAGCTGCGGCAGACGGATGTCGTCCGGCCGCCCGCCCGGTGTCGTGACGGTCACGTCCCAGACGACGACCTCCCCCACCGCCGCGCGCGAGTGCGAGAGCTGGACCCGGACACCGACGGTGTCCTGAACGGGAATCCAGAGCGCCGTCAGCGCCAGCCAGAGCGTCACCAGTCCCGCACGACCGGCGTCTCGCGCGCGCCGCGCCTGAGCTGCTCCTGGTACAGCTCCCGCTCATCCTGCTCGACGGCGTTCAGGATCTGCTCCGCCTGATCCGGCGTGAGCGGCGCCTCGCTATCGCCGCTTCCACGCGGCTCGTCGCCCTGCGGCGCGTTCGGGCGCGGCTGCTCGCCGCCGCCGCCCGCCTGCTCGTCGCGCTCGTCCTGCTGCTCCTGCTCGTCCTGCTGCGGACTCTCGGGCGGCTGCTCCTGCTCGCGCAGCGCCATCTCCAGGTTCCACTTGGCGTCGGCATCCGAGGGACGCAGCCGCAGAGCGTCGCGATACGCCTCGACCGCGGCATCCAGCAGACGGTCGCGCTGCTGCGCCTCTCCGGTCGCGCGTCCTTCCAGCAGGAAACGATTCCCGAGGTTGTAGAGTGCGCGCTGTCGCAGCTCGGGATCGACGTCGGCGAGCGCCGCCTCCAGGTGCCGCTGCGCCGCGTCGTATTCGCCGAGTCGCAGCAGCGCCGTGCCGAGATTGTACTGCAGCTCCGGCCGGTCCTCGCCGTCCTCGAGCGCCGCGCGGTAGGCGGCGACCGCCTCGGCATAGCGGCCGGCGCGATAATGACGATTGCCGTGCTCGAAGTCGCCGATGCCCAGCGCGAGCAGCGCCAGGAAGGTGATGGTCGTGATCGATTCGTTCAGCGTCATGTCTTCACCGTAACCGGACTGTCCGCGACGATCGAGGGACGCGTGCGCCGCGGCCGCCGCTCCAGCCATGCCTCCAGCGCAAGCGCGATGAGCGCTAGCGCGAGAAACCAGGCGGCGCGGTCCATGCGCTCGATGCGCGCGCCTCCCGGCCCGTGCTCCGTGCCGACCTGGCGCAGCGCGTCGATCAGGCGATCCGTCGAGCCCGAAGCGGACAGCTCGAAGTACTGGCCGCCGCCGCGCCGCGCGATCTCGCGCAGGAGGTCGGCGCCCAGGCGCGAGACGACCCGGTCGCCCTGCTCGTCCTCGACGAAGCCCCGCGTGCGTCCCGTGCGCGGATCCAGGTCCGGGACGAGCGAGCCCGCGGCCGTGCCGACCCCGACCGTGTGCAGCGTCACGCCGAGCTGCGCCGCGCGATCCGTCGCCTCCAGTACCCCCTCCTCCGGCTCCAGCGCCTCGCCATCCGTGACCAGGACGGCGGCCGGTTGCGCGTTGTCCGGCCGCTCGCCCCGCACCAGGTCCGTGGCCTGCCGAATGGCCGCGGACAGCGCCGACCCGCCATAGCTTACGATGTCCGGATCCAGCGCGTCGATGAACAGCGCGAGCGCGCCGTGATCCGTCGTCAGCGGTGACAGCACGTACGCGCGCCCGGCGAACGCGACCAGGCCGAAGCGGTCGCCTGCCATGGCCCGCATCAGCCGACGCGCGAGCAGCCGCTCCTGCTCCAGCCGGCTCGGCTCGAGGTCGCGCGCGAGCATCGACTTGGATACGTCGACCGCGAGCACGATGTTGCGTACACTGCTCCGCCCCTCGATGCGCCGCTGTCCCAGCTGCGGTCCGGCGGCGGCGAGGCCGAGGGAAGTGGCGGCCAGCAGGAGGAGCGCGATGCGGAGGCGCGGCGCACGGCCCGCGCCCGCGAGTCCCAGTCGCTCGACCAGGACGGGCTCACCGAGGGCGGCGGCGACCCGGCGCACGCGCCGCCGCCAGAGCCAGATCGCGAGCGCCACCGCAACCGGCAGCCCTGCGATCATCCACACCCAGTCGGGTCGCGCGAAGGTCACGGCACCCTCCCCCACCGGCTCGCGCGCAGCAGCCACTCCCCGAGGAGGGCCGAGATCGCAAGCAGCACGAAAGGCAGATAGTGCGGCATGTAGTTCGTGTAGCGCCGGACTTCGACCGTCGTCGTCTCCAGCTCGTCGATCGTGTCATAGATGCTGTCGAGCGCCGCCTCGTTGGTCGCCCGGAAGTAGCGGCCGCCGGTGATGTCGGCGATCCCGGTCAGCAACTCCTCGTCGATGTGGACCGGGATGTTGGCGTACTGGTAGCCGCCGAAGACGCCGCGAGCGACGGGAACGCGCGCGACTCCTTCGCTGCCGACGCCGATCGTGTACACCTTGATGTCGAAGGCGGCGGCGGCCCGTGCCGCAGTGATCGGATCGATCTGCCCGCGGTTGTTCTCGCCGTCCGTCATGAGGATCATGACGCGCGACTTGCCCGTCGCGTCGCGCAGTCGGCTCGCGGCGGTCGCGATGGCGGTGCCGATGGCGGTGCCGTCCTCGAGCATGCCGACGCGCAGCTGCTCGAGCGCGCGGAACAGGACGGGATAGTCGATGGTGAGCGGCACCTGCGTCAGCGCCTCGCCCGAGAAGGCGACCATGCCGATGCGGTCGTACTGGCGGCCCTGGATAAAGTCGGCGACGGTCGACTTCGCCACCGCGAGCCGGTTCTGCGGCGCGAAGTCCTCGGCGAGCATCGAGCTCGAGATGTCGACGACCAGCATGATCCCGATGCCTTCCGCCTCGACGTCGACGATCGCCTGCCCGGTGCGCGGACCCGCGACTCCGATGATGAGCGCGATGACCGCCGCGACGCGCAGCGCGCCGGGCAGCCTCGCGAGCAGTTGCGGTGTCGTCCCCGCGAAGAGTGCCATGGCGCCCGCGCGCGAGTGTCGCAGCCCGCCGTGCGCGTGGCGGGTCAGCGCCCAGATGCCGAGCGGCACGAGCGGCAGGAGCAGCAGCATCCACGGATGGGCGAAGCCGAATCTCATGGCCGCCTCCCGGAGCGACGAAGACAACGGTCGCGCGTCATGCCGCGCGCTCCGGCTCCGCTTCGGCGCTCGAGGTCGGCGCAGGCGGGAAGGCCTCGATCCACGCTTGCACCTGATCCAGATGTCGCTGTGCCGCCTGCGCGTCGGGGAGCGCGGCGGCGAACTTGACCGCGTCGGCCTCCCGCAGGAGCGAGCGCAGCGCCGCGGCCTCCTCGGGTGACGTCGCCGGCAGTATGGCGGCGGCCAGCTCGCTGGTGGTGCGATAGCGTCCCCAGCGCGGATCCACCTCGGAGAGGTAGCCGCGCAGCACCGCGCTCACCCTCTCGTAGAACGGGTCGATCGAAGGCCGGTCGAAGAGCCGCTCGGCGCGGATCGCGGCGAGCTCGTCGAGCGCGCGCTCGCGCGGCGAAAGCGCCGGCTCGAGCACCACCGGCCGGGCGCGGCGCCGGCGGATCAGCCACCAAACGAGAAGCGCGATCGCGATCAGGATCGCGAGCGCGATCAGCACCCAGATCCACCAGACGCGGGCCGGCCCGATGACGTCACGGGGCGGCCGTGCCTCGATGCCGGCCGTATCCGCCGGCAGCACCGAAGCGACGGTCAGTACGGGCAACGCGAGCGTCTCCGTGATCCTTCGGTCGTCGACCTCGAGCACGATCTCGAGCGGCGGCAGCGTGTCGACTCCCGGCCGCCACGCCGTCAGCGGGTAGACCGCGGTGACGGTGCGGGAGCCGTCGCGGTTCTCGACGGCGACGAGCTCCCTGCGGCCCGCGTTCTCGAGGTCGCCGCTGATGTCGAGCGTGTCGGGCAGCAGGATGCGCGAGCCGGGCGGCAGCAGGGCGCGCACGCCGAGTCGAGCGACGTCCCCGACCGTGACGGTGTCCGGCGACAGCGCGGCGCGCAGCTCCTGCGCGGCAGCCGACGCGGGCAGCGTCAGAGCCAGGCACAGGAAGATCGGCGCGCGAAGCAGGGCCGCCATGCTAGCCTCTTCGTCGCTCGCGCTTGCGGAAGAAGGCGAGCAGCGGACCGATGTACGACGAGGCGGTCGAGACCTCGACCTCGTCCACCCCCTGCTGGCGGAACAGGCGCCGCAGGGCGTCGCGCTCGGCACGCACCGCGCGCCCGTACTCGACGCGTACCGCCTTGCTGCCGCTGTCGACGACCGTGCGCTCGCCCGTCTCCGGATCCGTGAGCACGAGCAGCCCGGCGTTCGGCAGCTCGCCTTCAGCCGGATCCGCGATGCGGATCGCGACCACGTCGTGGCGGCGTCCGATCAGCTTGAGCGTGCGCTGCAGCGGCTCGAAGCCCTCCGGTCCGACATGGAAGTCGGACAGCACGAAGACGATCGAGCGATGACGCAGCAGGCGGCCGGCGAAATCGAGCGCGGGCGCGATCGACGTGCCATGACGCTCGGGGCTGAACGCGAGGACGTCGCGAATCATGCGCAGCGCGTGCCGCCGGCCCTTTCTCGGCGGTACGAAGTGCTCGACGACGTCGGTGAAGATGAGCAGCCCCACGCGGTCGTTGTTGCGGGTGGCCGACAGTGCCAGCACGGCGGCGATCTCCGCCGCCAGCTCCGCCTTGAAGCGGCCGCGCGTGCCGAACTGCTCGGAGCCCGACAGGTCGACGGCCAGGAGGACGGTCAGCTCGCGTTCCTCGACGTGCTTCTTGATGTACGGCCTGGCCGCGCGCGCGGTGACGTTCCAGTCGATGTTGCGCACGTCGTCGCCCGCCTGGTACTCGCGCACCTCCGAGAACTCGATACCCTGCCCCTTGAACACCGAGTGGTACTCGCCGCTGAAGACGGTGTCGACCCAGCCGCGCGTGCGCAGCTCGATCAGACGAACCTGGCGGAGCACGTCGCGGGGAACCGGGTTCCGCGAGCTCCGTGAAGCGGGAGCGGGAGGGGGCGGTGGAACGGGGGCGGGGGTGGCGGCGAATCCGGTCGGCATGGCTGCCTCAGGGCACCCGCACAGCCTCGAATACCCTGGTCACCACGTCGTCGGAGGTGATTTCCTCGGCTTCGGCTTCGAAGCTGGTGAGCACGCGGTGGCGGAGCACGTCCCAGCCGACCGCCTTCACGTCCTCCGGCAGCACGTAGCCGCGCCCGTCGAGATAGGCGTGCGCGCGCGAGCAGGTGGCCAGGTAGATGGTGGCGCGCGGAGATGCGCCGAATTCGATCAGCGGCGCCAGATCGGGCAGGCCGGCCGCGGCGGGCTCGCGCGTCGCGTGCACGACCTCGACGATGTAGTCGGCGATCCGCTCGTCCATGTAGACGCCGGAAATCTCGGCGCGCGCGGCCAGGATCTCCTCCGGCCGGGCGACCGTGCCGAGCGGCTCCAGCTCGCGACCCGACATGCGCCGCATGATCTCCTTCTCCGTCGCCTTGTCCGGATACCCGACTCGCAGCTTCAGCATGAAGCGGTCGACCTGCGCCTCCGGCAACGGGTAGGTTCCCTCCTGCTCGATCGGGTTCTGCGTCGCGAGCACGAGGAACGGCTCCGGCAGCGGAAACGTCTCGCCGCCGATCGTCACCTGATGCTCCTGCATCGCCTCGAGCAGCGCCGACTGCACCTTGGGCGGCGCCCGGTTGATCTCGTCGGCGAGGACCAGGTTCGCGAAGATCGGCCCCTTCTTCGCCGTGAACTCTCCCGTTCGCTGATTGTAGATCATCGTGCCGACCACGTCCGCCGGCAGCAGGTCGGGCGTGAACTGCACGCGCTGGAACGCGACGTCGAGCGCATCGGCGAGGGATCGAACCGTGAGCGTCTTGGCGAGTCCCGGCACGCCTTCCAGCAGCACGTGACCCCCCGTCAGCAGACCGATCATCAGCCCGTCGATCATCGCCTCCTGACCGACCACGCGCTTGTGCAGCTCCTGGCGGATGCGCCGCGTCAGCTCGCGTCCGCCCGTCGGCGTCGCGCCGCCCGGCGGCATCATCGCGCCCGCCGCGCCCGTCCCGGCCGAGCCGCCAGCCATCGTCCCGCCGTACTCGCTCATGAGGCTCCCGTCATCGCTTGATTCGCTCGCCGTGGTCCTCGCTGCGGAAGACCCATGCCGCCAGCTGACCGGGCCGCACCGCCTCGGAGAACTGGGCCGGCGCGTTCGAGCGGCTGCCGAAGGCGGGCCCGGGCGCGCGCCGCTGCACGGACATCGCCTTCAGGCGCTCGCGCCAGCGCTTCCAGTTGACCGACCGGAGGTCGATCCAGCCGTTGTCGACGAGGCGCGGATCGTCCGCGGCCTGACCGGCCTCGGGCACGACCTTGACCACCGCGCCGCGCAGCAGCGAACGCCCGTCGGGCATCAGGATCGGCAGGCCGATCGAAAGCATGCGCGTGCGCAGGTTCCGGTCGGCGCGGATTAGCTGCTCCGCGTCCTCCGCCGCGCGATCCGGGTCCAGCTCCGAAGCTTCGTCTACCGTGCGGTACAGACGACCGAGCACCGCCGCCTCGAACAGCAGCTTCGACAGACGCGGCGGCCCGAGCATCTCGTACGCCACCGCCTCGACTCCATGTTCCCTCTCGAGTCGCTCCATCGCTTCGAGGGCCACGCCGCGCAGGACCCCCGCCCGGTACGTCGGACCGGACGTGGCCGCGTCCAGGGCGGCCACCACATCGTGCCCCGTCGCGTAGCCGCGAATCTCGCGGATCACCGATTCCGCGATCTCCTCCGGTGTGATGAACTCCATCAGGCCGAGCGCCGTCAGCGTCTCGAACTCCGCCAGGCTGAACAACCCGTTCTCGCCGGCGTCAATGAACACACCGCTGAGCGTCTCGCCGGTGTCGACGGAGGAATCCGCGGCGGCGGGACCGAACGCCTCGTCGAGCGCGACCGTGCGTGTCGCATCGTGCACCGGAATCGGCCTGCCGCCGCGCCGCACCTCGCCGTAGGCGATCCGCTTCCAGCTTATGGCCGCCGTCGGCTTGATCTCCTTGACCGCGGGAGCGTCGGGCGTGCGCGCCATCAGATACAGCAACAGCGTGTGCGCCCCCGCGAGGCCGGCCTTGGACAGCAGCACCCGGCTGGGCCGCTCCTCCGAGTGGGTGAACGGGATGTTCAGACCCATTCCGCCCGTGCCCGCCGTGCCGACCTTCAGGTAGAAGCGCGTGCCCGCGCGCTTCATCGCCTCCAGCGCGATCTGCACGTGCCGGATGAGCTGCGGCAGGTAGAGCGTGGCGAGGTGCTTCTCGACGGCCTCGAGATCCGCGCTGCCCCGGCGCGCACGTACGCGCAGATCCTGGGCGCTGGCGTACACGTTCTGGTAGGCCAGGGCGGTCGCTGTGTTGACGCAGTCGATGATGATCTCGGGACGATACTCGAGGAGGAGCGATCCGAGGGCGGAGCGGCGCAGCACGTCGTCCGTCAGCTCGCCGTAGAGATCGTCCAGGAGCGTCGCGCGCGCGTCCGCGTCCGCCATCACGTCCGTGCGCGTGCGCTCGCGCAGCGCCGCCGGGAGGAAGATGTCACCCCAGGACGGGATGAGCTGGATGGAATCGTCCCAGGCGGGATCGCTCGACAGCTCGTCGACGCCGCGCTCCGCTTCGGCGCGGGTGAGCGCGCTCAGGACGATGCGAGCCGGGTGGTGCTCGAAGGTGCGGCGCGCCACGGCGAGCCCGACCAGACCGGGCCCGCCGAGGATCGCCACCGTACGCTTCTCTAGCTCCATGACTCGCGGCTTCCGGCGCGGCGTCCGCACGGCGGCGTCGCGCGTTGCAGTCGATCAGGAATGTCCGGCCACCTCGGCGAGTGCATCCACTTCCGCGTCGGTCAATCCGCGCCAGGCGCGCGGCGGCAGGTCCCCGAGACGGACCGGACCGAACGCGACGCGGACCAGTCGTCGAACCGGGAAGCCGACGGCGTCGAACAGCCGGCGCACCTCGCGCTTCCGTCCCTCGAGCATGACCACGCGAAGCTTCGTCGCGCCGCCCGGCGCACGGCTGAGTCGATCCAGGCGGGCCACGCGGGCCGTGCCGTCCTCCAGGCGCACGCCGAAGCGCAGGCGGTGCTCCGCGCCGGCATCCGGATCGCCCTCGACGACGACCTCGTAGACGCGCTCTACCTCCTGGCTCGGGTGCAAGAGACGATTCGCCAGGTCTCCCTGGTTCGTCAGCAGCACCAGTCCCTCGCTTTCGTAGTCGAGCCGCCCGACGTAAAACAGGCCGTGATGCTGGTCCGGCAGAAGGTCGTAGACCGTCGCGCGTCCGCCCGGATCGCGGCGCGTGGTGATGTAACCGGGGGGCTTGTGCAGCGCCAGCCATACCGGCGCGGCGATCGAGACGGGGCGGCCATCGACTTCGACGAGGTCCCGGTCGGGATCCACCGTGACGCCCATCTCGCGCGCCACTTCCCCGTTCACCCGCACGCGACCCGCCGCCATCATGCTCTCGGCGCGTCGCCGCGACGCGACGCCCGCGCGCGAGAGATATTTCTGGAGCCGCACCTAGGGTAACGTTCCGAAATTCCCGCTGCCGGGGCGTGTCATGGATGTTCGGGACAGCGACGACAGCGGTCCACTTCTAGCCCGCCGAAGTGAAGGTCGACGTCGAGGTGGAAGACGCGCCGCCGCGTGAGTCTTCTTCCTCGTCCGAATCCTGATCCTCCTCGGCGCCCGGCTCCGCGACGTCGTCCTCGTCGAAGTTCACCCGCTCGGTCACCGGTCGGTCGGCCAGCGCGGCGACCTCCTCGCCCGCCTGGGATTCCGCGGCTCGATCCTCCCTCGCGTCCGGGTCGAGCAGACCCGGCGGATCGTCCGCCCGTCGCGCGGGCGGCGGCTCGATGCCCGTCAACACGATGGGCAGCTCCTCCGAACGGGGCAGGTCGTCCAGCGAGCGGAAGCCGAAGTGCTCGAGGAATTTGCCGGTGGTGCCGTACAGCATCGGCCGACCCAGCCCCACGCCGCGACCCACGACCTCGATCAGTGCGCGATCCTGGAGCGTGCGCAGCACACCGGAAGACGCCACGCCGCGGATCTCCTCGATCTCCGAGCGATCGATCGGCTGGCGATAGGCGATGACCGCGAGCGCCTCCAGCGCCGCCTGCGACAGCTTCGACGACTGCGGCACGGTGGCGAAGCGCTCGAGGTACGGCGCGAAGTCGGGCAGCGTCATGATCTGGTAGCCTCCCGCCACCTCGTAGATCTGGAACGCGCGGCCGTTCGCCTCGTACCCGGCGCGCAGCTCCTGCACGGCGGCCTCGACCGCGTCCTCGTCCAGCGATTCCTCCGCGCGCGCGATGTCGCCCGCCGTGAGCGGTGCGTCGCTCGCGAAGAGCAGGGCTTCAACGATTTGCGTCGTCTGCATTGTCCGAGGTCTCGGGCGAGGTGTCGTCGTCGGTGGGTACGTAGGCGTTGCGCAGCGCATCGGCATCGCGACGCAGGAACCAGAGCGGAGCGAACAGGTCCCGCTGCCGGAGCAGCAGCGCCTTCTGGCGCGCCAGCTCCAGACCGGCCAGGAAGGTGACGACGCCGTGACGCCGATCGCTGTACGGCGCCAGCAGCGTCCGGAACTCGACGCGCGCCACCCGCTCCAGCGTCTGCACGATCAGCTCGAGCTTCTCCTCCAGCGGGATCGCCCGGTGCTCCACGCGGTGCGGGTCCGGCACGCGCGTCCGCTCCGCCATCTGCTCGATCGCCGCCTGCACCTGCTCCCACGTCACCTCGAGCGGCGCCTCCGCTGACGCGCGCTTCGGCAGCGGCGGCACATAGCCGCGCGCGAAATGCCGCGTGCGATCGCCCTCGGCATCCTCCAGCCGGCGCGCCACCTCGCGGAAGTGCTCGTACTCGAGCAGGCGACGCACCAGTTCCGCCCGCGGATCCTCCAGCTCTCCTTCCTCGTCCTGCCGCCGCGGCAGCAGCATCTGCGACTTGATGCGGATCAGCGTCGCGGCCATCTCCAGGAATTCGCCCGCCCGATCGATCCCCAGGTGCTCGACCCCCTCGATCGCGTTCAGGAACTGCTGCGTCACCTGGGCGATGGGGATGTCGAAGATGTCGATGTCCTGCTCGCGAATCAGATGCAGAAGGAGCTCGAGCGGTCCCGAGAAGCGGTCCAGCTCGACCGTGAACTCCTGGCCGGTAGGGTCGATGGTTGCTGTGGCTATACTCAAAGGGGCAGGTTCCAGGACGCGGGGGTGATTACGGGCCGGAAGGTAATCACTGGGAGGGAGGGCGGCCACGTGGTCGAGGGAGGGCGGCTGCGCCGCGCGGCGAGCCAGACACGGACACGAGCCCGTCCTGCCCAGGGAACGCCCCCGCGCAGCCCTCCCGCCGCCCGCAGGGCGCCCTCCCGCCCGGCAGGGCCCTCACGGCGAGCGAAGCGACGCCCCTCCCGCTTGACCCGCCCGCCCGGTTGGGCTAAACTCATCGGCTGCAACCGCGTAAACGCAAAGAGCACCCCGAAGAGATGCCCAACACGAAGAGCGCCATCAAGCGGGCCCGGCAGTCGGTACGCCGTGCCGATCACAACAAGGCCCAGCGTTCGCGTCTGCGGACGGCGATCAAGCGCTGCGTCACGGCCACGGACGCGGAGACGGCGGAGCAGGCGTTCCGTGAGACGTCGGCGCTGCTCGATCGCTACGCGACCCGCAACCTGGTGCACCGGAACAAGGCGGCTCGCAAGAAGTCCCAGCTGGCGAAGCACGTCGCCTCGCTGAGAGCTCGGGCGTAGGCCTTAGCGGGCGTCGCGCCACCCGATCGCAAGCGAATCAGCGTCCCCGGCCGCACCGGCCCGGGACGCTTTTTTGATCTTTCCGCGTTCCCCGACCTCGCTCAGGAGCTGCCAAATGAGACGTTTCGCGTTCGCCATCACGATGCTCACTCTGACCTTGGCACCGCTGGCGGCGCAATCGCCGCGGACAGAGGTCGAGCGCACGCAGGCGATTTCCTTCAGCCCGATCCTCGCTCTCTTCGAGGTGCTCCAGGCCGAATACGAGCGGAAGCTGGGTGAGGAGACGACGGGCGCGCTCGGCGTCGGCTACTTTTCCTTCGGCGACGACGTCGGGGGTGGCGAGGTGTCGTGGCTCGCGGTGGACCTGAAGGGCCGATTCTACCCGAATCGCGCGCTCGAGGGCTTCGCCATCGGCGGCATCATCGGAGCGGCGCGCGTCGGCTTCAACGACGATGTGACCGGCGAGGAGGATTCCGCGACCGGGCTGGCTTTCGGCGTGGACCTGAACTGGACGTGGCTGCTCGGGGATACCCAGCGCTGGTTCCTGGCCACGGGCATCGGCGCGAAGCGCTACTACTTCGGCGAGGTCGACGACGACATTCCGCTGATCCTGCCGACCGGCCGGGTGGCCTTCGGGCTCGCCTTCTGACGTTCAGGACGCCGAGCTTCTCGCGGAACGCGAGCGACAACGAAAGGGCCAGGATTCCTCACGGAACCCTGGCCCTCTTCACGTAACGGGCGCGCTGGGCCGCGGACTCCTTTCAGCCCTGCTATTCCTCGAACAGGTCGAAGCTGGGGGCGGCTGACTCCTCGCGCCCGGGCGCAGGGGGCCGAGGAGGGCGCTCCTCACCGCTACCGGGGTCCCGGCGGCCGGCCTTCGGCTCGGTACGCGGCGCAACCGGGCCTCCGTTGGACCCGGCCTCCCGCTCGCGCTCCGCCTCGCGCAGCGCGCTGGCTTCCTCGGCCGACCGGTGACGCAGGATCTCGCCGCCGATATTGCGACTGTACTCGCTCCAGCCACCTTCGACGCGGCGGGACAGATCCAGCGCGAGCTGCATCTTCGCGTCGAGGTCGTCCGCGTGGTGCAGCAGCACCGCCTCCAGGATGCGCGGCTCGCGCGGACTCTGCCACTCGTACTTGCCCTGGTGGCTGGCGACGAGATGGAGCACCAGGTCGAGCCGCGCGGGCTCCATGTCATCGACTTCCCTCCCCTCCTGCGCCACGCGGTCCAGGCCCATCAGGATATGCCCGAGCAGCTTGCCCCGGCCGGTATACGGAAAACCCGCCTCCAGTCCGATCTCGTCGATCTTGCCGATATCGTGGAGCAGCGATCCGGTGATGAGCAGGTCACGGTCGACTTCCGCGCCATAGTGTCGCGCCATCATGGCGCACAGGTGGGTGACCGAGAGCGTGTGCTCGAGCAGCCCGCCCACGTACGCGTGGTGGTTGAACTTGGCGGCCGGCGCACGCCGGAAGGCGCGGCCAGTGGGCGTCTCGGCACCGAGGAGGCGCAGCAGCAGCGCCCGCAGCGGCTTGTCCTGTACCGAGTAGATCAGCTCGTCCAGCTCGCGCGCCATGGCGATCGGATCCCGCGGCGAGCGGGGCATGAACATGTCCAGGTCGTCGATCTCGACCCGCAGGGCATCGAGCTTCTCCACCCGGATCTGCCGCATGCCGTTGAAGATCTCGACGCGTCCGCGCACGCCGACGAAGGCGCCGGGCAGGGCCAGCGCCTCGATGCGCTGCGCGTCCTCCCAGACGCGCGCCTCGATCGGACCGTGCCGATCGCTGAGCTGCAGCTTGAGGTACGGCTTCTGGTGCCTGGTGAGCAGCGACTGGGCCTCCACGACGCAGTAGCACGCGATGATCGCGTCCCCTTCGCCGAGCGAGGCCGCGGCCGGCCACGGGTACTCGTCCGCGCCGATCCACTCGCGCGGCGCAACCGGCATGCGCACGCCGCTCATGCGCGCTCGTCCCAGACGGCGGCACCGCCCACGATCGTGATGCGCGCGCGGCCCCGCAGCGGCCAGCCGGCGAACGGCGTGTTGCGGCTGCGCGAGCGAAACCGCTTCGGCTCCACGGACCACTCGGCCGACGGATCGAAGACCGTGACGTCGGCGGGCGCGCCGCGCCGCAGTGTGCCGGCGTCGAGACCCAAGGCGCGCGCGGGTCCGATCGTCAGGCGCTCGAGCGCCCGCGGCAACGACAGGATGCCCGCGTCCACCACGTGCGTGAGGATGAGGCCGAGCGCCGTCTCGAGCCCGACGATGCCGAAGGGAGCGTCGTCGAACGCCTGCTCCTTCTCGTCGTAGTGGTGCGGTGCGTGATCGGTCGCGATGCAGTCGAGGGTACCGTCGGCGAGCCCCTGCCGTACCGCATCCCGGTCCTCTGCGGCGCGCAGCGGCGGATTCATCTTCGCGTCCGTGCGGTAACGATCCACTGCGTCCTCGGTGAGCGTGAGGTGGTGCGGCGTGGCCTCGGCGGTCACGCGGATACCCGCATCCTTCGCGCGCCGGATCATCTCGACGCCGTTGCGCGTCGATACGTGCTGGATGTGCAGCCGCCCGCCGGTCAGCTCGGCGAGCAGCAGGTCGCGCGCAATCATCACGTCCTCGGCGGCGTTCGGAATGCCGGTCAGCCCGAGCCGGGTCGAGACGATGCCCTCGTTCATGGCCCCCTGCCGCGACAGCGCGAGCACCTCGCAGTGAGCCGCGACCGGAATGTCGAACGTGCGCGCGTACTCGAGGGCGAGGCGCATGAGCCCCGCGTCCGAGACCGGGCGGCCGTCGTCGGTGACCGCGACCGCGCCCGCGTCGACCATCTCGCCGAACTCGGTGAGGCGCTCGCCTCCGAGGCCGACCGAGATGGCGCCCACCGGATGCACGCGCGCGCGTGCGGCGCGCAGCCCCTCGGCGCGCACGAAGCCCACGGCAGCGGGATCGTCGATCGGCGGATCGGTGTTCGGCATCGCGCAAACCGTCGTGAATCCGCCCGCGACGGCGGCCAGAGTGCCGCTCGCGATCGTCTCCTTGTGCTCGCCGCCCGGCTCCCGCAGATGGACGTGCACGTCGACCAGACCGGGGCAGACGACGAGGCCCCCGGCGTCGACGACGTCGGCGTCGTCAGGCGTTCCGAACCCGTCGCCCACCGCCTCGACGCGCCCGTCGCTCAGCAGCACATCGGCCACGGCATCGAGATTCGATGCCGGGTCGATGACGCGGCCGCCGCGGATCAGGAGGCTACGCATGCGCGCCACCCTTGGCGGCTTCGGCTTTTTCCGGCTCGCCGCCCGCGAGCAGGTAGAGCACGGCCATGCGGACGGCGACTCCGTTCGTCACCTGCTTCAGGATCACCGAGTGCTCTCCATCGGCCACGTCGCTGTCGATCTCGACGCCGCGGTTCATCGGCCCGGGGTGCAGCACGAGCAGATTTCGCCCGGCCGCGATGAGGCGCTCGTTCGATATGCCGAAGACCCGGTTGTACTCGCGCAGCGTCGGCACGTAGCCGCCCTGCATGCGCTCGAGCTGGAGGCGCAGCACGTTCAGCACGTCGGCCCATTCGATGGCTTCCTCGACGCGCGGAAACACGCGCACGCCCATATCCTCGATGCCGGCCGGCATGAGCGTGCGCGGTCCGCAGACCGCGACCTCGGCGCCCATCTTCGTCAGCCCCCAGATGTTCGAGCGGGCGACACGGGAGTGGAGCACGTCACCCACGATGCACACCTTCACGCCCTCGAGCCTGCCGAGAGCGTCGCGGATCGTGAGCATGTCGAGCAGCGCCTGGGTCGGATGCTCGTGCCGCCCGTCGCCCGCATTGATCACGTTCGAGGGGATGCGTTCGGCGAGGAAGCTCGCGGCACCCGAAGAGCCGTGCCGGATGACGACCATGTCGATGCGCATCGCCTCCAGATTGCGAGCCGTGTCCACCAGCGTCTCTCCCTTCGAAACGCTGGATCCCGTCGACTGAATATTGACGGTATCCGCTGACAGTCGCTTCTCGGCGAACTCGAAGGAGATGCGCGTGCGGGTCGACGCCTCGAAGAACAGGTTGACTATCGTCTTGCCGCGCAGCACGGGCACCTTCTTGATGGCGCGCTCGCTGATCTCCTTGAACGGCTCGGCGGTGTCGAGAATCGAGCGGATCTGCGCGGCGTCGAGCGTCTCGAGCCCGACCAGGTCCTTGCCGAGGGCGAGGCGCGGGGCCGTCATGGCTCGGCGGTGACCGCGCTGCGCTCCACGGCGAGCTCGCCGTCGAGCTCGGGAACGTGCACGTCGATGCGCTCGTCAGCGGCCGCTTCGATGCGCCGTCCCACGACGTCCGGCTGGATGGGCAGCTCCCGCCCGCCGCGGTCGATCAGCACGCAGAGGACGATGCGCGCCGGACGCCCGAAGTCCGCCAGCTCGTCGAGCGCGGCGCGCGCCGTCCGCCCCGAGTAGCAGACGTCGTCGACGACGACGACGATGCGGCCGTCGATGCCCGTCGGCGGCAGCCGCGTCTCGCCCACGACCGGGCGAGGACCGATCGCCATCAGGTCGTCGCGGTAGAGCGTGATGTCGAGGGATCCGGTTTCCGGGCGGGCGCCCTCGGCCTGGTCGATGGCGTCGGCGAGGCGATGCGCCAGCTCGACGCCACGGCGCTGGATGCCGATCAGGCAGAGGCCGGTGACGCCGCCGCCGTTCAGCTCGACCACCTCGCGGGCCATGCGCTCGAGCGCACGCTCGACGGCGCGCGTATCCATCAATCGGGTGGGGGAAGTCCTTGCCATTGCGGGAGGGGATTGTACCGGCCGGTCCGGGACGCGTCAAACGCCGGGAGGTGTGTGCGACGCTGGCGGAATTGCGCGCAGCCCCGGCTCATCCGACCTTCCCGTCCTTCGCCGTCGTAGACCCCCAGGAAAACGACAGATGATAGAACCGGGCTGGCTCAGCCTGCTGCCGCCGCTGGTGGCGATCGGGCTCGCGCTGATCTTCCGCGAAGTGGTGGTTTCGCTGTTCCTCGGCGTGCTGCTGGGCGCGATCATCGTGGCGGGCGGCAATCCGCTGTCGGGTCTGGCGATCACGATCGATCGCTTCGCGCTCGAGGCCGTCGCCGATCCGGACCACGCATCGATCATGATCTTCACGCTGCTGCTGGGCGGCATGGTGGGGGTGATCGGCCGGTCCGGCGGCACGCGCGGGATCGTGGAGGCGATGCGGCCGTTCGCGACGTCACCGCGCCGGGCCCAGCTGCTGACCTGGGCCGGCGGCATCGCCATCTTCTTCGACGATTACACGAACACGCTCATTGTCGGCAACACGATGCGGCCGGTCACCGACGGGCTGAGCGTGTCGCGGGAAAAGCTGTCCTACATCGTCGATTCGACCGCGGCACCGATGGCGGCGATCGCCGTCATCTCGACCTGGGTCGGTTTCGAGATCTCCCTGATCGGCGACGCGCTCGAGAGCGCCGCCTCGCAGGTCGCGGATCCACTCCAGCGTGCCGACCTGCTGGCCGCGTCAGAGATGCCCTTCACCATCTTCCTGCATTCGATTCCCTACCTCTTCTATCCGATCTTCGCGCTGCTGTTCGTCGCGATCGTGATCTGGATGAAGCGCGACTTCGGGCCGATGCACGCGGCGGAAGTGCGCGCGCGCTCGGGCGGCGGCGTGAGCCGGCCCGGAGCGGTGCTGCCGATGGACGTGCGTCACGAGCTGGCAGACGCGGAGGATACCGACCACGACCGCTGGTACAACGCCGCACTGCCCGTGCTCATGGTGGTCGGCGTCGCGCTGGGCGGCATCTGGCTCACGGGGCGGGCGTCGCTCGCCGAAGCCGGGACGCCGAGCACCGGCGTGTGGAGCGTCGTCGGCGCCGGCAACGCCTTCAAGGGGCTGCTCTGGGGCTCCCTCGCGGGCGCGATGCTCGCCATCGGCCTCGCCGTCGGACAGCGCATCCTGAAGATCCAGCCGGCCATGGAGGCGTTCGTCGACGGCATGCGCTCGATGATGCTCGCGCTCATCATCCTCACGCTCGCCTGGAGCCTCGGCGGCGTCACGGAAGCGCTCGGCACCGGCCCCTACCTGTCCAGCCTGATCCAGGAATCGATCCCGATTCAGCTCCTGCCCGCGATCGTCGTCGTCGTTGCCGCCGCGATCTCCTTCGCGACCGGTACGTCATGGGGCACGATGGCCATCCTGTTCCCGGTGGTCGTGCCGCTCGCCGTGGCGATGGGCGCCGGCGTCAATTTCGACACGGGCGAACACTACACGATCCTGCTCGGCGTGATCAGCTCTGTGATGGCCGGCTCGATCTTCGGCGACCACTGCTCGCCGATCTCCGACACGACGGTGATGAGCTCGCTCGCTTCCGCGTGCGACCACATCGATCACGTGCGCACACAGCTTCCCTACGCGCTGACCGTGGTGACCGTCGCGCTCCTCATCGGCGACATCCCGACCGCGTTCGGGCTGCATCCCGCGATCTCGCTGGTGGTCGGCGTGCTGCTGCTGATCGCTATCGCGCGCGTCATGGGGAAGCCGGCCGAGGAGGGCTGAGCGGCGCGGCATCCTGCGCGGCTGCCCGCCGCGCCATCTGCCGGCCGTGATGCGACGTGTGGAACACCGTGAAGAAGAGCATCTCGCGCGTCGTGAGGTGACCCAGCAGCGGGTGCGGCAGTCGGAACCGGTCGAGCGCGCGCTCCGACCACGTGCCGGCCGCCTGCGAGAGGCGCGAGATCGCGTCGCGCCAGTGGGCCATGATCTCCGCCCGACGCTCATCGTCGCGCCTCTGCTCGGGCCGCGGCGCGTAGCGTCCCGAGTCCGGTCGGCTTTCGAGCAGACGGGTGTAGCGCGCGTCGAGCTCCACGTAGCCCGCCGAAGGTCGCAGGCTCAGGCCGAAACGCAGCAGGAGCAGGAAGCGCGGCAGCCCATACGCGCGGGCCAGCGGATACGTCGACTTGGTGAGGTGACGGACCTGCTCGGCGGGCGACCAGCGGAGGGTGCCGTCCTCCATCTGGGGCGCGAAGAAGGTCGCGGTATCGAACCGCCCCGCCACGCGCTCCACCTCCGCCGCGAGACGCGCCAGCTCGAGCAGGATCTCTTCCCTCGTTCGTGGGGGCCGCACCGTCAGGGCGTCGATCGTCGGCGAGTTCATTGGAATTCAGTATCCAGTATCCAGTATCCAGTATCCGGGTTTCCGGTTTCCGCTATACGACGAGCAGCTACCGTCAATGTTTCGCGTGGTCACACTAACGCGGCGTGAGGCGCGCCGTCACTTCCTCCGTGATCACGTGACACTCGTCCCGTTCCACCACGACACCCGCCCGCTGCCACTGATCGTATTCCGGACGCGACACGACGATGGTGTACGTCCCCTCGCGCTCGTAGACGACGCCGCTGTAGACGCCGGTCCCGGGCGTCGCCACAAGGTTTTCCGCGAACGTGCCATCCGTCACTCGCACCGTCGCTTCGGGTGCGAGATTCTCGCCGGTTACGGCGTCCAGCACGGTGACCGCGACGCTGGAGCGCGCCTCCAGCGTGCACACGACGTCCGGCTGCGCGGCTTCCGGCCCGCCGGACGACGCGCACGCGCCGAGCGCCAGCGCGCCCATGACGATGGCCAGCTTCCTCATGGCTTCCTCCCGTATCGGTCCAGCTCCAGCGCGACTCTCCTCGCGGCTCCTCCGCATGCGGTGACGCAGGACGCCGGCCACGCGAGCCGCCCGCGTCCCGCCAAACGCCGCGCAATGAATTTGGGTCGCGCACGCCGATTGCCTAGCTTGCCGCCTCGATGAATCGTCTTCGACTTTCCGTCCTCGCCCTGGCAGGCGGAGCCGCCGGGATGGCTGAGCCGGCCGCCGCGCAGCGCGTGGAGCTGCCCGAGCCGGTCGGCTACGTGAACGACTTCGCCGACGTGATTCCGGAAAACGTCGAGGCATCGATCCGGAACGTCGTGGACGAGGTGCGCGCAAAGAGCGGCGGCGAGATCGTGGTCGTGACGCTTTCGACGCTACCGGGCGGACGGAGCCGCGACGAAGTCGCGCTGGAGATCGGACGGCAGTGGCGCATCGGTCCCGCGGGCGAGGCGGGGGACCAGGCGCGCAACACGGGCGCCGTGGTGCTGGTGGTGCCGAAGGAGACGAGCGCCGACGGACAGGGGCACGTCAAGCTCGAGCTCGGAGACCGCACCAACACGTTCATCACGGCGACCGAGGCGGGACGGATCCGGGATCGCGTGATGATTCCCGCATTCCGCGAGGGGGACTACGGCGGCGGTATCCTGGTCGGGGTGGTAGCGCTCGCGGAGATGTATGCCGAGCACTTCGATTTCGAGCTGACCGGCGACTACCCACGCGACGACCGCGGCCCGGTCGGCGGCGGTGGTGGACCGTCCCTGTTTACCATCATCCTGCTGATCCTGCTGTTCCTCGGGATCTCGCGCATCTTCCGGGGCGGCGGCGGCGGACGGGGTTTCCGCCGCGGGCGCCGACGCGGCATGCCGCTCATCCTGCCGATCCCCTTCCCGCTCGGTGGAGGGCGACGCGGTGGCTTCGGCGGTTTCGGAGGCGGCGGCGGGTTCGGTGGTTTTGGTGGCGGCGGCGGCTTCAGTGGCGGCGGCGCCGGCGGGAGCTGGTGACGGATCCGCTATCCGCAATCCGGAATCCGGAATCCGGAAACGGTAAAAGGGGGAGGCCCAGATGGGAGGCATGCTGAATACGAACCCGCGCGATTCCGCGCAGCGACTGACGGCTGGCTTGCGCGAGCGGGCGGGGACGAACCTGCGCTCGGTCGTGCTGCACGGCTCGGTCGCACGCGAGGAGGCGATCGCGGGCGTCAGCGACGTGAACGTGCTGGTGCTGCTCGACGAGGCCCGGCCGGACCAGCTGCGAGCGCTCGCGCCGCTCGCGCGCGAGTGGCTGGAGAGCGCGGGCGGCCCGCCGCTCATCCTGACCGAGCGCGAGTGGAAGCGCGCGGCGGACGTGTTCGCCATCGAGGTCGCGGACATGAAGGAAGCGCACGAGCTGCTGTTCGGCACGGATCCGGTCGCCGCCCTGGAGCCGAAGCGACACGAGCTGCGCCTCCAGACCGAGCGGGAGCTGCGTGGGAAGCTGCTCCAGCTCCGTGAAGGCACGCTGCTGGCCGCGGAGTCGCCGGCCGAGCTGGGCTGGCTGCTCAGCGCGGCACTGCCGTCGTTTACCGCCTACATGCGCGCGACGCTGCGCCTCGCCGGTCGCGACGTGCCCCGCGACACGCCATCGGTGATCCTGGCGACCGCCGAAGTGATCGTCGCCGACCCCGCGCCCTTCGCGGCCGTATGGGAAGCGCGCTGGGCCGGCAGGAAGCTGGAAGCGAAGATCGACGACCCGATCGTCGCCGACTACTACGGCCTCGCCGAGCGCATGGCCGACCACGTGGACACTCTGCCATGACATCGATGAACGCAAAGACGACGCGCCCGCTGCTCCTGCTGCCGCTGATCGCCCTGCTTTCGAGCTGCGGCTACAACCGCATCCAGGAGCTGGAGGAGAACGTGAACCAGACCGAGGGCAACATCGAATCGGAGCTGCTGCGACGGAACGATCTGATCCCGAACCTGGTGGCAACCGTCGACGAAGCGGCCGAGTTCGAGCAGGAGACCTTCACCCACGTGGCCCAGGCGCGCGCCGGGCTCAACCAGTCGCGCGAGCAGCTCGCCGCCGCGGTCGAGGGCGACGCTCCGCCCGCAGAGCTGTCGCAGGCGGCGGCCGCGGTCGGCGAGAACCTGCGCCTGTTCCTCAACGTCGCCGTCGAGGCGTACCCGCAGCTCAACGCGACGCAGAACTTCCAGCGCCTTCAGGACGAGCTGGCCGAGACCGAGAACCGCATCAACGTGGCGCGTCGCGACTACAACGAATCGGTCGCGGTCTACAACACCTACATCCGCCAGTTCCCGCAGCTGCTCACGGCGAAGGTGATCGGGGCGGAGCGACGCGACACCTTCGACGCGCCGGAAGGAACGGAGGCCGCGCCGCAGGTGCAGTTCGACTAGAAGCGGGCGTCAGGCGTCAGGCATCGCGTTACTCCGGCGAGAGCCGCTTCACCAGTCGTTTCGGTGCCACGCGGCGATAGGCGGCGCGCACCAGCTCGGCGATGTGATTCCAGTCGACGGTGTCGTCGACGTCGATCGAGCTCCAGCCGTGCTGGCCGATGTACGGCGTCCGCTGGAAGCCCGCGTGCTCGATCAGGAAGCGCTGCGTCTCGCGGTCGACGTTGATCGACATGAATGCGCCGTCCGCGCGGCCGCCATCGCCCAGGATGACGATGGACCTGGCGCCCACCTTGAACACGGTGTGACCGAAGCCGTCGCGGGCCATCGTGACCTCAGGCAACGGCGCGCACAGCTCGGTCAGCCGCTCGATCGCCGCCAGCTCCGCCGGCGTCCGCTCGCGCGCCGGATCGTGCGCGCTCATCTCAGATCCTTGCGGAAGCAGACCTGGCGCTCGACCTCGTCGAAGCCGAGTGCGCGGTGTGCGAGGATACTGACGCGATTGTCGATCACCGCGTCGCTGGCGATCTCGCGATGGCCTCGCGCGATCGCCCGCTCTTCGGCCGCGCGGACGAGCGCTCGGCCGGCACCCGTGCGCCGCACGTCCTCGTCCACCCACCATCCTTCGATGTAGGCGACGGGCGTGGTCTCGCAGCCTTCGGCGTAATTGCGCTCGCCCACCTCGATGAAGCCCGCGAGACAGCCATCGTCGCGCGGCAGCACGAGAACTTCGTACGGGCCGTGCCGCTGCTCGAGGACGAGCGGCGCTTCCGTCGCGTGATCCTCGTCCGGCCAGAGGCCGTGCCGCATGCGCAGCCACTCGGCCCGATCGCGAGAATCCTCGGGTCGCAGCGGCCGGATCCGATTCACCAGGCGACCGGATTCGCGAGCGGTTGGTCGCTCACCGCCAGCCGGAGGTTCTTCCAGGCGACGTCCCACATCGCCTGACGCGCCTCGTCCGTGGCGCTGCCGAGATGCGGCAGCAGCACCACATTGTCGAGCGAGCGCAGCGCTTCGGGGATGTGCGGCTCCCGCTCGTAGACGTCGAGCCCCGCGCCGCGCAGGCGCCCCTCGCGCAGCGCGGCCGTGAGCGCGTCCTCGTCGACCACCGCTCCGCGCGATGTGTTCACCAGGATCGCCCCCGGCTTCATGCGCGCGAGCGCCGCGGTGCCGATCAGGTGCCGGGTACGCGGCGTCAGCGCGACGTGGATCGTGACGACGTCCGCGACCGCGAGCAGCTCCTCGAGCGGCACCAGGCGCGCGTGGACGTCGCGCTCGAGCTCGGCGGCCGGCAGCCGATCGCTGTAGACGATGCGCATGCCGAACGCGGGCGCGCGCCGCGCCACCTCTCGCCCGATGCGCCCCGCGCCGATGACGCCCAGCGTGCGCGCTTCCAGTGACATGCCGCGGAGCTGCGTCGGGGTCCAGCCGGACCACGCGCCGGAGCGCGCGAGCCGCTCTCCCTCGCCCAGCCGGCGCGCCACCGCCAGGATCAGCGCCCAGGTCAGCTCGGCAGTCGCGCCGGTCAGCACGTCGGGTGTGTTGGTCACGGCTATGCCGCGACGTCTCGCCGCTTCGACATCGATGTTGTCGTAGCCGACGCCGTAGTTCGCGATGACGCGCAGGCCGCTCAGCCGGTCCATCGCGTCGGCGTCCACGCGACAGACGACGGTCGGCAGGATGGCGACGCACTCACCCGCGGGAAGGGGCGCGCGCTCGTCGAAGAGCTGGACTGCGCGGCTATTCTCGCCGGGCTCACGCTCGAGGAACCTGCGGAGCGATTCGGCGACCAGGATGCGAGGCATGGGCAGCTCGTTCGACTAGCGGATACCGGTATCGCACGTGAGAGCGACGGTGGCGAAAGCGCCCGCGCTCACGACGACGGCGGCATCTTCACTCGGGCCGGACATCGCGCCGGGACACTCGTCGACGCGCATCGTATAGCTTCCCGGCGCGAGCAGGATGCGCGCCGTGCCGTCCGCGCCGGTCGTCTCGTCCGCGACTTCGCGCCCCTCGTCGTCCAGCACGACGACGTGTGCGTCGACCGCGGGTCGCGTGCGTGACGGCTGTCCTGCGAACTCGACGGGATCGATCGGCCAGAGGGAGACTTCGACGACTGCGCCGGTGTCGGACGCGAGTGGCTCGGATGCGCCGAAACACGCGGCGGCGAGGACGATGAACGGAGCGACTGGCGGAGCGGAACGCATCGGGATTCCTCCTGCTGTGACCTCCCCCAATCTATCGGCGCACGCGAAAGAAGGCGGCTGCATCCGCCGCAAGCGCCGTCGGTTTCTGGCGCCGCGCCCGGAAGAACTCCCGCAGGATATCCCCGCACGGCTGTTCCAGCACCCCGCCCGTCAGCTCGGCGCGATGGTTGAGCCGCGGATCCTGCACGAGATTGCCGAGCGAGCCGCACATCCCCGCCTTCGGATCGGGCGTGCCGTAGACGACGCGCTTCACGCGTGCGAGCACCATCGCGCCCGCGCACATCGCGCAGGGCTCGAGGGTGACGTAGAGCGTCGTCTCGGTCAGGCGCCAGTCCCCGATGATCGAGGCGGCGCGGCGCAGCGCGATGACCTCGGCATGACCGGTCGGATCGTGCCAGGTGCGCGTGCGGTTACGCGCTTCGGCGATGAGCCGACCGCCCTGCACGACGACCGCGCCGATCGGCACTTCGTCTTCCGTGCGCGCGGCGCGGGCCTGCTCGAGCGCGCGCGCCATCCAGGCGTCGTCCTGGCGATCCGTCATCGTCATTGATCGACGCTGTGGCCGGGCCAGATCGGCACCCAGTCGGTCTCGGACGGTGACACGGCCGCGCCGATCAGGCCACCGACGATTGCGCCGACCCCGACGCCAGCGGAGATGCCGAGGAGGAAGTCGCCTCCGCTGCCTGCTCCGGTCGGTCCGACGAACAGCAGGAGCGCAGTCAGCGCTCCCAGCGCGGCCCCGCCCACGACCGCCCCCTTCTTTCCGCCGCCCCCCTGGCGTTCGCCACGCTCGAGAAGGGCCACGTCCCTGAACCGAACCGATCCGCCTTCCAGGCGCGCACCCACGTCGTCGATGTCTCGCACGCGACCGACCACCGCCTCGCCGCCACGCAATGAGGCCCGGATCAGCCAGTCCTGCCGATCGGCCATCTGGAAAACGGCGATCGGTGAGAACGGATTGGGTTCCTGGGCTTCGACCCCTGCCGCCCCGAGCAGCGATGCGGCAGAAACGACCGCCAGGCGGACGATCACCGTGGAGCGGCGTGTCCTCATGTGTGCTGCCTCGTCAGGAGGTCCCGTCATGCGAAAGGCCCGGCGGGAAAGATCCGCGCCGGGCCTCGTCTGAATCCAGTTGCCCCTCCTGGGGTCGAACCAGGACTCTTCGCATCCAGAGTGCGACGTGTTGCCAGTTACACCAAGGGGCAAGGAAGAGCCGCAAGCTAGCCGGTGATGGCCGACGTGTCAACCCGTTTGGCCATATGGTGATGCGGCCTTATGGGTGCGTCCGCAGCGGCGTAACACCGGATGCGGTGGCGCCGGTCGAAGGTGTACTTCGAAAGCGCGATCCGTATCATTCCTCAGGCCGGCACGCCGGAATATCGATCCGCCTGCTCGGCGGGGAGGACACATGATTCAGCCACCGCAGCAGCGCACATCCTGCGCATGCAATCGCCTGGTCGCGGCCGTCCTGGCGATCACGCCGGCATTCGCGTGCGCGCCGAGTGGACCCCCCCGCCCGAGCTCGTACATCCTCGCGTGGGCCGCAGACGCGGACAGCGCTCACCAGCCGTTCGCGGTATTCATCGACGCGGATCCGGCGTCGAGCCGATACGGCGAACCGATCTCGAGCGTCCCGGCCGGCGAGCCGGGCGCAGACGCGCATCACACGGAGCTGGTCGTCGGCGACGACGCCACCGTCTGGGCGAACAGTTTCTCGGCCGATGCGACGTTCCTCCTGGACCTGACTCGACCCGGCGGACCCACGGTACTCGGCCGGTTGGCGGAAGCGCCCGGCTTCACGCACCCGCACAGCTTTCATCGGCTGCCCGATGGCCGGCTGCTGGTCACATATCAGCTCGGTGCCGCACACCACACCCCGGGAGGCCTGGCCGAGCACGACGCCCGCGGCGCATACGTGAGAGGCACATCCGCGATCGATCCCGCATCGGTGGGGTTCGTGCGACCCTACAGCCTCGCAGTCCTGTCCAACCTCGACCGAATCGTGACGACAGGCGCGGACATGCACGGGGAGGATGTAAGCCGCATCGTGCAGATCTGGCGTTTGAGCGATCTGGAGTTGCTGCATACGATCGAGCTACCGGACGGCCCGCGCGGCGGCGAGAGCGCACACTCGTTCGAACCGCGCGTGCTCGAAGACGGCAGCACGGTTCTCGTGGTAACCCTGGGCTGCGGATTGTACCGTCTGCATGAGCTCGAGACGAATCTCCCGCGAGCGACTCTCGTGCACGACTTCGGAGCGCGGCGCTGTTTCATGCCGGCCGTGATCGGGAACTGGTGGATCCAGGCAGTCGCGAGCGAACACGCGATCGTAGTGCTCGATGTCTCGGACCCCGCGCACCCGCGGCAGGTGCATCGGTTTGCCCTGCCCGATGGTTGGAGACCCCATTGGCTCGCGACGGACAGCGCCGATCGCATCGTCGTCACGGGTTACGGCGAAATGGCACACCGGCTGCTCCTCCTTCGAATCGATCGGGGGAGCGGCATCCTTTCGGGCGACCGCGAGTTCGGGAGCGAGGCCTCCAATGTCACGGCCGTGAACTTCGAGCGCGAGGCATGGCCCCATGGAGCAACCGGCGCCGCAATCCCGCATGGCGCGGTCTTCGTCGACATCTCACCGACCTCGCCGCACTGAGAGGAGCCACCACGCCACGGGTCGCGTCAGGCCTTCACGGAGCCACCTGTCCTGCCGCGGCCGGGATCCGCTCGATCGCCTGCTCGAGGCGCGTGAGCGTCTTCTTCTTTCCGAGGGCCGTCAGCACCTGAAAGATGCTGGGCGAGACGTTCATGCCGGTGACCGCGACGCGCGCGGGATGGATCAGCTTTGCGGCGCTCGTGCCCAGCTCGTCGGCGAGCGCGCGCAGGACGGGCTCGAGTCCCTCCGGATTCCAGTCGCTTTCGGACACGGTCGCGAAGCGGTCGTGCAGCGCCCGCATGCGAGCCGCGGTCTCTTCGGCGTTCTTCCAGTGCTTGGCGAGCGCCTCGTCATCGTATGCGACGCCGGGCGCGAAATAGGGCCGCGCCTGCCGCAGGAAGTCGTCGAGGTTGCGCGCGCGCTCCTTGAGCAGATCGATGAGGTGCAGATACCAGTCGCGCCGCTCGTCCAGCTCGGTATGCGTGACCAGGCCGGCATTCACGAGCTTCTCCGTCACCATCGGCTCGAGCTCGAGCGCCGGTGTGCGCGAGAGGTGCTGACCGTTCAGCCACTCGAGCTTGGTCGGATCGAAGACGCCCGCCTTCCTGACGATGCCCTCGAGCGAAAAGCGCTCGATCAGCTCGTCGATGGTGAAGATCTCGCGCTCCTCGCCGGGACCCCAGCCGATCAGGGCGAGGAAGTTGACCATCGCCTGCGGCAGGATGCCCTGGTCCTCGTATTCGCCGATCGCGGTCGCGCCGTGCCGCTTGGACAGTCGCTTGCCGTCGGCGCCGAGGATCATCGGGACGTGAGCGAAACGCGGCACTGCCGCGTCCAGCGCGCGGTAGAGCAGGATCTGCTTCGGCGTGTTCGAGATGTGGTCGTCGCCGCGCAGCACGAGCGTGATGCGCATCTCGATGTCGTCGGAGACGACGGCCAGGTTGTAGATGGGCGTGCCGTCGCTGCGCAGGATGATGAAGTCCTCGAGGTCCGCGTTCGCGAACGAGACCACGCCGTGCACCGCGTCGTCCCACTCCGTCTTCCCCTCCGGCACGAAGAAGCGGATCGTGTGCGGCTCGCCCGCGGCGGCGCGGCGCGCGGACTCCTCGGGCGTCACGTTCCGCAGGCAGTGGCGGTCGTAGCGCCAGTTCTCCTTGCGCGCCTGCGCGGCTGCGCGCTTTTCGTCGAGCACCCCGGCGGAGCAGAAGCAGCGATACGCCTTGTCCGCCTCCAGCATGCGCAACGCGTCGGCGCGATGTCGGTCCAGCCCGTCCGCCTGGTGGTACGGGCCCTCGTCCCAGTCGAGCCCGAGCCAGATCATGCCGTCCAGGATCGCGCGCGTGTGCTCGGTGCTCGAGCGCGCGCGGTCCGTATCCTCGATGCGCAGCACGAAGGTGCCGCCGTGACGTCGGGCGTACAGCCAGTTGAAGAGCGCAGTGCGCGCGCCGCCGACGTGGAGATAGCCGGTCGGTGAAGGCGCGAAACGCACGCGCAGATCGGTCGAATCGCTCATGGCGCGGAAGCTATTCCGGCAGGCGGGCGGAGGAAAGCTCCGTACTCCGTATACGGTATCCAGTATCCGGTATCCGGTATCCCGTAGACGGTATAACGATATACGGGCGTACCGAGTACCGTATACAGTCTACCGCATCTAGGTGTGCTCCCGCTCGCGCATGCGGCGAATGGCGGACCAGAGGCGTTGTACGGCCTGGTATTCGCGCTCGTGCTGACGCATCAGCACTTCGGCGTCGGCCGAGCGCTCGTTGGCCTCGGCCTGGAGGATCTGGTCACGGTAGCGGGCGAGGGCATCCAGACGCTCGGCGAGCTCCCGTTCGAGCGGGTGCTGAGTGGAGGACTCTTCGTCCGCCTGCTCCCAGAAATGATCCAGGCCGGGCTCCCTGCTTTCCATGCCGCCTTTCGTGCGCGCGTCCGCAGTGCGCAGGCGCGTCTCCGCGATGCTCCTCATCCCTGCCCGCCCGTTTGCCCGCAAAAAAAAAGGGGAAAGGTCCGCGAGCCAATGGCCCCGCAAGCGTCGTTCCCTTCGCGTCAGGACGGGCAGCATCGCGATGCGATATATTCCGTCATGGCTCGACGAAGCTGGACCGCGAACATGCCGCGGCTCTACGACGTGGTGAGGCAGCCTCTCGAAGCGCTGGGACTGCGACGCTGGCGCGCGGCTTTGTGGGCGGATGTGCCGACCTCCGGTCGCGGACTCGAAGTGGGTGCGGGCCCGGGCGCGGGCGAGGCGTATTGCGCGTCGCGAAACGCCGTCCGCATCGACGTTTCGCACGCGATGCTCGCGCGCGCGCGTGCCACGATGGGCGCCGCCGACACCGACACGCGGTTCACGCTCGGCGTGGCGGACGTGCAGGCGCTGCCCTTCCGCGACCGGGCGTTCGACTGGGCCGTCGCTTCGCTCGTTTTCTGCGAGGTGGCCGATCCGCTAGCGGGCCTGCGCGAGCTGCGCCGCGTCGTCCGGCCCGGCGGCTCGCTGCACCTGCTGGAGCACGTGCAGCCGCGCGGCAGAATTGCGGCGGCGGCCGCGCGGGCGCTCAGCGCGGTGACCGGGCCGCTGTTCGGGGAGCACTTCGACCGCCGCACCCATGAAACCGTTCGCACCGCGGGCTTCGCGCTCGATCATGCGAAGTGGGGGCCGGGCGGTGCGCTGGTGCGGCTGGTCGCGCGCTAGCACTCGTCCTGCGGGAGGATGACACCATGATCCGCCGCCTTCTGGTGCCGCTGGACGGCTCGACCTTCGGGGAGCACGCGCTGCCGCAGGCGATCGCGCTCGCGCGACGGCACGACGCCACGCTCGATCTCGCGCACGTGCACGAGGTGGCGTCGCTCGTCTACATGGAGGGCGTGCCGCTGATCGACGCGAGCGTGGAGCTCGAGGGCATGGAGCACGATCGCGGCTATCTGGACGGTCTCCTCGAGCGCGTCGTCGCGCTGGGCGTGAAGGCGACCGCCACACTGCTCGACGGACCGACGGTTTCCGCGCTGGAAGCGCACGTCGAGGCCTTGCACGCCGACCTGATCGTGATGACGACGCACGGCCGCGGACCGCTCAGTCGGGCGTGGCTGGGCAGCGTCGCCGATGGCCTCGCCCGCCACACGTCGCGGCCTGTGCTGCTCATTCGTCCCGCGGATGGCGCGGATGCGATCGATGCGCCCCGTCCGGATCCGGCCGCGGCGCCGCCTCCTCTCCGCCGCGTGCTCGTGCCGCTGGACCCCAGCCGTGAATCGGAGTCGGTGATCGAGCACGCCCTTGCGGTGGCGGACGCCGGCGCGTCGCTGCTGCTGCTCCACGTCGCGCCCCCCGCCGTGGTGGTCGGCGGCCACGTATTTCCCGTGGATCCGGCGCGTCAGCGGGACATGATCGACGCCGCGTACTCGAGCATGGAGGACACGGCGAACGGGTTGCGCGCGCGAGGGGTGGACGCGGTACTCGAGGTGGTGGTGTCGCGCGACGTCGCCACGTCGATTCTGGAGGCGGCGCTGCGGGAGTCGATCGATCTGATCGCGCTCACCAAGCACGGCCGCGGCGAGCTGTCCCGGCTCGTCTTCGGCAGCGTGACCGACAAGGTGCTGCGCGGGGCGTCGCTGCCGGTCCTGATCCGACGGCCGGGCTAGGCTCCGGGCGACGCCGTTTCGCCGCCGGCGATCTCGCGGTCGAGCATGGCTTCGAGGTCGAGGACGGGCAGTCGTCCGAAGCCGGCGCCGGAGACGACCGCAGCCACGAACGGCGCGGGCACGTCGTCCGGCGCGTCGTCGGCCGCTGCCACCGTGGCGCTGCCGCGATCGATCAGACCGGCGACCGCGTCCACCAGCAGTCCGATCCGTTCGCCGGCGTCGTCCGGACGTGCCAGCACCAGGCGGCCCTCCCGGCTCGCCGGTCGCCCGAACAGCCTCGCACCCGGGTCGACGACGGGGACCACCTCACCGCGAATGCTGACGATGCCGGCCACCCACGAGGGCACCATCGGCACCGCGGATACCGTCGGTGTCGGCACCACCTCTCCCACGGTCTCGATCGGCAGCGCGAACGTGACGCCGGCCACCCGCACGCTCATCCAGCCGGGCGCGGCGCCGCCGGTGAGCCTGGTCGTCGAGGATTCGCCGGGAACCGGCCTGTCGCTCATGGCCTCAAGGTCCGGGGAATCGACCGCGCTCGCAAACGCGACGGCCGTGTCTCATGCGCCGACGAGCGCGAGCAGCCAGGCGCACAGGAGGGCGGCATAGATGCCCAGCACGTAGCCGAGCACGGCCATGAGCAGGCCGACGGGCGCCATCGCGGGATGGTAGACGCCCGCGACGACGGGCGCCGACGCGGCTCCGCCGACATTCGCCATGCTGCCGGTCGCGACGAAGAAGAGCGGCGCCCGGATCACGCGCGCGACGATGAGCAGCACGAGGGCATGGATGGCGATCCAGAGCATGCCGGCCAGCACGAATAGCGGCGTCGCGAGCACGGCCCGGAGATCCGCCTGCGCCCCGATGGCGGTGAGCAGCAGGTAGAGCGCGACGTAGCCGATGCGCGACGCGCCTACGCGCTCCAGCCGCGTGATCGGCGTGAACGACAGCGCGAGTCCGACGGTCACGACCAGCAGCACCGCCCATGTCGTCTGACTGATGATCGCGGGGTCGCCGAGCGTGGGCATCGTGTCGCCGATGCGGGTGGCGATGACGGCGCCGCCGAAGCCGAGCCCGAAGATGATCGCGAGCTCACGCAGCGTGCTCGGCCGTCTGCCCTCGTCCAGGGCCGCGAGCCTCCGGTTGGTCTCCTCGATCGTGCGCGTATCCGCCTTCATGCGCCGATCGAACGAGTGCTGCCAGCCGCTCGCGAGCAGCAGCACGCCCATCCAGCCGTAGCCGACGACGGTATCGACCACGATGATCGGCCCCAGGAGCGAATCCGGAGTGCCGACACTCTCCGCCATCGCCACCATGTTGGCCGTTCCGCCGATCCAGCTCCCGCCCAGTGCGGCGAATCCCAGCCACGCATCCGGCGGCAGCCAGCGGCCGAACACCAGCAGCGCGATGGGTCCGCCGATGACGATGCCCAGCGTGCCCGCCAGCATCATCGTCAGCGCGGTCCTGCCCAGCTTCGCGACCGCGCGCAGATCGATCGTGATCATGAGCAGCAGCAGCGAGAACGGCAGGAGATACCGGATCATCCACGAATACGCGGGCGACGCGGCGGGGATGATGCCGAATGTCGTCGACAGTGTCGGAACGAAGTACGCGTAGATGACCGCGGGCGTGATGTCGAAGAGGCGCCGGAGTGCGGGCAGGCCGCTCAGCCAGAACACGACGGCGAGGACGGCCGCGAGGTAGCCGAAGATCGCGGTCGGCTCGCTGATGAGCGGCGGGTTCACTCGGTTTCCTCGAGGCTGGCCAGCCCGCCCGGCTGGATCGAGACGGACTTCGCGTTCGTGAATTCGCGGATGCCGTGCCGGCCCAGCTCCCGGCCGTAGCCGCTGCGCTTGACACCGCCGAACGGCAGACGCGGATCCGAAGCGACCATGGCGTTGATGAACACCATGCCGGCTTCGAGCTCCTCGACGAGGCGAGTGCGCTCGGCGGCATCCTGTGTCCATCCGGCCGCGCCGAGGCCGAAGCCGGTCTCGTTCGCGAGCTCGATCGCATGATCCAGGTCGCGCGCGACCAGCACGGTCGCGACCGGCCCGAACAGCTCGTCGACGCGCGCGGGCGAGCCGGCGGGCGCATCCACGAGCACGGTCGGCGGGTAGAACCAGCCCGCTCCCGCCACTCGCTCACCGCCGGTCAGCACGCGCGCGCCCGCCTCGACCGTGGCGCGCACCTGCTCCTCGAGCCCCGACCGGATCTGCTCGGTGGCGAGCGGCCCGATGTCGATCGCCGGATCCAGCGGATCCCCCACCGTCAGCGCCTCCATCCGTTCCACGAAGCCGGTCAGGAAGGTGTCCGCGATCGCCTCGTGCACGATGAATCGCTTGGCGGCGATGCACGACTGACCGTTGTTTACGATGCGTGCCTTCACGGCGGTGTCGAGCGCGGCCTGCAGATCCGCGCTGGGCAGTACGACGAACGCGTCACTGCCGCCCAGTTCCAGCACGGACTTCTTGATCGCGCCACCCGCCGCGGCCCCCACGGCGCGGCCCGCGGCCTCGCTGCCGGTCAGCGTGACCGCGCGCACGCGCGCGTCCTCCAGAATGCCGGCCACCGCCTCCGCGCCGACGAGCAGCGTCTGGAAGGCGCCCTCCGGAAAACCGGCGCGCTTCAGGATGTCCTCGATCGCGAGCGCGCAGCCAGGCACGTTCGAGGCGTGCTTCAGCAGACCGACGTTGCCCGCCATCAGCGCGGGCGCCGCGAAGCGGAAGACCTGCCAGAACGGGAAATTCCACGGCATGATGGCGAGCACCGGTCCCAGCGGCTCGTAGCGGACATGGCTCCGGGCCGCGTCGGTTTCGGCCGGCTCGTCCGCCAGGAAGCCCGCGCCCTCTTCCGCGTAGAAGCGGCACGCCCACGCGCACTTTTCCGCTTCGGCGACGGCGGCGCGGATCGGCTTGCCCATCTCGAGCGTCATCAGGCGACCGAGCTCCGCCTTCTCGCCGTCCAGGATCTCCGCCGCCCGCGCCAGCCACGCCGAGCGCTCCTGGTGGCTGGTCCGGCGGTAGGAGCGCCACACTTCGAAAGCGCGTGCGATGCGCGCCTCCACCTCGGCCTCGTCGTGTGGCTCGTAGCGTTCGATCAGCTCACCGGTGGCGGGATTGCGACTTTCCATGAGAGACGATGCTCCGTGCCTCGGGATCAGGGCAGGCCCGGCGTGGGCGCGATGGTCGCCCGCAGCACCCGATCGCCGACGCGTATCGCGTCCAGCACCTCGAGACCTTCGACGACCGTCCCGAACGACGTGTACCGGCCATCCAGGTGCGGCTGCGTGCCGTGCGTGAGGAAGTACTGCGAGCCTTCCGTGTCCTTGCCGGAGCTCGCCATGCCGGCGCTGCCGCGCAGAAAGGGGAGACGCGTGAACTCGCTGCGCATGGCGAAACCCGGCCCGCCCCAGCCGTCCCCGCGCTCCACGTCGCCCCCCTGGACGACGAAGTTCGGCACCACGCGATGGAAGGGTACTCCGTCATGGCGGCCATCGCTCGCGAGCTGGAGCACCGTCTGTACGGTGAGCGGCGCCTGCTCCGCCGACAGCTCGATCACGATCGTGCCGCGCTCCGTCTCGAGTCGGAGCCGCGGAGCCGTGCCCCACCGCGCCAGCCAGTCCCACTGCATCATCGGGGTCGGGGGCGGATCGCCGGCCGGCAGGGCTTCCGGCTCACCGGTGATGCGCGCGAGGGCGCCGGCCGCGGCCGTGCGCAGCTGCGCCCAGGTGCTCGCGCGCGCCTCGCGCAGCAGCGGCTCCGCGGTCCGGTCGCGCAGCGCGCCCAGCGCCTCCGCGATGGCGACCATCGCATCGAGCTGGTCCGGCGCGCGAAGCTGGAGGAAGATCGACTGGAGCGCGGGACCCGCGCCGAGCGGCTCGAACGCGCTGTCGGCGAGCGCGCCGGCGGCCGCGGACATGACGGCGAGGTCGCGGGTCCGCAGCGCGTTCGTGAAAACGGCGTAATAGCGCGGCTCGCCGACGTCCTCGATGTCCAGCGCGCGGCGTTGCGCGAGCGCCTCGACCGCCGCGGACGCAACCGTGGAGTCGGCGTTCTGTGCGGCGCGCTCGAGCGCGGCGAAGCCCGCACGCCCCGGCACCCGCGCGAGCGCGGCCAGGCCGGACCGGCGCAGCCGCGCATCCGACAGCGTGTACCAGTGCTCCAGCACCCAGTCGCCCCTGCCCGCGGCCGCAATCGCGCGCAGCAGCGATCCGTGCACGACGGGCTCCTCCCTGAAGGCCGGCAGGCGCGAGATGAGGGTTTCCGCGTCGAACGTCGTCAGCGATGCCTGCGCGAGAGCCGCCGCCGCCACCGACCGCACGTGATGCGACGAATCGCCGAGCGCGGTCAACAGCGCGGCCCGCGCTTCCCCGCTCTCCGGGCGCTGCCCGAGCGCACGGGCCGCATGCACGCGGATTGCCCAGTCGGGCGAGGCTGACAGCCACTCGACGAAGCGCGGGTCATCGTCCGCTTCATCCAGTCGCGCGAGCGCGGTCAGCAGATGCATCGCGGCGCGGTCCGCGAACGCGTAGTGGTCGAGCGCGCGCGCCAGCATGCGCCGCTCGCCTGCCCACGATCCCGCATCGCGCGAGCGCGCGAAGTAGTAGGCGGCGTTCCGCCGCACGACCGACGAATCCGCGCTCAGACCGCCGGCGAGCCACTCCATCGCCTCCTCGTCGTAAATGCCCTGCATGGCGAAGCGAGCGTAGGCCAGCGCCAGCGCGCCGGCAATCGCGTGCGCCTCATCGTACGACGGCGCCAGCTCCGCTCCGGCCAGCCCATCCAGCTCCGCCGCGCCTCCCGCCCTGCCGAGCGCATCCAGCATCACCAGGAGAACCGTCGTATCCGCTTCGGTCAGCGTCGCAGACAGCAGCGCGGCGGCGCCGCCGGCTGTCGGCGTCTGGCCGAGCGCGAACGCGGCATCCGCGCGCACGAGCGGATCCGCATCGGCCAGCAGCGGGGTCAGCGAGGGGACGGCGAGCGTATCCTGCACCGAAGCGAGCGCGAACGCGGCCCGCGCGCGGACGCGCGGATCGGCATCGCCGAGCGCTGCGGCGAGCGCTTCACCATTCCGGTCGATCTGCAAATCGACCAGTTGCTGAAGCCTGGCCGATTTGAGCAGACCGTCCAGCGGGCGATAGTGCTCCGCCGAGTCCACACGTCGCGGCGCGGGCGGCATTTCGGGAGCGGGACGTCCGCAGGCGGGCAGCGGCAGCAGCGCCGCGGCGAGCAGCAGCGCGCGGCACGCTCGACGCCGAACGGCGTCGTCGCGGGAAGAGACCATGGCAGCATTGTAGAGCGCGCCGCCCTGCGCCGACAACGTTGCCGGCCGCCCGTCCACGCCGCAGTCGAGCCGCGTTGGGCCGCCGAGGCCGACCGCCCGAGTTGACCGCCGGAGGCCCGCAGCGAACATTCCGCGCCGTGCATCAGCAGCCGCACGGAGTGGCGAGGCAGATCCGCTCCCGCTGCGGCGCTCTCCCGGAGGTTGTCGATGCGGGTCGTAATCGTGGGCGCGGGCTCAGTAGGCTCCCATCTCGCCGAGCGTCTTTCGGAGGAAGGGCAGGACGTCGTCGTCATCGAGTCCGATGCGCGGCGGGCCGCTGGCATCGGCGATCGCTTCGACGTGATGACGATCGTGGGGAACGGCGCGTCACTGCCGAACCTGGAGAAGGCCGGCACCGACAAGGCGGACCTGTTTCTCGCGGTCAGCGGCGAGGACGAGGTCAACCTGGTCGCCTGCCTCGCCGCATCCCGCATGGGCGCACGCTTCAAGGTCGCCCGCATCAGCAACCCCGAGTACTACAACCGCGGCAACGTCCTGTCCCGCGAGCACCTCGGCGTCGATCTGATGATCAATCCCGAGCGCGAGTGCGCCTGGGAGACCTTTCAGCTGCTCAACAGCGAGGCGGCCACCGACCTGGTGCGCTTCGCCGACGGCCGCGTCCAGCTCGTCGGCCTGCGGGTGAAGGAGGGGGCGGCCGTCGCCGGCAAGCGCCTCGTCGATATCGGACGCGAGCTCGCGGGCCGGCACTACATTACCGTCGCCATCGTCCGCAGCGGAGTGACGGAGATTCCGACCGGCAACAGCCGCATCGAAGCCGGCGACCAGATCTACGTCCTCGCGCCCTCCAACGAGCTGGACCGGCTCGCGCCGATGGCCGGATACCCGGCGACGAAACTGCGCCGCGTCATGATCGCGGGCGGTCCCGAGGAAACGGTCTACCTGGGCCAGTACCTGGAAGAGCACAAGGTCGAGTGCACCGTCCTCGACATCGATCGCGCCCGCTGCGCCGAGCTGGCCGAGCTGCTGCCCGCCGCGCTCATCCTTCACGCGGACGCGACCAATCTCGAGCTGCTCGAGATGGAAGGCATCGAGGGTGCGGATGGTTTCGTCGCCTACACCGGGCATGACGACACCAACATGCTTTCCAGTCTGCTGGCGAAGAGCAGCGGTGCCCGCCGCGTCATCAGCATGATCCAGCGCTTCGACTACATGCCGCTGGTGTCGCGGGTCGGCATCGACGCCGCGGTGTCGCCCAAGATGTCGACCGTGAACGCGATCCTGCGCTACGTGCGGCGCGGCAATGTGCTGAGCGTCGCCACGCTGAAGGGCATCGACGCCGAGGCGCTGGAGCTGGACGTCAAGCCCGGCGCGAAGATCGCCGGCCGCACCCTGCGCGAGGTCGACTTCCCCGACGACGCCGTGCTCGGCATCATCCTGCGCGGCGACGAAGTGATCCTGCCGCGCGGCAACGACGTCGTGCTCGCGCAGGACAAGGTCATCGTCTTCGCGCTGCCCACCGCGACCCACGAGCTCGAGGCGCTCTTCGCGTGATCCTTCGTCACCTCGTCCACGTCGTCAGCCTCGTCCTCCTCGCCCTCGCCGCCGCACTCCTGCTGACGAGCGTCCTCGCACTGCTGTACGCGGACGGCGACGCGGGCGCGTTCGTGCTGACCGCGGCGCTGACACTCCTCCTGGGATTGGTCGGCCGCCGCTTCACCTCCCTCGAGCGCGATCTGAATGTGCGCGAGGGCTATGCAGTCGTGGCGCTCACCTGGCTCGCGATCGGCCTGGTGGGCGCCGTGCCCTACCTGCTCGCGGACGTGCTCGATTCACCCGCCGCCGCCTTCTTCGAGTCGGTTTCGGGCTTCACCACCACCGGCGCAACCGTCTTCGGCGACATCGAGTCGCTGCCGCACGGCATCCTGTTCTGGCGCTCGCTGACGCAGTGGATCGGCGGCATGGGGATCATCGTCCTGGGCATCGCGATCCTGCCGTTCCTCGGCGTGGGCGGCATGCAGCTCTTCCAGGCGGAAGTGCCGGGTCCGACGCCCGAGCGTCTGCAGCCCCGCATCGCCCAGACGGCGAAGCTCCTCTGGCTCGTTTATGCCGGGCTGACCGCGATCGAGGCCGCGCTTCTCATGATCGGCGGCATGGGCCCCTTCGACGCGGTCACCCACTCGCTGACGACGATGTCGACCGGCGGATTCTCCCCCCGCAACGCGTCGATCGCGGCCTACGATTCCGCGTTCATCCAGTACGTGATCATCGTCTTCATGTACCTGGCCGGGATCAACTTCGCGCTCCACTACCGCGCGCTCGGGCGGCAGGTGTCGGCGTACGCGCGGGATCCCGAGTGGCGGCTGTACACCGTCGTCATCGCCATCGCCACCGTGATCCTCATGGCGGGGGCACTGGTTACACCGCTGTCGATCGCCGCCGGCACCGAGCGGGCCTTCCGCGACGCCCTCTTCCAGGCGGTATCGCTGACGACCACGACCGGTTACGTCACGTTCGACTACGAGCTCTGGCCGGCAAGCGCACACATGACGGTGCTGGTGCTGTTCTTTCTCGGCGGCATGGTCGGCTCGACGGCCGGGGGCATGAAGACCATGCGGTTGTACATACTCCTGCGCCATGGCTTCACGGAGCTGAGGCGCAGCCTCCATCCTTCCGCGGTGCTCCTCACCCGCCTCGGGCGTGTGCCCGTCGCCGAGCACCTGCTGCTCAACGTGCTCGCCTTCATTCTGCTCTACCTCGTGATGTTCGCCGTCGGCGCGCTGCTACTGTCGATGCTGGGCTCGGATCTGACGACCTCGATCAGCGCCGCCGCCTCGGCCATCGGCAACGTGGGTCCTGGCCTCGGCAGTGTCGGTGCCGTCGACAACTACGGCTGGCTGAACCCCGCCTCCCAGCTCGTCCTCGCGTTCCTCATGCTGGTCGGACGCCTCGAGGTCTTCACCATCCTCGTGCTCTTCCATCCCGATCTCTGGCGCCACTGGAAGCGGGCCGGAGGCCGTAGACAGTAGACGGTAGACGGTAGACGGTAGACCGGCTGGGGCGCCTGGACTTCCCGCTGGTTCCGGTCTATGTTTTCCTGCTGTCTAATCCCGAACGACCTCCGAGGGGGGTGTAGCGAATGGTCGAAGTGATCCTGGACGAGAACGACCGGCTGGACTGGGCGTTGAAGCAGTTCCGCCGCAAGCTGATCCGGTCGGGTCTGTTCAAGGACATGAAGAAGCGGCGCTTCTACGAGAAGCCGAGCGAGGCGAAGAAGCGGAAGGCGGCCGCGGCGCGACGCCGTAATGCGCGCGCCCGCCGACGCACGCCGCGCTAGCCCGTAGCGCAGCGCCGCCGGGTCCGCGTCGACCGGCAGGACGACCCGAAGCAGCAGCCCGATGGCTGCCGCTTCGGGTTGTTCTTTGGGAACGGATCCTGCCTATGAGCACCGGTGCGGGCGAACCGATCCCAGAGCCACGTACAGGAGTCTCACATGTCGCGTCTGAATGGAACCGTGAAATGGTTCTCGCAGGAGAAGGGCTACGGTTTCATCGTGCAGGATGACGGTCCGGACGTCTTCGTGCACCACTCTTCGATTCAGGGCAGCGGGTTCCGGACCCTCGAGGAAGGCGAACGTGTCGAGTTCGACCTGAAGCAGGAAGCGAAGGGCCCTCGTGCCGAGAACGTCGTCCGGCTCGACGCCCCGGCGGGTGGAGCGCCGAGCGGCGAGGCGGGTCACGGCGGTGGCTACGGCAGCCAGGGCGGTGGCGGTCGCGGCGGACAGGGTGGTGGCAGTCGGGGCGGCCCCGGTGGGACGAGCGGCCGGGGTGGCGACCGAGGGCGGGGGGATCGGGACCGCGAGCGACCGATGGGATCGAATCGCTGGTAGACCCGTTTTTGCTTCGAAGCGGAGGGCCGGTCGCGCGACAGCGTGGCCGGCCCTCTTCTTTTGTCAGCGTGCCAGTCGCTCGAGCAGACGGGCGGCGTCGCGCGGCGCGTGCACCTTGGCGTCGTTGTCGAAATAGCCAACCTCCGAGGTCGCGCTTCATGCGCGGCCGCATGGCAAGGATTGCTCCGCGTGAGGGACTCGCTTTTGCGACGCGAATTCGACCCATGCGGACTTTTCGCGATCGAACCGAAGCCGGCCGCGAGCTGGGAAGCCGACTGGAGCGCTATCGCGGCCAGGATGTCCTCGTGCTGGGCCTGCCGCGCGGCGGGATTCCGGTGGCGCGCGAGGTGGCTCGCGTGCTCGACGCGCCGCTGGACGTGTTTCTGGTGCGCAAGCTGGGCGCCCCGGGCCACGCCGAGCTGGCGATCGGCGCGATCGCGTCCGGGGGCGTGCGCGTGCTCAATCCCGACGTCATCTCGATGCTGGATGTCTCGGAGGATGCCATTGCCGCCGTCGCGATGCAGGAGGCGCGCGAGCTGGAGCGACGGGATCGCGAATACCGCGGCGCCCGCCCGGCTCCCGACCTGAAGGGTCGGGTCGTCATCCTCGTCGACGACGGCCTCGCGACCGGCGCGACGATGCGCGCCGCGGCCGCGGCGGTGCGTGGCAGCGATCCCGCGCGCGTCGTCGTCGCCGTGCCGGTGGCGGCTCGTGAGACGCGCGACGACTTCTGCCGCGACCCGTCCATCGACGAGATCGTGTGCGCGATGACGCCCGAGCCCTTCCAGGCGGTGGGTCTCTGGTACGACGATTTCCGGCAGGTCACCGACGACGAGGTGCGAGCGCTGCTCGCGGAATCGCGCCCATGAGCGAAGAGGATGTCCGCTTCACGGCAGCCGATGCGCAGATCGACGGCTCGCTCGGCATCCCCGACGGCGCTAACGGTGTCGTCTGCTTCGCGCACGGCAGCGGCAGCAGCCGCTTCAGCAGCCGCAACCGCTACATCGCGCGCGTGCTCCGCGATGCCGGACTGGCGACGCTCCTGATCGACCTGTTGACGCGGGAGGAAGAGCGTGTCGACGCCACCACCGCGCACCTCCGCTTCGACATTCCGCTGCTCGCGCGCCGGGTCGTCGCCGCCTGCGACTGGCTGTCGTCGCGGGAGAATACGGCGCAGCTGCCGATCGGCACCTTCGGCGCGAGCACCGGCGCCGCCGCCGCCCTGCTCGCCGCCGCGGAGCGGCCGGATACCGTGCGCGCCGTGGTGTCACGCGGCGGCCGTCCCGATCTGGCGGAGGACGCGCTGTCCCTGGTGCGCGCGCCCGTGCTGCTCATCGTCGGCGGCCTCGACCACCCGGTCATCGAGATGAACCGAAGCGCCGCCGCGCGACTCGCCGCGCCGCACGAGCTGGTCATCGTTCCCGGTGCGACGCACCTGTTCGAGGAGCCCGGCACGATGGAGCAGGTGGGCACGCTCGCGCGCGACTTCCTGGTGCGGGAGCTGACCGCTTAGGAGTAGCCAGTATACGGTATACGGTATACGGTAGACGTCAGCATCACGTCGGCCTGACGCTTTTCGTCTACCGGATACCGTCTACTGGCTACATTCAGGAGACCCGATGCGCACACACCTGAACGTCCTCGCGCTCCTCTACCTGCTGGCTTCGATCGGCGAGGTGATCGCGGCGTTCGCGATCTTCGGCATCCTGGGCGGCGCCGGTCTCCTGAGCGGCGACGTCTTCGCCTTCAGCTTCCTGGCCGGGCTGGGATCGATCCTCGGCTTCTTCCTGCTGCTGATCGGTCTGCCGGGACTCATCCTCGCCTGGGGCTTCTGGAAGCTGACGTCGTGGGCGCGGCCGCTCGGCTTCGTGCTCGGCGTGCTCAACCTGTTCAACGCGCCGCTCGGCACGCTGCTCGGGATCTACACGATCTGGGCGCTGCTCCAGGACGAGACGACGCGGCTGCTGGAGGGGGTCGCCGTCGGCCCCACTGCCTGACCCGAATCACGCTCGCGGGCGGGCGTTCAGACGCTGGCGAACCAGACCGCGCCGATCACGACGCTGCCCAGCGCCGCGCCGAAGCGAAAGGTGAGAGCCAACCCGGGACGGGCGCGACCCGCGGCGCTGAGGACCAGACCCGCGGCGCCGGCGAACAGAGCCATCGCGATAACGGTCCCTGCGCTGAAGAGCAGCAGGTAGGCGAGCGCGGCCTCGCGCGGCTGGATGAAGGCGAGCGGGAGCAGGCCGATGAGGGGAGCGGTCCCGGCGAGGCCGTGCGCCACGCCGACCAGGAAGGATCCGCGCCGCCCGCCCTCGTTGTCCGACGAGGGGCGGCCGTGCACGCGCTCGTGGGCAAGACACCAGAGCAGCCAAACACCGAGGCCGACCAGCATCGCGCCCACACCCCGCTCGAGATTCTGCGCCAGCCGCTCGGAAACCCTCACGTCCAGCAGCAGAATGAGCCCGCCCGCGAGCATCACCGATGCCGAGTGACCGAAGCCCCAGCGCGTGCCGAAGCGCAGACAGTCGACCGGCCGCGGCCGCCTCGAGACGAACGTCCCCACCGCGGCGACGTGGTCGGGCGCGAGCGCGTGGCTGAAGCCGGCGGCGAAAGCGGTAAGCAGCGGCAGGAGCGGATTCATCGCGACAGTCTAATGCGGCGCTCCCCCGCGGGGAACGAGGTGCCGGTGGACCGGTGTAGCGGTGGGGAGACCGGCCCACAGGCTGTGGCCGGGCGATTTCGACACGCGCACCCACATCGAGGAGTCGTCGCATGACTTGCAGGAACCGCGGAATACTGCGCGCCAGTGCCCTGGCCGTGCTGCTCGTTGCCGCGAGCGCCGCACCGGCCGATGCCCAGGACGTGATGAGCAGCGACCGCCCGCGCTTCACCGAGCGCACGCTCTCGGTCGCGCCGGGCACGCTCCAGCTCGAGGCGGGCTACACCTTCGCCCGCTTCGGCGAGCTCGACTCGCATCGGCTCGGCGAGGCGCTACTGCGCTTCGGGGTGATTCCGGGCCTCGAGCTGCGGGTCGGCCTGCCGTCCTTCATCACGGCCAACGCCGACGTCGGTCTCGTCGAGGTCGACGAGAGCGGCTTCGGCGACGCTCACCTCGGCATGAAGCTCGGCCTGTACGAGAGCGGCCTCGCGGAGGGACTGCCGTCCGTCGCACTGCTGCTCGGCACCGGCGTTCCCACCGGCGACGACGATCTGCCGCTCTCGGCGGAATCCTGGGAGCCGGAGGCGAAGCTGGCCCTCGCCTGGTCCTTCACGGAGCGGCTCGGCCTCGGTGTCAACGTGAACTACGCGCAGCGCGATCCGGAGTTCGTCGCCCGCTACGACGAGTGGGCGGCGAGCGTCGCGCTCGATCTTCCGCTCACCGCGCGACTGAGCGGATTCGGCGAGTACTTCGCGATCCGCCCGGAGTTCGAGGGCGGCGGAGTCGCCCAACGGGACTACCTCGCCGGCGGCGCGACGTGGCTGCTCACCCCCGACCTCCAGCTCGACGCCCATATCGGCCTGGGCGTGGATTCGCCCGTGGAGGATGACTTCTTTTTCGGGGTCGGTTTGGCCACGCGCTTCTGAGCTTTACCGAGTTTTCAGGCCGGCCGGACCGGCAGGGCGGACGCGCAGCATTCGGTAATCAGACAGCCGCCTGGGTCTGTCGGCGGGAAGCATTCGGTCACACGCGCTTCTGGTTTAGAAAGGCCATACCGAATGCTTCCCCTTTCCCGAGCAGAAACGGCCGGCCCAACGTCACCAGCCACAGCTGGCCCCGGCATTCCGCTCGCGTAGCCACACCATCAAGGGCGCGTAATAGTCGACAATGGCGCTTGCGTCCATCTCGCGCTGACCCGTCAGGGCCTGCAGCGCGTCGCGCCAGTCGCGGCTCTGCCCCAACTCCATCATCGCATCGAGGGCGCGACCGGCCTCGTCGCTATCGTATACGGTGCAGCGGTGGAGCGGTCCCTCGTAACCCGCGATGTCGCACATCGCGCGGTGGAACTGGAACTGGAGGATCGCGGCGAGAAAGTAGCGCGTGTAGGGCGTGTTGCCGGGGATGTGGTACTTGGCGCCCGGATCGAAGAACTCCTCGCCCCGCGGCGACGGCGGCGCGATGCCCTGATAGCGCTCGCGCAGCTCCCACCACGCCCGATTGTACCCGGACGGCGGCGTCTCGCCCGAGAACACGTCCCAGCGCCACTGATCGACCAGCAGGCCGAACGGCAGGAACGCGACCTTCGACAGCGCGGTCTGGAGCAGCAGCGCGATGTCGCCGGACGCCGGCGGCTCCTCCTCGATCAGCCCGATGCGTACCAGGTACGCAGGCGTCGTCGACAGCGCGATCGCATCGCCGATCGCCTCGTGGAAGCCGTCATGCGCGCCGCCGCGGAACAGCCACGGCTGCTGGTTGTACGCGCGCTGGTAGAAGCTGTGGCCCAGCTCGTGGTGGATCGTCTGGAAGTCCTCCGCCGTCGGCGTGATGCACATCTTGATGCGCAGGTCCTCGACGTCGTCGATGTTCCACGCGCTCGCGTGGCAGACGACGTCGCGATCGCGCGGCTGCGTGAACAGCGATCGCTCCCAGAACGTCCCGGGCAGCGGCTCGAAGCCCATCGACGTGAAGAAGCCCTCGGCCGTGCGCACCATGCGCAGCGCATCGTAGTCCTGCGCCTGGAGCTGGGCGGTCAGGTCGTAGCCGCGATCGACGTCGCCCGGCGCCACCACGTCGAACACGTTCGCCCAGTCCTGCGCCCACATGTTGCCCAGCAGGTGCGCCGGCATGGGACCGTCGAGCGGCACGACGTCCGCGCCGTAGAAATCGGACAGCTCGGCTCGGACGTAGCAGTGCAGCTCGTCGTAGAGCGGCTTCACCTGCTGCCACAGGCGATTCACTTCCGCCTCCAGCTCGGCCGGCGTCATGTCGTAGCCCGAGCGCCACAGCGCGCCCGTGTCGTCGAAGCCGAGCTCGCGCGCGCCCTCGTTCATCAGCTCGACGAAGCGACGGTAGTCGTCGCGCATCGGCGGCGAGATCGTGCGCCACCCCTCCCACACCGCACGCAGCTCGCCCTCGTCGCGGCTCGTCGCGAGTATCTCCGTCATCTCGCCGATGTCGAGGCAGCCATCGGCCCACGGATTCTCCTCCTCCGCCTCACCGCCGGTGAGCGCGGGACGCGGCGCGTTCGCGGGGCACCACTTGCCGCGCCCGTACGCCGCGTCCAGCGACGTCGACAGACGCGTAACCTCCGCGCGCTTCGCCGAGTCCGAAGGCGCCGGCATCGACATGCCCACGCGCAGCAGCAGCAGTCCGCGGGCGACGTCCGGCGCGAGCGATGCGTCGTCCGCGTAGCGGGCCGCGCCGACCGCCGCCGCCGTCCGCGTCTCGACGTACGCCTCGAGTGCCTGCGACGCGAGCAGCTCCGTGTCGTCCGTGATGAAGTTCGCCTGCACCCACTGCGCGCGGCTCGCGCGCTCGGACAGCGTGGCGAGGCGATGCTCCGCGTCGGCGACGAACTGCTCGGGAGCGGGAGCGGGAGCGGGTTCCACCGCCGGGGCAGGCGCAGGCGCGGGGGTGGTGGTCGTGCAGGCGGCCAGGAGGAGGCTGGTGACGAGCGCGAGGCGAGGCGCGAGGGCTGCGGCGGAAGCCGTCATGGCGATTCGGGGTAGAGTGGCAGAGCCGCGCGGGGCAATCGCGCGCATCGACAGCGGAATGCATGGCTGAAAACGAACGGATCGGCAATGCGAGTCGTCCCACGGACGCTGTGGAGGGCGCCGCGGGAGGCGCCGTGGACGAGGCTGCGGAGCCTTCGGGAGTCAGGATGATCCGGCGCGGGCTGGCGCGCCGCTGCCCGTGGTGCGGCGGCGGGAACCTCTTCCCTTCCTGGTTCACTATCCGGGACCGCTGCCCGACGTGCGGGCTACGGCTCGACCGCGGCGAGACCGATTTCTGGATCGGCGCGTGGATGCTCAACCTCGTCGGCGTCGAGACCGCGTTCACCGCTCTGCTCGTGACCGGCATCGTCATCCTCTGGCCCGACGTCCCGTGGCGGGCCGTCACCTGGACCGGCGTGATCGGCATGATCGCCCTGCCGCTGCTGCTCTTCCCCATCTCGCGGACGCTCTGGCTGGCCATCGACATGACGCTCCACCCCAAGGGCGAGACCGACTTCGAGGAGTGACGCCCCTCTGCCCTTGCATGTAGAACGCCCACCGCGCATACTGGTAACCATATGGTTACCAGTGCGCGCGAGGCCGAGCAGCTCGATCACGTGTTCGCCGCCCTCGCCGATCCCACGCGGCGCGCGATCCTCGCGCGGCTGAGCGAGGGCGAGGCGACGGTGGGCGAGCTGGCGCAGCCGTTCGACATCTCTCGCCCCGCCATCTCCAAGCATCTGGACGTGCTCGAGCGAGCTGGACTGGTGCACCGCGTTCCGGACGGGCGGGTGAACCGCTGCCGGTTCGACGGAGAGGCGATGGCGGGCGCGGCGGAGTGGGTGGAGCGGTACCGACGGTACTGGGTGGATCAGCTCGACCGGCTCGCGCACTACCTCGAGACGGAGGAGGGCAGATGAAGACGAAGTCGGGCGAGATGTTCCGGATGAAGGTGGAGCGGCGGATCCGTGCGCCGCGCGAGCGCGTGTTCGAGGCGTGGACGCGGGCGGAGGAGCTGAAACGCTGGTCCGCGCCCGAAGGCATGACGATTCCCGAGACGGAGGTCGACCTGCGGGTAGGCGGGCGCTTCCGGATCGCGATGCAGGAGCCGGAGGGTGGCGCGCGGCACGTCGCGGTGGGGACGTACCGCGAGGTGACGCCGCCCAGCCGCCTGGTCTACACCTGGGCGTGGCTGCCGGAAGGCGGCGACGAGCCCGGCGATGCGCCGCAGGAGACGGTCATCATCGTCGATTTCGAGAAGGACGGCGACGGCACGCGGGTCGTGATGGTCCACGAGGGCTTCGTGACCGAGGCCGATCGGGACAAGCACGAGCAGGGCTGGACTAGCAGCCTGAACCGCCTGGAGGCGATGTTCGCGGGGTAGGCCTCGAGCGGCGTGCGCGGAAAGTGGAGCGGCCGGTCCCGAACGGCTCTGGGAGCCGGCGGAGCCGTAAGGCGACTGCCTCTCGCGGATCCCCTTCGCGAACGGCCTGTTGTTGACGGAGGGCCCGAGATTCGAACTCGGAAGTCCTTTCGGACGCCGGTTTTCAAGACCGGTGCATTAGCCGTTCTGCCAACCCTCCCGATGGCCGTGCTGAGCGCCTGAGCGCCGCGCGACCGGCTCGAATGCTACCCCGCTGACCCTTCGGAGGTCAACGGAGCCGGCGACCCGGATTCCGCGTCGGATCGAGGCAGATGGACGACGACGCGGGCGCCGGTACCCTCGCGCTCGTCGATGAAGACGTGGCCGCCCGCCTGGCGCACGATGCCGTAGACGACGGCGAGTCCGAGGCCGATGCCGATGCCGGATTCCTTGGTGCTGTAGAAGGGCTCGAACACGTGGGGCCGCGCTTCCGGCGGGATGCCGGGGCCGGTGTCGGTGACCGCGATGCGCGCCCACGAGCCCGGCCGGACGGCGGGTCCGAGCGCGGCCGCTTCGTCGTCGTCCAGCCGCACTTCGTCCACCGTCATCTCGACGCTCCCGCCGTCGGGCATGGCGTCGCACGCGTTCTGGACGAGCTGGACGACGACCTGCTCGACCTGGACGGGGTCGACGCGCACCGGCACGGTCTCCGCTGCGGCGTCGATGCGCAGCTCGATGTCGTCGCGTAGCAGACGACGGAGCGCAGGCTCGGCGCGCCGGACGAGCTCGCCGAGGTCGTGTACGGCGGGACGCGCGGGCTGGCCGCGGCTGAACAGCTGGAGCTTGCGCGTCAGCTCGGTCGCGCGGTCCGACGCGACGACCACCTGCTCCAGATCCGGTCGGACCGGGTGATCGGCGGGCAGATCCTCGAGGGCGAAGGAGACACAGCCCTTGATGGCGGTCAGCATGTTGTTGAAGTCGTGAGCGACGCCGCCCGCGAGGCGGGCGAGCGACTCCATCCGCCGCGCCTGCTCGCGATCCTCGTCGCCATGCAGAGCCTGGCCGGAATCCGGCCGCGACCCCGATGGATGTTCTCGGCCCGCACGCCGTCGTGCTTCCGCCATGCGCCTCCCGATGGGTGCTGGTGACGGGCTCGTCCTCGCCACGCGTACACGATACAAGCTAGCGCGCGTCGCTCGCGATCGCGCGCGCGACGTTGTGCGCGCGTTTCGCCTTCGCATCGAGGAAATCGCAGCGCGGCCCTCTCGCGAAACAGATCCCGACGGCAAGGGACTTGCTCTACTGACCAGCGCAAGTGCGTTGAGTTTGCGGGAGTTACGACCCCGCCCGGATTGCAAGAACCAAGGGGGCAGCATGGAGGACCAGGCGCTCAATGGAGCCGGAGGTTCCGGAGGCGCGACGGGCGACGGTGGGGACCTCGCCCGACGCGAACCCGGCACGGACGCGGGATTCAAGCAGCAGGCGAAGGACTCGGTGCGGGACGCGCGACAGCAGGTGAAAACGCAGGTACGCGAGCGCACGGATCAGGTGAAGCAGAGCGCAAACCGGATGGTCGACGAGCGCACGCACACACTCTCGGAGAGCGTGAACGCGCTCGCGGCCGCGTTCGACGCGGCAGCCTCGTCGCTCGGCGACCGCCGGCAGGAGCGGCTCGCGGGCTGGACGCGCGACCTGTCGGGCCGCGCGCGCCGCATTGCCACGTATCTCGACCAGGCCGATACGCGCGGGCTGGTGACGGATCTGGAGGGCACGGCGCGCGAGCATCCGGCCGCATTCGTCGGAACGAGCTTCGCGGCCGGACTCGCCGCGGGCCGCTTCCTGCGCGCCTCGACGCGCGACGACCGCTCGAGCGCGACCGATCGGGGTGTCGAGGTGGAGTTCGAGCCGGACGCGGCCTTAATGGCGGACCGGGCGACGAGCGAGGCTGCGGGGAGCAGCGGATACGGCAACTCCGGCACTGGCTACGGCACGACCGGCTCGGGCGTGGCCGCGACGCGGACCGGACCGGGCGACGTCGGCTTCGGCCCCACGCGGACCGGCGAGGGAGGTGCGTCATGACGGGCTATACGACGGAGCCGCGCTTCGACGCGGACGCGGAGCTCGGCGTGGACGCCGAGTTCGAGCCCGATCCGTCCCTCGCGCGCGGCACGCACAACGGCGGCGATCGACAGTCGATCATCGGGCTGCTGCGCTCGCTGACCACGGAGGGCCGCGATCTGCTGTCGCTCGAGCTCGCGCTGGCAAAGACGGAGATGCGCGAGAAGCTCGAGGTCTACGAGCGGAACGCGCTCGGCCTCGCAATCGGCGGCGGACTGCTGCTGGCGGCGCTGCTGCTCGGCGCGTGGACAGTGAACGCGGCGCTCACATCGGTACTCGCCAACTTCATGGGGATCGGCATCGCCATCTGGCTGTCGCCGCTGATCCTGACGCTGATTTTCGGCGCGTTCGGCTGGAGCAAGGTCCGGAAGGGCCTTAAAGGCATGCGCAGCGAGAGCCTCAAACCCACGAAGACGATCGAAACCCTGAAGGAAGACAAGCGCTGGGCTGAAAGGAAGGTGCATTCATGAGCGGACGAACGAGCGACGACATCCGCCGCGAGATCGAGCGGAAGCGTGCTGAGATGGACGGGACGGTGGACGCGCTGGACCGGAAGCTGTCGCCGGGACGGCTCCTCGATCACGCGCTCTGGATGCTGCGCGGGAGCGACACCGGCTCGCAGAAGGCGCGCGCGGTGGGTGACGCGGTGACCGGCTTCGCGAAGGACCACCCGATCCCGGTCGCCCTGATGAGCGCGGGCGCGGCGTGGCTCGCGGCGGAATCACGACAGGGCCACTCCGGCGATACCGGCGCCGGCACGTATGCGCCGGCCGAGGGCCGCAAAGGACCCTACATGGGCGACGCGCTGGACGAGGGGGCGCTACGCGACGACGGCCGCCCCACTCACGAGGGGGACGGAGGTCACGGGTTCACGGATCGCGCGCGGGAGAAGGCGACGGACCTCAAGCACCGCGTGACTGACGCGGCCGCCGAGGCGACGGACCGGCTGCGCGACACCGGCGAGTCGGTGCGTGATCGGGTCGAGTCCCTGGGCGATCGCGCCCGGGAGCAGACCTCGCTGCGCGCGGACCTCGCCCGCGAACGCTATGTCTCGACGCTCGAGGAGAATCCGCTGGCCATCGGCGCCGCAGCCTTCGGGCTCGGACTGGCCGCCGGTCTGTCGACGCCGACGACGCGCTGGGAGAACGAGCGCGTGGGCCCGAGCGCCGACGCGCTCAAGGGCGAGGCGCGCAGCATCGCGTCCGATGCCGCACGCGCGGCGCGTAGTGCGGGCTCCGAGGCGCTGTCCGTCGTGAAGCGCGAGGCCCTGCCCGAGAACTTCGTCGACGAGGTGAAGGATCGCGCCAGGCGGGTCGCATCCGATGCGGCGAACGCCGCGAAGGATAGGGCGCGCGCGGAGGGCCTGTCGGCGGACGCGCTGAAGGAGCGGGCGCGCGCTGCGGCCGCGCATACACGCGACGCCACGCGCGGCGAGCCGACGAGCGACATTGCTCGCGGCGAGTCGACGCCGGACCTCGCTCGTGGCGACCAGCCGCGGCAGAGCGCCGCCATCGAAGATTTGACCTGATCTGCACGCGGTCGCCGGTCGGACCCCGGTGTCGGACTTCCGACGCCGGGGTCGATCGTCCACCACCTCCCGATGCTCGCGATCCTCCGGGAAACCTGGCGTGAATTCCGCGCCGACGATGCGCCACGCGTCGCGGCCGCGCTCGCATACTACACGATCTTCGCGCTGCCGCCGCTGCTCGTGCTGCTGATCATGATCGCCGGCGCGGTCTGGGAACCCGAGGACATCCAGGGGAGCATCCAGACGCAGATGCGATCGATGCTGGGCGCCGAGGGCGCCGCCGGCATCCGCACGATGCTCGAGAACGCGAACCGGCCGGGGCGTGGCGGGCTCCTCCCCACCCTGCTGAGCGTGGCGGCGCTGTTGTTCGGCGCGACCGGCGCTCTCACGCAGCTCCAGTCGGCGCTCAACACCGCGTGGGACGTGCGGCCGGATCCGGAGCGGGGCGGCGTTCGCAACTTCCTCGCGAAGCGGCTGCTCTCGCTCGGCATGATCCTGGGCATCGGCTTCCTGCTGCTAGTGTCCCTGGTGCTGTCGGCCGCGCTCACCGCGTTCGGGGACGCGCTCGCTGGACTCCTGCCCGACGCGATCTCCGGCGCGCTGCTGCACGCCGTCCAGCTCGTCGTCTCGTTCGTCGTGATCACGGGACTCTTCGCGGCGATGTTCAAGGTGCTGCCCGACGCGGTCATCCAGTGGCGGGACGTGTGGGCCGGCGCCGTCGCGACCGCCGCGCTGTTCGTCATCGGCAAGTTCGCGATCGGGCTCTACATTGGGCAGAGCGAGCCCGGCAGCGCCTACGGCGCCGCCGGCTCCCTCGCCGTCATCCTCGTATGGGTCTACTACGCCGCGCTCATCGTCCTGCTCGGCGCCGAGTTCACCCAGGTGTGGGCGCGACGCAGAGGGGCGGCCATCGTGCCGGAGCCGGGCGCCGTCCGCATCGGGTGACTCGCGTCCCTACGCCGGATCGCCCACCACGCCGACGAACAGAATCGTCCCTGTCAGTCGCTCGCGAATGGCGAAGAGGAAGGGCCTGTCGAGGAAGATATGCGGGCCCAACGAGACGACGCGCACCTCGATCGAGGTGACCGCGGCCGCTTCGGTGCCGATCTCGTCGACGGCGATGAACGCCTTCTGCTTCACGAGGTGCACGTAGACGCTCAGCGGCGTGAGCGCGTCGAGCTGCGCCATGTCGGTGAAGACGCGCCGCATGCCGAGCGCGGACAGGTCATCGTTCAGCACGCGCTCGTACTCGAGCGTGAAGCGCGGCATCTGCACCGGCACGTCGTCGACCGAGTCGAGTGATGCGACGAGCGCATCCCACGACGCGCGGTCGAGCGACGCCGCGAAGTCCATTGCGCCGATTCCCTCCGGCGGCTGGACGAACGTCATCGACCATGCGCGACGGGCGTAGGACAAGTCGAGCACCTTCGTGCCGTCGTCGCTCTGCGCGAACGCATGCGGCGCCTCGTCCATGTCCATCATCGGCACGGTGACCGTACTGCCGTCGTCGCGCCGGAAGGGGCGCGGCTGCGTGCGGTCGGGGTCGAACGGCCACGTCCAGTCGCCCTTGAAGTAGATCGCGTTCATCAGGAACATGACCGCGTCCGGATCGATCTCCCGCACCATCTCGTCGATGCGGTCATTGGTCTGCTCGCGGACCCAGGCATTGATCACGTCGGGCGACGCGGGATCCGCGAAGTCGAGGGTGCGCACGGTCGCGTCGAAGTAGGCGACGACCGTATCCAGGAACGTCGGCTCGAACGGCACTCCCTGGCGCGCCCACACTGCGTTCGCGATGTCGACGGCGACATCGTCGTCGAGCCCGGTGAGCAGCTCGACGAGGTCGTGATAGCCGGCATTGATGTCGTGCGGATCGAGTCCCGCCAGCCGCAGCGCCTCCTCCATCTCCGCGCGCGTCTCGCCCGTCGCGCCGTTCAGGAGCATGCCGAGCGCCATCGACGCGCTGAGCGGCGACAGCACCAGGTTCGGACCGTCCTCGGTCGCCGCGGCGCGAGCGAGCAGAGCAAACGTAAAGTCGTTTGCGCTCGAGATCAGCGACCGTTCGCCGGCGCTGAGCTCGCGCGGCAGCGACGTGAGCGGCCCCTCACCGTCACCCGGGCCGTGGCTCTGGTCGCTCGCGCAGGCGGCGAGGACGGACAGCGCCGCGCCGAGCGCCACACGGCGCACCGAGCGCCCACCGCGACGCTCCACCCGTCCCCTGCGCCAACCGCTCCGTCCTCCACGCCCTTCGCTTCCGTTCGTCTGCGGCATAACGCCTCCCATGGTGACCAGGCCCGCCCGCTCTACCGTACCAGTCCAGCGGGCGTTCCGGGAGTGGCCTCAGGCGCCAGAGGCCGGGTTGCGGACGTATAACGTGAAAGTGGGTGAGTCCCCATTGGGGCCCACCCACCTTCGCATTCCACTGACGACTGACGACTGAATACCCTGCGCCCGGCTACTGTCCGCCAGACCCGGGTTCAGCCGCCTACGTCATCTGCGCCTTCGGATTGACGAGCTCCTTGGCGATGCGGTTGAGCTTCTCGTCGGCGGCCTTCTCCTCGTTCAGCGTCTCGGAGAGGAGCTGTTCGGCCCGGGTGTAGCCGAGGCGGTCGGCGTAGTGACGGAGCGTGCCGTACGCTGCGATCTCGTAGTGCTCGGCACGCTGGGCGGATGCGATCAGGGCGGCATCCTTCACGTCGTCGTCGCCGTCCTCGGCCATCATGTCGTCGCCTTCCGCGATGATGCCCTTGATGCCCTCGCAGGTCTTGCCCTTCGGCGCCATGTCGATGGAGTCGAACACCTGCTCCAGCCGCTCGACCTGCTTCTCGGTCTCGGCCAGGTGGTCCGTGAAGGCCTGCGAGAGCGTCTTGTCGGCGGCGTTCTTCGCCATCTTCTTGAGCGCCTTGGTCAGCTGCTTCTCGGCGTTGTACGTGTCCTTGAGCTCTTCGACGAAGAGCTTTTCGAGTGAGTCGAGTGCCATGAGTCCTCCCTGGAGAATCGTGAAGGGAAACGTCCTTAGCGGCGCCTTTCCATAGGGGCAACTTCGATGCCGGAAGAGCCCGTATCCGTTTGCTGGCGCACGACCTGCACCTGCCCCCGGCGGAAGATTCCGGCGCTCGACGGGAGGTGTGGATGGGAACCGGCACCCGGATGCGGCCGCGGCGCGCGGCGCTCCTGATTCTGCTTCTGCCGATCGCGTGCGAGCCGTACCCGCGCGATCCGGAGGGGACGCTCGAGCGCGCCACCGGCGCGGTACTGCGGGTTTCAGTCCTGCGGCTCCAGGCGACGATAGCCCCGGCGCCAGTAGACCAGCGGAGGCAGTTCCGGCTGGGACGCCGACACGTGCTCCACTCGCACGATCGCGATGCGATGGTCGCCGCCGTCGTATACCCGGTCCACCGTGCCGAGAAGCGTCGCGGCGGCATCGGCGACGACCGGCACGTCGCCCTCGTCGACCAGCAGGTCGCCCGGAACCGTGAAGCGATCGGCGAACGTGGTCGCCGCCCGCTTCTGTCCCTCGGTGAGGATCGACATGCCGCAGGCGACGCCGGGCAGGAGCACGGAGGCTAGCGGCGCATCGTTGTGGATGCAGGCGAGGACCAGGGGCGGATCGATCGAGACGGGCGCCAGCGCGGCGACGGTCATGCCGTAGACGCGGCCGTCGTCGTCCCGGGCGGTCACCACCGCGACGCCGCTCGCCCACAGCGCGAATGCGTGCCGCACCGCATCCGCGGCGTCGTCATCGGGCGCGCCGCCGCCGCTCTGCACGCGCGCGTGGATCGGCCGGCGAGTCATGCGGACACGCGCAGGCGGCCGCGGTCGACCTTCCCCAGGTGCGTGCGCGGCAGGTCGTCCATGAGGACGACCCGGCGCGGCACCTTGTAGGACTCGAGACGCTTGCGCACGAAGGCGTCGAGATCGTCCGCCAGCGTCCGTGCGTCCGCGTCGGACGCGGCCACGACGTACGCGTGCGGCCGCGTGAGACCATCCCCTTCGACCACTCCGACCACGCACGCCTCCCGCACGCCCGGGTGCTGCAACAGGCAGTTTTCCACTTCCTGCGGCGACAGCCAGCGGCCGGACACCTTCAGCATGTCGTCTCCCCGCCCCGCGTACGAGAAGTAGCCGTCCGTGGCGCGGCTCAGCATGTCGCCGGAAACGTACCACTCGCCGCGGAACGCCTCCTTGGTCCGGTCCATGTGCCGCCAGTAGCCGAGCGCGCGCGAGTCGCCGCGTACCCAGAGCCAGCCGACCTGCCCGTCCGGGAGGTCGCTGCCGCCGTCGTCGCGCACGCGCACGTCGAAGCCCGGGACGACGGTGCCGAGCGTGCCCGGGCGCACCGCGCCCGGCCGGTTCGAGATGAAGACGTGCCACATCTCGGCGGTGCCGAGGCCGTCGAGCAGCTCGATGCCGAACGCGCGGTTCCAGCGCCGGTGCAGCTCGAGCGGCAGCGCCTCGCCCGCCGAGGTCGCGAGCCGCAGCGAGGACAGGTCGCGCTTCGCGAGCGTCGGATCGGCGAGCATCTGCTGCACCATCGTCGGCACGGTCACGAGGACGGACGGGCGAAAGCGCTCGATGCGGTCCAGGATCGCCGCCGGGGTGCAGCGTTCGGGGAAGAGCACGCAGGAGGCGCCGACGGAGAACGGGAAGAACAGGTTCGTGCCCATCGCGTAGCCGAAGAAGAGCTTCGGCACGGAGATGGTGACGTCGTCCTCCGTGAGTCCGAGCACGCCTTTGCCGTAGCATTCCGTCGAGTTGGCGTACGAGCGATGCGTCTGCACGACCGCCTTCGGCCTGCCCGTGGTGCCGCCGGAAAAGAGCCAGATGGCGGCGTCGTCGCGGTGCGTCGGCTCGGGATCCAGCACGGCGGACGCGGCGTCGAGGCGGCGGCGGAAATCGGCGTCGTCGGCGACGATCAGCTCGCGCAGGCGACGGGCGCCGGCTCGCGCCGTCTGGAACGGTGCGGACGTCTCTGCGTGCACCACGGCGGCGCTCGCGCCCGTATACTCGTAGAACCAGGCGATCGCGTCCGCCTTCAGGAACGGATTGACCATCACGGGCACGGCGCCGATCTTGAGCGCGCCGAAGAGCGCGCCCACGTGGTCGGGCGAGTCGAGCGTGCCCAGCAGGACGCGCTGCTCCGGCTGCACGCCGGCTTCGCGCAGCACATTGCCCCAGCGATTGGCGAGCGCCTGCACCTCGGCGTAGCTCCAGTCGGCGTCGTCGGTGCGCAGCGCGACGCGATCTCCCCTCCCCTCGCGGACGCGCGCGTCCAGGAAGTAGTCCGCGATGTTGAACACCTCGGGTGGCTCGAACATGACGGCAACATACGAATGAGCGGCGTCGTGAGGGAACTGTCCACGCTGACCTGGCCCGAGGTCGACGCGCTCGAGCGCGCCCGCACGATCGCCGTGCTGCCGGTCGGCGCAATCGAGGCGCACGGGCCGCACCTGCCGCTCGGCACGGACGTCATCATCGCGCGCGCGATGGCCGCCGCGGGCGCGCGCCGCCTGGACGCGCGCGGCTACACGTCCCTGCTGCTGCCGCCCATCGTCTACTCGCCGGCGCCGTTCGCCGCCGGCTTCGCCGGCACCATCTCGCTGCGGCCGTCGGTCATGCGCGATCAGATCGTCGACATCGCCGCCGCCCTGGCCGGCCACGGCTTCCGCTGCCTCGCCATCGTCAACGCGCACTTCGATCCCGCGCAGGTGAGCGTGCTGCGCGCGACGGTCGAGGAGATCCGCGCCGCCGGCGCGCCGCTGGTCGCCTTTCCGGACCTGACGCGCCGCGAGACCGCAGCGCGGCTGACCGACGAGTTCCGCTCGGGCGCCTGTCATGCGGGACAGTACGAGACCAGCATCGTCCTGGCCGAGCAGCCCGAGCTGGTGCGCGAGGAGGAGCGCCGCGCCCTGGAGCCCTACCTGCGCTCACTGTCCGAAGCCATCCGGGACGGCGTGCGCAGCTTCGGGGAGGCAGGCGGCGAGCAGGCGTACTTCGGCGCGCCCGCGGCCGCGACCGCCGACGAGGGGCGGCGCACGATCGACACGCTCGGCGTACTCCTCGAGGAGGAGGTGGTAGCCGTCCTCGAACGCGACCGGGAGATCGGATGGCCGGGCAGGGACCGGTAGGAATGCCGCGCGCGCTCGACGGGCGTGGCGCGCTGGTCACCGGCGGCGGTCGCGGCATCGGCGCTGCGATCGCGCGTGCGCTGGCCGCTGCGGGTGCGCGAGTCGTCGTCTCCGCGCGCTCGGCCGACCAGATCACGGGCGTCGCGCGGGAGCTGCGCGAGGCCGCGGCCGACGCGTGGGCGCTCCAGGTGGACGTCACCGACGCCGCCGCGCTCGAGGCGATGATCGCCGACGCCGACGACCGCCTCGGCGGCATCGACATCCTGGTCAACAACGCCGGCGGCGCGTCCTCCGCTCCCCTGCACCGCACCACCCTCGAGGAGTGGCACCGCCTGCTTGAGCTGAACGCGACGTCCGCGTTCGTCGCGACGCGCGCCGCGCTGCCGGGCATGCTGACGCGCGCGCACGGCCGCATCGTCAACATCGCGTCGGTCGCCGGACTCCATGGCGCCCGGTACATTGCCGCCTACGCCGCGTCCAAGCACGCGCTCGTGGGACTCACGCGCGCGGTCGCCGCGGAGGTGCAGGGCACCGGCGTCACCTGCAACGCCGTATGTCCCGGCTATGTCGATTCGCCGATGACGGAGCAGACGATCGCTACCATCTCGTCGCGCACCGGCCGCACGCGCGAGGAAACGATCGCCGCCCTCCTCGAGACCGGTTCGCAGGCGCGCCTCATCACGCCCGAGGAGGTCGCGGCCGCGGTGCTGCGGCTGTGTGCCGACGACGCCGCCGACGTGAACGGCGAAGCCATCGTGATCGAGGGAAACGAGTGACGCAGCGATGAGTCTCCAGTCGATCAATCCCGAGCCGCTCGGCGAGCCGCGCGGCTGGACCAACGGCATGCTCGCGCCCCCCGGCGGCGGCATCCTCTTCGTCGCCGGCCAGACGGCGCGCGATCCCGCCGGTCGCATCGTCGAAGGAGGACTCGTCGACCAGTGGGAGCAAGCGCTGGCCAACGTGCTGATGGTGGTCGAGTCGGCGGGTGGCCGCCCGAACGACATCGCGCGCATGACCATCTTCATGACCGACCTGAAGGAGTACCGGCGTCAGCTGAAGGAGATCGGCGCCGTCTGGCGCGCGCGCATGGGGCGGCACTATCCCGCCATGTCCGTCGTCGAGGTCTCCGCACTCGTCGACGAGGATGCCGTCATCGAGATCGAAGCCACGGCCGTTATACCGTAGACAGTAGACGTATGCGGTAAACGGTAATCGATTGCCGCCTGCCGGACTCCGACTGCCGAATACTGAATACCGGATACCGACGACCGATTAACGATACCGACTACCGGATGATCAGTCCCAAGAGCTTCCTGTACAGCCTGGATGCGCGCAGCGGCGTCGCGACGATCACGCTCAACCGGCCGGAACGGCTGAACGCGCTCACGTTCGATGTCTACAAGGAGCTGTGCGACACGTTTATCGCCCTGGACGCCGAGCCCGGTGTACGCGCCATCGTGCTCACCGGGGCCGGCCGCGCATTCTGCTCGGGCGGTGACGTCGAGGACATCATCGGCCCCCTCCTCGAGCGCGACTATCAGGGGCTGCTCGATTTCACGCGCGTGACCGGCGATCTGGTCGCGGCGATCCGCAGGTGCCGCCGTCCCGTGGTCGCCGCGCTGAACGGCACGGTCGCCGGTGCGGGTGCCGTGATGGCCGCCGCGTGCGACCTCCGCATCGCCGCCGAATCGGCGAAGATCGCCTTCCTGTTCGTGAAGGTCGGCCTTTCCGGAGCCGACATGGGCGCCTCCTGGCTGCTGCCGCGCCTGGTCGGCCACGGCCGTGCGAGCGAGCTGCTCATGATTGGTGACTTCATCGATGCCGCCGAGGCGCATCGCATCGGGCTCTACAACCGCGTGGTACCGGACGGCGCGGCGCTGGGCGAGGCCACGGCGCTGGCGGGGCGGCTCGCGCGCGGGCCGTCCTTCGGCCTGGCCGTGACCAAGGAATCGCTCGACCGCGAATGGTCGATGGACCTCGAGTCCGCGATGGCGTGGGAGACGCAGATCCAGGCCGCGTGCATGCTCGACCCGAACTTCCGCGAGGCGTACGAGGCGTTCACTGCGAAGCGCGAGGCGAAGTTCTCGTAAGGCCACACGCGGACACCGCGACACGACTCACCGGTCCACGAGCTGGGCCGTGCGGCAGAGCCGGACCAGATGCCAGTAGAGGTCGCGCACGATCTCCGGATCCAGGCCCGCGTCGCGCGCGAAGCTCGCGGCGCGGCGGACGACGCGAGCCTCGTGCGCGGGGTCGAGCGTCGGCTTGCCCGCGCAGGCCTTCTCGCCACCGATGCGCCGCGCCAGACCGACACGCCGAGCGAGCAGATCGACGATGGCGCGGTCGGTTTCCTCGATTTCGCAGCGCAGTTGGCCGATGGCGCTGGAGCTGTTCGCCGCCGGGATCGTCATGCCGCCTGCTCCCGCCGCATCGTGGCCGGCAGCTCGCGCCCCGCGGCGGCCGCGAACGGCCGCAAGTGCCTCATGAGGTCCGCGAATCCGTCGATCGTGAGCGCCTGATCACCGTCGGACAGCGCTTCCGCGGGATTCGGATGGACCTCGACCATGAGGCCATCGGCCCCCGCAGCGATTGCGGCCGCAGAAAGGGGTGCGACCAGCTCCGGCCTGCCTCCGGCATGGCTCGGATCGACCAGCACCGGCAAGTGTGTTTCGCTCTTGAGAACCGGAATCGCCGCGACGTCCAGCGTATTTCGGGTCGCTGTCTCGAACGTGCGTATGCCACGCTCGCACAGGATGACGTCGAGGTTCCCCTGTGCCATCACGTGCTCGGCTGCCAGCAGCAGTTCGCCGATCGTGGCGGAGAGCCCGCGCTTCAACAGCACCGGTCGCTGCACCCGGCCCACCTCGGCAAGGAGCGGGTAGTTCTGCATGTTGCGCGCGCCGATCTGGAGTATGTCCGCGTACTCGATCACTCGCTCGACTTCGCGCGTGTCCATCACCTCGGTTGCGACGGGGAGGCCACTCGCCTCGCGCGCCTCGGCAAGCATCTCGAGCGCCGCCACGCCCAGGCCGCGAAAGGAATAGGGCGAGGTACGCGGCTTGAAAGCGCCGCCGCGCAGGATGCGCGCACCCGAGCGCTGAACCGCCTGCGCCGTCTCGATCAGCATGTCGCGCCCTTCGACCGCGCATGGACCCGCGATCACGACGAGCTCGAGGCCGCCGATCGTCGTGCGGGCGCGGTCGCCGATTCGTACCATCCGAGCCTCTTCTCCGAAAACGCGCGCGGCCAGGGGGTACGGTTTGGAGACGGGTACGACCGCGTCGACCCCGGGCAGCGCACGCAACGCGGACAGCTCGTCCACACGCGTCGCGTCGCCGATGCATCCCACCACGATGCGGTTCTCTCCCCTGATGATGTGCGTGCGCAGGCCCAGCGCCTCCACGCGTTCGCGGATCTGGTCGATCTCGCCGTCGGTCACTCCCGGACGTGTAATCACGATCATGGCTCAGCTCCATCAGGGGTAGTGAAAACAAAAAAAGCCCGTGCCGATCAGGCACGGGCCGTTTTCCAGCCGGTTCAGCGTGCGCTCAGCCGCGCACTCGCCTCCAGCCACGACCCGTACCACGGGGCGTGGTAAAGTAGTTGCGGAAGAAGGCGTTGCTGCCCGACCGATCGCTCGTCATGGGGCTATGGTACGATGGAGGGTCGATCGATGGCAAGGCCGCCGGGCCGGATGGACGGCCGGGGCGGCGTCCGTGGATCCGCCGCCGGCACCCGGCTTGACGCCGCGACGCATCCAGATAACCCTGCCCACCATGAGTCGATCCGACCCCGCGCCCGTCGTGGCATTCCAGGGAGAGGCGGGCGCGTACAGCGAGCGCGCCATCGCCCGTCTCTTCCCCGCCGGTGCGCGCACCCGTGGGAAACGCGAGGCACGCGATGCCGCGGCAGCCGTCGAACGCGGCGAGGCGGACCATGCGCTCCTGCCCATCGAGAACACGCTGGCCGGCAGCGTGCCGGACACGCTCGCGGTGCTTGCGGACACCGGCCTGCGCGTGGTCGCGGAGACGATACTGCCGATCCACCACGCGCTGCTCGGGATGGAAGGCACCGACGTAGATGCTGTGAAGCGCGTGCTCTCCCATCCGATCGCACTCGCGCAATGCGCTCGCTTTGTCCGGTCGCGGCCCGGTGTGCGGGCGGAATCCGCCTACGACACCGCTGGCGCAGCCCACGAAGTGGCACGAGCGGGAGATCGCACGCTGGCCGCCATTGCCGGTGAATGGGTGGCGGAAACGTCGGGACTCGCCGTCATCGCCCGGGATATCGAGGACCGGGCCGACAACCAGACGCGCTTCCTCCTGCTGGCCGCGCCGCCACCCGATTCGGCCAAGGGGGGGCGCGCGGGTCCCATCGCCGCGACCGCCGACGAGACCGGCAGGCGACCGCCCATGAAGACGATGCTGCTGGTCGAGGTCGACAACCGGCCGGGCGCCCTCGTCGGCGTGCTCTCGGCGTTCGCCGAGCGGCGTCTCAACCTGTCCTGGCTCGAGTCGCGACCGACGGGACAGCCCTGGACCTACCGCTTCTTCATGGATCTGGACGCGGACGCCGACGACGAGCGCACCGCAGCGGCGCTCGGCGAAGTACGGCGTCGCGCCAGCCTCCTGCGTGTGCTGGGCAGTTTTCCGAGGGAGGAGCGCACCGGCCGCTGAGTCCGTCGTAGTAGCTTCTCGAAGGTGCTCGCGCCGTACCATGCTGCACCCCCAGATTGGCAGGCCGATTCCCTTCCGTTCACCGAAGAGTTCCATGTCCATCGTCCGTCCACCGATTCCGTTCGACACACCCGCCGCCGTTGAGCTCGCCGCCCGAGCACACGTCTTCGCGCGCGACCGCATCGCGCCGCTGCCGGATGCCGACACGGACGACGACGCACGCGCGCAGGCGCGCGAGATCCTGGGGCTGCTGGGCGAGGCGAAGCTGCTCGAGCCGATCCGGCAGAGCGACCTGACCAGCATCGTCATCCTGCGCGAAGCGCTCGCCTGGGCGTCTCCGCTGGCCGACGCCGTCTACGCGCTACAGGCGCTCGGCTCGATGCCGCTCATCCTCGCCTCGGAGGATCCGCTCGTCGACGATGTCTCGCGCGAGGCGGCGCAGGCGCTGCGCGACGAATGGCTCGGCCACACCATCGAGGGACGCGCGATGGCCGCGTTCGCGATGACCGAGCCCGAGGCCGGCAGCGACGTGGGCGCCATCGCGACGACCGCACGCCGCGACGGCAGCGATTACGTGCTGGACGGCCGCAAGATCTTCATCTCCAACGCCGGCATCGCCGACTACTACATCGTCTTCGCAACGGTCGACCCTGCGCGCGGCAAGGAGGCGCTCACCTGCTTCGTCGTCTACGCGGGAGCCGAGGGCATGAGCTTCGTGCGGCCGCAGGTGATGTCCGCGCCGCACCCGCTGGGGGAGCTCGCGTTCGAGGGCTGCCGCGTGCCCATCGCGAACCGGCTCGGTCCCGAGGGCGCGGGCTTCCGCCTCGGCATGGGCACGCTCGACCGGCTGCGCTGCACGGTGGCGGGCGCGGCGTGCGGCATGGCCGCGCGCGCGCTGCACGAGGCGATCGCGCACGCCCGCGAGCGCGAGCAGTTCGGCCGCCCCCTCTCGCGTTTCCAGCTCGTGCAGGAAAAGCTCGCGCGCATGGCGACGGAGCTGGACGCCGCGCGCCTGCTGACGTATCGCGCCGCGCTGGAAGCGGACCGCGGCGCCGTCGCCTCGCTCGCGCTGCATTCCTCGATGGCGAAGGCGTACGCGACCGAGGCGGCGCAGCGCATCATCGACGACGCGGTGCAGATCCTCGGCGGGGGCGGCGTCATGGCCGACCATCCCGTCGATCGACTGTACCGCTCGATCCGCGCGCTGCGCATCTACGAGGGCACGACCGAGATCCAGCACCTGGTCATCGCGCGCGAGCTGATGCACGCGGCCGGGAACGCGCGATGAAGGTCGCGGTCGTCGGCGGCGGGCCCGCCGGCCTCTTCTTCTCCACGCTGTTGCGGCGCGCCGATCGGTCGTGCGAGGTCGTCGTGCACGAGCGCAATCAGCGCGACGATCCGTTCGGCTTCGGCGTCGTCTTCTCCGACGCCACCGGTCACAACCTCGCCGACGCCGATCCCGAGACGTTCCGGCGCATGTCGGAGCGCTTCGCGCGCTGGGACGACATCGACGTGCACTATCGCGGCCGGAAGATCACGTCCACCGGCCACGGCTTCAGCGGTCTCTCGCGGCGCGCGCTGCTCGACATCCTGGCCGACCGCGCGCTCGGGGAGGGCGTCGACGTCCGCTTCGGCGACGACGTCGATCCGGCCGTAGTCCAGCGGGATGCCGACCTCCTGATCGGGGCCGATGGCGCCAATAGCGCGTTGCGGGAACGGTACGCCCACCTGTTCGTTCCGACGCTCGACGTGCGACCCAACCGCTTCGTCTGGCTCGGCACGACACGCCCCTTCCCCGCCTTCACCTTCTACTTCCGCGAGGACGAGCACGGCCTCTGGCGCGTTCACACCTATCAATACGACGGCGGACAGTCGACGTTCATCGTCGAGACGACGGAAGCGACGTGGCGCGCCGCGGGCATGGACCGGGCGAGCGAGAGCGATACCGTCGCCTTCTGCGAGCGGCTTTTCGCCGAGGAGCTCGAGGGCCACCCGCTGGTGGCGAACCGCTCGGTGTGGCGGCAGTTCGCGACCGTGCGCAACGCACGCTGGGCGGCGATGGCGGACGTCCCCGTCGTGCTGATCGGGGATGCCGCGCACACGGCGCACTTCTCGATCGGCTCGGGCACCAAGCTGGCCATGGAGGACGCAATCGCGCTGGCCCAGGCGCTACAGAACCACCGTTGCGCCGTCTCTGAAGCCCGACGCCTGACGCCTGACGCCCAAAGCGGTAGGCGGGCGATTGGCTACGATCTGGGAGCCGCCCTCGCGGAATACGAGGAGGGCCGCCGGAAAACGGTCGAGTCCACCCAGCGCGCGGCGCAGGTGAGCCTCCAGTGGTTCGAGGAGACGGAGCGCTACATGGAGCACCATCCGCTCCAGTTCGCGTTCACGCTGCTCACGCGCTCGCTGCGCGTCACGCACGACAACCTGCGCGTGCGCGATCCCGCCTTCGTCGAAGCCGTCGACCGCTGGTTCGCGGCCGAAGCCGCCGCGCAGAGCGGCATCGACGTGCCGCTCGACCCGCCGCCGCCACCGCTCTTCACGCCGTGGCGCGTGCGCGAGCTCGGGCTGCACAACCGCGTCGTCGTCTCGCCCATGTGCCAGTACAGTGCGGACGACGGCACGCCCGGCGACTGGCACCTCGTGCACCTCGGCAGCCGCGCGATCGGCGGTGCCGCGCTGGTCATGGCGGAGATGACGGATGTCAGCCGCGAGGCGCGCATCTCGCCCGGCTGCACGGGGCTGTACAAGCCGGAGCACGCGACGGCCTGGAAGCGAATCGTCGACTTCGTCCACGGGCACTCGCGCGCAAAGATGGGCGTGCAGCTCGGCCACGCCGGCCGGAAGGCATCGACGTGTCTGATCTGGCAGGGCGACTGCGAGCCGCTGCCGGAGGGCAACTGGCCGATCATGAGCGCGTCCGCGATCCCGTACCTGCCGCACAGCCAGGTGCCGAAGGCGATGGATCGCGCCGATATGGATCGCGTCCTCGCCGATTACGTGAACGCGACGCGGCTCGCCGACCAGGCGGGCTTCGACTGGCTCGAGCTGCACTGCGCGCACGGCTACCTGCTGGCCAGCTTCGTGTCACCGCTCACCAACGTGCGCGGCGACGAGTACGGCGGCCCGCTCGGGAATCGGCTGCGCTATCCGCTCGAGGTGTTCGACGCGATCCGCACCGTGTGGCCGCAGCACAAACCGATGTCCGTGCGCATCTCGGCCGTCGACTGGAAGCCGGACGGCGTCGATTCCGCCGAGGCCGTCGAGATCGCGCGCGCGTTCAGGGCGCACGGCTGCGACGCCATCGACGTGTCGGCCGGCCAGACGGTCGCGGACCAGGAGCCCGTATACGGTCGCCTGTTCCAGACGCCGTTCAGCGATCGGATCCGGCACGAGGCCGGCGTGCCGACCATGGCTGTCGGCAACATCTCGTCGTTCACCGATGTGAACACGATCCTCGCGGCGGGTCGGGCGGACCTGTGCCTGATGGCGCGCATGCATCTGTGGAACCCGTACTGGACGCGCCACGCGGCGTACGAGATGGGCTACGGCTACGAGTGGCCGGATCCGTACGCGTCGATGACCCGCTTCACGCCGAGGTTCCGGTCCGATGACCAGTAGGCGTACCTCATGAACGCCGACGAGCTGTACTCCGACCCGAACGGCATCGCCCGCTACTACTCGAAGTTCGACGTGGCGGGGCGCGTGCTGCTGTCGGGTCACTCGCATCAGGCGTGGCCCGATGTCGCCTTCCGGGGGCAGCAGCAGGCCTGGCTCGATGCGGCGCGTCACGTCGACGACAAGTGGCCGCTCGCGTCCGAGAAGGCGGACGACGTGCGGCGCGGCTACGCGCGCCTCCTCGGCTGCGACCCGCACCAGATCGCGCTCGCCGCCGCAACGCACGAGCTGGTCGTGCGGCTGCTGTCTGCGCTCCCGCTGGGCGCGCGGCCGCGCATCGTCACCACGACGGGCGAGTTCCACACGATCCGGCGCCAGCTGGCGCGCCTCGAGGAGGACGGGCTCGAGGTGGTGCGCGTCGACGTCGATCCGATCGAGTCCCTCGCGGAACGCGTGGCCGCGCGCGTCGACGACCGGACCGCCGCCACCTTCGTCTCATCCGTGCTGTTCGAGAGCGCGCGCATCGTGCCCGGGCTCGCGCTCGTGCAGCAGGCTTGTGATCGCGCGGGCGCGGCGTTCCTCGTCGACGTGTATCACCAGCTCGACGTGGTGCCGATGTCGCTGGCGGACGACGGCCTGGAGAACGCATTCGTCACGGGAGGCGGCTACAAGTACTGCCAGCTGGGAGAGGGCAACGCTTTCCTGCGTGTGCCGGACGGGTGGGAGCGGTTGCGGCCGGCGATCACCGGCTGGTTCAGCGAGTTCGGCGTGGTGACCGCCGCGGCCGGCGCGGCCCATTCCAGCGGGGACGGTGAGCAGGGCCCGGTCCCCTACGGCGTCGGCCCGGCTCGCTTTGCGGGCGCGACCTACGATCCGACCAGCCACTATCGCGCGGCGGAGGTCTTCCGCTTCTTCGCCGAGATGTCGCTGAGTCCCGCGCTACTCCGCGAGGTCAGCCAGCACCAGGTGGGGCTCCTGATCGATGGCTTCGATGGACTCGATCTCGATCCGGGCGTGATCTCGCGCGACCGCTCCACGGCGCTCGACGGGATCGCAGGCTTCCTCGCCCTGCGCGCGCCCCGAGCCGCAGAGCTGAAGACCCGGCTCAGGGAGGGCGGCGTCTTCAGCGACCATCGCGGCGACATCCTCCGCCTCGGCCCCGCTCCCTACCTGTCCGACCGCCAGTTGCGCGACGGTATCGCGGCACTGGACGCCGCCGTCCGCGGCCTGGCCTGAGCAGACGCGCGACCTCGGCGGCTTGCCTCCCACAGGGCTCCGAACCCCTACGACCGGCCGCTCTCCTTCTCTTCCTCACGCCCGTATCCCGGCTTCGCGTCCGGCGTGTTCTCGCCGATCACATCCTGCTTGCCGCGGCGAATCGAATCCAGCGTCTCCGGATACTCCTCGTCCTTCGCGTTGCGGCGCTGCTTGGAGGCGCCGGTCGTCGCGCCCTCGGCGCTCGCCGAGCTGCCGCCTTCCCGCGCCTCGCGTGCCTTCTGCCGCTTCTGCTCCTCGTTCCCTTCCACCTTCTTGCTGACCATCTGTCGCCTCCCGTTTCGGCTTTTTGCGGAGAGAAGAGTGCAAGAACCCCTCCGGTGCGCGCCCGCGCCCGAGACGGTAGGCAGTAGACAGTAGACAGTAGACAGTAGACCGGGTACGGACCGGTCACATAGGTGACAGTTCAGACCGGGCACATAGGTAACACTCCAGGACAAACTGAGGCACCCTCGAGCGAGGAGTGCCGATGCCTTGGAGCGGTACCTGTATGGAGCAGAGAGCGCGCTTCGTTCTGGA
>DATKDR010000009.1:0-20614 GCA_035512635.1 Longimicrobiales bacterium | reverse complement strand
TCCAGAACGAAGCGCGCTCTCTGCTCCATACAGGTACCGCTCCAAGGCATCGGCACTCCTCGCTCGAGGGTGCCTCAGTTTGTCCTGGAGTGTTACCTATGTGCCCGGTCTGAACTGTCACCTATGTGACCGGTCCGTACCGGGTCTACTGTCTACCGTATACCGTCTACCGTCGGCTATTTACCGCAGGCGCGCCTTCAGGATCTGTGACACGCGCTCCGGATCGGCCTTGCCCCCGCTCTGCTTCATGATCTGTCCCATGAAGAAGCCGACGAGCTTCGCCTCACCCTCCGCGTAGCGCCGGGCCTCATCCGGGTTCGCGGCGAGGACTTCGTCGATCCAGCGTTCGAGCCGATCGGCGTCGGACACCTGCGCGAGGCCCTCGGCTTCGACGATCTCCCGCGCGCTGCGGCCGGTCTCGACCATGCCCGCGAACACCTTCTTCGCCGCCGTGCTGGAGAGAGTGCCTTCCGCGATCAGGCGGATCAGGTCGCCGAGCGCGACGGGCGTGACCGGCACCTCGGCCACCGGCTTCTCGTGCTCGTTGGCCCAGGACAGCACCTCGGTCATGATCCAGTTGCTCGCCGCCTTCGCGTCGACGGCGGCGCGGGCGGTGGCCTCGAAGTAGTCGGCGACGTCGCGCTCGGCCGTGAGCACGCCCGCATCGTACTCGGGCAGGCCGTATTCCTCGCGGAAGCGCCGTTCTCGCCGCTGCGGCAGCTCCGGCAGCGTCTCCTCGACCGCGCGGATCCAGCCGGCGCCGAGCACGAGCGGTGGCAGGTCGGGCTCCTCGAAGTAACGGTAGTCGTGGGACTCCTCCTTCGAGCGCATGGTGCGCGCGACGCCGCGCCCCGCGTCCCACAGCAGCGTCTCGTGCAGCACGGGCCGGCCGGACGCGACGATTCCGCTCTGCCGCTCGATCTCGAAGCCGATCGCGCGCTCGACGTTGGCGAAGGAGTTCATGTTCTTGACCTCCGTCTTGGTGCCGAGCGTCGCGCTGCCGCGCGGCCGGACCGACACGTTGGCGTCGACGCGCAGGCTTCCCTTCTCCATGTCGCAGTCGCTCACGCCAAGGTACTGGAGAATCTGCTTCAGCCGCGCGAGGTAGGCGCGCGCATCGGCCGCCGTGCGCAGGTCCGGCTCGCTCACGATCTCGACGAGCGGCACACCCGCGCGGTTCAGGTCGATCGCCGTCGCGCCCGGGATCCGGTCGTGCAGCGACTTGCCCGCGTCCTCCTCGACGTGGATGCGCCGGATGCGCACCGGTCGTATGCCGCCACCGTCCGTCGGCACCTCGAGCACGCCGTCCGTCGCCAGCGGCCGATCGAACTGCGAGATCTGGTAGCCCTTCGGCAGGTCGGGGTAGAAGTAGTTCTTGCGCGCGAAGACGCTGCGCTCGTGAATCGTGCAGCCGAGGCCGAGCGCCGCGCGCACGGCCAGCTCGATGGCCGCGCCGTTGACGACGGGCAGCGCACCCGGCAGGCCCAGACAGACCGGACAGACGTTGCTGTTCGGCTCCGCACCGAACTCGGCCGAGTCGGCGCAGAACATCTTGGTCCGCGTCTTCAGCTGGACATGCACCTCGAGCCCGATGACCGGCTCGAGCTCGACGGCGGCTGCGGGGGCCGCGGCCGCGCTCACTCCGCACCTCCCGCGAGCGCGCGCTCGAGACCGTACGCAGCCGCGAACATCGCCGTCTCGCCGAACATCGGCGCCATGAACTGGCCGCCGACCGGCAGTCCGCCGGCAGTCCCGATCGGGACCGAGATCGCCGGCACCCCTGCGAGGTTCGCCGGCACCGTGAACGTGTCGGCCAGATACATTCGGTAGGGATCCGCGTCGTTCTCGCCGATGAGAAAGGCGGTCGTCGGCGTCGTCGGCGTGAAGAGCACGTCCACGCCGTCGGCGAAGACGCGCGCGAAGTCACGCGCGATCAGCGCGCGCGCGCGTTGCGCCCGGTCGTAGTACTCGTCGTGGTAGCCGGCGGACAGCGCGTACGTGCCGAGCATGATGCGCCGCTTCACCTCGTCGCCGAATCCCTGCGCCCTCGTGCCGTAGTAGACATCCTCGGTCGTGGTGGCCCCCGCCGCGCGCAGGCCGTACCGCACGCCGTCGAAGCGCGCCAGGTTGCTCGACGCCTCCGCGGGCGCGATCAGGTAGTAGGTCGGAATCGCGTGGGTCGTGTGCGGCAGTGACACGCGGCGCACCTCGGCGCCGGTCGCGCGGATCACGTCGATCGCCGCCTCGCACGCCGCGCGCATGCCCGCGTCCAGCTCGTCGGGGAAGAATTCGTCCGGAATGCCGACGACGAGGCCGTCGAGTCCGGACTGCATCTCCGCGACGTAGTCCGGCACGGGCAGCAGGGCCGCGGTCGAGTCGAGCGGATCCTCGCCCGCGATGATCGCGGTCACGCGCGCGGCGTCGGCGACCGAGCGCGCCATCACGCCGACCTGGTCGAGCGAGGACGCGAACGCCACCAGGCCGTAGCGGCTCACGCGCCCGTAGGTCGGCTTGACTCCGACGATGCCGCACAGCGCGGCCGGCTGCCGCACCGACCCGCCGGTCTCCGAGCCGAGCGCGACGGGTACGATGCCGGCCGCGACCGCGGCAGCCGAGCCGCCCGACGAGCCGCCCGGCACGCGCGCCGCGTCGTGCGGGTTGCGCGTCGGCCCCCACGCGGAGTGCTCCGTCGACGAGCCCATCGCGAACTCGTCCAGGTTCGTCTTGCCGACCACGACCGCGCCCGCCTCGCGCAGGCGACGCACGACCGTCGCCTCGTAGGGCGAGACGTACCCCTCGAGGATGCGCGACCCGCACGTGGTCGGATAGTCCAGCGTGCACAGGTTGTCCTTGACGGCCACCGGCACGCCCGCGAGCGGAGTCGACTCGCCCGCGCGAACGCGCGCGTCGGCCGCGTCCGCGCTCGCCCGCGCGTGCTCGCCCCCGAAGGCGAGGAAGGCGTTCAGCGGCGGATCCGCGGCCTCGCGTCGAGCCTGCTCCCGCTCGGCCGCCTCCAGCAGCGCCACGGCGCTCGTCTCGCCCGCCAGCACGGCGGCCGCGATCGCGTCGAGCGACGGCGCCGGCTCACGCGCCATCGATGCCCTCGAGAGCCGAAGCGTCGCCACCCTCGGCCAGCCGGTCCTGCGACGCGAGCCGCGGCACCACGAAGAAGCCGTGCCGCCAGTCGGTCGCGATCTCCGCCACCGGGCGGCGCAGCGCGTCGGGCTTCCCCTCGTCCGCGCGCAGCGGTGCGCCAATCTCGGGCGCCGCCTGCGCCTCCGCCTCCGCGGCCTCCGCGTCCAGCTCGGCGAGCTGATCCATGTGACCGAGGATGCCGTTCAGCTGGACCGTGAACCGGTCGAGCTCGGCGGCGCCCAGCCGGAGCCGCGCCAGCTCGGCGATGCGCTCCACGTCCCTTCGTTCGACCGTCACTAGAGCTCCTTCTGAAGATTCGCGTAGCGGATCACGACCTTCTTGCGGCCGCTGGAGTCGAAGTCGATGACCGCCTTCATGTTCATGCCGAGACCGGAGAGCTCGCGGATGACGCCGCTGCCGAACTGCGGATGCCGCACGCGCTCGCCCTTCACGAAGCGCGGCATCTCGTCCGCGTCGCCGTAGCTGTAGTCGACGACGAGACCGCTATCCTCGTCCGCCGCCGCGCTCGCCCGCTCCCGCTCACGACGCCGCTCGCGATAGCCGCCGCCCGAACCGAAGGCAGGCGACGTACCGCCGCCGCGCCGCCAGGTCGCGCTCCGCTCCCGATTCGCCGCAATCGCTGCCGTGGTCCGCTCGTCGAGCAGCTCCTTCGGCAGCGGATCCAGAAAGCTCGACGGCACGCACATCAGCATCTCGCCCGCCCTGCGCCGCATGCGCGCGTGCGACATGTACAGCTTCCGCTCGGCGCGCGTGATGGCGACGTAGAACAGGCGCCGCTCCTCCTCGAGCGCCTCGGGCTCGTCGAACGAGCGCGACAGCGGGAACAGGCCGTCCTCGAGGCCGCTGATGAAGACGACGGGAAACTCGAGGCCCTTCGCGTTGTGGGCGGTCATCAGCGTGACCGCGGCGGCGGCGGGATCGTGGCGATCCACGTCGGCGACGAGCGCGACCTTCTGGAGGAAGCGGTCGAGTGACGTCGCCTCGGGCACGTCCTCCTCCTCCCAGCCGGGCACGTCGCTCGACTCGAAGTCATGGGCGCTCGCGACCAGCTCGGCCACGTTCGCCGAGCGGTCCTCGCCCTCGGGCCCCTCGTCGAGGAGCGCCTCGTGCAGCCGCGTCTCCTGAACCAGCTTCTCGACCAGCTCGCCGACGCCGAGATGCGACGCGAGTGCGCCGAAGCGGCGGATGAGAGCCGCGAAATCGGCGAGTGAGGTCGTGGCGGCGGCGCCGATGCCGTCGATCTCGCGCGCGCGCTCCGCGGCCTCGAGCGGGGTCAGCTCGCGACCCGCGGCCCACTCGAGCAGCCGCGTGCGCGTCACGTCCCCGATGCCGCGGCGCGGATAGTTCAGGATCCGGTCGAACGCGCCATTGTCGCGGGGATTCGAGATCAGGCGCAAATAGGCGAGCACGTCCATGATCTCGCGCCGCTCGTAGAAGCGCGTGCCGCCGACGATCTGGTACGGCACGTCGTGCCGGCGCAGCGCCTCTTCCAGCGCGCGGCTCTGCGCGTTCGTGCGATAGAGCACCGTGAAGTCGCGCGGATTCAGATCCGGATCCGCGGAGCGCCTCGCTTCCATCTCCGCGACGATCCACTCGGCTTCGTCGCGCTCGTCGCGCGATTCCAGGAGCGTGATGCGCTCGCCGGGCCCCGCATCGGTCCGGAGCGTCTTGCCCTTGCGTCGCACGTTCTGCGAGATGACCGCGTTCGCGGCCTCCAGAATGCGGCTGGTCGAGCGGTAGTTCTGCTCGAGGCGCACCACGCGCGCCTCCGGGAAGTCCTGCTCGAACTCGAGGATGTTGCGGATGTCGGCGCCGCGCCAGCGGTAGATCGACTGATCGTCGTCGCCCACGACCATCAGATTGCCGTGCTCGCGTGACAGCATCTCGACCAGGCGGTACTGCACGTGGTTCGTGTCCTGGTACTCGTCGACCAGCACGAACTGGAAGCGCTGCCGATAGCTGTCGAGCAGCCGCTCGCTCGCCTCGAACAGCTCGACCGGCTTCACCAGCAGGTCGTCGAAGTCGAATGCGTTCTGGTCCTTGAGCGTCTTCTGATACTCCGGATAGACGTCCGCGACCACCCGATTGAATGGGTCGAAGGCGGTCTCGGCGAACTGCTTCGGCGTCAGGAACTGGTTCTTCGCGCCCGAGATCACCGAGTGCACCGCCTTCGGGCTCCAGCGCTTGGTGGAGAGGTTGAGCTTCTCGAGCACGCGCGCGATCTGACGCTCCGCCTGGTCCGCGTCGTAGATCGTGAAGCTCGGCGTCCAGCCGAGCACGGTCGCGTGACGGCGCAGCAGGCGCGCACCGATCGAGTGGAAGGTGCCGATCCACATGCCGGCCGGCTCACGCCCGAGCATAGCGCGGATGCGCGCGCGCATCTCCCCCGCCGCCTTGTTGGTGAAGGTGACCGCGAGGATCGAAGCCGGATCGACGCCCAGCTCGTTCACGAGGTTGGCGATGCGCACGACCAGCACGCGCGTCTTGCCCGAGCCGGCACCCGCGAGCACGAGCAGCGGCCCCTCGAAGTGGAGGGCGGCCTCCTTTTGTTCGGGGTTGAGCGCGTTCAGCGGATTCATTCCTGCTCTATCGCTTCCGCTCCGGGATCAGGGTCAGGCTTCAGGCGTCAGGCTTCAGTGTCCGCGCGGGGGCGCGACGTTGGGATGGCAACGGCGCGCGGGTCCGCCGTCTCTGACGCCTGACGCCCGACGCCTGACGCCCCCTCGGCCACTTCCAGACTGACCACGAAGGTCGTGCCTCCGCCCTTGCGCTCCCGGGCGCTCACGCGCCCGCCGTGCAGGTCCTCGATGATGCGGCGCGTCAGTGACAGGCCGACGCCCCAGCCGTCCGGCTTGGTCGAGACACCGGGCTCGAAAAGGCTGTCCTTCACCTCGGGTGCGATGCCGGGACCGTCGTCGGAAACGACGACGCGGACATGGCGGTCGTCCTCGCGCGACGCCGCAATGCGGATGTGCCCGCCGCCACCGCGCGAGGCGAGCGCGTCGAGCGCGTTCTTGAGCACGTTCTCGAGGGCCCAGACGAGCAGCACCCGATTCCCGCGCACGGCCGGCAGATCATCGGCCACCCGGTGGGAGAGCGCGATGCCGTGCGTGCGTGTCGGCAATCGGGGACGCAGATAGCGGTCGAGCTCATCGACGACGTCCGCGACGCGGACCGGACCCAGTCGCGGCTTCTTGCCGATCAGCTCGAAGCGACGCGACACGCGCTCGAGACGCTCGACGTCGCGAGAGATCTCCTCCGCGACCTGATCGGCGGCGGCCAGCCGTGCCCGCTCCGCATCGGGCAGCCGGAGCACTTCGACCCATCCCGCGAGCGAGGAAAGCGGCGTACCCATCTGGTGCGCGAGTTCGCGCGCCATCGCGGCCCACAGCCGCTCGCGCTCCGCCCGCAGACTCACCTGGATCAGGCCGAAGGCGAGAGCCAGCAGCAGGGTCGCGCCGGACACCTGGAGCCACGGGATCCAGCGCAGCCAGGACGTGATGGGCGGCGGGCCGTAGTGGATGGTGCCGAGCGGCCCCTCGATCGGCACATTCCTGCGGTCGAGCCGTCGCACGTAGGCGCGCACGCGCTCGCGATCCGCTTCGTCGCCGAGGTCGGCCTCGAACGGGAGGTTCACCACCGCGACCGGCTGGTTGTCGAGATCCATCACGACGATCGGCACGCCCATCTGTGTGATCTCGTGCTGCAACGCCCAGAGCGCGTCGGTCTCCTGCTGCGGATCGACGGCGAGCAGCCCCTCCTGCACGCGCGCGTACATGCGCGTGTGTACCGCGGCCTCCGCCCGGATCTCGCGGACCAGGTACTCCGTGTAGACGAGGTACGACCCGAGGATCGCCAGCGAGAGGATCGCCAGCATCAGGGGCCAGAGGCGTCGTCTCAACGTGATCAACCCGCCGCGATCAGGTCCGTGTGCAGGTACGGCCTGAGCGGCTCCGGCACCACGACCGAGCCGTCCGCCTGCTGATAGGTCTCTAGCAGGGCGACGACCAGTCTCGCGAGGGCGAGCGCCGAGCCATTCAGCGTGTGCACGAACTCCGGCTTCGCGTTCGGGTCGGGTCGGTAGCGCAGGTTCATGCGCCGCGCCTGGTAGTCGGTGTAGCGCGAGCAGCTCGACACCTCGAGCCAGGTGCCGACGCCGGGCGCCCACACCTCGAGGTCGTACGTGCGCGCGTTCGCGAAGCCGAGGTCGCCGGCGGCGAGCAGCAGCACGCGGTAGCGCAGGCCCAGGCGCCGGAGAATCGTTTCCGCGTGCGACGTCAATTCCTCGAGCGCCGCCTCACTCGCCTCCGGCCGCTCGAAGCGTACCAGCTCCACCTTGTCGAACTGATGCAGCCGCAGCAGCCCACGCGTGTCCTTGCCGTGCGCGCCGGCCTCGCGCCGGAAGCAGGGCGTGTAGGCTACGTAGCGGAGCGGCAGCGCATCGACCGGCAGCAGCTCACCCGCGTGCAGATTGGTGACCGGCACTTCGGCGGTCGGTACGAGCCACAGTCCGTCGAGCGGCACCTCGTACATGTCATCGCCGAACTTCGGCAGGTGGCCGGTGCCCGTTGCGGCTTCCCGATTCACCAGGAACGGCGGCCACAGCTCTTCGTAGCCGTGCTCGCGCGCGTGGAGATCCATCATGAAGCTGATGAGCCCGCGCTCGAGGCGCGCGCCGAGCCCGCGCAGCAGCGGAAAGCCGCTGCCGGCCACCTTTGCCCCGCGCGCGAGATCGAGGATGCCGAGCGCCTCGCCGAGATCCCAGTGCGGCTTCGGCGTGAATGTGAACGTCGGCTCCGCGCCCCACTCCCGCAGGACGCGGCTGGCGGATTCCCCGCCTTCCGGCACGATCTCGTCCGGCAGGTTCGGAATGCCGAGCAGCAGCTCGCGCAGGGCGGCCTCGACGTCGTCCAGCTCGCGCTCGAGACCGGACATGCGATCGCCCAGCTCGCGCGTCGCGCGGATGACGGCGTCGGCGTCCTCCTGCTTCTTCTCGCGCTTGAGCACTGCGACCCGCTGCGACTCCTCGTTGCGGCGCGCGCGCAGCGCGTCCACTTCACCGATCAGCGCGCGGCGTCGCTCGTCGAGGGCGAGGGCGTCGTCGATCGCGGTCAGCCAGGCGGGATTGCCGCGTCGCGCGAGGCCGGCCTTTACGAGATCCGTCTCCTCGCGGATGCGCCGCAGGTCCAGCATGGATCAGTCGTCCTCGGGCGGTATCAGCGCGCGGTCGTTGCAGGAGGGATTGGCCGAGACGTGGAACGTGAGGACGCCCGCCGCCTGATCGATGTCGAGGGTCTCGAGCTTGGCGAAGTTCATGCAGCCCGACGACTGGCGGGAGCGGATGACGTAGACGACGTCCTCGGCCAGCGTGACCGTGCCGTCGACGACGTACGCCGCGGAATCGGATGGCGCGCTGTCCAGCTCCTCGAAGGTCCGGTTCTCGATCGGGGCGATACCCGCGTTGGAGACGACGTCGAAGAAGGCGCCGAGCGGCGTCAGGGTCAGCGGTGTGTCGACGCCGCCGGTCAGCGCGAAGTCCCAGCTCCCGGTCGCGGCCGGATCCTCGACGCGCAGCGTGCGCGTCGCCTGGATGTCGTAGGCGGAGGGCAGGCCCTGGTACTCGGCCAGGTCGACCGTAAAGAGCGTCACGGTGTCGGTCTGCGCCTCCCACCCGCGGTCCAGATCGATGTCGTCGTTGCAGCCTGCGACGGCGAACGCGGCGAGGAGCGCGGCGGTGGTGCGTCGATGCAAGGAAAGGTCGCCTAAGATGCGGTGAATCCAGTTGTTGGAGCGGCGAAGATTAGGCCGCGGCGGCGCTCCATGTCAAGCGCGCGACCGGCCGTCCAAGCGCTGGCTCCGCTTGACTTGCGCTGTCCGGATACCGACCTTTGCACGCCCCTGTCCGCGGCTCGCGAGGCCTCGTCGTGGACTTCCGCGTCACCCGTTTCCCGACCGCATGTCCGATTCCGCGAGCGACGAATCACGGTCGATCCTCGTCGTCGATGACGAGCCCTACATCGGCCGCATCATCCAGCTCAAGCTCGAGAGCGGCCCGTATTCGGTCGAGCTCGCGCACGACGGCCGGAGCGCGCTCGAGCGTCTATCCTCGGACGAGCGCTTCGACCTGGTGCTGCTGGACATCATGATGCCGCACGTCAGCGGGCTCGACGTACTGGCGGAGCTGCGCAAGCTGCCCGGCCGCGAAGCCACCCCAGTCATCATGCTGACCGCAAAGGGGCAGGAAACGGATCGCGCGCGCGCGGCGGAGCTCGGGGCGACCGATTTTCTGACCAAGCCCTTCAGCCCGAAGAAGCTCCTTGCCCGAATCGACGAGCTCTTCGCCTCCTGAACACCTGTGGGCCGTGGTCCTGGCGGGCGGCGTCGGCTCCCGCTTCTGGCCAGTGTCGACGCCCACCCTTCCGAAGCAGTTGCTGGCGCTGGCCGGCGACGAGCCGCTCATCGCGCAGACGCTGCGCCGGATCCAGCCGATCGTGCGCTCCGGCCGCACGCTGGTGCTGACGGGCGCGCACCTGGTGGCGCCGATCCGCGCCGCCGTGGCCGGTCTCGAGCGCGACGCCTTCCTGCTGGAGCCGCGCGCGCGCGGCACGGCGCCGGTGCTGGTCTGGGCCGCGCACGAGATCGCGAAGCGGGACCCGGATGCGGTCATGGCCTCCGTGCACGCCGATCACGTGATCCAGCCCGAGGAGTCGTTTCGCCGCCAGATCGTGGACGCCGCCGCGCTGGCGAGCGCAACGGGCCGCCTCGTCACCATCGGCATCGAGCCGACGCGGCCGGAAACCGGCTACGGCTACATCGACGTGGGCGAGGAGCTTCGGGATTCCGGAATCCGGAATCCGGAAACCGGAAACCGAAAACCCGAATCCGCGTTTGGGGTCCGCGAGTTCGTGGAGAAGCCGGACCGCGCGACGGCCGAGCGCTACCTGGCGTCCGGCTACCTCTGGAACAGCGGCCTGTTCGTGTGGCGGGCGACCGCGCTGCTCGACGAGGTGCGCGCACACACGCCCGAGCTCGCGTCGCTGCTGCCACTGCTGGACGCGGGCGACGTCGCCGGCTTCTTCGACGCCGCGCCGATCCTGTCGATCGACGAAGGCGTGCTCGAGCGCAGCGAGCGCGTCGCGGTCGTGCGGGCGACCTTCCGCTGGGACGACGTGGGCGCCTGGGACGCGGTCGCACGCACGCTGCCCGCGGACGGGCGCGGCAACGTCGCGCACGGCGCGGCGTACGCCATCGACTCCGACGGCTGCATCGCCTGGAGCGATGACGCGCCCATCGTGCTCTTCGGCGCACGTGACCTGGTGGTCGTGCGTACGCGAGAGCTGACGCTGATCATGCCCCGCGAGCGAGCGGCCGATCTGAAGCAGCTCCTCGAGAGCCTGCCGGCCGAGCTGAAGGAGCTCGAATGAGCCAGCCGATTGCACTGCTCTACGACGACGCGCACGCCCGCGGCTGGCAGCCGTTTGCGCTGACCCGCCCTGCGGGCGAGCTGCGTTATGGTGCGTTCACCGCGCGCGAGCGACTGGAGCGGCTGAGCGGCATGCGGGTCGCCGGCCATCTCGCCGCCGCGCACCTGGAGGGCTTCCAGGAGCCCGACGGCGCGCCGGCCATCGCCTGCACCGCGATCCCCGCGCAACCGCTGCTGCTGCTGTCCTCACGCGCCATCATCGACTGGAGCGAGCGCCACGCCCTGCGGAAGGCGGTCGAGGATCACGCCCACGGGGACGCGGTGGCGCGGCTGCTCGTCGGCGGCGAGCCCTGCGGCCTCGTCGGCTCGGCCAGCCTCGCGCTCGAGATCTGCGAGCGCCTCACCGACGCCGCGGTACCGGAGCCCGCCGCCTGGGATGCCGTGCACGACATCGAGATGCGCGGCGTCCTGCTGGGGCACGTCTGGGACCTGGTCGCGGGCTCGCCCGAGCAGACGGCGCGCGACATCGAAGCCGAAGCGCCGCGCACGGCATCGCGCCTGCCCGATGGCGTGCACGCGATCGGCGACGGGCTCCTCGTCATCGAGGACGGCACCCGCATCGAGCCGGGCGTCGTCTTCGACCGCGGCCACGGTCCGATCTGGCTGAGGCGCGGCGTCACGGTGCGCGCGTTCAGCCGGGTCGCGGGGCCCACGGTCATCGGCGACGGCACGGTGATCATCGGCGGTCTCTACGAGGCGGTCTCGATCGGCCCCGTGTGCAGGATGCACGGCGAGATCGAGGAGACGGTCGTGCTCGGCTGGTCGAACAAGGCGCACGACGGCTTCCTCGGCCACGCCTACCTCGGCCGCTGGGTGAACCTGGGCGCGCTCACCACGAACAGCGACCTCAAGAACAACTACGGTCCGGTCCGCGTCGACCTGGGCGCGGGCGAGCTCGACACGGGCATCGTGAAGCTGGGATGTTTCCTCGGCGACCACGTGAAGCTGGGCATCGGCATGATGCTGAATACCGGGACCGTCATCGGCGCGGGCAGCATGATCTACGGCTCGGCCATGCCGCCCAAGCGCGTGCCTCCCTTCGTCTGGGGCACGGGCGACGACTGGATGTCATACCGGTTCGACAAGTTCGTGGACACGGCGCGCACGGTCATGGCTCGAAGAGACGTCGAGCTCGACGCCGCGAACGAGGAAGTGCTGCGCCGTGCGTGGCAGGAGTCGATGCGGAGACTGGAAGCGACGGCGTGAAGGTCACGGTTCTGGGCAGCGGCAGTAACGGCAACTCGATCCTGGTCGAAGCCGGCGACGTGCGTGTGCTCGTCGACGCGGGCTTCTCCGGCCGCGACATCGAGAGGCGGCTCGCCGCCGTCGGCGTCGCGCCCGATACCATCGCGGGCATCCTGGTCACACACGACCACGGCGATCACACGCGCGGCATGGGCGTCCTCGCCCGTCGTTTCGCACTGCCCCTCTACATCACCGAGCGCACGGCCGTCGCATGCAGGTCGCTGCTCAACGGGCGGGAGACCCTGCGGCCGTACTGCGCGGAGCAGACGTTCCGCCTGGGGCGTCTCGAGGTGCGACCCTTCCTGACCGTGCACGACGCGGCGGATCCGGTGGCGGTCACGCTGCGGGACGTCGAAACGGGAGCGAAGCTGGGCGTCGCGACCGACCTCGGCCGGCCGACCGTTGCCGTCCGGAACGCGCTCTCCGGCTGCCACATGCTGGTCCTCGAGGCGAATCACGACGAGATCATGCTGCGCATCGGCCCGTATCCGTGGTCGGTCAAGCAGCGCATCGGCTCCAGCCACGGGCACCTGTCCAACCACGCGTCCGCGCAGCTCGCGCGGGAGCTGTACCACGACGGGCTCGCCCATGTCGTGCTCGCCCACCTGAGCGATTCCTGCAACGCGCCCGCGCTGGCCCGTGAGATCGTGGGTCTCGGCCTGGAGAAAGCGGGCTACGACGGTCCGCTGATCGTGGCGCGCCAGGACGATCCCATGGAGCCCGTCGACTTGGAGAAGGCGCGGCACGCGCGCCGGCCGGAGCAACTTCCACTTCTCTGAGGCGGCCTCTGCCGCCAGACCGGGCCCGACGCCAGCGTCACGATTCGGCGAGCGCGCACCACCCTCCGACCGACGGTTGATGGCCAATTTCTTGCCCTCCCCGGGGCCGACGTGTGTCCTACATCGAACCGGGAGAGAACATGATCGGGAAGCGAATCGCTGCCGTGCTGACGGCGATCGTGCTCGCGGGTTCCGCGGCGGCGTGCGACGACAACGCCGAGGACCATGCAGACGAGGCGATCGAGGCGATGCGGGAGGGTGATGTCGAGGATGCGGCCGAGTCGATGGAGGATGCGCGCGAGGATCTGGAGCAGGGCGACACGACCGAGCTGCTGAACTAGGCGTCGGGGCCGGCCCATCGATCCAGCTCGATGGGCCGGACACCTGCCCGACGCGTCATCACCTTCAGGCTTCGGGACTCTCCACGCCGAGCAGGTCACGCGCGATCTCGAGCATCGCCTCGGGCACGAAGACGCGCACGCCCAGCGTCGTCGATCCGGCGAAGCCGGGGCCGAAGATTCCCGCCTCCGGACCGCGCACGAGCGCGGGAATCTCCTCGATGCCGAGCGTGGCGATGTCGAGGTCGGCCTCCATTCGCGACGCGTATTCCTTGAGCAGGGCCCACCCACTGTCCCGTGTGCCTCCCTCCTCCGTCGCGTGAGCCATGTCCGCTAGCCTCCGACCACCCGTTCGACGACCCGGATCATGTCGTTCGCCAGTGCGAGCACCATGATCGCGACGAGGATCACCAGGCCGACCTGCGACAGCCTCATGCGCTGCGTGATCGAGAGCGCGCGGCCGCGCACCGCCTCGATCGTCAGGAACAGCAGATGTCCGCCGTCGAGGACGGGGATCGGCAGCAGGTTGAGCACGGCGAGGTTGACCGAGAAGATCGCCATGAAGTTGAGGAAGTGCGGCAGTCCGGCGCGCGCGAAGCGACCGGCGAGATCGCCGATCATCACCGGCCCGCCGAGATTGCGCACCGACTCGGCGCCGGTGATCAGGCGCCAGAGCGACTCGACAATGAAGCCGGACCAGCCGACGACTTCGCTCGCGCCGTGGCCGATGGCGGCGAAGAATCCGAGGCGCTCGCGCGGGATGCTGGACGCCATGCCGACCCGGCCGATCGTGTCGCCGCTCTCGGCGTCGACCACCGGGGAGGGCGTGATCGTCAGGTCGACGAGCCGTCCCTCGCGCTCCACCGTCATCGGTACGGGCACGCCGGGATTCGCCTCGATCACCGACACGAGGCCGAGGTAGCCGTCGATGTCGCGGCCGCCGGCGCGCACGACCCGATCGCCGGGCAGCATCCCGCCCTCGTCGGCCGGCTCGCCGGACAGCACTTCGCCGATGACGGCGGGCCACGGCGGCACCATCGCCTGGATCAGCTCCTGCCTGCCCTGCTCGTCCGCCGGCAGGTCGATCGTCCGCGCGCCCGCGTCCTCGAACCGCAGGACGAGCGGCCCGGGCGCGGACGTGGCGACCGCCTCGATCAGGTCGTCGCGCGTCTCGATCTCCTCGTCCCCGATCGCGACGAGCCGGCTGCCGGGCGGCAGATCGGCCAGCGACTCCGTCCCGGCGGGCAGCACATCGGCGCGGACGGAGCCGATGATCGGCTCCCCGTCCTCGGGCACGCCCCAGACGCCGGCGATGAAGGCCCACGTCAGTCCCGCGAACAGGAAATTCATGATGACGCCGGCAGAGATCACCATGAAGCGCGCGGCCAGCGACTTGGATTCGAAGTGCCGCTCGACGTCGTCGTAGTTCTCGACGTCGGCAATCGCGGCATCGGTCACGGGGACCGCGACCGTTTCCGTCGCGCCGTCGTCCGGCGTGTCCTTGCCCTCGACCGACTCCATCTCGTCCATGCCGGCCATCTTCACGTAGCCGCCGAGCGGGATCCACGAGACCACGTATTCCGTCTCGCCGCGGCGGAAGCCGAAGATCTTCGGGCCGAAACCGATGGAGAAGCGCGGCACGCGGATGTTCACCGCCTTCGCGGTGATGAAATGGCCGAGCTCGTGGACGAAGATGAGTACGCCCAGCAGGACCAGGGTGGCGATGAGTGTCAGCATGCTTCGATGAAGGTGCGGGCCGCTTCGCGCGCCCGGGAATCCGCTTCCAGCACGTCCTCGAGCGACTCGATCGCCCGCGACTGGTGAGGCTGGAGGACGGCGTCGATCGTCTCGCTTACACCCGAGAATGACAAACGGTCGGCCAGAAACGCGGCGACCGCCACTTCATTCGCGGCGTTGAAGGCCGCGGTCGCGGTACCGCCCGCGCGGCCCGCGGCCACACCCAGCCCGAAGGCCGGGAAGCGCGCGTGGTCGACCGCCTCGAACGTCAGCGGGCCCGCGGCCACGGGATCGAAGCGGGTGGCGCCATCGTCGAGCCGGTCCGGGTGCGTCAGCGCGTACAGGATCGGCAGCTCCATCGTCGGGAATCCCATCTGCGAGACGACCGAGCCATCGACGAACTCCACCATCGAGTGCACGATCGACTGCGGATGCACGACCACGTCGATCGCGTCATAGCCCAGTCCGAACAGCCAGTGCGCCTCGATCACCTCGAGCGCCTTGTTGACCAGCGTGGCGGAATCGACCGTGATCTTGGCGCCCATGTCCCAGGTCGGGTGCCGCAGCGCGTCCGCCCGCGTCGCCGATGCGATCCGCTCCGCCGGCCACTCCCGAAACGGACCGCCCGAAGCCGTCAGCAGGAGTCGGCGTACCTCCGGGTATCTCACCCCGGTACCCGTGTGCGCGTGCGCGTGCGTGTGCGTCTCCGTCTGCGTGTGCGTATTCGCGTGCGTGTGCGCGCCCGTCGCCGCGCTGCCCCGCAGGCACTGCAATATCGCGCTGTGCTCGCTGTCGACCGGAATCAGCTCGCCGCCGCCCTCGCGCAGCGCGCGCATGACGAGCGGGCCGCCCGCGACCAGCGACTCCTTGTTGGCGAGGGCGAGACGCTTGCCGGCGGCGAGAGCGGCGAGCGTCGCGCGCAGTCCGGCGGCGCCGACCACCGCGTTGAGGACGACGTCGACGTCCGGCAGCGCCGCGAGCGCCGCGACCGCGGCCTCGCCCGTGGACCATTCGACGCCCGGGCCTGCGGCGGGGGCCGAAGCCGACGCGTCCCCCACGGCGACGTGCGAGGCGCCGAAGCGCCGAGCCTGTTCGGCCAGACGCTCGCTGTTGCTGTGCGCCGCGAGGGCGATCACCTGGAACCGGTCGGGGTGCCGCTCGACGACCCGCAGCGCGCTCGTCCCGATCGAGCCGGTCGAGCCGAGGATGGCGAGCTTCACGACGTGAGCGCGATCAGCAGAGCCCAGTAGCCGAGCGGGATCGCGAACAGCAGGGCGTCCAGTCGATCGAGAATGCCGCCGTGACCGGGGAAGAAGGTGCCCGAGTCCTTGACGCCGCCCTCGCGCTTGAGCAGCGAAACGGCGAGGTCGCCGATCTGCGCCGCGGCCGAGACGACCAGTCCGCCGAGCGCTCCGCCGAGCCAGCCGATGGGCAGCCCGAGCGGCCCGCCGAGCACCGCTTCCGCCAGCACCACGCCGAAGACCACGCTCGCGATCGTGCCCGCGACCGCGCCCACCACCGTCTTTCCGGGACTCACCGACGGGATCAGCTTGCGCCTGCCCCACCTGCGGCCGGCGAAGTACGCGGCCGAATCGTTGATCCAGGTGATCACCAGCGGGAAGCCGACGAGTGCGACGCCGGTCCACGCGCTCAGGTCGGCGCCCTGCGCGATCGCCGCGTCGAATATCTCACGCGATGGGCCCTGCGCGGTTGCGACACCCACCCAGTCCTCCGGGCCATCCGGCAGCAGGTGCCGCAGAAAGAACGCGTGCGCGAGCGGCAGGCCGCACAGGATCGGCGCGAGCACCGTGACCGCCGTCGACGACAGCGGCCGGCGTCCCGCGCCGCGCAGGAAGATCGACGCGGCCAGCACGCCCAGCGTGAGCAGGAGCAGCAGCAGCCCCCACAGCGACGCCGCCGCCGCGGGGTCCGAGAGCCACGCCGCAATCAGTACCACGCCCGCGCTGCTCGCGCCCGCCGTCGTCTCGAAGGGCTCCGCGCCGGCCGCCCGCGCGATACGCGACAGCTCGATCGCGGCGCCGGCGGCGAACAGCGCCAGCACCAGCGCCAGCACCCAGCCGCCCAGGTACGCCGTGACGCCCGCCAGCGGGATCGCCACGGCGGCTACCATCACCCGCTTCGTCAGCTCGCTCGCCATCGTCTTCAGCTCGCCGTGACGCGGCCGAAGCGGCGATCGCGCCGCTGGTATTCCAGGATCGCCTCGAACAGGTCGCGGCGCGTGAAATCCGGCCACAGCGTCGGCGTGATGTACAGCTCGGTGTAGGCGAGCTGCCACAGCATGAAATTGCTGATGCGCTGCTCGCCGGACGTGCGGATCAGGAGGTCCGGCTCCGGCATGCCGGCCGTGTACAGCTCCCCGGCCATCGCGTTTTCGTCGATCTGCTCGGGGTCGAGCTCGCCCGCGCGCACCCGCTCGGCGAGACGGCGCGCCGCGCGTGCCAGCTCCGCACGGCCGCTGTAGCTGATCAGCAGATTCAGATGGAGTCTGTCGCCGCCGGCCGTGACGCGCTCGATCTCATCCACGCCGCGACGCGGACCGGCGGCGAGCCGGTCGAGATCGCCGTGCACGTGGACCTCGACGCCCTGCCGCTTCAGCTCGGCGGCCTCGCGCTTGACGTATGCCTGGAGCAGGCGCATGAGCGCGCCGACCTCGCGCTCCGGGCGGTTCCAGTTTTCGGTGGAGAAGGCGAACAGCGTCAGGATGCGGACGCCCGCCTCGACGGATCCTTCGATGACCTCGCGGACTGCGGACATGCCCGCGGAGTGGCCCCGGTAGCGCGGCAGGCCGCGGGCGCGAGCCCAGCGACCGTTGCCGTCCATGATGACGGCGACGTGCTGGGGCAGACGGCCCTCGAGCTTGAGGCGCTCGAGCAGCTCGTATGCCATGTCAGACTTCCATGACCTCCTCCTCCTTGTGCGCAAGGAGGTCGTCGATCGTCTTGATGTGCGCGTCCGTCAGCTTCTGCACCTCGTCCATCTCGCGGCGCGCTTCGTCCTCGCTCAGCTCGTGCTTCGTCTGGCGCTGCTTGATGTCCTTGTTCGCATCCTGTCGCGCCTGCCGCACCGCGATACGACCCTCCTCCGCGAGCTTGTGCAGCATGCGAACGAGATCCTTGCGACGTTCCTCTGTCAGCGCGGGAATCGGCACGCGCACGACGTTGCCGTCGTTGCTGGGATTCAGTCCCAGATCCGCGTTCTGAATTCCCTTCTCGACCTCGGACAGCAGCGACTTGTCCCACGGCTGCACGATGAGCAGGCGCGGCTCCGGCGCCGACACCGACGCCACCTGGTTCAGCGGCATGCGGCTGCCGTAGGCCTCCACGCGGACGGTGTCGAGCAGCGCGGGGGTGGCCTTGCCGGAGCGCACGGAGCCGAACTCGCGCCGTACCGCCTCTATCGACTTGTCCATCCGATCCCGGGCCTGTGCGATGCTTGGCATGTCTTGCTTCTGGCTGGTCTGTGGGTATGGTCGCGCGCCGCCGAACATACTTCGTGCCGCGTCAGCGAACCAGCGTACCGACCTCGTCCCCGCGCAGCGCGGCCGCGATCGCCCCCTCCTGCTCGATGTTGAGCACGATGATGGGCACGCCGTTGTCCCGACAGAGCGAGACGGCGGAGGTGTCCATGACGGCGAGATCGCGCGAGACGACGTCCTGGAAGGTCAGCTCGCGGTATCGCTCGGCATCCGGCACGCGCATCGGGTCCGCGCTGTAGACGCCGTCCACCTTGGTCGCCTTGATCAACACGTCCGCGTGCATCTCGATGGCCCGCAGCGCCGCGGCCGTGTCGGTGGAGAAATAGGGGTTGCCGGTGCCGCCCGCGAAGATGACCACACGCCCCTTTTCCAGGTGGCGCAGGCCGCGCCGGCGGATGTAGGGCTCGGCCAGCTCCTCCATGCGGATCGCCGTCATGACCCGCGTGTCGACGCCCTTCTTCTCCAGCAGGTCCTGGAGCGCGAGCGAGTTGATGATCGTCGCGAGCATGCCCATGTAGTCGGCGCTCACGCGGTCCATCCCCTTCGCCGAGGCCTGCGTGCCGCGCACGATGTTGCCGCCGCCGATGACGAGCCCGACGGCGACGCCCATCGCGTGCACGGTGCGCACCTGCTCGGTCAGGCGATCGACGGCTTCGGCGTCGATGCCGAAATGCGCTTCACCCGCCAGCGACTCGCCGCTCAGCTTCAGCAGGACTCTGTTGTACTTGAGATCGCTCATCCACGCCTGCGTTGGGGGCTGTTACGCGCCGAGCTCGAAGCGGGCGAAGCGGCGGATCACGATGCGCTCGCCCGTCTTGGCCGAGACGTCCGTCACCAGCTGCTCGATCGTACGCTCCGGATCCTTCACGAACGGCTGCGCCATCAGCGTGCTCTCCTTGAAGAACCGCTTGATCTTGCCGTCGACGATCTTGTCGTGCATCGCCTCCGGCTTGCCCTCGTTCTTCACCTGCTCCAGGAAAACCGAGCGCTCACGCTCCACTACCTCCGGCGCCACGTCCGCTTCGCTCACACCGAGCGGATTCGAGGCCGCGATGTGCATGGCGAGGTCGCGGACGAGCTGCTGGAAATCATCCGTGCGGGCGACGAAATCCGTCTCGCAGGCCACCTCGATCAGCACGCCGATCCTGCCGCCCATGTGGACGTAGCTGCCGATCGCGCCTTCCGTCGCCTCCTTGCCCGCACGCTTCGCGGCCTTGGCGGCGCCTTTCGCGCGGAGCACGTCGATCGCGGCCTCGATGTCGCCGCCCGTCTCCTCGAGCGCTTTCTTGCACTCCATCATGCCGGCGCCCGTGCGCTCCCGAAGCTCCTTCACGGTGCCTGCTGTGATCGTCGTCATGTGCGAAATTCCTCTATGGTTCTGGTGTCGCTGTCTGGATTCGTCTCTCGTGTTCGGCCGGACCGCGGACCCGCACGCAAAAAAAGGCGCCGCAGGGCTGCAAACCGGACTGCAGCGCTGCGGCGCCCGCGCGCCGAAGCCCGGCGCACCGGCTACTCTTCGGCTTCGGCTTCCGCGTCTTCCGGCGAGCGCAGCGTGGCAATCGCCTCCGGCCGCGGGCGGCGCTTCCGCTTCGGGCGACGGCGCTTCTTGTCGTCCGCGCTGGCCTCCTGCGAAACGCCCATCTCCGACGAGTACGTCGTCGTCTCGGCGCTGTCGGCCCGACGGCGATCCTCCGGCGGCAGCTCCTTGCGCGCGATCTCGATCGCATCGGCGATGGCCGACGTGATCAGCGCGACCGAACGGATCGCGTCGTCGTTGCCCGGAATCGGATAATCGATCTGGTCCGGATCCGCGTTCGTGTCCGCGATCGCGATGACCGGAATGCCCAGCTTGTTCGCTTCCTTGACCGCGATCGATTCCTTGCGCGCGTCGATCACGAAGAGCGCACCCGGCAGTCGCCCCATGTCCTTCAGGCCCGACAGGTACTTGTCCAGCTTGATGCGCTCGCGATCCAGCATCAGCTGTTCCTTCTTCGTGTAGAACTCGAAGCTGCCTTCCTCCTGGCCCCGCTCGAGATCCTTCAGTCGACGAATCTGCTTGCGGATGGTGGCGAAGTTCGTGAGCGTGCCGCCCAGCCAGCGCTCCGTGACCCAGAAGCCGCCGCACCGCTGCGCTTCCTGCTCGACGATCAGGCGCAGCTGCTTCTTCGTGCACACGAAAAGCACGCGGTCACCCTCGAGCGTGACCTCGCGCGCCTTCTGCTGCGCCGCGTCGAGCAGGTCCTTCGTCTTCTTGAGATCGATGATGTGGATACCGCCGCGCTGCGCGAAGATGTAGCGGCGCATCTTGGGGTTCCACCGGCTGGTCTGGTGCCCGAAATGGACACCCGATTCCAGAAGCTGCTTCAGTTCGACGTTCGCC
>DATKDR010000008.1:0-4826 GCA_035512635.1 Longimicrobiales bacterium | reverse complement strand
CCGCCAGCGATCAAGCCAGTCGCCTGCTCGCGGAAGACGTCGACCAGCTCCTCGTAGGTGATGTTGCCGAGCGCCGGGTCGGAGGCGCTGGGCAGGAAACCGCTCGGGCCGATGCTGCCGGCGACGAAGCGCGGACGCTCGCGCGTCGAGAAGCGGTCGGCGACGCGGCGCGCGAGCGCGGCGGCCGCGCGGTTCAGCTCGAGCACCTGGTCCTCGAGCCGATACTCCTTCAGCGTCAGCCGATTCGAGCGGAACGTGTCGGTCTCGAGCACGTCGCAGCCGACCTCGAGAAACGACGCGTGGATCTCCTCGATGATGTCCGGCCGCGTCAGCACCAGGTGATCGTTGCAGCCGATCAGGTGCTCGCCGCCGAAATCGTCCGCGCCCAGATCGTAGCGCTGGATCGACGTCCCCATCGCGCCATCGTAGACGAGGACGCGCTCGCGCAGTACATCCAGATACGATGGTCGATCAGCCACGTTGGACCCGTGTGCGTGTGCCTGTGCGTGTGCGGTCTCCGCGGCCCGAATGCCCCGGGATCGCACGCAAACACAAAAAAGCCCAGCCGCTTCAAAGAGCGCTGGGCGTCATGCCGCGAACGACCCGCGGCGAATGTGACTTCCCGGCTCTTTAGACCTTTGGGCGGCGTCCCTTTCGGGCGCCCGGCGGTGGCAAGCGGCCAGCAAATCCTTCCGCCGTACTATGATGCTGTGCTTCAGAGATAGCGGGCCGCCCGCACGGCGTCAAGCCGGGAGCGGAGGGCGTGTCCGACCGAAGCGCCCGACTGGAGCGGCGGCCCTGTGTCTCACCTCACCTCACCTCACCTCACCTCACCTCCCTAGAACCGCCTCGTCGCGATCGCCTCCGCCAGCGAGTCGCGCCAGTGCGGCCGCGGTCCCACCACCGCCTCGACCAGGCAGAGGTCGAGCACCGAGTAGCGCGGCCGGGCCGCGGGGCGCGGGATCTCCTCCGACGTGACGGGCTCGACCGGCACCGCCGCGAGACCCGCGAGCCGCAGCGCTTCCTGGGCGAGGTCGTACCAGGTGGTGTCACCCGCGTCGGTCGCGTGGTAGACGCCGGTCGGCGCGCGGCGCGCGAGCAGCTCGCCAAGTGTCCGCGCGAGCGAGTGCGTCCAGGTCGGCGCGCCGCGCTGGTCGGCGACCACGCGCAGCGGACCCATCGCCTCGCCCCGCGCGATCGCGCCCCCCTTCTGGATCATCGTACGCACGAAATTCCCGCCGCCGTCGCCGTACAGCCACGACGTGCGCACGATGAGCCGGTCCGACGCTTCCGCGGCCGCCTTCTCGCCGAGCAGCTTGGAGCGGCCGTAGGCGTTGATCGGACGCGTATCGTCGGCGGGATCGTACGGGCGGCGGCTCGAGCCGTCGAAGACGTAGTCGGTGCTCGGATAGACGAGGCGCGCCCGCACACGCTCGCACGCGCGCGCGACGGTCGACGTCGCGACGGCGTTCACCTCGCGCGCATACTCCTCGCGCGCCTCCGCGCCGTCGACATCGGTGTACGCCGCGCAATGGATCACGATCTGCGGCCCGACGTCCACCACCGCCCGCATCGTCGCCCTCGCATCCGTCACGTCGACCATACCGCGGTCGAACGCGATCACCTCGTGACCGCGCCCCGGCAGCTCGTCGGCGAGCGCCCGGGCCAGCATGCCGCCGCCGCCGGTGATGAGGATCTTCATTCGAGGTGAGGTGAGGTGAGGTGAGGTGAGGGTTCAGGATCGGACGTCGCAGACGGAAAAGCCACCCTGCCGCCGCGCGTACTCGATTATCCTTTCGTCCGCCGTGAACAGCGGGCGGCCTGAAATCGCGGCCGAAGCGATCAGCATCCGGTCGGCCGGATCTCCGTGTGGATCCCCGGGAAGCTGCGTGCTGCCCAGCAGTACCTGGCGATCCAGGAGCATGAACGAGAAGCCTGGCCGCCTCGAGGCGCTCTCCACCCAGGCAGACACGCTCGGCATCAGCTCGAGCCTGCCGCGCGACGCCTGCATGCCGACCTCCCACACGGAAATATCCGAGACCCAGACCCCGTCTTCGCGAACACAGCGCCGCACGAGCTCGCTCGCTTCTCCGGACATGCCCCTCGTCTCGCCCTGCAGATGCCAGATCCAGACGTGCGTGTCGAGGAGCGCGGGACCGGACCAGTTCGGTCGTTCTCCCGCCAGCCAGACGTCAGCTGTCACCGTTCGCCCACGCCTCGTGATCGGGACTCACGATGTCACCCAGAACGCGCGTCGCTCCTCGGAGCGCACCGAAGGAATCCGGGACCTCGTCGTCCACCGGCACCAGCTTCGCCACCGGCTTCCCGTGCTTGGTGATCACGATCTCCGTGTGCCGCGCGGCGACCTCGTCCATCAGCTTGAGGCAGTGCGTCTTGAATTCGCCCGCACCCATTGTTTTCGTCATGCGAGTCTCCCTCTTAAGACCATAGTCATACTACCATGGTCGTAGAGCGGGCGCCATGCCTCACCTTCTATTTCCCAAATCGAAGAGAGACTACAGCGTGAGGCTCAACCGCGGTCCCGCAGGGTATTCGGCCGAGGCGGAAGCGGGCGAGCCTGACGCGGCGCAGCACCCCCCCGCTCGAGCTCGCACCCGATGCGAGTGCGCGGCGAGCGCGCCGCCCTCAGCACCACCCGGCTGAGCGGCTCGCGAAAGACGAACTCCGGATGGTAGCGTGCGGAAATTTCCGCCTGGGACGACAGCACGATGACCTCGATGGCCTCGCCCAGCCGCCGCCGCAGACCCCGCACGAGGCCGTACAGCATCGCGGCGTCGCCACCGTTCAGCGCCACCGCATTGGTGATGAGGATCTTCATCGATCGACCGACATGCGATGGCGCCGAGGTGATACGTTCAGTAATGGAAGCGCGCCTGGAGCACGTCGATGAAGCTTTCCTCGACGCGATACACCAGACGTTCGGCTCTGGTGATTCGCCGGCTCCAGATGTCGCTGCCGAGGTGCTTCAGCGGCTCCGGCTTGCCGATCCCTCCGAACGGATCCCGGCGCGCCGCCTCGATGAGCTCGAGGATTCTCCCGGCGATCTTTGGGTCCGTCGCCACCCAGTAGCGCAGGTCTTCCAGTCCTTCCGCCTGGAAGCGGATGACCCGAGCGGTTTTCGATCGCCGCGCGGCCTTCCTGGCCATCTAGCGCGAGAGCCCCAATTCCTCGGCCAGATCGTCGATCGTCTCGAATTCCGCCCCGTCGTTTCCACCCTTGCGCGACCGGCTCAGGGCTCGAAGCAGTCTAATCGCATTGGCCGGTGACCGGAGGAGATGGGCCGTCTCCTGAAGGCTACGCAGCTCGTGCGCTGGCAGGAGGGCGACATCTTCGTGGCCGCGCCGACGAAGGATGATCTCTTCCCGCGTATTTTCGACCTCATCCCAGAGGGTCGCCAGGTTTTCTCGAGCGTGACTGTAGGTCGCCGTGGCCATGGTTCTCTCCCGGTTGGTCAGAAACCCTGTACAAGTCTCGCGCGACCCATTCTCCGAGTCAAGACGATCCCTGCAAGGCCGACCTCACCTCGGCGCGAAGCGCCCTCACCTCGGCGCGAAGCGCCCTCACCTCACCTCACCTCACCTCTACCTCACCTCGATCCGCCGCCGCGCGACCCCCAACGGACGCACCGGCGGCCGCCCCACCGAGTAATACTCGAAACCCGCCTCCAACATCCGCGGCGGATCGTAAAGATTGCGGCCGTCGAAGATCACGGGCTCGCTCAGCGCGGCGGCGATGCGATCGAAATCCGGCCGGCGGTAGGGCCGCCACTCGGTGAGGATGACGAGCGCGTCGGCGCCGTCGAGCGCGTCGTAGTTGGTGTCGCAGTACTCGACGCTGTCGCCGAAGTGGTGCTCGCGTGCGACGTCCATGGCGACCGGATCGTGCACGCGCACGCGCGCACCGCGACCGGTCAGGCCGGGCACGACCGTGAGCGACGGCGCCGCCCGCATGTCGTCGGTCTCCGGCTTGAAGGCGAGTCCCCAGACGGCAAAAGTGCGCGCGGAGAGGTCATCGCCGTAGCGCTCGACGATCGCGTCCAGCAGCAGGCGCTTCTGCTCGGTGTTCACGTGCTCGACGGCCTCGAGGATACCCGCATCGAGCCCGTGACGATGCATCGTGCGGATCAGCGCCTGCACGTCCTTCGGGAAGCAGCTCCCGCCGTAGCCGACGCCGGCGAACAGGAACTCGGGTCCGATGCGGCCGTCGCTGCCGATGCCCTTGCGCACCAGGTGCACGTCCGCGCCGACCTCGGCGCACAGCCGCGACACCATGTTCATGAAGGAGATGCGTGTCGCGAGCATCGCGTTGGCCGCGTACTTCGTGATCTCGGCCGAGGCGATGTCCATGAAGATGATCGGATTGCCCGTGCGCACGAACGGCTCGTACAGCTCCGCGAGCTTGTCGCGCGCGTAGTCCGAATCGACGCCGACGACGACGCGGTCCGGCTTCATGAAATCGTCGACCGCCGCTCCCTCCTTCAGGAACTCCGGATTCGAGCAGACGTGCACGCGATGCTTCGTGCGCGCCTCGATCGCCTCGCGCACCATGCGCGCGGTGCCGACCGGCACGGTGCTCTTCGTGATGACGACCTTCTCGCCGTCCATGTTGTCGCCGATCGTCGCCGCGACCGCGAGCACGTGCTGGAGGTCCGCGCTGCCGTCCTCGCCCGGCGGCGTGCCGACGGCGATGAAGACGATCTCCGACTCGCGCACGGCGCGCGCGACGTCCGTCGTGAAGCTCAGACGCCCCGCCTCGACGTTCCGCTGGACGAGCGGCTCGAGGCCCGGCTCGTAGATCGGGATCTC
>DATKDR010000007.1:0-17941 GCA_035512635.1 Longimicrobiales bacterium | reverse complement strand
AGCAGCTCCTCGCCGATGGGCGCGCCCGCGACCAGGCCGAGTCGAATCGACGACAGATTCCGTCGTTCCCGATCCGGCTCCCGGAGCTCCGTCACGAAGACGGTCGGAACGCCGTAGTGCACCGTTACCCCATGGCGCTCGATCAGTTCGAGCGCCTCCGCAGGCTCGAACTGCTCCTGCAGGACGAGACAGGCACCCCCGGCCAGCGTTCCGAGCAGGCCCGGACCCAGCCCGAACACGTGGAAGATCGTGGTCAGGCCGTAGACGACGTCCTCGGGCCGGAGCCCGAGCGCGTCGGCGGTGGCGGCGGCCGTACGCAGCACGTTGGCGTGCGTCAGCTCGACGCCCTTCGGCTTCCCCATCGTGCCGGACGTGTACAGGATCGCGAAGGTGTCCTTCGCCGGATCGAGACTGACAGCCGGCACGTCGCGGCCCTCACCGCTCGAGACCAGATCCTCGAACTGATAGATCCGATCGTCGTACCACAGGTCCTCCTCGCCGACCGTGACCAGGTACTGCAGGTCGGGCAGCGAGGTGAGCAGACTCTCGAACAGCTCGAGGAAGTCGATGCCCGCGAAGCGCTCCGCGCAGACCACGGCCGCCGCTTCCGAGTGCCGCAGCATGTACTTCAGCTCCGGCACGGTGTAGCGCGGGTTGAGCGGCACCGCGACGGCCCCCAGCTTCGCGACCGCGAAGACGGAAACGACGAATTCAGGCCAGTTCGGGAGGGTCAGCGCGACACGATCGCCGCGCTCGATGCCCAGCTCGTGGAGCGCCGCGGCCATCGCTCGGGCCTGCGCATCCACCTGCCGGTACGTCAACTTCCGCTCCCCGTAGACCAGAAAAGTCCGGTCCGGATTCGCCGCGGCCTGTGCCTCGAGTGCTTGTGCGACCGTCAGGTCGCGAAAGCGCTCCACGAGCGCCATGACGCCTCCGTCGGGGGGTCCGTCTGTCCCGGCCCTGCCGGGGGTCCCGATTTGTGACGGAAGCTAGGTGCCGGCGTGGGGGTGCGTCAAACGACGCGCGCCGGTCAGGCGACCGCAGCCTGTAGCAGGTCGAGCGGCACGGCGTGGGTCCACGCGCCGTCGTCCGCGCGCGCGACGTCGCCGATACGACGCAGGAGGCTCGCGCGGATCGCGCCCCCGCGGTTCTTCTTGTCCGCGCCGGCGGCGTGGAGGAAGTCCTGGCGATCGAAGGCGGGCAAGGGAGGCAGCTCGAGAGCGCCGACCGCCTGCTCGATCCGCGCCGCGGTGCCCGTTTCGGTCACGCCCATCGCCTCGCCGATGCGCGCCTCCGCGATCATGCCGTGCGCGACGGCCTGCCCGTGGCTCGCCGCGTACCCCGTGGCCCGCTCGATCGCGTGGGCGATGGTGTGGCCGAAGTTCAGGACGGCCCTGCGCCCCTGCTCGAGCGGATCCTCCGAAACGACCGCCGCCTTGATCTCGATCGACCGCTCGACCAGGCGGCGCGCCTCCGCCCCGTCGGGGCCGCCCTCGCACGCGAGCGCACGCGCGCGCGCGAAGATCCAGTCGAAGTAATCCGCATCCGCGATGGCGCCGTGCTTCACCGCCTCGACGAGACCCTCCTTCAGGTGGCGCACGGGCAGCGTTCGCAGCGCGCCGGGGTCGACGATCACGGCGTCGGGTGCGTGGAACGCGCCCATCAGGTTCTTGCCTGCCGGCACGTCGAGCCCCGTCTTGCCGCCGACCGCGGCGTCGACCATCGCGACAAGCGAGGTCGGCACGTGCACGATCGGCACGCCGCGCATGTACGTCGCGGCGACGAAGCCGGCGAGGTCGCCGGTCACGCCGCCACCGACCGCGACGACGACGGTGTCGCGACCGAAGCGCGCGTCGAACATCGCGTCGCCCAGCAGGGCCCATACTTCCCTGCTCTTCGACGACTCCCCGCTCGGAAAGGTCAGCAGCCGCGTCGGCGCGTCCCCGGTCGCGAGCGCCCGCTCGATGCCCCGCGCATAAAGGGGCGCGACGACGTCGTCGCTGATGACGCAGCGGGCGTGCTGGGGAAATCGATCGGCGAGGTGCGCGAGAATCGCTTCTCTGGCGTCGTCACAGATGACAACCGCGTAGGACGAGGCTCCAGCGATTTCGATGCGTCGGATAGACATCAGCGATAGACATCGCTGCGGTGACCTACGCGGGATAACCGTGACTACGATGCGTTCGTCGTCGATCGTATACAGAATGCGGTAGTCCCCCTGGCGCAGGCGATACCCATCGGACCCCTTCAGGCGGATCGCCCCAGGTGGTCTCGGATCGGCCTTCAGCTCCGCAATCCGCGTGAGGATTCGTCCTCGATCCGGCAGCGGGACCTTCTCGATCTCTTTCGCCGCCGTCCGCGTGAACTCGACTCTATAACTCGCCACGCGCCCGCAGGTCCGCCACGAGCTCCTCGAAGCTGATCGTCGGCTCCCCAGCTCGTGCCTCGAACGCGGCGATGTCATCCGCGTCTTCCGCGAGAGCCAGCCGCACCGCCTCATCGATGATGTCGGACAGACTGCGCTCGCTTACTGCAGCCTTGAGCCGCAATGCCCGGTGGATCTCCGGCTCGAAGTACACGGTCGCGCGTTTGGTTTTGGCCATGGAGTCACCATAGCGCCTTGACGTCATAGCGTCAAGGCGACAGCCCTGCCACCGACGGCGTCGGCAGCAGCGAGGCGGGGACGCCGGTGGGCGCGTCGATCACGACGACGACTTCGCGGCCCTCGAAGGTGGAGCGCTCGACCGAGCCGTGCCGCGACGGACGCTCGTTGAGCACTCTGCGATAGGCCGCGGCGAACTGCTCGGCGTCGGCCGGGCTGTCCCAGACGGAGCCGATCACGATGGCGCGCTCGCCGAGTCCGCTCTCGATGAGGCGGGTGACGTCGCCGTCCCAGCCGGCGGCGGCTTCGGCCATGCTCGTGCCGAGGTGCTCGCGCAGGAGCAGGCCGAGCTCGAGCTCGCCCAGGACTTCCTCGTGGACGACCCGCCAGTCGCCGCTCGGCGGGGCGAGCGTCACGCGAACGGGCTCGTCGCGCTCGCCGATAAAGTGCGTGCGCACGTGCAGCACCTGCTCGGTCGAGGTGGGGATGATCGACTCGAACGACGGCCGCCCCTCCCCTTCGTGCGCGGCCCACACGGCCTGCACGAAGCCGGCGCCCGAGATGTAGGGGAAGATGAGCGTCTCGCGGATGACGCGCGGCGCGTCGCGGAAGACGGGCATCATGTCGTTGCCGGCCTCGAGCGCGGGGCGGAGCTGACGTCCGATGTCGGGCAGCGACGTGATGTCGCGCGCGTCGCCCGCGCGCTCCTGCAGCATGAGCGCGAACATGGCGAGCGTGGCGTGTCCCTCGATCGCCGCCTGCGCGGCGGTCGCCCGGTCGTTCTCGAGATCCGGCGAGAGCAGCGAGTCGAGATCCACGTACTGGTCCTGCAGCGCGTGCACCAGCTCGTGCGCGAGCACCTCGCGCGCGGTTGCGTCGTCCGCGCCTTCCACCAGGTAGAACGTCTTCGTAGGCGGGTCGTAGTAGCCCACCACCTGCTCCGTGAGCAGGTCGAGGAGCAGCGCGCGCAGGTCCAGGCCTTCCGGCAGCAGGCCGAGCTCCTGGTAGAGCTGCTGCGTGCGCTCCAGCTCGTCCGCCGGCAGTTCCTCGATCATGCGCTGCTCGAGGTAGGCGCGCAGCTCGTCTCGGCCGCGCCGCTCCGCGCGGATCTCCGCGCGCGCGGTCATCCCCGTGACGCGCTCGATGCGGGGCAGCAGCGAATCGACCATCGCGTCCAGCTTCGGGTCCGTTCCGTTGCTCGCTTCGCTCCCGCGGTTGCACGCGCCCAGCAGCGCGGCGAGTGCGATGCCGAGCACAGCGAGAACCCGTACGCCCGTGCGGCCGAGCGGGCCCAGCCGCTTCGCGCGCTCGAGCGGCGTGCGCGCGACGACGTCCGCGAGCCGCTCGCCCGTGCCCGGATGCACGAGACCGGCGTCGATCTCGATCAGCGGCAGCAGCGTGAACGCTCGCCCCATCATGCGCGGATGCGGCACGACGAGCTCGGGCAGCGCGACCGCGCGGTCGCCGTACAGCAGCACATCGATGTCGATCGCGCGCGGTGCGTTCGGAAACGTGCGCTCGCGGCCCATCGCCCGCTCGATGCGCAGGATCCCGGCGAGGAGCGCGGCCGGGTCGAGCTGCGTGCGCCCGCGCAGCGCGAGATTCAGGAAATCGGGCTGCTCGCGGAAGCCGACGGGCTCGGTCTCGTACAGCGAGGACACGACCTCGACCTCCACGACTTCGCCCAGCGCCGCGATGGCCGCGCGCAGGTTCGCTTCGCGGTCCCCCTGATTGCTGCCCAGGCCCAGGTAGACGACCTCGCTCATCGGAACGTCACCCGGACGTACTGGCGCTTGCCGCGGCGCAGCACCAGCGGCGTGCCGGGCGCGGCGCCGACGCGTGCGTTTCGGTCCTCGACGCGGCGATCGTCGATCGCGATCGCGCCCTGCTCGATCAGCCGGCCGGCTTCGCTGTTCGACGATGCGAGTCCGGCGGCGACCAGCAGCCGCAGCGCGCTCACCTCGCCGCCCTCCGCCGCGAGCGAGGGCTCGTCGAGCGACAGCTCGAGCTCGGGCATCTCGTCGGGCGCGGCGTGCTCGCGGAAGAGGCGGTCGAAGTGTTTCTCGGCGGCGAGCGCGGCGTCGTCGTTGTTGTACATCGCGACGATTCGACGGGCGAGATCCCGTTTCGAGGCGTAGGGATCGCTTTTCGCGCGACGGATCTGCTCCGCGAGAGCCTCGCCGCGCACATTCGCCGCGAGACGCCACCATTCGTCGAGCAGCGCATCCGGAATCGACATGGTGCGGCCGAACTGCTCCTCGGGCGCGTCGGCGATGCCGACGTAGTTGTCGTACGACTTGGACATCTTCTGCTCGCCGTCGGTGCCGCGCAGCAGCGGCATGATGAGGCAGACCTGGGGCTCCTGGCCGTAGCGCTCCTGGACGGTTCGTCCGACGAGCAGGTTGAATTTCTGGTCGGTGCCGCCGAGCTCGATGTCGGCCTGGAGCGCGACGGAGTCATAGGCTTGCATGAGCGGATACAGGAACTCGGAGATGGCGATGGAGCGGCCTTCGGCGTAGCGCTTCGCGAAGTCGTCGCGCTCGAGCATGCGCGCGACGGTATACGTCGCCGTCAGCTCGAGCAGCTCGGCCAGGTCGAGCGGCCCGAGCCACGACGAGTTGTACTCGATGCGCACCCGCTCGAGGTCGAGGATGCGCCCTACCTGGTCGGTGTAGGTCCGGGCGTTCGCCTCGATCTCCTCCGGCGACAGCTTCGGGCGCGTCTCGGTGCGGCCCGTCGGATCGCCCACGCGCGCGGTGTAGTCGCCCACGACGAAGACGACGTCGTGTCCGAGGTCCTGGAGCTGCCGCAGCTTGCGCATCGACACGGCGTGGCCGATATGCAGGTCCGGCCGCGTCGGATCGAAGCCCTGCTTCACGCGCAGCGGACGCCCCGTCTTCACGGACCGCTCCAGCTTGCGCACGAGGTCGTCTTCCGGAATGACCTCCAGCGCGTCCTCGCGGATGATCTCGAGCTGCTCGGCGACGGATGGGGAATTCATGGGGGCATGCTATCGCATGGAGGCGAGCGCCGCCAAGGCGGCGCAGGCGAGCGTCGCTATGCGCCGCAGGCGAGTGCGCTGCGCGCACAGGCGAGCGCCGCCAGGGCGGCGCAGGAGAAGCCGCCACGTACCTGGTTCGCAGTTCCTGCGGCGCATAGCGACGCTCGCCTGCCGCGCGAAGCGACGGCTCACCTGTGCGCCCCGGCGCACTTGCCTGCGGCGCGTAGCGCCGCTCGCCTGCCTCAGGTCAGCCCGATCGCCAGGGCGACCAGCACCGAGACGGCGCCGAGGGCGAAGAGCATGCCCCACATCGGCAGCACGAACTGGAGCCAGTCGTCGTAGCGGACGCGGGCGGCGGCGATCACTGCCATGAGCGCGCCGTTGGTCGGCGTGATCAGGTCGCAGAGGCCGGCGCCGTACTGGTAGGCGAGGATCGCGATCTGGCGGCTGAAGCCGAGCAGGTCGGAGAGCGGGGCGAGAATCGGCATGGTGAGCACGGCCTGCCCGCTGACGCTCGGCACGGGCACGTGGATGATCGTCTGCACGCCCATCATGCCGACGGCGGCGGCGGAGCGCGGCAGTCCCTGAAGCGGCTGGAAGAGGCCGAAGACGATGGTGTCGACGATGCGGCCGTCGGCGAGCACGACGTAGATCGCGCGCGCGAAGCCGATCAGGATCGCGGCGAAGGCCATCGCCTTGAAGCCCTCGACGAACGCGTCCGCGGTGCCTTCCGCGCCGAGTCGGCCGATGAGACCCGCGGCCACGCCCAGCAGGAAGAAGAGCGCGGACATCTCGTTGAAGCCCCACTCGAGTCGCATCGCGCCGTAGACATAGATGGCGAACGCGATGGCGACGAGCACGAGGATGACGGTGTGGCGGCCGGTCAGGGCAATGCCTGCGCCCGTGGTCTCCTGCGGACCGGTTTCGTGAGGCGAGCGCGGCTCCTCCTCCGCCGTCGGCCGCGCCGCCTCGCTCATCGCATGCATGGGTGCGCGGGCGCCGCGCGTCCGACGAGCGAAGCGCATGGTGCCCCAGCTCCACAGGGCGAGGGCGAGGCCGAGAAAGAGGGTGCGGTAGGCCGCGCCGGAGAGCAGCTCCACGTCTGCGACGCGCTGCGCGATGCCGACCTGGAACGGATTGATGGGACTGAAGGATGCGCCGACGGCAGCGGCGCCGAGGCTCATCGCGACGGCGACCGTCGACCGGAAGCCGAGCCTCGAGGTGAGCAGCAGCAGGACGGGGATCAGCGCGATGAACTCCTCCTGCATGTTCTGGAGCGCGCCGCCGATGCCGAAGGCGAAGCAAGCGATCGGGATCACGAGCAGCTCGTGCGCACCCAGTGAGCGGACCAGCCGGTCGAGTCCCGCCTGGAACGCGCCCGTACGGTCGATGACCATGAACGCGCCGCCGACCAGGAAGACGAGGAAGATGACGTCGGCGGCTTCGATCATGCCGCGCGGCAGCGCGACGATCGCCTCGAACGGACCGACGGGATCCGCCTCGACGCGATGGTAGCTGCCCGCCACCACGATCTCCCGGCCCGTCTCCGGATGCTCCGCGCGCTCGAACTCGCCGGCGGGCAGGACCCACGTCAGCACGGCGGCGATGATGACGGCGCCGAGCAGCAGCGTCAGCGGGTGGGGAAAGCGCATCAAGTCATTCCGAACGCAGACCTTCCAACAGGTAGGCGGCGACCGCATCGATCTCGCGCAGGCTCAGCTTGCCGACCCCGAAGGTCGGCATGCCTTCCGGGTGCCCGGCGAAGACGCGACGGCGGACGTCATCGATGGAATCATAGGGGAAGTCGTCCCGCACGAGCGAGGGCACGTCGATACCCTGCGCCGCGGCGTACTCGGTGCCCGCTTCTCCGGTGGGGCCGTGGCATTTCCTGCACGTCGAGGCGTACAGCTCGTTGCCCGCGGTGAAACGCGCCGCGGAGTCGGGCCACTGGATGGTGTCGAACGCGGCGGGACGGTAGAGCGCGTCGGCCTCGGCGACCTGCGCGTCGCGGTCGGGCGGATGGAACTCGTGCTCCTCGCATGCGGCGAGCGCCGCGGCGAGGTAGGCGGCGCGGAGCGCAAGGCGCGCTCGCGCGAGCGGGCCCGGGCCCGAGCCGGAGGGCGCGGCTCGGCCGATCATGGCTCGTCGCCATTCGGATGCATGATCGTCGCGCCCGGCGCGAGCCGACGCGCGCGCTCGAGGGCATCCCGGGCGGCTAAGGTGTCGCCGAGCGCGCGCTGCGCCATGTAGACCCCGAACCACGCGGCGGTCGCGTCCGGCTCGCGCGCCGCGGCGGTCTCGTAGTGGCGCAGGGCGCTGTCCCAGTCGTGCCGCCGGTAGGCCGCGTTGCCGCTGTCGAGCTGGGCGCGCACCTCGGGCGTGAAGCGTTCGGCGGCGGCGCGCACGTCGTCGGCGCTGATGCTGCCGGTTTCCTGGTCGTCCGGCGTACAGCCGGCGGCGAACGTTGCGATCAGCAATGACGCGGACGCGAGCGTGAGGGTGGAGCCGCCCTTCACCATGTGTCCCCCAGCGGGTCGGAGATGTGGCACGCCGCGCAGATGCGCGAGTTGCGATCGCGCGCGCGCTCGGCTTCGAAATCGGGTCCGTGCGGACTCACCTGGAACGAGCCCGTCTGCGAGTGACACTGCATGCAGTCGCGCTGGACATGGCAGCTGGTGCAGCTCTCCAGCGTCTGCCGCGCGGCCTGGCCGTGGCGCAGCAGCCAGAGCGGCTGGGCGTCGTGGAAGCCCGGGTTCAGGCGCCCCTGCGCCTCCATGCCGAGCTGTGCGTGACAGTCGCGGCAGAAGCGTTCAGCGCTGTGACAGCTCGAGCACTCGAGCTCCCGCGCGTACGCGGCCGCGGGGTGGCGCGACTCGAAGTTCGCCGGATGGAACGGCGCGCGATCGGGCGCGAAGTGACACGCCTCGCACTCGACGCGGACGTGGCAGGTCATGCAGGTCGCTGCCGACGCGGCGGCCGCGGGGCCGTGGCGGCGTCGGAACTCGGGCGAGCGATGGCTCTCGGGTGCCGTCCGCTCCATGGTGACGCCGGGCGCGAAGCTCGTGCGCGCATCGGGCAGCGACGCGACGATCGCATTGCCGTGCCCGCCGCGATGGCATGTCTCGCAGCTCTGGCGCGTATGGCAGGTCGCGCAATCCGCGGGCGCCGCGCTCGCCGCGCCGCCGTGCCCCGCCAGCCAGTCCGGATCGCGGTGGGACGGCGGCTCCGGGTAATTCGCCGGCCGGTCGGGCAGCGCGACGCGCGCGGCGCCGAGCGACGGCATCGCCGCGATGACCGGCTGCTGGGCGTCGACGTGGCACGACAGGCAGCGCTCGCGCACGTGGCACGTGGAGCACGCGGCCGGTCGCGCCCGCGCCGAGTCGCCATGCAGCTCGCTCAGGAAATCGGGGTGGCGGTGCGACGGCGGGATCGGAAACTCAGCCGGCGCGCCCGGCATTCCGACGAGCGCGGCGCCAAGCGCGGGAATGGACGCGATCACGGGCTGCCGCTCATCGACGTGGCACGCGGTGCAGCGCTCCCGTACGTGGCAGGTGGCGCAGCGTTCCGGCCGCGCGCGCGCGGAGTCGCCGTGAACGTCGATCAGGAAATCTGGATCGCGATGCGGGTCGGGCACGGGCAGCGAGAGGGCGAGCGTCGGCTCGAGCCCCGATTCGGCGAACGGAGCGTGGCAGCGCACGCAGTCCGCGACGACGATGTGCTCGGGCGCCGCGTGCTCGTGACAGGCCAGGCAGCGGCGAGCCGAGGCGTGGCGGACCTGCATGCGCGCTTCGCCAGCGCGCGTGTGGCAGTCCTCGCATGCGAGCCCCTCCTCCGATTCGACCGCGTGCTCGGCGTGATCGAAGTCCAGCATGCTGGGGCCGCCGGGGCGCGGCTGCTCGTACACGACCCGCGGCTCGACCACGCCGTCGTGGCAGCCGGTGCACGTGATCTCCGGAGGATAGAAGCGCGCGCTGTCGTTCTCCTCCACGCCGACGTGACACCCGGAGCACACGGGAAAGAGGCCCGTGTGACGCTCGTGCGGGAACTGTTCGTCCCGGAGCAGGCGCGGCAGCGTGGCTGCGCCCGTGCCGAGCACGCACAGGACGGCGACGCCGGTCCACAAGCGCCCGCGCGTCATGAATCCCCACGGTCGTCGGCCTCGACCCGCGGCCAGTAGTCCTCGGGGAGCGGTGCGGCCGGCACGATGTCGTCGAGCAGTCTCGGTTCCGTCCCGAAGCCGACCTCGAGCGCAGCCCACGCGCGCGTCTGGTCCCAGTCTCCGCTCGAGGGCCGGCCCTGGACCTGGTGCGCGTAGAGGGCGGCGCCGGTGGACAGGATCACGCGGCGAGTCGCCTCCCAGCGCACGCTGCCGCCGGCGCCGTAGATGCGCTCGTCGCCGAGACGGAACTCCATGATCTGCTGCGTGAGGCCGACATGGGCGCCGAGCTCGAGCGCGTCGAGGGCGCGCCAGCGAACCTCGGCGTCGCCGCCCGAGAAGAATGCGCCCACCGCGCGTTCCAGCCGATAGGCGGCGGACGCCGTAAGCGCACCGCGCTGCATCACGGCGCCGACGTGCGCGCGCACGGCATCGTCTTCGAGCGGCTGGAAGACGATGGGCGCGTGGGCATCCTCGTAGGCGCGATATGCCACGCCACCGCGGACGTGCAGCTGCCGGCCGAGGCCCAGACCCGCGCTCAGCTCGGCCTCGTGATACGCGACCGGGCTGAAGTAGCCCCAGATCGTCCACAGCTCGAAGTACGGCAGGTAGCGGCGCCCCGTCGCCTGCAGCGTGAGCACGTCGTTGACCGGGTAGATGAGGGAGAGGCGCGCCTTGCCGGCGCGCGAAAGCGCGACGTCCCAGTCCGCCGACAGCTCGACGGTGAGCGGCCGCAGCCAGCCGGAGCGTGCGTCCAGGGAGGCGCGCTCGGACAGCAGCACGGATCGGTCGGACAGCAGGTCGCGCTGATAGCGTGCCTCGAGTGCGGTATTGCGGACCGGATCCCAGCCGAGCGCGACGCCGAACAGCCACGAGTCCTGGTCGGGCACGAACGCCTCGATCGGGTTGAGCGCGCGATCGCGGTCCTCCTCGAGACCCGGCGCCAGGCTGCGGCCGGCGTAGCCCGTGGCGCGCACCGTCGCGAGCGGGCGGACGCGTACCTCCGCGCCGTCGTATCCGCTGAAGCCGAGACCGGACGTCGTGCGCATGCGACCGAGACGCACGCGGTAGCGCTCGCGGGCGAGCTCGGCATAGCCGAGCAGGAGATCGAAGCCGTCGTCCGCGCGCGGCAGCATGAAGGCGCCTCCGAGATCCTGTCGCGTACGCGCGAGCGCGGTCGCGCTCAGGCCGGTCACGCCCAGCCCCCACGCGGTCACCGAGACATCCTGGGACAGCGCGGTGCCGGACACGAGCTCCCCCGCGCGGTAGTACGTGCAGAGGTCCTCCAGGATGCACGTGACGGGATGGCCGTCGAACACGAGTCGGCCGTTCGCGTCGAGCACCGCCGCATCTCGACTCACCGTGTCCTGTCGGATCGGCACCAGCCCGATGTGGTTCGCCGTAGCGCGCACGGAGCCGCGCACGTCCTGCGCTGCGCCCGGCGCGACGTTGGCCCACAGAACGGATGCGGCGATCGCGAGAGCCGGCAACGCGCGACGCATACGCCACTGCGCGCGGGATGGACTGCTCATCTCGACACCGTCCGGCGCCACTCGGGCAGCGCGTGACAGGCGGTGCATTCGCGGCCGGGCTCGTGCCTCACCAGGTCCTGGTGACAGGCGAGGCAGAACTCGCGCGTGTCGGGGCGGTTCTGGAACGGCAGCGCGCTGTGGCAACCGCTGCCCGCGCAGCCGGTGTGCACGGCGAGCTCGTGCGTGCCCTCCGGCGCCTCGAGATGGCAGGAGCGACAGACCGCCTGCGGCCGATGATGCTGCGTATGGCAGGACGCGCAGTCGACGCTTGCCGCCGACAGCTCCACACCCTGCGTGTGGCAGCGCGTGCACTCGACCGAGCCATGCTGCGCGTGCACGAGCGGGAGCCCGCGCACGCGGCGGCCCGTGGTCAGATCCATCGTGCGGGCGACATGGTGCACCTCCCTGCCGGTGCGCTGCTCCTGGTGACAACGTGTGCACGGTACGCCCACCGCGCTCGGCGTGTGATGGCATTCGCGACACTCGCGCAGGGACGACGCCCTGATCTCGCCGTGCGCGTCGGCGGAGACGTGGCAGGCGGTGCACTCGACGGCACCGTGTCGCTGGTGGTCGAACGGCTGACCGGTTTCATCCGCGACGGGCAGCGGCGTGCCCGTGGCAGTGACCGAGCGGATCTCCTGGCCGACGCCGTGCGGCAGCAGCGTCTCGCCGCGATCGATGCGCGCGCCGTCCGCGTGGCAGGCGACGCAGCGCACTTCGCCGATGGGTGCGTCGTGCGGCGCGTGACAGAGCGTGCACCGCTCGAGGGTGCCGGCGGGAAGCCCACGATGCATCGGCGTGATCGTGTCCGCGGACGCGTGGCACTCGGAGGCCGCGCACGACTGCACTGCCTGCGCGGGCGTGGTCTGCTCGTGCGGGTTGTGGCACGCGCCGCAGACCGCGCCGTGCGGCTCGTCCTCCGGAATCTCGCCGACCAGCAGCCGCATCGCGTGACAGCTCAGGCATTCCGCGGCTTCGGGTCGCAGCGGCGCGACCACGCTCGATGCGCGCACGTCCGCGCCGCCGGTCGCGACCAGGGCCGGCTCGTCGGCGGGTCGACTGAAGTCGTGGCAGGCCACGCAGTGAATGGTGAAATCGCCCATTCTGCCGAGCTTGATCTCCACGTTCTCGTGGCAGCCCGCCTGCGCGCAGGTCTGGCTCGTCGCCGCGAACTCGTGCACGCCGCTCGAGTGGCACTCGACGCAGCGCAGACCCGACAGCGACGTGTCCTCGGATTCCAGATGAACGCGATGCCCGACGGAGCGGGAGATCAGCGTCCACTGCTCGGGATCGCCGTCGACGTGGCAGGAGACGCACTTCTCGTTCGGGACCTCGGCGTGCTCCTCGATCTCCTCGGGATTCTCGAGGATCTGCGTGAGCGCCATCCGGCTGCGGCCGACGAACGTCGGCTTGTGGCAGGCCTTGCAGCCCAGGCCCCGGTGCTCACTCTCGGCGAAGCGCTCGAACGGGTCCTGCATGACGTGGCACGACAGGCAGAACTCGTTGTCGTGCTCGATGTAATCCCAGGTGCGGTATGCTACAACGACGGCGACCGCGCCTCCGGCCAGCAGCACGACGGCTGCTCCGAAGAGGACCGGACGCGGCAGACGTCCGATGCGCGCCACCAGCGAAAAAAGGAAACGCACCACGATGCCCCTTGTCGGGGAAGCGTGAAGGAGGGCCATCCGATCGGTGCGACCGGATGGCCCTCAGCTTACGCCGGAGTCCCGGCTCCGACGACCCTGCCCGCCACGTCTATCTGCGCGTCTGCTGTGCCGTCCCCGTCGGCGCAGGAGCGGGCGGCGCGAGACCGTAGCTCTCCTGCACCGCGTTGATGCTCGCCCGCAGCAGGGTCTCGATCAGGAACGGGTTGTGGACCGTGGTCGCGGCCACGCTGTGGAGCGGGTCCACCCCCTCGCCGTTGAACTTGGCGAGGTGGAAGTTGAAGATCGCGCCCTCGGCCACCGTGAAGGTCGGGTTCGTATCGTCGATCTCGCCACCCGGCGCCTCGCCGGTGGGGTCCACGATCAGCAGCAGCGTGTGGAGGCTGTCCGCCAACTCCAGGACCGATGAGGCCTGCGAGATGAGCGCGGAGCGCGCGGCCGTCGCATCGCCGTGACATCCGCTGGCCGTGCAGCCCTGCCAGGACCGGGCGGAGACCGTGTAGGCGCAGTCGTCCGTGGTCGGCGCGCCGGAGGCGTCCGTACACGGGATCGCGTTGAACATGTGTCCCGTGGTGAAGATCTCGCCGCCCGTCAGCTGATCCTCGGCGCTGAAGCTGACGACGTGGCACGTCGCGCACAGGCCGGGGTTCCTGTCGGAGCCGTGTGTGCCGCGGATCGGGTTGAAGACGGAGCCGGGCGCCCACCAGCCCGCGGTGCCCTCGAGGAGACCGGCCTGCGGCGCATGCGGCTCGAGGCCGTGCGACGTGCTGACCGGTGCGTCGCGCCGATTGTGGCACTGCGCGCAGAGGTGCTCGTCGATCGACGGCGCGTTTCGGACCGGGAAGCGCAGCTGGCCGGCATGCTGTCCTTCCGCCGTGTTCGCGCCGCCGTGCGGGTCGTGGCAGACCGCGCAGGTCAGCGGGAGCTGCGCGCTGTCCTTCTCGATGTACTCGGAGCGCTCACCGAAGGCGCGCAGCGCGCCCTGCGCGGTATGACAGCTCTGGCATGCCTCGCGGCCCGCGGGCGTAGCGTTCAGGCGGGCATGGCCGGATTCCGACCACTCCTCGACGAACGGATGGTGCGCGCCGCTGTGGCACTCCCCACAGCCGTTGGTCGCGAGCGTGTCGGCACGGATCGAGGCGAGCGGCTGCGAGGCGTCCGGATTCTGCACGTGCTGGAGGCCGGGACCGTGGCAGCTTTCGCACTGCACGTCCTGGTAGCGTTCGTCCTTCGTCGCGTCCCAGCCGACCGAGCCCTCGGTTGCGTTGCCGCGCTCGTTGACGGTGTGGCAGCCTTCGCAGAAGGCTCGGGACTCACCCGATTCCTCGAGCGTCTCCCAGGCATCCGCGTGGGCCGTGAGGATCCACTCGGCCTGCTTTCCAACGTGGCAGTTGCCGCACACGGTCTCGTTCGCGTCGACGTCCGAGAAGCCGAGGAAGTCCCCCGCCGCGGCGGGCGGATCATCGAAGAGAACCCGATCGCGATAGATGACGTCCTCCTCGCAGCCGGAGCTCGCGAGAAGGACGAACAGGAGCGACGCCCACCCCAGCCAGCGATTCGGGGACTGCCAACTGCGCGCCACAGGTGGCCTCCACTCTCCCAAGGGAAACGCCAGACGAGCTAAGTTAGGTTCAGGTGCTGATTTCCTGCCAGTCCCCCGACCGAGCAGGTGCGCGATGGTCGTGGTGCGCAACGGTTCCTTCGCCGTGTCCCGCCGGTGTGCCAGCGGAAGTGCGCCCCGCAGGGATTGGTCGCGTCGCACGGCTTGCCGCCCAGAAGACACGCGGCGATGCCCTGCTCCGGTTCGAACAGGTCGGCGATGTCACCGATGGTCAAGCAGTCGGGCGACATGAGGAGACGATACCCCCCGCGGGGTCCGCGTCTGCCCCGGATGATGCCCGCCGCGCTCAGCGCGCCGAGCGTCTTGGCGAGGCAGTTGGTCGGTGCGCCCAGCGCGGCCGCGACCACGTCGGCCGCGAGCGGTCGATCGTCGGGCTGCCGTGCCAGGAAGATGACGGCGCGCAGCGCGTGTTCAGCGGTCGGGGTCAGCATGAGCACCTCGATCGAGACATGAGTCGGTGCATCATTATTGGGGCTGGCACGGTGCGGTGGTGTAGGCAGGAGCCGGATTTGATGTGGGGAAATGTCCGCGACCCGGGTGCGGAGACGGACGACCGCCAGGCCTCAGGGCTAGTGGGTCTCTTCCGGCGCGTGCACGTGGGGGATGACGCGGGCCGAGTCGGCCGGACCGTGATGCCCTTCCATGCCGGTTGCCGCGAGCGCGGCGATCAGGTCCGCGTACTGCCCGGGAGTCAGCTCCGGCAGCCGTCGCACCAGCGCGACGATCTGGAGCAGCGCTTCGTCGTCGTGCGTGGCGCCGAACGCGGGCATGCCCGTCGACGTGATGCCGTGCTTCACGATCCAGAACAGCTCCGCGTCCGACCACTCGGCGGCGGCGCGCTCGAGCCGCGGCGGACGCGGATTCAGGCCCGCGCCGATCTCGCTCCGATCGATGCCCGGCGCTGCGTGACACACCTGACACATCGCGCGGTAGTGCTCGAGGCCGTGCAGCAGCGCGCCCGGCTCCGTTGGCAGCGCACCGGGCAGCTCACCGGCGCGACGCGCGATCGAGCGCTCGCTGATCGTTTCCAGCGTCCACTCGGTGAGCGCCGAATGCTCACGCGAGGCCGCGACGTCGTAGAAGCCGGAGTACACGAAGGCCAGCCACGCGCCTGCCGCGATCAGCAGCGCCGCCGCCGCTCCTGCCACCACCGCCAGCATCTGCTTCATCGAAGGCTCCCGCGTGTGCGTGCGCGCGGACTGCGCGCGGGAGAGGATGCCCCGGGGCGCGGGGGTGCGTCAAGCGGCTTAGGGAGCGGAGAGCGGGAGCGGGGAGCGGACGCGTAGCGGGACGCGGTATCCGTCCTGCATCGCTGCGCCAGGGGAGACGATGGAGCCTGGAGAGAGAGACCATTGCGTGACTGGAGAATCATCGGCCTGATCGCCTGCGCGGGACTCATCGCGTGCGACGAGCCTACCGCCAACGGCCACTCGGACGTCGCCGGAGCGGCGATCTTTCGGGACGGCGTGCGGCAGCCCGAACCGCTGGTCCTGACCAAGGGCGCCGACATGCGGCTCGAGGTCCGCTTCCTGGACGAGCACGGGGAGCCGATCGAGGGGCTGCGTCCGGACCACGACGCCTCGCTGACGTTCGAGCCCGCATTCCTCGCCACGGTCACGAACGTGTCCGACGATACCGGCTTCTTCTTCGATCTGACCGTGGCCACGTCCGGCGGCGCGTCGGGCGTGCTCCGCATCGGCTACGGACACGCGGGCGCGACCGACGAGGCGACGTTCGGACCGATCGACGTGGTGATCGGGGGATGAACCAGCCGCGGGAAGTCGCCCGCGACCGGATCGTCAGCGGAAGGGCAGCGCGGGCCCGCGCCGCCGGCGTCGATCTATGCGGCGTTGCCCACGGACGTCGCGCCGCTCGGCGCGCAGGCGGGGCAGTAGGGACGTCCCCCCGTCGCCGCATACGAGCCGTCCTCGTGAACCCATACCGCCTCGTGCTCGCGGATCCAGTCGCGGCATACCCCGCTGCAGGGATACTCCATCACTCCGCATATCGAGATCCTCGGTTCGTTCATGGGTCCTCGCCCGTTCGAGATTCGCGTTTCTGCAGGCGTACAAGAGCAAGCGACGGGCCAACTTCCGTGAGGTGAGGTGAGGTGAGGTGATCGGGGAGCGCGTTGAAATTCCTGACTCGCAGTCGCCGCGCCGCCTCATACTGGCGCGATGAGGCTCGTCCGCCGCACCCTTCCCCACCATGACCCCCATCGACTACATCGTCCTCGCTGCATACCTGCTGGGCGCGGTCGCGGTCGGACTGATCGCGGGCGGACGGCAGGCGGACGCGGACGACTACTTCCTCGGTCGCCACAAGCTGCCGTGGCCGGCGCTCGCGTTCTCGACCGTCGCGACGGAGACGAGCGCGCTCACCGTGATCAGCGTGCCGGCTACCGCCTACACTGGCGACCTGTGGTTCCTCCAGCTCGCGTTCGGCTACTTCATCGGCCGGACTGTGGTCGCGATGCTCATCCTGCCGCTGCACTTCCGGCGCGGCGCGACCACGACGTACGCGTTCCTCCAGGAGCGCTTCGGCGGCACCGCGCGGCGCTTCGCGTCCGTGCTGTTCCTGGTGACGCGCGCGCTCGGCGACTCGGTGCGCGTCTTCGCGGCCTCGATCCCCGTCACGCTGCTGTCGGGACTTCCCTACTGGCAGTCGATCCTCCTCACCGGCGCGATCACGCTCGTGTACACGTATACGGGCGGCCTGCGCGCGGTCGTCTGGGTCGACGTGATCCAGCTCGTGCTCTACATCTCGGGCGGCGTCGTCGCGATCTTCCTCCTCGGCGCCGCGGTCGACGGCGGCTGGAGCGCGATCGTGACCGCGCTGCCCGCGGAGAAGCTCGACGTCTTCCACCTGGAGGGCGGCTTCGCGAGCGGCCAGTGGCTGTTGACCGGACTGGTCGGCGGCGCGGTGCTGTCCATGGCCTCGCACGGCGTCGATCACCTGGTCGTGCAGCGCCTCATGGCCGCGCGCGACCTGCGCGCCGCACGCTTCGCGCTGATGGGCGACGCCACGATCGTCGTGCTCCAGTTCGCGCTCTTCCTGGCCATCGGCCTCGGCATGTTCGTGTACTTCGGCGGCCGGGAGTTCGCCGCGCCCGATGAGGTCTTCCCCGCGTTCGTGATCGAGGCGTTCCCGACCGGGCTCGCCGGACTCATGATCGCCGGCATCCTCGCCGCCGCGATGTCGACGCTGTCGTCGTCGATCAATGCGCTCGCGTCGTCGACCACGCTCGACCTCTACTCGCCGCTGACCGGCCGCGACGACAGCGTGCACCTCATGCGCGTCGGCAAGGTCTTCACGCTCGTCTGGGCCGCGATCCTGGTCGGCGGCGCGATCCTGTTCCGCTTCGC
>DATKDR010000006.1:0-4778 GCA_035512635.1 Longimicrobiales bacterium | reverse complement strand
CTGGTGGTATCCGGTCGGTGCCTCCGCGGCGCTTCCCGTCCCCGGCGGGGAGGCGCCGCACAGCCTGACCATGACCTTCCCCGGACCCTACTCGCCGCTGATCGTGGAGCCGCCCGTGTATGGCGGCCGCCTCGGCCGCGCTGTCTTCGCCAGTCACCTCCACACCCTCGAATAGCATGCCGGCCGTGAAGCCGGCTGCGCTCCTGCGCGCACTCGCGCAGGGAAGTCGCGGGGGCGTCTACCTCCTGCACGGCGCGGACGAGTACCTGGTCGAAGAGCTGGTGGAGCGCGTCGTGGACGCCCACCTCGACGCCACCGGCCGCGCGTTCAATCTCGATCAGGTCCGCGCGGGTGACACCGAGCCCGACACCCTCGCAACGCTCGCGGCCACGCCGCCCATGTTCGGCGACTGGCGCGTCGTCGTCGTGCGCGACGCACAGCTCCTCGCCGCCAATGCGCGCACCCGCGCCACGATCGAGTCGCTGCTCGGTGGCGCACCCGGCATCGCGCTCCTCTTCGTCGGCCAGCTTCCGGACGGGAAGAAGCGGCCGAAGTTCTGGACCACGTTCGAGAAGCGCACGACCGCGGTCGAGGTGCCTTCGCCGTCTTCCTCCGATCTGCCTGGCTGGCTGATCGAGCGCGCAGCGGCCGACGGTCTCGAGCTCGAGCCCGGCGCGGCGCGCGCGCTCGCGGCCGCGGTCGGTCCCGCTCTCGGCGTCCTCATGCAGGAGATCCACAAGCTCCGCGACTACGTCGGCGAACGCGCGGTCGCGACGACCAGGGACGTGACCGCGGTCGTCGGCATCGTGCCGTCGCAGAACCGCTGGGACTGGATCGACATGGTGGGTGAGCGCCGCTTCGCCGAAGCGAGACGGGCGCTGCCCGTGCTGCTCGACGCGGGCGAGTCGGGCGTCGCCCTCGTGATCGGCCTCGGCTCCCAGATGCTGCGCATCGGCATCGGCGCGAACGGCGGCGAACGCGCCCTCGACGCCCTGCTGCCCGGTAATCAGAAATGGCTCGCGCGCCGCATCCTCGGACAGGCTCGACGCTGGCAGCCCGGGGCCATCGACGCCGCGCTCGATGACCTCCTGCGCGCCGACCGCCTCCTCAAGTCCACTCCGCTCGGCGATCGCGCCGTCCTCGGGGAGTTGCTGCTCCGCCTCGAGGCCCACGACCGCGTCGCCGCATGACGCGCGCGCTGCTCGCCGGACTCTTCTCGCTGCTGGCCACGGCCTCCGTCCACGCACAGGATGCGACCCTCGCTCGCGTCGACTCGCTCGCCGCCGCCGGACGCCTGTCCGAAGCACGCTCCACGCTCGCCTCGTGGCGCGTGCGCCATCCGACCGGCTCACCCGGCGCAGGTCCCGCTGCCCACGCGCAGGCCCTCTTCCTCGAGGGTCGACTCGCGACGGACGCCGCCGTCGCCATCGACTCCTACCTCGCCATCGCGCTCGCCTACCCGACCTCCGGCGACGCGCCCGCCGCACTGCTTCGCCTCGGTCAGGGCCTGCTCGCCAGCGGCGATGCACCCCGCGCCGCCGCCTATCTCGAGCGCCTGACCGCCGACTACCCGCGCGCTGCCGAGCGGCCCGCCGCCCTGCTCTGGCTCGCACGCGCGCACACCGCTACCCGCCGCCCCGATCGCGCGTGCGCCGCGTCTCGCACCGGCCTCGAGGCCAGTGCAGCCGACGCAGAGATCCGCGCGCTCCTGCGCACCGAGGAGGAAGTCGCCTGCCTCACCACGGAAGCGGCCGCTGCGCGTGCCGAACCATCACCACTACCGGCGCCCGGCGATCCTCCAGCTCATGCACGCTTCGCCGCACAGACCGGTGCCTTCCGCGACCACGACTCCGCGCGTGCCCTCGCGCAGAGACTCGTTCGCGCCGGCTTCGATGCTCGCGTCGCCATCCTCGACGGCAGCGCGCTCGCACGCGTCCGGATCGGCAGGTTCAGTCGCCTCGCCGACGCCGAGGCCGAAGCCGCTCGACTGCGCGCACACGGCATCGAAACCATCGTCGTCGACGACGTACCGCGTGAACGCGTTCGCTGAACTCATCACCGCCGCCGCGCATCCCGACCGCAACGCACGTCACGCTTGTGCAGCGAACGATCCTCTGATTACCTTGACGCCATGACGTCACCCGTCCTGCCCCCCCGCCAGCTCTACCAGTACTGGGTCGAAGAGCAGATCGAGGAGTTCAAGACCGGACTCACGCGCGACGAACTCCTCGAGCTCGCCGACCAGGCCGTCTCCCGCCTGTTCGCCACCCCCGACGACCAGTACCCGCTCACCGAGCTCCTCCTCGCCGATGCCGTCGACGGCCTCCTCTTCGAGAAGCTCGGCCTTCCGGACTTCCGTCAATGGGAGCGGCTGCGTCGTTCAGACACACCGACCCGTCCTCGACAGGAGACAGCCGAGGCCTCTCGCCTCGCCGTCTGATCCACGGGACTGCGCGTCCTGTAACCAGTTAGCTCAATCCTTCGGCTTCGGAACGACGCATGCCATACACGCGGTGCGCCGGCCGCTCGGCCGCGCGCAGTCCGAAGGAGGACGGATGGAAGACGGGAAGGACTACGAGGTGCCCGCACCGGGCGCCGCGCCGGGGATCGTGATCCGGGACATCTTCGAACCGCTGAAGCCGCCACGAGTGGCGATGTTCATCTGGGGCTGGAAGGTGCGGCCCGTGCCTGCGCTGCCGTACGGGAGGCAGGCGGAACTCTAGTCGCGGCCGGCGCCTGTACGAGATTCCACACGGGGGCCCACGTTCAGACTGGTGAGCGTGGGCCCCCGTGTGTAATCTCGCTGGATGGAAAGCGCGGCGGTGGTCGGGGCGGGGCCGGCGGGGCTGGCGGCGGGGTGGCGGCTGGCGGAGCGCGGCGTGGCGGTGACGCTGTTCGAGGCGAGGCCGGAGGTGGGCGGTCGCATGCGGAGCGATGCGCTCGACGGTGCGACCGTGGATGTTGCGGTGCAGCTGCTGTCGTCCACCTTCGACGCGACGCTGAGTCTGGCCGCGGCGGTGGGGGCAAAGGGGTCGATCGTGCGTTCGCCGGGTCGCGATGCGCTGTGGCGGCGGGGTCGGGCGCACCCGGTGGTGTACGGTTCGGTTTCGAGTATGGCGAGGAGCACGGCGCTGTCGATGCCGCTGAAGCTGCGGCTGGCGGCGAAGTATCTGCCGTATCTCGCGTCGCGGATGCGGGGATTGGACGCGAACGATCCCGCGCGCACGGGTGGCGATCGCTGGGACGACGAGTCGATCGCGGAGTGGGGCGAGGCGGAGCTCGGCGACGACTTCCTCGAGTTGCTGGCGTACCCGTTGCTCGCCACGTACTACGGGACGCCGCCGGAACGGACCAGTGCGCCGCTGTATCACGCGCTGGCCAGGGTCGGGTTGGACGTGCGCGTGCTGGCGGTGCGTGGCGGTGTGGGCGCGCTGCCTGCCGCGGTGGCGGTCGCTCTCGAAGCGAGGGGTGCGTCCGTGCGTCGCGACGTTCGGGTCACGCGGGTGGTGCGTAAGGGCGAACGCGTCGAAGTGGGCTGGGCGGACGGTGAGGAGCCGTTCGACGGTGTCGTCGTCGCCACGCCGGCGGCTGCAGCGCGTCCGTTGCTGGTGAGTGACAGCGCGCGGCAGTGGCTGGACCGGGTCAGCGTCGCGCCCACGGCGACGCTCGCACTCCTGCTCGACCGCCCGCTCGATGCCGACTGGTTCGGGCTGACGATTCCGCGCGGCGAAGCGCCGGGCCGCAGCATCGTCGGCGTGTGCCTCCAGGAGCGGAAGGCGAAGGGTCTCGTGCCGCCCGGCAGCGGCCTGCTGCTCGCACTGCCGGCGCCGCGGATCGCGGCTTCACTCGCGGAGGTGGAGCCGCAGGACGTGGCCGACGAACTGCTGCCGGCCCTCGAGGAGATCTTTCCCGGCGTCGGCGCACGGGTGGTCCGCGCCCGCTCGTACCCGCTGCCCGAAGGCTACACCGAGTTTCTGCCCGGTCACCTGCGTCACATCCTGCGCTTCGATCCCGCCGCGCTCCCGCCCGGCATCACGCTCGCCGGCGACTACCTCGTCGCGCCGACGGTGGAGGGCGCCGTGCGGAGCGGCATTCGCGCCGCGGACCACCTGCTCGGGTCACGCCCCGGGAGTCGCCCTGTGCGGTAGTCACCCTCGTCTCGCGCAATCCGGGTTCGCGGCGATGCCGCGCGAACGGTGGACTCGCAGAGCGCCGCAGAGACGGGGTCAACGCCGCTGGTTGTCGTTGGCGAGCGCGAACAGCTGAGAAGCTAGCAAGTGTCGTGGTCCGGCCGTCGCAGGTTCATATCGCCGCCACGGCCCCCCGCTCCGATCGGCTCCCGCACGATGTGCACACCAACATTTCCTTCCTCCGCGGCCCTCCCACACCCTCCGCCGCCCTCAGCGAGTCAAGAACCCATAAGTGCCCGGCACCCGACCCGAGCCCGCGAAGGTCGCGCCAGGATCAGCACACGCAAGCACGATCCTCCTCAAGCAACCTCACGAGCCGCCATGCGCGCCCGGAAGTCCGGCTCGCGGACGACGACGGTCCCGACGCCCTTGTCGTGGAGGCCCTGGCGGTTGCGGTCCCAGAGGATCTGGAGGAAGCCGAGCAGTCCGATGGAGAGGGAGGCTGCATAGCCTCCGAACCGTTCGAAGGCGAGCCACCAGGTCATGGGCCGGCCGTCGAGCCGGATGACCCGCAGCCCTACCATCCGCTTGCCGGGGGTCTGACCCTGCCAGAGGGCGAGGAAGCTGGTGAAGTAGACGGCGGTCCAG
>DATKDR010000005.1:0-126763 GCA_035512635.1 Longimicrobiales bacterium | reverse complement strand
CGCTCGGCGGCGGACTCGACTTCCTCGCTGACCTCCGCCTCGATCGCCTCGAGCCGCTCGCGCTCGATGCCCCGCTGCTCCAGCCACGCCTCGTACAGACCGATCGGATCCCTGCGCCCCCACTGCGCGAACAGCTCCGCGGGGAGGGTCTCCCGCGCCTCGCGCTCGTCGTGCGTCGCGTGTCCACCCATGCGGAACGTCTCCACGATCAGCATCACCGGCCCTTCTCCCGCCCGGCAGCGATCCGCCGCGATGCGCGTCGCCGCATACACGTCGAGCACGTTGTTGCCATCCGCCTCCAGCCCCGCCACGCCGTACATCCGCGGCCACTCGCGCAGCGCGCCCGCGCCATGCTGCTCGAGCCGCGTACCCAGCGCAACCTGATTGTTCTGGATCACGAAGATCGCCGGCGAGCGCCGCACCGCGGCGAGGTTCATCCCCTCGTGAAACGCCGCGGTCTTCGTGGAGCCGTCACCGATCCAGGCAAGGGCCACGCGCGACTCGCCGCGCTGCTGGAAGCTGAGCGCGATGCCCGCGACCACCGGTATCGTGTCGCCGACGGGCGAGATCGGCGGCAGAACCCGCTGCTCCAGATCGCCGACGTGCAGGTCGGTTCCCCGGCTCGGGGACTCGACCGTCCCGAGATAGCCATGGAACAGCGATTCCAGCGACATCCCCATCTCGTGACACGCACCCGCATTCCGGATCATCGGCGAGACGATGTCCCGCTCCCGATCCAGCGCGTGCACCGCACCGATCGTGACCGCCTCCTCGCCCGTCCCCAGCCACGCCTTCGAGATGACGCCGCCCCGCACCCATCGCTTGAGCGTGATGTCGTGCAGCCGGTTGCGCACCATCCCCTCGTACAGGCGCAGCAGCTCCTCCTGCGACAACGAGGCGACGATCGCCTCCCGCGCCGGCGCCCGCTTGATTCGATCGCTGAACTCGTCGACGAGGGCAGAATCCGCCTTCCAGTCGAGGTACTCAGGTGGGTCGAATGCCGGATAGCGCTTCATGCCTTTGAAGCTAATCTGCGTGCCGAAAGCGTGCACCCCGGCGCGCGACTCCCGGGCGCGACGCAGACGACGTCCACCTCGCGCGCGGGGGGCCGGAGGCGGGCCTCCCCTCTCGCGACTATGTAGACGATGTAGACGTTGTAGACGTTGTATACGTTGTCTACATGGTTTCGAAAAGGGATATCGCGCTTCGGACTTCAGGCGTCCTGGATGGCCCGACCGATCCGTGCTGCCATCACGTCCAGCTCCGAGCGCGTCGGTATCGGTGTTCCGGAAGGCGGCAGCTGGAGCGGAAACGCCTCCCCCTTCAGAACCGGGATCAGGTGGAGATGGAAGTGCGGTACGTCCTGGCCGCCATCGACGCCGTCGGCGCAGAACACGTTCACCGATTGCGCGCCGGTCGACTTCTTGATCCCTTCGGCGATGCGGCGCGAGACGCCGAAACAGTGCAATAACAGCTCTTCCGGCAGGTTCCAGATCTGCGGATGGTGCTCGCGGGAGACGACGAGGGCGTGGCCCCGGCTCACCGGATTGATGTCCATGAAGACCAGGGTCTGGTCGTCCTCGTGGATCAGACTGACCATCTCCTCGCCGGCTATGATCCGGCAGAAAACGCACGTCTGGTCGACCATGGCCCTCGAATTGTAGTTGGATACCGCCGGGAGCGATTTCCGGCCGGTCCGACGCAACAAGCGAGCCGGTCGGGTGCCATTGCAGTTCGCTCCCGGACTCCGGAAATTGAGGTCATGGAAGCATCCGAAGGCCCCGGGACCCGATCCCGCCCCGCGCGCTTTACGCCGGGACTGCCGCCCGCCGAGCCGCCGGTGCGTGTCGCCGAAGTGTCGGCCGTGCTGCCGCTCTCCCTCCTCGAATCGGTGCGCGCGCACGACCGACCCGAGGAAGTGCTCGAGGACGAGAACCTGACGGCCAGCCTGCCGCGGCGTCTCGGGTTGAGTGATGTCATCCACTCGCAGATCCGCCGCTACGAGGAGGCGCGCCGGAAGGGCCGGCCGGTGCCCGCGCGCGAGCTGGTGGATCTGATCCGGCTCGTCATCCGCCGGCCGGACGCCGAGGAGGTCCTGGACGCGGCCGGCCGCGGCGTGGTGGCTCGCTACCTGACCGGCATCCCCGGACGACGCGCCCGTATCGCGCGGCTGCTGCCACGGGCGCTCGGTCGCGCCGCGCTCGCCCGTCGTGCCCGGCTCCTTGCCCGCCGCGTCGCGGCCGGGGCGGAGCCCATGATCCTCACCCGGCCCATCCGCGTGCGGCTGCGCGGCAGCATCACGGCGGAGGTCGACCCGGGCGGCGTCGCCTGCGCGCTCTATACCAGCGCCTTCCAGGCCCTGATCGATCGCTACCTGCGCGGCGGCGGCAAGGCAGAGCATACCCGCTGCGAAGCCCGCGGCGACGATGTCTGCGAATGGACCGTGCGGGTATGAGGCGAACCGCCGGAGTGTGGCCCGCGGCCACCACGCGGTACTTCACCTGGGCGGAAGCCAACCGCACGCTGCCGCTCGTGCGCCGCATCGTCGACGACATCCTGCTGGCACACGAGACGCTGCAGGCGCCGCTCGAGCGGTTCCGTCGACTCGTCGAGTCGAGCCGCGAGACCGGAGCCGAAGCGCGCGCGCTGCGCATCGAGCTCGACGAGCGGACCCGCAGGCTCAACGCATTCGTCGACGAGCTGTCCGAGGTCGGCTGCCACTTCAAGGGCTTCGACGAGGGGCTCGTCGACTTCTACAGCCTGCGCGATGGGCGGCCGGTGCTGCTCTGCTGGCGGGCGGGCGAGCCCGAGATCGGGCACTGGCACGACGTCGACACCGGGTTCGGCGGACGTCGCCCGATCCCGGTCGACGAGCGCGATGCCTTCCGGAATGCGTGACGCCGCGGAGCCACAGCGTCGTCCGCTTGCCCCGCACGACACGCGCGCGAAGATTCCGCTCCCCGTGATCAGCCACGCCGACGTCGTCGCCGCCCGCCGCCTCATCGAAGGCCGCATTCACCGTACGCCGCTCGTCACCTCCCGCACGCTGGGCGACATCTGCGGTAGCACGAAGGCGTTCCTCAAGGTCGAGGCCTTCCAGCGAACCGGCTCGTTCAAGCCGCGCGGCGCGCTCAACAAGGTGCTCCACCTGAGCGACGAGCAGAGGCATGCCGGTCTCGTCGCGGCCTCCGCCGGCAATCATGCCCAGGCCGTCGCCTACGCCGCGACCTCGGAGGGCGTGAAGTGCACCGTCGTCATGCCCGAGACGGCGCCCTTCTCCAAGATCGAAGCGAGCCGGCGCTACGGCGCGGAGGTCATCCTCGAGCCCAGCTTCGCCGACGCCTTCCGCAGGGCCGATCAGCTCCGCACCGAGATGGGTTACACCTTCATCCACCCCTACGACGACGAGCACATCATCGCGGGCGCAGGCACGGTCGGCCTCGAGATCGTCGAGGACCTGCCCGACGTCGATGCCATCGTCGTCGCCACCGGCGGCGGCGGTCTCGTCGTCGGCATCGCTGCGGCCATCGAGGCGACGCACCCGCACGTCCGCATCATCGGCGTCGAGCCGGAAGGCGCCGCCGGGCTCTACGCCGCGCTCGACGCGGGACAGGTCGTTCAGCTCGATCGCATCCGCACCATCGCCGACGGCCTCGCCACGCCCAGCACCGGCCGCATCGTCCTCGAGCACGCGCGCACCATGGTGGACGAAGTCGTCCTCGTGTCCGACGAGGAGATCATCCAGGCGATGCTCTTCCTCCTCGAACGCTCCAAGATCATGGCCGAGCCGGCCGGCGCCGCCGCCGTCGCCGCGATGCTCGCCGGCAGGATTTCCTTCCCGCCGGAGTCCAACATCGTCGCCGTCATCAGCGGCGGAAACATCGATCTCTCGATGCTCAGAACGTTTCTGCCGACCTAGGCCTGGGCGCGGCGGGCGAGCGGGGCAGCCCCTTATGCTTGGACGTTCTTCCGCCTTTCAGTCAGTAGACAGCAGCGGCGAGAGCTACGGCTGGCGCCCCGCGGGTTCCGAGGCGGCTGCCCTGGCAGGCGCCAGGGCGGCGGCGGGGGCGGGGGCGGCACCGCAGAGCGGACCTGTGCAGCGCGCGGGCCGCCGCATGGCGAGCGCCGCAAAGCTCAGCCGCAAGACCGCCCGGAGTCCAGCCGCGAGCCGAGGACGGCGCCGCGAGCGGAACCGGTCCGCGGCGCGGTGCCGCCCCCGCCCCCGCCCGCTAACGACGCGCCAATTGACGCCCCAAGAAACGCCGCCATCGCCCTACGACGCCGCACCGTCGATCCCCGCTGCGATGTGCCTCGCGACCGCCATGATCGTGAGCGACGGATCGACCGACACGGATCCCGGCAGCGCCGCGCCGTCGGCCACCCAGACGCCCGGGATCCGGTGCGCCTGGCCCGACGGATCCGCGAACGAGTCCTCGGGATCCGAGCCCAGGGGCGCCGTGCCCATCAGGTGCGAGCCCGCGGCGAACTGCGCGTTCGGCATGACCGAGCGGAGCGTGATCGACGCGAGGTTGCGCTCGGAGCGCACCACCGTGCTGTGGATGTCGGGCACCCATACCTCCCGGGCGCCCGCCGCCAGGAAGATGCGCGACGCGTTCTTCAGGTAGTCGACGGCCTTGAGCGCATCGATGCCTCTCACGCGGTAGGAGACCGCGTGCCGGCCGTCGCGCAGATAGACACGCCCGGGATGCTCCTCGTCGATGACCGACATGAGCGAGCCGAGCTGCCGGTACTTCGACATCCGCTCGGCATGCGCGGCGCCCGTCTCGGCCAGCATCGCCGCCGTGACGCCGGGCTGCTGGTGGCTGCACAGCATGATGTAGCCGCCGCCCTGGTATTCGCCGCTGGGGGACCGCCGCTCGCGCCGCCACTCGTGCACGGCGTAGGCGGTCGGGATGCCCCCGACATTGTCGATCTCGCGGCCGAAGTCCGCGAACACCCAGTAGTGCGGGTTGATGTAGAGACGGCGGCCGACGACCGGATCGGCGGTCGAGCGGAGCAGCAGCTCGGCCGTGCCCAGCGCGCCGCCCGCGAGGACCACGGTGTTCGCATCGACGCGGAAGCGGCCCTGCGGACGTCCGGTCGCGCGATTCAGCAGCGCCCCCTCCACGCCGCGGGCGCGGCCGTTCTCGATCAGGATGCGATCGACGCGCGCGTCGCTGTAAACCCGTCCTCCCTGCCGCGACACGCGGGGAATCGTCGTGATGAGCTGCGATGTCTTGCGGTTGAACGCGCAGCCGAACTGCGTCCAGCCGCACGCGATGCAGTCGACGCGAGCCGTCGGCACGGCCGCTCCCTCGACGCCGAGCGCCTCGCAGCCGCGGCGCACCAGCCGGTTGTTGTCGTTGAACAGGCTCTCGCCGGCGAGGTGGATGCCGAGCTCGCTTTCGATCGCGTCGAAGTGCGGATCCAGCGCGGCGGGCGTCATCCAGTCGAGGCCGTGCTCGGTGCGCCAGCGCTCGAGCCGGTCGTGTGGCGCGCGGAACGAATCCCCCCAGTAGTGCACCGTGGTGCCGCCGATCGCGCGCGCGTAATTGATGAAGATCGCGTTGTCGTCGGACGTGTCCATGCCGCGCCGCCCGTTGAACTCCCCCATCGCCTCGCGCTCGCGCTGATGGAAGTCCTCGGCGCGGAAGAAGCCGCCGCGGTCGAGCATGACCACGTCGTGCCCGCGGTCCGACAGGTAGGCCGCGAGCGTGCCGCCCCCCGCGCCCGTGCCGACGACCACGACGTCCGCCCGGTCCCGCAGGTCACCCGTTCGCTTCGTCCCCTCGATGATCACACGACCTCGCCGAAATCGATGGGCGGAATGCCGACGGGGATGCGCCCGGGCCAGGTGCCGGGGAAGCCCGTGGCCGCCCACATGGCCGGATCCGCGTACGCGAAAAAGTAGACGAACGACTTGATCGCATTGAACGACGCGCGGCGCAGGTTGAAGCGGCTGTTGCGCCAGGTCTCGAGGTAGGCCAGCCGTTCGGTCGGATTCAGCTCCGTGAAGCGGCGCAGCCGGCCGCCGAGCGGCGTCAGGTGCTCCAGGAGCTGGAGCACGGTGCGCACGTCCTCCTCGATCGCGCCGCCCACCGCCCATAGCTCGTAGTCGAGCCGCGTGGCGATGGCCGAGGGATCGATCGGGACGCCCACGAGAAGCGCCTCCGCGGCGGCGCGGGCGACCTCGAATTCCTTCCCGGTGAGCGACCGCAGCTCGCCGGCCGCGGCAGCCCCGGCCGACGCTTCGCGCCCGCAGCCGGGCAGCAGCGCGGCGAGGCCGATCGCCACGCCGCCCCCCGCCGTCGAGCGCAGGAAGCCGCGCCGGTCGATCCCCGGGGGCAGCCGCGCTCCGCCGGGAACGGAGCCGTCGGCTGAACTCGGAGTAGTCGTGGAATCGATCGAGGACATGCCCTGAAGCTAATCGCGCCCGGACGGGCCTGGCCACCCGCGGCGGTCGCTCAGGCGGCCATAGCCCAATCGCGGGGATTCCCCTAGTTTCAACTGGAATCGCCCCCCACCAACCCGGTATCTCCGAAGGATCATGTCGAAGCAGGAACCAGCGGCCGACGCGCGCCCGGAAACGACGACCCGCCTCGCCGAGTTCACGAGCGACCCGTTCGGCGGGTACTTCGATGGGCGCGGGGTCGATGAGCTGATCGCCGAGCAGCCCTTGCTGGACACCCCCGCGGTCCGCCGCTGGTTCGGGCTGTTCTCGCAGGGTCTGCCCGAGGCGCTCTACACCTATCAGCTCCCGCTCTCGCGGGCGGCGGGTCCGGAATCGGGCGCGCTGGGCGAGGACATCCTCATGTTCTCGTCGTACAGCTACCTGGGCCTCATCGGCCACCCTCGCATCGCGGCCGCGGTCCAGCAGGCCGTGGACCGGTATGGCACCTCCACGGGCGGAGTCCGTCTGCTGACCGGCACCCTCGAGCTGCACCTGGAAGTCGAGGCCGAGCTGGCGGCATTCCTCGGCCACGAGGCGACGGCCTGCTTCGGCTCCGGCTACGACGCCAATCTCGCGGCGATCAGCGCCCTCTTCGGCCCCGACGATTACGCCCTGCTGGACCAGTATGCGCACCAGAGCATCGTCGACGGCGTGCGCCTGGCCGGCTGCACCATGCGGCGCTTCCGCCACAACGACATGGAGGACCTCGAGCGGCGGTTGCGGCAGGCGCGCAACCGCGGCGCGAAACGGATCCTCATCGCCGTCGATTCCGTCTTCAGCATGGACGGCGACCAGGCCCCGCTCGCCGAGCTGATCGAGATCCGCGACCGCTACGGCGCGTTCCTGCTCGTCGACGAGGCCCACTCCATCGGCGCCGTCGGCGCGACCGGCCGCGGCATCTGCGAGGAGCAGGGCATCGACCCCGCCCGCATCGACATCGTGACCGGGTCGCTGTCCAAGGCGATTCCCTCGTCCGGCGGCTTCATCGCGGGCTCCCGCGCGCTCCGTATCTTCATGCAGCACGGCTCCGCGCCCTACATGTTCTCCGCCGCGCTCACGCCGCCCAATGCCGCCGCCATCCTGGAGGCGCTTCGCATCGTCCGCGACGAGCCCCAGCGCGTCGCGCGCCTCCGGGACAACGCGCGCCTGCTGAAGGACGGCCTGGCCGCCCGGGGCTTCGACGCCTGCGACTCCACTTCGCCCGTCGTTCCCCTCATCCTGGGCGACGAGTGGCGCGCCTACCGCTACGCCCGCCGCATGCTCGACCAGGGCATCTTCGTCTCGGCCGTCGTCTTCCCCGCCGTCTCGCCCGGCCAGGCTCGCCTCCGCCTGTGCGCCACCGCCACGCACCGCCCCGACCACTTCGAGCGCCTGTTCGACGCGCTCGAGACCTGCCGTCACGGCGAAGGCTGACGCCGGGTCGGGTCCGTTCCCGGATCAGCGGGCATGAAAAAAAGCCCCGGAGCCGAAGCTCCGGGGCTTTTCTCTGACTATCTCGCCCGCCTATTCCTCGGTGATGAGGATGTGGTACCCAACCGGCGTCGTGTCGCCGTCGGCATCGTTCGAGTAGTCGTTGATCCAGATCATGTACGTACCCGCATCGAGCTCGCAGTCCGGGATATTCTCCGGGTTGGCACCGGTGCGACCGGCGTTGCCCGAGCATTCGAAGGCGGTGAAGCCCGTGTCGACGACGGAGAAGTCGATATCCTTCGGGCCGGGCCAATCCATCCGGAGACTGATCGTGGCCGGCGCGGCGAGCGTGAAGGTGTAGAAGTCGTCGATGTTGTCGCCACCCAGGCTCCCGGCCACATCGCCCACGATCAGTGGCGCCGTCGCAGGATCTTCGTTCTCAGGAGCGTGCACGTCCACCGTGGTCGTCTGATTCCATATAACGGTGTCCGGCGCTGCCACTCCGCCCACGGCGACGGTGATGTTCTGATCGCCGTTCGCGAGTGCAGTAGGCATATCGAGCGTGATGGTCGTCGCCGTCGCCGCGTCGATGAACGCAGTCACGTCGAGCGAACCCATGAACACCTGCGTCGTGAAGCCGGCTGCTGCCAGCCCGGTGCCGCTGATCACCGCTGTGCTACCCGGCGCGCCGCTGGTCGGTGCGATCGCCACCAGGCTCGGGCTCAGTACCGTCACTTCCGAGGAGCCCGCGTCGATCTCGCCATTCACCGTGAACACCGTAGCGCTGACGTCTGCCGTTCCCCCGCTCACGCCTACGGCGAAAACGGTCAGGATTACCCGACCCTCGAGGTCTTCGTTCTCGGTGATCGTAGCGAACGCGGTAGCGACACTCTCATCGGAGCTGGTTACCACGATGCTATCGATGTCCGCCGCGAGGTCGTTCACATTGCCGATCGTGTCCTGGAGCTCGACCGTCGCCGAAGTCGTGTCGCCGCCCGAAGTCGCGCCGAGTTCGGTGGCAAACGAGCCTGCGGCCGGGAGACCCGGGATCACCGTGATCGGAATCTCGACTTCGCGCACGACCCCGAACGACTCGAAGGTCGCGGTCACCGTGACGCCGCCCGCCTCCTCCGTGTCGAAGGCGCCGGCGTTGTCGGTAAAGAAGAGCCTGTCCTCGTCGGACGACTCGAAGGTGACGTCGGTGTCCGCGAACGGACCGACGAACACACCTGCCGTGGTCCGCGTCTCGAGATCGATTGTCCCCGCATCGCCCGCGCGCACCGTATCCGGCGCGGCCGTCACGAACAGCTCCGCCGGCACGACGTGCACGGTGATGGTCTCCTCGAACCCGGCGGCGCTCACGTTGACGCAGCTCTCGCCGAGCGTGACGCCGGTGACGAGGAAGTTCGACCCCGGCTCGACGTCCGTCTGCGCCGGATCGGCGGCGACGCTGATCGTAGCATCGCACGCGGAGAAATCGACGTCACCAGTGAGCGGATTGCCGAGATCGTTCACCAGGAACGCCCGTACCAGGGTCGAAGCACCGGCCTCGACGACGACCACCGACGAGCTGGTAAACAGCCGAGCCGGATCGTTGTCGCCCGGCTCGATCGGCGGATCGTCGCACGCCCCGGCGGTCGCAACCGCCAGCAGCGCGACCAGCATCTTGCTCAAACGCGTATTCATCATGGGCTCTCCTTCCTGCGCCCTCGCGGGCGTGATGAAACGGCCGGTCTTCCCGGCCATTCTACTCCTCAGAATCTATCCCGCAGTCCGTAGTATGTGGCCAGCTCGGAGACCGCGGCCGGTCCGACCCGTCGCGCCCAGTCCGGCAGCGTGACCATCGACGGGTCCGTCGTGTAAATCATCCGGTAGTGACCGAAACCGCTCTCGTCCGCGAACAGATAGACGTATCCCGATCCGATGTTGTAGTACCAGATCTCGTAGGGCCTCGTGTCGTTCGCCGGCATCGGCCGCCGGATCCGGTCGTCGGGCATGCCTCTCAGCATGACGATGCGTCCGCGATCCGTCCGCCACGCCGGTGTTCCGTCCTGCCCCGTCCTCTCGACGAACTCCCGCTCCACCTGGCGCGTGCGCTCGAGAAAGAGCCGGAGCGCGTCGACTCCCGAAACGGACTCGCCGCCGTCGACCGGAAACGTCGTCCGCCGAAAGAGCTCCGCCAGGAACTGCCGCCTTCCCTCCGGCGATAGCGAGCCGAAGGTACGGCGCGAATCCTCCGACGTCATCCAGATCGCGATCGGATCGAAGCGCGCCAGCTCCTCGTCGGGTAGCGAGCCGAAGTATTCCCTCAGCTCGCCCGCGCCGGGCGTGTCACCCTGTGCCACCTCGGGAGCCACTCCCGGAACGACCTCGAAGCGCTCGCTCCGAACCAGATCCGGCGCATCGTCGAATCCGACCGTGACTTCCAGCTCGTACCGGCCCTCCGGCAGCCCCGCCAGTGACACGGTCCCGGCAATCGGCCGGTCCGTATCGAGGCGCTCGATCCGCTGGAGCGTGAACTCCGCGACCGAGCCGCCTTCCGGCCTGCGAATCCGCGCCTGCACGACTCCGTTCACTCGCGGCGCCCCGGGCTCGTACAGCTCGAGGTAATAGCCGAGGAACGGCCTCGTCGACGGGATCTGCAGCTCGGCTTCCGCCGCGATGCCCAGTTGACCCTTGCGGATCGACCAGCCGCCCGCCTCCGCGCTGTCGGTCCAGCCGACCTCGCGCGCCAGGTACAGGTCCGAAGCGGGAGCATCGCGCTCGAGACTGACGAGCGTTTCGCGCACCGTTCGGACTGCGCCACCCGCGCCCGGCGTCACGGTCATCTCGACCGTGAAGCGCCCGGGCCGGACCGCGAAGCTGAACGTGTCCACCACTCGAGCCGCGGGGTCTCTGCGGAAGACTCCGCAGTCGGCCGCCCGGCGCCACCGGTCCCGCACGATCTCGGCACCCGTGGAGTCGTAGACAGCGACTTCGACCCCGTACGTGCAACGGCTCTCTTCAAACAGCCCGTCCGGATCCATCTCGGCGATCGCGTCGACCGCGGTCACCCCGGTTGCGGCGCGGGTGCGGAAGAGCGAAAGCTCCAGCGGCTCTTCCTGCGCACCCTGCGCCGATCCGGTCATCAGCGCGAACGCGAGCGTTGCGGCGATCATGCTGCGCGTCCGGCTCTTTCATGCAACTGCATCACTGCTCCCGCGGACTTCCTACCAGCCGAAGCTGACCGAGAAGACGTTGCGGCTGCCCAGCACGCCGAAGTGGCGGTAGGCATAGTCGAAGCCGAGGCCGTAGTCGCCGAGGTTGTACTCGAGACCACCGCCCAGCGCGAGGCCATCCATGCCCTCGTTCTCGGCCTCGGCCACCGTCGCGCCGAACGAGGCTTGCTCACCCTCGCTCACGTCGTTGTCCGACTGGAACTCGTAGCCGCCACGCAGCGCGACCGCCACCGGCAGGTCGACCGGCGTCCACTCGTATTCACCGGCGAAGCCGAAGCCGGGCTGGTTGATGTTGCTCACCTCGCTGAACTGACCCAGGAGCGAGAGCCGGTTCGCATCATTCGAGAGGACGTCGTAGGAGACGCCCACGCGGAAGGCGATCGGCAGCGTGAAGTCGCTCGCGAGGAAGCGCGCGGCGAACGGGTCGACCGCCGTCACCGGCAGCTCGTCCGTGCCTTCCGGCAGCTCGTTGAACTGGAGGCCGGCGCCGCTGTGCTGGAGCGTCGAGCCCAGATTCTGGATCACGAACGCGAGCGCGATCGGCCGACCGTTCCACTCCGTGTGGAAGTTGGTGCCGACGTCCACCGCGAATCCGCTCGCCTCGGTCTGGCCGAGCTGGTCCGAGATGTACTTCAGCGTGACACCGCCGGTGAAGCGGTCGATGAAGGCATGCGCGAAGGACAGGCCGATGGCCGTCTGACGCACGTCGTAGAGCAGGCCTTCCTCGCCCTCCGGGTCTCCCTCGCGGAAGACGGGCGCGTCGCTGAAGCCGAAGCTGCCGAGGCTCAGCCCGAGGCCGAACTCGCCATTGGCCAGCGGCAGACCGAAGCCGGCCCAGACGTAGTCGGTCTCGGCGAAGTAGCTCATCATCGACAGCTCGGCCTGCGGGCCCTCCATGAGGGGCAGGCCGGCCGGGTTGTAGTAGGTCGACTCGACGTCGCGGACGAGCGCCGCGTACGACGGGCCGAGCGCCATGCCCCGGGCACCGGCGCCCAGCAGCAGAAACTCCGCCGCGGCCGTACCGATCCCCGTATTCTCCTCTTCGATCTGCACCTGCGCCCGTGCCTGCGTTGGCGCCGCCAGGGCGCCCGCGACGAGCAGGGCGAGTGCACCGTTTCCAAAGATCCTCATAACGCCTCCTGAAGATTGCCAAATCCGATCGGCTTCAGCGTCGGGCCGGGCGGGCGGGGGCTCGCGCCCCCGCCGCCGACCGCGAATCGCCTACTGGCCGATGCCGGAATTGATCACGGTGAACCGGCCAATGTGCTCCTGCCCGTCGGGCGTCGACACGTGGTAGAAGTAGACACCGCTCGCCACGAACTGGCCGCTGCGGTTCTTCAGATCCCACGTTTCCATGCCGCCGCCCGCTGGATCGTCGTGGTTCACGACGTCCACCAGCAGGCCGCTCACGGTGTAGATCCGGATCGTCGCCTGCGCTGGCAGGTTGACGAAGCGCAGCGCCTTCTCGACCGGGCTCAGGTCGAAGCGGCTCTGCGTGTAGTACGGATCCGGCACCGTGTGGACCAGTCTCAGGTCGGGCGTGCCGACGAGCTGCGTGCGATCGAGCGACTCGAAGACGACCTCGAGCCCCGGCACCATCGGCGGACGCGCCTGCGTGATGCCCGCGCTGCCGCCGCGCGACGCGATGAAGACGTAGCCGGACGGATCCGCTGTCGCGGCGTTATCCGACTGGATCACGCCGTGGTAGCTCCGAAGCGTCCACACCGTCCCATCAGGCGGCAGCGCTCCCCCCGGTAGCTCGAAGATGAACCGGTCAGCATTAATGTAGAGGCCGAATCCCGTGCCCGTCGCGGTGAAGCCGCTGCCCACGCCCTGCGTGCTCACGGGTCCCACCACGGGCGTCGCAGACAGCTGCGTACGCGCAGCCGGATCATCGGGATGGCCGCAGAAGGACAGGTTCGGGTTTGCAGGCCCGAGCACCTGACTGGCACCATCGATGAAGTGGAAGTCGGTCCACTCGACGATGCCGTTCCCGTTTCCGTCAGCGACGAAGCCCCAGTTCTGCTGAACGCTCGGCTTGAACATCACCGGCGTGTTGTGGGTCACGTCCACGACTTCGACGGTGCCTCCCGTCCACGTCAGCTCGAGGTCGACAGAGCGCATGAGGCCGGAAATGGCATAGCCGAAGCACTGCATGGCGCCGCCGTACTGCGTGCCGTCGCCGCGGTCGGTGTTGTGGATCGGCGCCCACACGGTGTCCGCTTCCTCCAGATGCCCCACGCGGATGAACCGCGCCGGATCGGGCGTGGTGTTCTGCGCGCCGTTGAACCAGCGCGAGCCACCCGCGGTCAGACCGGTCGGCGTGCCAGCGACGCCCTGGCGCCGGTTCTGCTGGCCCTCGAACGAGCTGTTCCAGATCGACTCGTCGAAGCCGCCCTGGAGCGCCGCGTTGAAGCTGACGAAACCCTCGGGGGCGCCGAATTCCTGGAGCGACGCCGGATCACCCTCGACCGGTGCCTGCCCAAGCAGGAACTCCGTGAAGCCCGCGCCTCCGAACGCGTCCCACACCGGCGTGAAACCGGCGGCTACGGACTGCGTAATCTGGCCGCTGAGATCGAAGGTCATGTACATGTTCCAGCACGTCCCGATCAGCTGCGCCGTGCCATTGGTGCAGGCGACGTCCGCCTGCGGCCCGGGTCGTACGGAATCGATGCGCGCCGTCAGCGTGAACTCCGGCAACAGGCGCGGCACGAGCGGAGCGAATGTCGCCTCGACCGTGTTGGTCGGCGGCATCGGTCCGCTGAAGATGCCGGTTTCGGGATCGATCGTCGGCAGCTCCGCGTTCGGATCGAGCGGTTCGCCGTCGGCGCCCTGCATGGTCTGCGTGAAGCCAGCGAGCACCTGGTTCGGTGCCGCCCGCTGCGGAATGGCGTTCTTCGTATTCGACGACGACTCGAGCGAGATGGGGCCCGAGAAGGTCGAGTTGATGTCGAAGGCGCGCACCTGGTAGAAGTAACGGAAATTGTTGCGCACGTCCGTGTCGATGAACGCGAACGGCACGCCCGTATCCGTCAGGTCCGGCGTGGCGCCGGTGGTTGCCGAGTCGCCCTGGATGGCCAGGGTGCGGCCGTCGGACAGCCGCAGCCGCTGAGCTTCCGGACCGCCGAACAGCACGAACGGCTGCGCGATGAAGTCGACGACCGTGACGTCGTTGATCGGCAGCACCACGTCGTCGCCCGGGCACGTGTCCTCGCCCGGCACGAACTCGCGGTCCGCCTCGCAGCGCACATCCGTGAAGGTCGTGGTCGCGTAGTCGAACTGCGCGATCAGCTCGAAGTTCGAGTTGTCGGTCGACTTGTAGATCCGGTACCCCTCGACGTCGAACTCGCGATAGTTCGGGTTGAACAGCGGGTTCGGGTCGCCGCCGGGCGTCGTCGGCTGCGACGCCGTCTCGAAGAACGGATCGCCTATCGTCTCCGACGCGCTCTCGGCCCAGATGATCGCGATCTCCTCATCACCCGGGACGAGGAAGAACTCCGGCGGCTCGGGCGCGAACGGCAGCAGGAACTGGCCGTCGAACACGGCCTGCGCGACCTGCGCCCGACCGAGGAGCGAGAGCGGCACCGTATTGATCTGCCGCAGGTCGAGCGGCGTGCCCTCCGGCGTGTCGACGCACAGCTGGTTCGGCGTGCTGAGCCAGCCCGCACCGATCTCGATGGGCAGGATCTCGTCGTCGCACCCAGGCTGGAGGCCGGGGGTGCCCGGCGGGTTCTCAGCGCCGATCACGAGCTCGTCCGTGGCGACCGTCGCCGCCGCCATCATGGCGACCACGATCGTGGCGCTCTCACCGGCGCCCAGCTCGAACGGTCCCGACGACTGGAAGAAGCGGACGTCGAGGGGGCTGGTTGCCAGGTAGCACAGCCGAGACTCCTGCGGATCCGGGAACGAGCAGGCCGGATCGCCCTTGCCCGGGCTCGCATTGCCCGAGATGTAGCGCCAGAGCTGCCTGTCGCCCACCGGGTCGCAGAAACCGACGGTGCACGCCGTGTTGGTGTGCACCGAGAACAGCGTCAGGCCCACTTCCTCGCCCGTCGTGGGGTCCTCCGGGCTCTTCAGGTACTGCACGCCGATGATGCCCGGCGCGGCCGTAAAGAAGGGCGGGAAGAAGAGAGAGGGCGGGTAGGAGAACTCGGGGGCCTCGAACGTCGCGTGCCACGTGATGCCCATGTTGAAGGGCAGGACCGCGCTCGAAAAGTTCTCGCCCGCGTCCGTCGTCACGTCGGGATCGGCGTCGTACGCCAGGAACAGATCCTCGTACGTCCAGCCCTCGTCCGGCAGATCGACGTTGAAGCGCGTCTCGTTGAGCTGCTGGAAGATCTCGTTGTCCGTGACGTTCGTGATCTTGTAGAAGATGTAGATCGTCGCCTCGTTACCGGCGGGGAAGTTCCACGCCATGGTACGCTGCTCGATCGTGACGCCCATGGGATGGGCGCGGTTCGCCGACAGTGCCGGGTCGCCGTCCCAGTACATCACCCACGTGTCCTGCTGCGAGCCCACGGCGCGATCCAGCAGCACCGTATTGAAGACGCTCGCGTCGCGGATGAACGCAGTCGCGAACGGGAAGCCCGGCACCGAGCCCTCCGACGGCCAGTTGGCGATGTCGTCGGGATCCAGTGAGTTGAAGATCTGGGTGATCGGCGTGCCGTGCTGCTGCGTGCCACGTGCGTCCATGAAGAACGCGCCCGTCGTGTCACCCGCCCAGGCGAAGCCGGCGTCCTCCGGAATGATGCCGGCGATCTGGATGCCGGAGTTGAACATGTACTGATTCGGCGAGCCGGTCGGCCAGAAGCCGCCGCCGCCGGTCGGGCTGTTGAAGATGTCCGAGCAGGTGTCGCCCTGACTCCGCAGTCCGCACTGGAACTGGTTGGCATCGAGCACCACCACGGGCGACGCGTGCAGCGAGAACATGGCGCGCGGCGTTTCCCGCAGCCGGTTCCGCTCGTATTTCTCCGCCACCGCGTCCTGGCCCGACGCTCCGGTGGGCGTGCCGAACAGGGTAAACAACACCCCCGTCAGCACCGCCCGGCCGAAGCCGGTCCACGTTGGCCGTACAAATGTACTCATGGTTGCTCCTGATCCGTGAAAGTGTCCGCTTTCGAGTCTGGCCGGCCGCCCACGCCGCGGGCGACCGGAAACCGCTCCGCGTCAGACGACGCGGAGCGGTCCCGGCTCGCGGTTGCTAGAACACGACCTCTACGCCCAGTCGGAGACTCTGGTTCGAGTCGATAAAGCGATGCCGGCCGTTGACCAGGTCGTAGTAAGCACCGAATGCGCGCTCCTGCTCCTCGACGGTGAAGACGCCATCGCCGTCACCGAAACGCTCCTCGGCCTTGACGAGCGCGTAGCGGTTCAGCTCGTTGCCGGGGAACTCGGCCATGATGTTGAAGTCATCGATGTCCGAATCGCCATCGAGGTTCTGGTCACCCAGATGGGTCGCGAGCGCCACGCGACGGAACTCGTCGTTGAACGCCGTGCCCGTCTCGAGGAAGATCCGGTTCGTGTTCTCGATGTCGAACGGATTGCGCACATCCGCGAAGACGCGCATCCGTGTGCCCGCCACCTGGAAGCCCTTGTGGACGCGCACGTCGAAGTGCCTCTCCCACGGCATCTCCGAGGCACCGAGCGGCTCCGTAAGCGTGCCCCCGAGACCCGCGAAGGTGGGCGGACCCACCTGCCCGTTCGCCTGGTTCAGCAGACGGGTGTAGGGCAGACCGGACGCGGCCGAGAAGGTCGCGAAGACACCCACGTCGGACAGCAGACCCGCCGCCTCGTCCCCGTAGTCATCCGGGAAGAGCAGCGACAGCGTGCCCGAGAAGTTGTGGGTCCGGCTCTGCTCCAGCGGGAACAGCGCCTCCGGCGCACGCACCGGCTGACCGGTGATGCCGGACAGGTTCGAGCTGCCGCGCACCAGCAGCGCGGTATACGTGAACGGATCGGAGCCCGTGCCGCGCGCGTCGAGGAACGAGTAGTTCAGCGTCACGTCGGCGATCTCGCCGAAGCGCCGGTCGACGCGTAGATCGACACCGCGCGTGAGCGCGTAGTCCGCGTTGACCAGGCTGTTGATGAAGACGTCGTTGCCGCGCACCGGGTCCTCGAACTGGATCTTCCGGTACGTCAGGCCGTTGCGCAGCGTCTTGGTGTAGGCCGCGATGTCCACCACCAGGTTCTCGCCGAACAGCTGCCGGTAGCCGGCCTCGAAGAGCACCGTCCGCGGCATGTCGACGTCACGACCGAACAGCGAGTTCGTGTTCGCGAGACCGGTCGCGAAGTCGGTGAAGACGTCGGCGAAGATCGCGCCGCCCTGACCGGCCGCCGAGCCGAAGCCGCCGAAGCCCTGCCGCTGGAGCGACGGGACCTGGACGTTGTGGCTGTAGCTCATGCGGAACGTCGAGTTCGCCGTCACCGGGAAGCTGACCGCGAGGCGCGGGCTCAGCTCTGACTTGGTCTCCGCCTCGATGAAGTTGTCGAGGCAGGTCGTCGAGCCGTCGGTGCGGAAATTCGCGTTGCATTCGCCGCGCGGCGAGCCGCCGACCAGCTGCTCCGAGTAGGGGATCAGCTGGCCATCGGTGCCCGCCACCATGCGGTCGCGGGTCAGGCTGTCCGGCACGAAGGAGACGTAGCCCGGCACGCGCGGGAACTCGCCGTCCGGCTTGAAGAAGTCCAAGCGCAGCCCGCCCTCGAGCACGACGTCGCCGAGGTCGAGACGGTCCTGGATGAAGGCGCCGCCGATCACGGGCTCGTTCATCATCGGAGCCGCGCGGCCCGAGAACAGCGTGAGCGCCATCCGTCGGGCATCGACGAGCGCCACGTCACCGCCCACGAAGATCCGGTTGTAGCGGCCCGCCTGCCAGTCGACCGAGCCGTTGAAGACCAGGTTGTTCTCGGTCGTGTACTCGAGCGCGTGCGCGTTCTGCATGCCCGAGAGCGAGAAGCCGGTCAGGCCCGGTCCGCCGCTGCGCGCGCCGTACGGGTTGATGCGCAGGTTCTCACCCACGCCGATGTAGCCCTGCTTCACGGCCAGCTCCTGGCGGCCGGGGAAGAGCTGGAGCGAGTCCAGCGGCATGGCGTCGAACTTCGACAGCTCGACCAGGTCCTCCGTGACCTCCCAGTCGTCCGCGTCCACCAGGAAGTCGACCGTGCTGAAGTTGAAGCCGAGCACCGGGTCGCGGTGATCCGCCAGCCACTCCAGGTTGAGCGGACCGGTCTGGTTCCAGTAGCGCTGCCAGCTCGCCTTCAGGTCGAGGGCGAGGGCCTGCGTCGCGGTCTGCGCGAGGACGAAGTAGCCGCCCAGCGTCAGCACGTTGGCCGTGGACAGGTTGCCGTCCCAGCCTTCCGGGTTGTACAGCTCGGACGTCGTGCGGAAGACCGCCTGGTTGCGGTTCGTGTAGTACGACAGGTCGACGCGGGAGCCGCCGCGGACCGGCATCGACAGCTTGCCGAGCGCGGTGATCTCGTCGCTCTGGCTGAACGGGAACGTCCGGCCGTGATCCCAGTCCACGAAGTTCGGGAACACGATTTGGATCGAGTCGCTCGCGCCGGGCGTGCCGCTCGAGCGCGCCAGCGTGAAGACCGAGTCGACGCCCTCCGCCACGATGTAATTGATCCCGGCGTTGCGCGCGCCATACTCCTGGCCCTCCGCCACACCGGCGAGGAAGAAGTTCAGGCCGGCGAACAGGGGTCCGCCGAGGCTCAGCTCACCGCGGTTGAAGTAGGTGCGCCAGTCGCTCGGTGCGAAGCGATCGGTAAAGAAGGAAGCCGCGCCGCTGAACGAGGAGCCACCCGTGCGGGTCGTGTAGTTGACCAGGCCCGACTGCGCGTTCGAGAAGCGGGCGGAGATGCCGCCGGTCGTGACGTCGAGCTGCGCCAGCGCGTTCGTCGGCAGCTCGAGCGGATCGGCTGCACCGATCTGGAAGCGCCGGACGAGCACGCCGTCCACGTAGGTCGCCTGCTCGTTCGCGCGCGAGCCGCGAATGGTCACGCCGGAGTTCGTCGTGATCACGCCCGGCTGGAGCGCGACGATGCTCGACGCCTGGTCGAGCGGCAGGTTCTCGATCGTCTCGCCGGTCACGATCGCGCGCGAGGAGACCTGGTCGCGCGGGACGAGCGGATTGCGCTCACCCTGGATCACGATGGCCTCGATCTCGACCGCGGTCGGCTCGAGTGAGAAGTTCTGGGTCAGGGTCTGACCGGCCAGCACGCGCTGGTCGTTCACGACCACGGCGCCGTAGCCGATGCTCACGGCGCGGATGTCCATCAGACCCGCGGGCACCTCGTTGATAAAGTAGAAGCCTTCATCATTCGTGATGTTGCCGCGGTTCGTGCCGACTACCTCGACCTGCGCGGCGGCGATGGGCTGACCCGACTGTGCGTCTACCACCCGTCCCTGGATCTTGCCCGTGGAACCCTGGGCCAGGACGGAGGTGGACGACACCAGGGCCAGCACTGTCGCGCCGGCGACCGAGAAAGCCAGTCGCCTCAACGATTCAGGCAGCATGGAACACTCTCCTGGTATGACTGGAAAGGGACTGAAGGACCGTCGCCGCGCTCGCGCGCACACTGCGTCCCGTAACCGGGACGCCGTGCCGGCGGGCGCGGAGAAGAAGTCGCGCACGAGGACACCGAGCCGGGGCAACCTGGCGGGGCGTGACTTCGATCAACGGTTGAGCGAGCTGTTTGTCCGGTGGAGTGGCTCACGAAAGCTCGGATCAATCAACCTCCAGAGTTCGAGACCGGACTCCGGACCGTCCGGGGTGGAGCGGTCCGGTACGTTGGAACGTTCGTTCGAAGCCGCATCCCCACGAATTACGCGCGGGGACCCGGCATGTCAAGAAGACGAGGCGGCCGACCCCGCAGGTGCGTCGCGGGTCGGTCGCCGGGTCGGCAAAAGGCAGGGTACGGCCCGGCCACGGATGTGTCAAGCATCGGGTTGCGAGGGACGGATGGCGAACTGGGGGGTTTGGCCAACTCCATTTGGGGCCTCGGTACTGCCGAGCACGTGCGCGAGTAGGAGTACGAGCACGAGGGGGGCGGGTATACGGGCTCGGCTGGGGGCGCTCTCGCCGGCGGGCGGTGGCGCCGATAGGTTGCGGCGCCGCGCGCCGACGAGGTGGCGGGTACGGTGCCACGAAGGCCGTGGCCCGGAGCAGCGGGGACGGCCCGAGAGGAGCGGAGGCCATGACCAAGTCGACGAGGTTGCTGGTGGCGGGCGTCGTATGCGCATCGACCGGCGCGCCGGTGGCGGCGCAGGTACCCGGAGTGGGGCTGGAGCTGGTGCCGAAGATCGGCTTCTATGCGCCGGCGGCGGATCTGGAGGCAGCGGCTACGGCGGCGGGCGAGATCGTGGACGACCGCGGCGGCAGTCTGGCTCTCGGGCTCGCGCTGGATTTCGGCGTCGCGCTTGCGCCGGTCTCCTTCCGGGTCGGCTTCGACTACGTGACGGGATCGGAGTTCTCGTACGCCGACACGACCGGAGCGGGCTTCGAGGCATCGGGTGAGCAGACGATGCTCGCGCTCGCGGGCGACGTCGTGCTCAAGCCGCTGCCGCGGCTGATCATCGTGCAGCCCTACCTCCTCGCCGGCGCGGGCGTGAAGCGCTACGACTTCTCGTTCTCGGACGTCGATGCCGGCTCCGACGTGGACGATGTCTTCCCCGACAGTCAGACCGACTTCACGCTGCACGCGGGCCTCGGGCTCGATCTGGGACTCGGTCCGATCGCGCTGGTCGCGGAGGCGAGCGACTACGTGAGCTGGTTCGAGCCGGAAGGCGCCGACGGCAGCGAGATGCAGCACGACATCTTCATCATGGCGGGCGTTCGAGTCGGGCTCTTCTGAGACGGATCCGGTTTACTTCGAGGGAATGGTCGATGGCAGGCAGCAGGCAGGCTGATGTGCCCGGTGCCGCTCGTGCGGCGCCGATCGCTGCGGGTGAGGCGTACCGGCCGCCTTACCTGGCGGCGGGAATCGCGACGCTGATCGTATGGCTGCTGTACGCGGTCACGCTGTCGCGCACGACCGCGTTCTGGGATACGAGCGAGTACATCGCCACGGCGCACATCCTGGGCATCCCGCACCCGCCGGGGAATCCGCTGTTCGTGGTGCTGGCGCGCGCGTGGGAAGTGCTGCTCGCGCCTACCGGCCTGAGCGTCGCCATACGCATCAATCTCTTCAGCGCGACCATGAGCGCGCTCGCGCACGGCTGCTGGTTCCTGCTCGCGCATCGCGTGCTCGCGTTCTTCTCGACGGATCGACTGTTCCGACTCGTCGGTGCATCCGCGGCGATGGCGATCAGCGCAACGGCGTTCACGGTCTGGAATCAGAGCAACGTGAACGAGAAGGTCTACACGGTGTCGCTCTTCACCATCGCGCTGCTCTCCTGGCTGGCGTTCCGCTGGCGGGACAGCAGGACCGGCGGCGCCGGCACGGGCGTCGCCGCGGGCAAGGACGACAACCTGCTGCTGTTGATGGTGTTCATTCTGGCGCTTTCGGTGGGCAACCATCTGATGGCGTTCCTCGTCGCGCCGGCGCTGGTCCTGTTCATCCTGATGAGTGAACCCCGTACGTTCGCGAACTGGCGACTGTACGTGGGCGCGATCGCCATCACGATCCTCGGCCTCTCCATCCACCTGTACCTGCCGCTGCGCGCGGGACTCGATCCGATCATCAACGAGGCGGACCCCTCGTGCCCGTCCGTATGGAGCGCGATCGGCAGCGTGGTGACGTACGGCGGCGCCGGCTGCGACGCGCTGTCCGAAGCGCTCGCGCGCGAGCAATACAGCAAGCCGTCGATCATGACGGACCCGACGGATCCGCGCCTCGAGGCATCGCGCGGCATCTCCCTGATCGTCGCGCAATTCGGCAACTGGCTCCAGTACTTCGACTGGCAGTGGGCGCGCTCGGTGGACGGCATGGATCCGCTCTTCGGTGCCGGCCGCTGGTTCTTCACGCTGCTGTTCGGCGCGCTCGGCGTCACGGGCGCGATCGCGCACTACCGCCGCGAGCGGCCGACGTTCTGGTACGTGCTCGTGCTGTTCGCGACGCTGTCGCTCGGACTCGTCTTCTATCTGAACTTCAAGTACGGCTACAGCTACGGCGACATCGTCCAGGGTGGCGTGTCGCGCGAAGCGCGGGAGGTGCGCGAGCGCGACTACTTCTTCATCGTCGGTTTCAGCATCTGGGGTGTGTGGGCCGGCATCGGCCTGGCGCACCTGTGGACCGTGCTGGCCGAGCGGCTGGCGCGGGCACGGCCGGAGCTGCCCCCGCGTCGCCGGCTGGCGCTCGCATCGCCGCTGCTCGGCCTCGCGCTCGTGCCGCTGGTGCTGAACTACGACTGGGCGCGCCGCGACAACGACTATGCGGCGCGCGACTGGGCGTACAACCTGTTGATGAGCGTCGAGCCGTACTCGGTGCTCTTCACGAACGGCGACAACGACACGTTCCCGCTCTGGTACGTGCAGGAGGTCGAGGGCGTGCGGCGCGACGTGACCGTCATCGTCATGTCCTACCTGAACACGCCGTGGTACGTGGAGCAGCTGCGGGATCTGACGGCTCCCTGCGATCCGGGCGAATCGCCGAATCGGGACTCGACGCGCATCGTCTGCCAGCGTCCGTTCGATCGCGAGACCGGGCCGTCGTTCTACGCGGCGCAGCTCGCGCCGGAGGGGGCGGGCGGCGACACGGGCGCGCGACAGGCGGAGTCGATCGGCGGAGCCGGGGGCCTGCAGCAGGCGCCGACGCATTCGATCATCCCGTTCGACGACGCCGCGATCGAGCGCATCATCAACATGCCGGCGTTCCTGACGCGCGAGGCGCAGCCGTTCCGCGCCGGCGAGCTCGAGACGGTGATTCCGCCGCAATCGGTGATCCTGCCTGCGGACATGTTCATGGCGGCGATCATCACGAGCTCGATCGAGGATCGGCCGATCTACTTCGCGTCCACGACGCAGGCCTATCGCAAGCTGAACCTGTCGCCGCTGCTCATCAGGCGGGGCGTCGCGCTCAAGCTGAGCGAGAGTCCGGTCGAGCCGGATCTCTCGGCCGGCATCGTGCCCATGCCTTCGGCCTATCGGGGTGTGCTCGGCGCCTACGTCGACGTCGCCGTCAGCGATTCACTGCTCTGGGGCGTGTACCAGCACCACACCGGACTGCCGGACGAATGGACGCACTGGGTCGACGCGTCCACGCAGGGCGTTCCCTTCTACTACTGGCACGCGCACCTGGCGGCGGCCGCGGGCCATGCGGCGCTGGGCGAGGAGGAAGCGGTGCTGCGGCACCAGGCGCGCATGGAGGAGTGGAGCCGGCTGGCGGAGCTGGGTGCGGCGCCCTGAGAGGCCCTAGGCACTAGGCCCTGGGCTCTAGCCGTGCACGTCCCTGGACCGCCAGACCAGAGCCTAGAGCCTAGAGCCTAGCGCCTAGCGCCTCTCACGGCATGAACTCGCCATAGCCTGCCCGATAGAAGAGCAGGGGCACGCCTTCGCGTGCGTCGCCCGCCACCACTTCCCCGACGTAGATGGTGTGATCGCCGCCGTCGCACGCGGAGTGCACGCGACAGTCGACCCAGGCGAGGACGTCGTCGAGCACGGGCGCGCCGGTGATCTCCGCGCGCCATGCGACCCCCTCGAATCTCCCCTCCGTTTCATCCGCGAAGCGTCGCGAGATGCGCTCCTGCCCGTCGGCCAGCACGTTGACGGCGAAGACCCCCGCCGCCGCGATGAGCGCATGGGTGCTCGAGGATTTCTCGATGCAGACGAGGACGAGCGGCGGGTCCAGTGAAACGGAAGCGAACGCGTTCGCGGTGAGGCCGGCAGGCGCGTCGCTCCGATCGCGCGTCGTGACGACGGTCACCCCGGTCACGAAGTGGCCGAGGACGCGGCGGAACTCTGGACCGTCGAGTTTCATGCGTCCTTCATCGTCTGCGCGCCCGGCTCGGATGGGCTCCGCCGTAGTCCGCGACGCGCGCCGACGCCACGAAACCGTGGCGCGGTATCCGCATTGCTGTGGTTAGCGGGCTCGGGTAGCTTGCCGGGCCGGATGCCCGAACGAAGGACACTGTAGCCAAGCGGGAGACGATCGATCGGATGAGGCCCCTCCGCAGCTCTTCGAGAATGCTCGTGGCGCTGATTGTAGTCGCGCTCTCCGCATGCGACAACGTCGATTGGGGCGGCATCGATGTCGCCGTCGTGCCGCCACCGCCGCGTGGAGCGGGCGGCCAGGCTGCCGACGCCGAGGCGGAGCTCGGACCCATGCCGTCGGGGCCGGTGCTCTACTATGTACGCACCGATTCTGCCGGCGGCATGATCGTCCCCGTGGGCGAGATCGCCGGCGACTCGCTGGTCGCGCTGGGTGCGGCCGCGGACCCCGAGCTCTACGGCGCCCGCTTCATCAGCGAGCATCTGCGGCGGGGCGCCGAGTTCACGCTGTTCCGGCGCGGCTCGCGAGTGGGGACGCTGGTGGTGCAGTCGGCCGAAGTGCCGATGGAAGTCGAATGCAGGCGTCTCCCGCGCGGCCGTGGCACGCTCGAGATCGGACGCATCGATTCGCTCGCGGCCGGCGTCGAGTTCATCGCCCTCGCGAAGTCGGCTGCACCCGAGGGGCAGCGGGCGACGGTGCCGCTTCGGGCGACCGGCGGCATGATGCGGGTCACGCCCATCCTCGCGGAGCGCGCGCTGCGTGCGCGCGGAGCGCAGCTTCCGGGCAACTGGGGCGCCGCGATGGCGCAGCTCCAGCCGTTCCCCGTATCGAGCTCCGGCGACGCGGGCATCGCCGCGACCTTCCTGGTCGACGATCAGCTTCAGATCGGCAACGACGACACGGGCTACTCGATGCTTCTGCTCGCGGTGCCCCGGGGCGACCTGACGGGTTACGACACGGCCTACGTCGCGCACTCCGCGTATGAAACGACGGGCAAGCGCGCGCCGCGCTTGATCGATTTCCTCGACTGGGACCGCGACGGCGGCGCCGAGCTGCTGCTGGAGGTGTACGGCACCCGCACCGCCTGGTTCGAGACGGTCGGTCCCGTGAGCGAGTCCGGCTGGGAGCGCGGCTTCGTCGAGACGTGCGACGCCGCCGTGACCGCGACCGTGACCGCGCGCGACAGTTTGACGCGGGACACGGTTCAGTCGGGAGGACCGTAGGAGGAGGGTGGGCGCGCCTGGCGGCGCGCGGGAGGGCTGCGCGGGGAGGGCTGGCGCAGGGAGGGCTGGCGCAGGGGGGCGCGCAAGCGGCGATGCCGCGCTGCGAGGAGCAGGTGCTTCTCCGTGTTGCCACGCGCGTAATGCGGCCTCCCCGCGCAGCCCTCCCCGCGCCAGCCCTCCCGCGGCGAAGCCGCCCACCCTCTCGAGCAACGGCCGCGCAGCGACGTGGCCCCTCCCCTCGAGAGCCCCGTCCACTTACCTTGCCACGCACATAGCGGGACGGGGTCATCGGAAGCCGGTGTGAATCCGGCGCGGCCCCGCCACTGTAAGAGGCCCGGGAGCGATCCCGAAGGCCCGCTCAACAGCCACTGGGTTTGGAGAAACCCGGGAAGGCGAGCGGCGCTGCCTCGAGCCAGGAGACCGGCTCCGTCCCGACCCTAAGGAAAACCCTTCGCGGGAAGGGCCGGGTACGAGCGGATCCGCTGCTGTTGGATTTCCGACCGTCCTGCCCGACCGTGGGCACAGGACGGTTTTTTTGCGCACGCTGCGACCGACATCACTGCTTCTGGCGCTGCACCTGCTCGCATGCGGCGACGCGCGCGACGCGGCGCCGCACGCGGGTGACGATGTCGCAGCCGCCGGGGTCGCCGCGACGGACGACGCCGGCCGGGTGATCCGGCTGGATGGGCCTGCAGTCCGCGTCGTCTCGCTCGTGCCGTCGGTCACGGACGTCATCCTCGCGCTCGGTCTCGAGAGTCGTCTGATCGCGCGCACCGAGTACGACGTCGATCCGCGCCTCGCCTCGCTGCCCTCGGTCGGTCCGGGTCTGACGCCGAACATCGAGTGGCTTGCGGCGCGCGCGCCGGATCTGGTGATCGCCTGGCGCGACGTCGAAGGTCGTGCGCTGGTGAATCGACTCGGTGAGCTCGGCATCCCGGTCTACGCATCGCGCCTGGAGGACGTGCCGACCGCGCTGACGACCATCACCCGCGTGGGGGTCCTGCTCGGACAGCCCGCACGCGCTGATTCGCTGCGTGCCTCGATGGGGGCGCGGCTCGACTCGGTCCGGCTCGCAGCACGCGACCGGACCGCACCTTCGGTGCTCTACCTGATCGGCGGCGATCCGCCGTACACGCCCGGTACCGGCACGTTCGTCGACGACCTGATCGAGATCGCGGGTGGCCGCAACCTGTTCGCCGATCTGGGCGACGGCTGGCATTCGGTCTCGGTCGAGGAAGTGGTGCGTCGGGATCCCGACCTGATCGTGATCCCGGTGCACGGCTCGGAGGCGGGCGTCGCGCGCGCACTCGCGCGGCGGCCGGGCTGGCGCGACCTGCGCGCCGTGCGCGATGACCGCGTGCACGAGGTCGACGGCGAGCTGTTCGGGAGGCCCGGGCCCCGACTCGACCGCGCCGCAGCCGCGCTGTCCGACCTTCTTGGCCGCACGGGCACACGCGCGGGCGCGCGCGCACGCGCGCGAGGGGAGACACCATGACCGGACCGCGCGCGCCCTTCGCGTGGCTGGTGCTGCTGCTCGCCGCGGCGCTCGCCGCGAGCCTGCTGCTCGGCGCGGCCGGTCTGCCGGCCGGGGCGGTCGTGGACGCGCTGCTGGGCTCCGGTGACGCCGCCGCGCGCGTCATCGTGCTCGACCTGCGGCTGCCGCGGGCGCTGCTCGCGCTGCTCGTCGGCGGAGCGCTGGGCGTGAGCGGCGCGGTGTTCCAGGCGCTGCTGCGCAATCCGCTCGCCGAGCCGTACATCCTCGGCGTCTCCGGCGGCGCCGCGGTGGGGGCCGTGGGTGCGATCGTGACGGGGCTCGCAGTCGTCGGTGACTGGACCGTTCCCATCGCGGCCTTCGCGGGCTCCCTCGCCGCCATCGCCCTCGTCTTTCGCGTCGCCTCCGGCGCGGCGGGCCGACTCGACACCCGCGTGCTGCTGCTTGCCGGCGTCGTGGTCGGCGCGTTCTTCAACGCGCTCATCCTGCTGCTCCTCAGCTTCGCGGAGACCGACCGCTTCCGCGCGGCCTTCTTCTGGATGATGGGCAGTCTGGCGGGCGCCGAATGGAGCGGCCTGGTGTGGCTCGCGCTGTACCTCCTGCCGACGCTCGCGGTGCTGCTCGGCCTCGCGCGCGCGTTCGATCTGCTCGCGATCGGCGAGGAGACGACGATGCACCTCGGTGCGGATCCGGAGCGGATCAAGATCGTCGCCTATCTGACGGCCTCGCTTGCGGTCGCCGCCTCGGTCGCGGTCGTCGGCGTGGTCGGCTTCATCGGACTGGTCGTGCCGCACGCGCTACGACTGCTGTGGCGCGGCGACCACCGCTTCCTCCTGCCCGCATCGTTCATCGCCGGCGCCGCGTTCCTGCTGGTGACCGACACGGTAGCGCGCACGCTGGTCGCGCCGGCGGAGCTGCCGGTCGGCGTGGTCACCGCGCTGGTCGGCGTGCCGGTCTTCGTCGTTCTGCTCCGTCGGAGGACCGCATGAGCGCCCCCGTCTTTGCGGCGGAGCGTCTCGCCTTCCGGTACGCGGATGCCGCGCGATCGGCGCTGACGGACGTGGACCTGGCGGTCCCGGAGGGTCGGTTTCAGGCGATCATCGGCCCGAACGGATCGGGCAAATCGACGCTCGCCCGGCTGCTGCTCGGAACGTTTCCGCCGAGCGCGGGCCGAGCGCTCTTCCGCGGTGTGGACGCACGCGCGCTGCCGCGACGCGAGCTCGCTCGCGAGGTGGGCGTGGTGCCGCAATCGGAGACGCACGCGTTCCCGATGAGCGTCGGCGAAACGGTCGCGATGGGCCGTTACCCGCATCTCGGGCCATGGCGTGCGCCGGGAGCGGCGGACCGGCGCGCCGTGCTCGAGGCGATGGAACGCTGCGACGTCGTCGACCTGGTCCATCGTCCGACCGGGTCGCTCTCCGGCGGCGAACGGCAGCGCGTGCTCATCGCGCGCGCGCTCGCGCAGCAGCCGCGCGCCCTGGTGCTCGACGAGCCCACCGCGTCCCTCGACGTGCGCCACGAAATGGCGATCTTCGAGCTGCTGCGCGCTCTGTGCATGGAGGGCGTCACGGTCCTGCTCGTGACGCACAACCTGAATCTGGCCGCCCGCTACGCCGACCGGCTCCTCATGCTGGACGGCGGCCGAGCGGTCGCGGCCGGTGCCGCGCGCCAGGTGCTCGATCCCGGGATCGTGCAGGCCGTCTACCGCTGGCCGATCGCCGTCCGCCCCCTCGGCCTGGCGGGACCGGACGCCGACGCACCGCAGGTCGTGCCGCTGCGGCCGGAGCGACCGTGATGCGCCGCCTGGATCCGATGCGACGCTACCGGCGCGCGATGAGCTCGACCTTCCTCGCCTCCACCGCCGCGCTCGCGCTCGCGGCCGCGCCCGCCGCCGCCCAGTTCCCTGCCGAGCTGGCGGGCCGCGTCGTGGACGCACACACGTCGCAGCCGATCGCGGGCGCGACCGTCGAAGTCGTCGGCGGTCCCGGCGCGGTCACGGACGCGGCCGGAGCGTTCCTCCTGCGTGCCGCCGGCGAAGGCTCGGCGACACTCGTCGCCACGCGAGCGGGCTATGCGTCCCGGTCCGCGGAGGTGTCGCTCGAAAGTGGACGCACCGTGCGCGTCGTCGTCGCGCTCGAGGCGATGCCGATCCGGATCGCACCGCTGCAGGTGATCGCACGCGCGTCACGCGAGGGCGGGCACGTGCTGACGCGCGCCATGATCGAGGAATCGGGCGCGCGCACGCTGGGCGAGCTGGTGCGCACGGTGCCGGGCATGATCGTGCGCCCGGTAGCGGGCGGCGGCCAGCGCGCGAGCGTACGCGGCGGGAGCGCCGACGCCGTTCTCGTACTGGTCGATGGCGTCCCGGTAAACGATCCGCTCAGCGGCGAGGCGGATCTGTCGCTGATTTCCCTGAGCGGCGTGCAGACGGTGCGCGTGCTGCCGGGAGCCCGGACGGCGCGTTACGGACCACGCGCCGAAGCGGGTGTCATCCTGGTCGAGTCGCGCGCGGTGAACGAGACCCGTCCGGAAGCGTCCGCGCTGCTCGGCTCGTTCGGCCGCTACGCGATCACGGCCGAAGCCGGCGCGCGCCGCGGACCTGTGGCCGTCAGCGCGGGCGCCCGCATCGACCGTCGCGCGGAGCGGTTCGACTACGATCAGCCGCCCGCACTCGGCGGCGGCTCGGAGACGCGGACGAACGCGCAGCAGCGATCGATGGGGGGCTTCGGCGCCCTCGCGCTCGACGTCGCCGGCGCACCGCTGGTTCTGCGCGCCGACGCCTACGACGACGAGCGGGGTCTCCCGGGGCCGATGCACGCGACGACGCCGGAAGCGCGGCAGCACGTGTCTCGCGCAGGCCTGACCGCCGGCTGGCGTCCCCTGCTCGCGGGCACGGCAGTGCGAGTCGATGCGAGCCTGGCGTGGCAGCGCATGCGCCACGAGGACTCGGTTCCCGCCTTCGGGCCGGCCTACTTCGACACGACGCGCGCGCGCGAGACGGGACTGCGCGTGGAGGCGGAGCGGCTCGCCGGCGCCGGCTCCCGCATCGAGCGCAGTGTCGCCGCGGGCGCGGAGCTGCGCGGCTGGCGGCTGGAGTCGACCACCCTCGCGCCCGGCAGGGTTCGCCGTGTCGACCCGAGTCTATTCGCGCGCGCGCGGCTCGAGCTTCCCGACGCTCCGCTCACGCCGGCCATCGATGTCGCCATCCGTGCCGACCGCTGGTCGGGCGACTGGATTCGCAGCCACGACGTGACCCTGCATGCGCTGCTGGGACGCGTCGCGCTGCACGCGTCGCATCGCAGCGGCTTCAGTCCGCCGACCGCCAGCGATCAGTTCTTCCGCAGCGGCTTCGCGATCGCGCCGAATCCCGACCTCGCGCCGGAGCGCGTGCCTTCCGAGATCGAAGCGGGCATGAGCGCGGCCCTCGAAGTCGCGGGTCTCCCCGTCGAGCTCGGCGCGAGCGCGTTCCGCGGCGACGTCGACGGGATGATCGTCTGGGCGCCCGACTTCCGCTTCGTATGGAGCCCGCGCAACCGCGACGTGCGCCGGAGCGGAGGCGAGGCGTGGCTGCGGACCGCGCCGATCCAGTCGGTGCGCATGAGCGGCTGGGCGAGCGCCGCGCGCGTGACGTACGACTGGCCGGGCGATGCCGACACCGTGCAGGTGGTCTACCGCCCGCGCTACAGCGGAGGCGCGGCGATCGGCTGGCAGCCAACGCCGTGGCGCGCCGGGGTGGTCGCGCGCTTTACGGGCGTGCGTTACGCGACACCAGGACACGCCAATCCGCTGCCCTCCTACTGGGACCTGGACGTCACCGTGAGCCGTGACTGGCGCATCGCGTCCACGAAGCTGACCACGAGCCTCGCCGTCGAGCGGGTGCTCGACAACACCGACTCGTTCGTTCACGGCTACCCGGAGCCCGGCCGCAGACTGCGACTGGAGCTGCGCCTGGCGCCGTGGTCGAGCGAACCCCTCGAACCCCGATTCGCGAGCCAATGAGAGAGAACAGAGAAGTCAGGTCCCGACGCGTGCTGTCGTGCTTCGCCCTGGTGGTGTGCACGATCGGGAGCGCGTGCGACGACGATCCGACGCGGCCGTCGGGCGGCGAGCCGCGCGAGTACGCGGTCGTGCTGAACAGCGTGTCGAACTCGCTGACGGTCTTTCCGGTGGATGCGCCGGACTCGACGCGCACCATCGCGCTGGGTCCGACGGGAACGCCCACGACTCTGGATGTGCGCGGCTCGATCGCGCTCGTGCCGCTCGGCCTGTTCCCGGCCCTCGCCGTGGTGGACCTCGCCGACGGCGTCCTTTCGCGGACGATACCGCTGCCGGAGGCCGGGGGCGCGACCGGCGTCGCCATCGCCAATGACTCCGTCGCGTTCGTCGGGAATCCCGAGCTGAACACGATTTCGCCCGTTCGGTACCGGGCGGGCACAGCGGCGGCGGAGATCGCAGTCGGCCGCTACCCGACCGCGCTCGCCGCTCTCGGTGATCGCATCTTCGTCCTCGAGGCGAACCTCGTCGACTTCGTGCCGGATGGACCCTCGACCGTGAGCGTCGTCGACGCCGACGAGTGGGTCGTCGACGCCGACTTCACGCTGTCCGGCCGCAATGCGGGCGACGCGCTGGTGCTCGGCGACTCGATCGTGCTCGTACTCAACCGCGGCGATTTCGGTGCGGCGAACGGCTCGCTCTCGGTCATCCGCCTGCCCATCGCGGCGGAGGCCGAGCACAACTCGGGGTTCGGCGAGGGGACGGGCACGCTGGCGCTGCTGGAGGACGGGCAACTCGCGGTGAGCTCCTGGGCTTTCGGCATCGCGCTGTTCGATCTCGGGGCGGGGGCATTCACGATCGCGCCTTCGAACGGCGTCGTGCCGGAAGGTGCGGTCAACGTGCTGGCGGCGGCGGCGGACGGGGAGGGCAGGCTGCACGTCGTGTCGGCGGGTGACTGCGCCGCACCGGGGAGCCTGCTGCGACTGGACGACGCGCTCCAGGTGGCGGCGTCGGCGACGGTCGGCTCGTGTCCGATCGACGTCGCCTTCACGACGTTCTGACTTACCAGCGCTTCCGGTCGGCCTCGCGAATTTCTTCCAGCAGCGCGAGGTAGCTCTCGTGGCGTGAAGCCGCGATCGAGCCTTCGCTCACGCCGTCGAGCACGCCACAGCCCGGTTCGTGGCTGTGGCTGCACGACGGCGCGAAGCGGCACGACTCGGCGGGCTCGCGGAATTCCGGGAACGCGTCGGCGAGCATCGCCTGGTCGACCTGCCAGAGGCCGAGCTCGCGGATGCCGGGCGTGTCCGCAACGTAGCCGCCGCAGCCGAGCGGGATCAGACGCGACGTGACCGTCGTATGTCGTCCCTTGCCAACGACCTCGCTCACCTCGCCGATGCGCAGCGAGAGGCCGGGCTCGATCGCGTTCAGCAGGCTCGACTTGCCGACACCGGACGGCCCGGCGACGACGCTGGTGCCGTCGCACAGAAGCGCGCGCAGCTCGTCGAGACCCTGGCCCGCCTTCACGCTGGTGCGGATCACGGTGTAGCCTGCGGCGGGATACGGCTCGAACAGCGACACCGCATCCGCGGCTTCGGGCAGATCGCTCTTGTTCGCGACGATGACGGACGGCAGGCGGTTGACTTCGGCGGTCACGAGGAAGCGATCGAGGAGGCGCGGGCTGGGCGCGGGGCGCGAGAGCGCGAAGACGGCGACGAGACGATCGGGATTGGCGACGATGACCTTGGCGCCGCGCGAGCGACCGGGCGCGCGGCGCGCGATCTCGGAGCGGCGCGGGCTGACCGCCTCGATGGTCGCGCCGCCGATGTCGTCACGCGCGACGCGGACTTCGTCGCCCGCGACGACCTTGTCGCCGGTGCGCGACTCCAGCTTGAGCCGCCCGCGCAGTGAGGCCTGTACCACCTCGCCGGTGTCGAGGCGGATGTCGTAAACACCACCGGCGGCCTCGAGCACCCTTCCGGGATGCTGCGCGACCGCCGGTGGCGAATCCTTCATGTTGTCGGTGCGGGAGCGGCTCAGGCGGCGAAGCTTTCCAGCGCCGAGCCCATATCGCCCTCGCGCAGGCGCTTCAGCGCCCGGTCGCGGAGCTGACGCACCCGCTCGCGCGTGACGCCGAGCATGTTGCCGATCTCCTCGAGCGTGTGCTCGCGGTTGCCCTCCAGGCCGTAGTACAGCCGGATGACCTTGGCGTCGCGCTCGGACAGACCCGACAGCGCGCGGCCGACGCCTTCGTTCAGCATGCGCTCCTCGACCGCCTCTTCCGGCTCGGAAGCCTCCGCGACGATGAAGCGCTCGACGAGCTGACTGTCGTCGGTTTCGCCGATGGGCGCGTCCAGCCGGATCTCCGAAGAGTTCAGCGTGGACAGCGAGGCCACGATCTCGGGCGTCAGCTTCGCCGCGTAGGCAACCTCTTCCGCCGACGGGTCACGACCCAGCTCCTGCTTCAGCCGCTCCCGCTCCCGGAAGATGCGCGCGAGGTCGCTCGCGCGGTTCAGCGGCACGCGCACCGCGCGCCCCTGGTTCGCGAGCGCCGCCAGGATCGCCTGCCGGATCCACCACACGGCGTACGAGATGAACTTCACGCCCTGATCCGGATCGAACTTACGCGCGGCCGTGATCAGGCCGACGTTGCCCTCCTGGATCAGATCGATCAGCGGCACGCCGCGATTCTGATACTTCTTCGCGATGCTGATGACGAAACGAAGGTTCGCGCGCGCCAGCATCTGGACCGCGTCCTCATCGCCAGACAGGGCGAGATAGCCGAGCTCGATCTCCTCCTCGGGCGTGATGAGCTCGTGCCGGCTCACCTCACGCAGGTACTGATCGATCGCGGACTGCTCGGCCGCGCTCACAGGACCGAAGGCACCGGAGCTGTCCTCCTGCCGACGTCGACGGCGCTTGCGCCGCTTCTCGTCTATCCTGCTGGGCATGATCATGCTCCGCTCCGGCCTCACTCGCGACTTGCAAGTACTTGTCAGGTAGTGTTATGCAAGCTTTCTGCCGCGCCGCGGCTCGCTTTCGGAAGGCCGTCGGAACGGACCCAAAGCCGCGCGTGCGGGCCCATCAAACACCCGTGGCCATGGTTGGTTCCGGGGCAGAATCCGTACTTCGTATACGGTATACAGTATACGGCGTGCCGGCCGAGGCTCACGGTATCGGTGATACGCCCGGTGTCAGGGCTGAATGGGTTCTCCGAGCAGACCTTCGGGCGAACGGCGCGGCGCGGGTGCGGGCTCGGCGGCGGTGGTCGTGTCGCTGGCGGCGGGGGAGCCGGTGGAGCGGGCGAGGGGCGCGTCGTCCGCGTGTCCGGCGAGGAGCGAATCGAGCGGTGGTGGCGGAGCGCCGTTCCCGGGCTCCTGGAGCCGGCTGCGGAGCTCGGTGACGGACAGGCGGAGCGCGGCGACGTCCTCGAGCACGAGCTCGGCGGCGACGCCGCGTCGGAACTCGGCGACGATGCGATCGGCGAGGGCCTGGATCTGCCGGAGGCGCGCCTCGACCAGGTAGCCGGAGCCGAGCCAGGCGTAGTCGGGCTCGTCCTCCAGGAGTCGATCGGTCGTCGCTTCCGCCCTCATGAGGGAAGCCTGCGCCTCCTCGTCGAGGCCGCCGTCGAGGACAGCGGTCAGCTCGGCCTCGAGACGATCGAGGCGGTCCCGCAGCCCCACGCCGCCGTCGCCGCGCGAGAGCGCAGCGGCGGGAGGCGGGAGCTGCGCTCCATTCGCGGAATCGGTCACGTCGATATCGCCGCCGCGGCAGGCGAGCGCGAGGAGCAGGATCGCGGCGGGAGCGAGCGTCCCTCGAATCATGTGCATGCGGATCATCGTGGCGAATTGGGGCAACGGCCGTGCCGCCCTTGCCGCTGCCGGTGGCCGATTCATAGCCTACGCCGATGAAGCTGGAAGCGCACGGTGCGACGGATGTCGGGCGGCAGCGGTCACGGAACGAGGATCGGTTCCTGGTGAGCGTGGAGCGCGCCCTCTTTGCCGTCGCCGACGGGATGGGTGGGCACGCGGCGGGGGACGTCGCATCGCGCACGGCGGTGGAGACCGTCGACCGGCTGGTCGGGGCTCCCGCGGCTGCGGGCGCGGCTCGCGCGACGGAGCTGGTCGGTGCCACCCGCGCGGCGCACGCGGCGATCCTCGAGGATGCCGAGCGCACGCCGGAGCGCGCGGGCATGGGGACCACGCTCACGGTGATCACCTTCCTTCCGGCCGAACGATCGCGTCTGATCGTGCACGTGGGCGATTCCCGCGCGTACCTGCTGCGCGATGGCGCGCTCGCGCAGCTCACCACCGATCATACCTGGGTCCAGCGGCAGGTCGAGGCCGGGAAGATGAGCCCGCGCCGCGCGCGCGTGCATCCGTATTCCTCGGTGCTGACGCACGCGCTCGGCGTGCCCGAGGAGGAGCGGATCGACATCCTCCCGGACGAGGTGTGCGAAGGCGATCTCTACCTGCTCTGTAGCGACGGCCTGACGACGGTGCTGGACGACGCGGCGGTCCGGGCGGTGCTGCTGGAGCACGGGCGACTCGAGACGATGGCGAGCGAGCTGATCGCGGCCGCCAACGCTGGCGGCGGGCCGGACAACATCACGGTCGTTCTCGTGCGGGCGACGGAGGTCGGCGTCAAGCCGGAAGCGAAGTAGCGTGGCGATTCGGAGGAACGGGACCTTCAGTCGAGCAGCGACTGCCGCTTCGCAAGTCGCTGCTCGAGCCCGTGCGCGTCGAGGGCAGCCAGTCTGCCGAGTGCGTCGACGCTGACGTCCCGCCGCTCGCTCCACGTGAAGAGGCGCAGCACGCGCGCGGTGCGGTAGAGCTCCTCGGAGACGCGCGGCAATCCGATCAGTCCGGCGCGGCCCGTCGGGCCCAGGCGAATGATGTCGCCCGCGCGACGGAGCACCAGCAGATCGAGCGCGAACATCGCGGGCTTTTCCGGGAAGTCCAGGAACACCTCGCCCGGTCGCAGCCCCAACTCCTCGGCCAGCCGCTCCTCCGCGCGTCGCCGGAGCGGCGAGTCCTGACTCAGCCAGTGCCCGGGGGCGCCGCCGTCGTCCATCTCGGCCGCCTTCAGCTCGCCGGCGCGCTTCGGCAGGCGCCGATCGCGCAGACAGGAAACGGCGCGGCCGACGCGCGCGGCGGCGGCGTCGCCCGACTGGGCCTGCGCGCGCTCCTCGAGCATGAACAGAAGCGCTTCGTCGGTGAGTCCGACCAGCGCCTCCGAATCGATCAGGTCGGCGGCGAGCGCGTCGGCGACCATGCGGCGGTAGAGGACCGTCGCCCCGCGCACGGCGTGGTGCCAGTACACGTTGCGGAACATCTGATACTTCGCGAAGAGCAGCGACTCCAGCGCGGCCACGCCCTTCTCGAGGACGCCGATCTCCGAGCGTCCGGTGTCCGGGTCCTCCACGATCGTGAGCGAGTGGATCAGGCGATCGACGTCCACCTCGCCGTAGGGCACGCCGCAGAAGCGCGCGTCGCGCTTCAGGTACTCGATCTTGTCCAGGTCGAGGCTGCCGCTCACGAGACCCTGGAGCGGGCTCGACGAGCGTCCCCGAATCAGGTCCCAGATGCGCGCCGGCGCGTCGACAGCCACGGTCGCGAGCGCGGCCTTCACCGGTTCTTCCTCGAGGAAGCGAGCCGCAACCGCCTCATGATCCCCCGGCAGGATGCCCTGTTCGAGCTCCTCGAGCGCGTGCGAGAACGGGTAGTGGCCGATGTCGTGGAGCAGTCCGGCGAGCGGCACGACCGCGCGGTCCGCGTCGTCCACGCGGCCGAGGGCGCCCTGGCTCTCGAGCGCCGACAGCGTGCGTCTGGCCAGGTGGTAGACGCCGAGCGCGTGGTCGAAGCGCGTATGCGTCGCTCCGGGATAGACGAGGTGCGCGAGGCCTAGCTGGCGGATGTAGCGCAGCCGCTGGTAGGCGGGCGAATCGACGATGCGGACGGCGGTCGGATCCAGCTCGATGGTGTTCCAGAGCGGATCCCGCACGACCACCGGATGCGTCACCCGGTGGGTCCGGCCTGCTTCACGGCGTCCGAAACGTCCTTTTCGAACTTCGTGAAGTTCTCGCGGAACATGCCGGCGAGAATGGCCGCCTGCGCGTCGTACGCATCCGGGTCGCCCCACGTGCCGCGCGGATCGAGCACCTCGGCAGGCACGTTCGGCAGCGCGGTCGGAATGCGCAGGCCGAAGACCGGGTCCGGTCTGGTCTCGGCGTCGTCCAGCGCGCCGGAGAGGATGGCCTCCACCATCGAGCGCGTGTGCGCCAGGTCCATGCGCTGACCCTCGCCGTAGCAGCCTCCCGTCCAGCCGGTATTCACCAGCCAGACCCGCGCCCGGTGCTCCTCGATCTTGCGGCCGAGCATGCGCGCGTAGACGGACGGCGGCAGCGGCAGGAAGGGCGCGCCGAAGCACGCGCTGAACGTCGCCTTCGGCTCGGTCACCCCGCGCTCCGTGCCGGCGACCTTCGCGGTGTAGCCGGACAGGAAGTGGTACATCGCCTGCTCGCGCGTCAGCTTGGCGATCGGCGGCAGGACCCCGTACGCGTCCGCGGTGAGGAAGACGACGTGCGACGGGTGTCCGGCCATGCCGCTCGGGACAGCGCCCTCGATGAACGACAGCGGGTAGGACGAGCGCGTATTCTCGGTCAGCTCGTCGCTGTCGAAGTCGACTGCGCGCGTGGCCGGATCGACGACGACGTTCTCGAGGATGGCGCCGAAGCGGCGGCTGGCCGACCAGATGAGCGGCTCGCCCTCTCGCGAGAGCCGGATCACCTTCGCGTAGTTGCCGCCCTCGAAGTTGAAGACGCCGGTGTCGCTCCAGCCGTGCTCGTCGTCGCCGATCAGCTTCCGATTCGGATCGGTCGAGAGCGTGGTCTTGCCCGTCCCCGACAGGCCGAAGAAGAGGGCGACGTCGCCGTCGTCTCCCTCGTTGGCGGAGCAATGCATGGACAGCACGCCCTGCTTCGGCAGCAGGTAGTGCATCAGCGAGAAGACCGACTTCTTGATCTCGCCGGCGTAGCGTGTGCCGCCGATCAACACCTGCCGTTCGGCGAAATTGACGACGATGAAGGTCCCGCTGCGCGTGCCGTGGCGCTCCGGATCCGCCTGTATCTCCGGCGCGTGCAGCACCGTGAAGCCGGGGTCGAATTCGGCGAGCTCCCCGGGCTCGGGCTCGCGGAACATGTTGTGGACGAAGAGGCTGTGCCAGGCGTTCGGGCTGATGACCCGCACGGGCACGCGATACGCCGGATCGGCGCCGCACCAGACGTCCCGCACGAACAGATCCTTGCCGTCGCCCAGGTGCTCGAGCACGTCCTCGCGCAGCGCGTCGAAGTGTTCGGGATCGAGGGCCACGTTGACGCTGCCCCACCAGATGTCCCCTTCGGTCGACGGCTCGCGCACCGTGAACTTGTCGTTCGGGGAGCGCCCGGTGTGCGGCGTCGTGATGCCGACGAACGAGCCGTCGGAGGTCAGGCTGCCTTCGTTCCTGCGCACGGCCTCCTCCACCAGCTCGGCGGTGCAAAGATTCCAGAATACCTCGCCCGACGGCTCCAGTCCGTGGGCCGAGAGGTCCTTTTCCATGCTTACCGTTGCCATGTCAGCTTCATCCCGAGGCCGCCGCGACGACGGCCCCTTGCGTTTCATTCGAGTGTCAGCCGGCGCGGATGCGGCCGGTACGCGATTGCGCGGTGGCCGTGGGCGCGCGGTGGGCATCGACGGTCGCAATGGCGGCCAGGTTCAGGATGTCCGCCGCCTGGCTGCCTCGCTGGAGAATGTGCACGGGCTTGGCCATTCCCAACAGGATCGGACCGATCGCCTCCGCCCCGCCCAGGCGAGCGAGCAGCTTGTAGCAGATGTTGGCGGCGTTTAGGTCCGGAAAGATCAGCACATTGGCGGGCTCCTTGAGCGCGCTGAACGGGTAGCCGTGCTCGAGGACGTCGAGGACGACCGCCGTGTCCGCCTGCATCTCGCCGTCGACCACGAGCTCGGGCGCGCGCTGCTTCACGATTGCGACGGCGTCGCGCACCTTGAGCGACTGCGGATGGCGCGCCGAGCCGAAGTTCGAGAAGGAGAGCATGGCGATGCGCGGCTCGATGCCGAGCCGCTTGACGAAGCCCGCGGAGAGAAGCGCGATCTCGGCGAGGGTGTCGGCATCGGGCTCGATGTTCACCGTCGTGTCGGCGAAGAACATCAGCTCCTGCTGGAGGATCATCATGTACAGCCCTGCGACGTGGTTCACGTGCTCGGCCGTGCCGACGACCTCGAGCGCCGGGCGCAGCGTGTCCGGATACGTCGCCTCCTCGCCCGCGACGAGCCCGTCGGCGTCGCCCTCGGCGACCATCATGCAGCCGAAGTAGAGCGACTGGCGCATGCGCTCGCGTGCTTCGGCCAGGCTCATCCCCTTCCGCTGCCGGCGGTGGTAGAGCCGATCGGCGTAGCGCTCGTGACGCTCCTCGTCGGCAAGCGGATCGACGACCTCCACCCCGTCCAGCTCGATGCCGAGATCCTCGGCGCAGCGGCGGACGCGGTCGGGCCGCCCGAGCAGCAGGGGGTGGGCGACGCCTTCCTCGAGGATCTGGAGCGACGCGCGGATGACGCGCGGGTGCTCACCCTCGGGGAAGACGATGCGGCGGGGATCGCTGCGCGCCTTCAGCATGATGTCGCGCATGACCTCGCGGCGGCGGCCGAGACGCGCCTCGAGGCCGTGGCGGTACTTCTCGAGATCCAGCTGGATGCGCGCCACGCCGGTCTCCATCGCCGCCTGCGCGACCGCGGGGGCGACCCAGAGCAGCACGCGCGGATCGAACGGCTTCGGGATGAGGTAGTCCGCACCGAAGCGGAACGTCGACTCCCCGTAGACGGCGGCGACGGCCTCGGGCACATCCTCGCGGGCGAGGGCGGCGAGCGCGCGGGTCGCGGCCATCTTCATCTCCTCGTTGATCGCGCGCGCGCGCACGTCGAGGGCGCCGCGGAAGATGAAGGGGAAGCCCAGGACGTTGTTCACCTGGTTCGGATAGTCGGTCCGGCCGGTGGCGATGATCGCATCGCCGCGCGCCGCCATGATCTCCTCGGGCAGGATCTCCGGGTCGGGATTGGCGAGGGCGAAGACGACGGGCCGCTCGCCCATGGACGCGATCATCTCGCGGGAGACGGCACCGGCGACGGACAGGCCGACGAAGACGTCGGCTCCGACCAGCGCCTGGGCAAGGTCCTTCACATCGATGTCGTGGGCGAAGCGCGCCTTGTAGGGATCGAGCCCTTCGCGCGACTTCGTGATCGCGCCCTTGCTGTCGCAAAGCGTGATGTTCTCGCGCAGGACGCCGAGGCGGACGTAGTGCTCGGCGGTGGCGATGGCAGAGGCGCCGGCACCGCTGAAGACGACGCGGACTTCCTCCGCCTTGCGGCCGGTGACCTCGAGCGCATTGAGGAGCGCGGCGCCGCTGATGATGGCCGTCCCGTGCTGGTCGTCATGGAAGACGGGCACGGAGAGCCGCTTCTTCAGCTCTTCCTCGATGTAGAAGCAGCCGGGCGACTTGATGTCCTCGAGGTTGATGCCGCCGACGGTCGGCTCGAGCAGCTCGCAGAAGCGGATGATGTCGTCCGGATCGGTGGAGCCGAGCTCGAGATCGAAGACGTCGATGTCGGCGAAGCGCTTGAAGAGGACACCCTTTCCCTCCATGACCGGCTTCGCGGCTTCCGGTCCGATGTTGCCGAGCCCGAGGACGGCGGTGCCGTCGGTGACCACGGCGACGAGGTTCCCGCGCGCCGTGTACTTGAAGACGTCGTCCGGCTTGTTGGCAATCGCCCGACAGGGCTCCGCCACCCCGGGACTGTAGGCGAGCGAGAGGTCGCGCTGGGTGCCGACCGGCTTCGTCGGCACGACCGCGATCTTCCCCGGCCGGCCTTCGCTGTGATAGTCGAGAGCTTCCTGCTTGCGTCTGGGCATCCGCTCCGTCCTCGGGTCCGCTCAGCGGAGGCAGCTTACCGGGCGGGCATGTGCCCTGCAACGCCCGCGCCCCATGCAGCGAGACCACGGAGGCCGTGTCGTCCGTGACACGTCCCGGCATCCGGAATAGCTTCCCGGATGCTTCGGATGACGGCAACCCTCCTGCTATTGCTCCTGTCAGCTCTGCCCGCGTCGTCGCAGGAGCCGACGGCCCGGCGGCCGGCGGCGGCCGCCGGCGACTGCGACGAGGGCGTCATCTCGCACCTGTTCATCGACACCCACTCGATCTTCGACACGTCCGATCCCGACCTGGACCCGCGCCTGCGCTGGGCGTATCGCATCGCGAACAGCCTGCACGTCAGGACGCGGCCGTCGGTGATCCGGCAGGAGCTGCTCTTCACCGAAGGCGATTGTTACGACCCGCAGGTCCTGGAGGACTCCGAGCGATTGCTGCGTGCGCTGGGCTTCCTGGCCAGGGTGGACATCTACGGCGTGCGCCAGGCCGACGGCACCTGGCACGTCATCGTCGACACGCAGGACGAGTGGAGCACGAAGGCCGAAGTGCGGCTCGATCTGAGCGACGAGTTCACGGTCGAGGGGCTGCGCATCGAGGAGACGAATCTCGCGGGCACGGGGCAGTACGCGGAGCTGTTCTTCACCGACCGCTCACTGGCCCGCTCCTACGGCGCCGCGTATGCGACGCCGCACATGCTCGGTACCCGCTGGGACCTTGCGCTGGCCGGCGGCAGCAGTCACGCGGGCACGTTCTTCGAGCAGGCGCTCACCTTTCCATTCGTCGGGGAGGTGGGGCGCTGGGCGGCGCGGCAGTCGTTCCGGCGGCGCGACCGCTACTTCGATCTGGTCGCCGCCGAAGCGCCGGAAGTGCTGGTCGAGAGCGAGCCGGAAGAGATCCACCTGCTCGTGCCGCAGCGCGAGAAGTCGATGGAGCTCTCGCTCGTCCGGCGCTTCGGTCGCCGCGGCGGCCTGTCCCTGATGGGCGGCGCACTGTCGTTCCAGGAGGTCTCCTACCCGGGCGGGCGCGAGGGCTCGATCCTCGTGCTGGGCGAGGAGTTGGCGGACAGCGCGGCAGCGAGCGACGCGCTGCTGGACCCGGTCTGGACCCGACTCGAGGCGCTGGAGAACATCCGGGCGTTCGTGCTGGTGGGTCACCGCAGCGTCTACTGGATCGAGCGCAGCCGGCTCGACGCGCTGCGCGCGACGCAGGACGTGCGGCTCGGCGCGGAGATCGGACTCGCGCTCGGCCGCTCCCTCCCCGGCCTGGAGACGGCGGACGACCTGTTCACGACGCTGACCTTCTTCGCCGGCTCGAACCTGACGAGGTACGGCGTCGCGACAGCCGAGCTGCGGCTGGACGCGCGGCGCGATTTCGACGGGCCGGTCGGCGCGACCGAATGGGAGGACGTGATCGGCGCCGCGCGTCTGCTCAGCTACTGGCGCACCGAAGCTCTGCCGCGTCACACCCTAGTGATTCACGCCTCCGGCGCCGGCGGCTGGCACAACCGGAGGCCGTTCCAGCTCACGCTCGGCGGCGACCACGCGCTGCGCGGTTACGAGCCACAGCGCTTCCCGGGAGGGCGCATGGTCGTGGGCGGCATCGAGAATCGCATCTACCTCGGCTGGCCGTTCCCGGACCTGTTGGACATCGGCCTTACGGTGTTCGCCGACGCGGGCGTCATCTGGGCGGGTGACCTCCCCTACCCGTACGGCGAGTACAGCGGGCTGCGCGGCTCGGCCGGCTTCGGCCTGCGCACGAACTTTCCGGCCGGCGGGCGAACGACGTATCGGCTCGATTTCGCCGCGCCGGTCGGCGACGGCATGGACCTCGGCGACGTGCGCATCCTGCTGTCCATCGGCGAGCCGATCTCGCTCAGCAGTCGCGCGGATCGCGCGCAGGTCGCGCGCTCGCGCATGTCCGGGGTCTCGGGCGACGTCTTCAACTTCCCGCGCTGATCGATGACCCTGCTGCGTCGCGCGGAGCACGCGCTCGAGCTGCTGGACTCGCCGGAACACGAGGCGCCGGTCCTGGAGGAGAGCCTGTCCCAGGTCGCCGCGGTCAACCGCTGGCTCGGTGGACGACGCGCGCTCCTGGCCCACGTCGATGCGCTGTTCCCGCCCAGAGGGCCGGCTTCACTGCTCGACGCCGGCACCGGCTCCGCAGACCTGCCGCGCGCGATCGTCGACTACGCGCGCCGCGCTGGCCGAACCGTGTCGCTGCGCGCGACCGATGCGCATCCGCAGATGGTCGAGATCGCGCGTCGCGCATGCATCGACTATCCCGAGATCACGGTCAGCCGCGCGGACGTGCTGCGACTTCCGTTCGACGATGGTGAGTTCGACGGGGCGACGCTCGCCATGACGCTCCATCACATGGAAGACGACGAGCCGGTGCGCTGCATCCGGGAGCTCGCGCGCGTGTCGCGTCGCGCGGTGCTGATCTCCGATCTGGAGCGTTCGCTGCCCAACTGGCTCGGCGCCGTCGTGCTCGGCGCGACGATCTGGCGCCGGAACCGGCTGACGCGCCACGACGGTCCGCTTTCGGTCCGCCGCAGCTTCACGGCCGCCGAGCTGCTCCAGCTCGCGGAGCGGGCCGGCTTCAGCGGCGCCCGCACCCACCGCCATTTCCCGTATCGCCTCGTCCTGATCGTTCCGATCGGAAAATGAGCGGCGCAGCCAACTCCCGGCTCGACGTCGTCGTGGTGGGCGCGGGCCCCGCCGGCTCGGTGACCGCGATGCAGCTGGCGCGGAACGGACACCGGGTCCTGCTGCTCGATCGGACGGCGTTTCCCCGGGCCAAGCCCTGCGGCGACTGCCTGAGCCCCGAGGCCGCGCGCGTGCTGGATCGCCTGGGCGTGCTGAGCGCAGTGGAAGCGCTCGGCCCCGCGCGGCTGCGCGGCTGGCGCATCTGGTCGCCCGACGGCCAGCGCTTCGATGGGGGCTTCGAGCGCGCCGCCCGCGGCGATGCGCGCGTCGAGTCGTCGATGGCGCTGGCCCGGGAACGACTGGACGACGCGCTGCTGCGCGCGGCGCTCGAGGCCGGCGCCGACCTGGTCGAGGGTGTGCGCGTCGAGCAGCTCCTGTTCGGCGACGGCGCGGTGCAGGGCGTCGCAGCCCGCGACCACGACGGGCGCGCGGTGCATCTCCGCGCGCGAATCGTGATCGGCGCGGATGGGCTGCGCTCCGTCGTCGCGCGTCGCGCCGGAGCGACCGCGCGCCCGGGACGTCTGCGCAAACTGTCGTTCACGTCGCATCCCCGGCTGCCGGCGGGGTTCACGGACGGCCGTGGCGAGATGCACGTCATCGATGGCGGCTGCGTCGGCATCGCGCCGCTCACGTCCGGCGATCCGGCCGTCCACAACGTGACGTGCGTCAGGGACGCGGCGACGCGAGGCGCGGCCGCGCGAAAGGATCCCGCCACCATGGTCGAGGCGATGATCGGGAGCGCGCCGGGACTCGGCGAGCGGGCAGCGATCCTGCTCGCGGCGCTCCGGCCGTGCGGCCCGCCCCTCGCCTCCGGGCCGTTCGATCGGCCGACCCGCTTCGTCGTACGCGACGGCCTCGCGCTCGTGGGCGACGCGGCAGGGTACTATGATCCGTTCACCGGGCAGGGCGTCTTTCAGGCGCTCGTCGGGGCGGAGCGCCTGGCGGCCGTGGCCGACGGGGCGCTGCGTGCACGCAGCGGCGGCGTGCGCGGCGACGACCTGCGGTCCTATGCGCGCTGGGTCGCGCGTCGCCGCAGGAGCGCGCTCCGGGTCCAGCGGGCGATCGAATTCGTGACCGCCCGGCCGCGGCTGATGAACCGCTTTACGCTGGCGCTCGAGCGAACGCCCTCCTTCGCCGACGCGCTGATTGCGACGACCGGCGATCTGACGCCCCCGCGCGCACTCGCGGGACCACCGCTCGCCGAGCTGAGCCTGGCACTCTTCAGGATGGGGATGTCGCGTTGACCACCATCGACGAGCACATGACCGGGGCGCCCGCCGAAATCTGTTTCCGCGTGGCCGCTGACGTGGAGCGCTGGCCGGACATCCTGCCGCATTACCGACACGTCCGCTTCCATCGACGCGACGCGTTCGGCACGGGCCGCGTCGAGATGGCCGCCTGGCGCGACATCGTCGGCCCGCTTCGCTATCCCACGTGGTGGGTTTCGGAGATGACCTGCGACGCCGCCGCGCCCGTGGTGCGCTATCATCACGTCGACGGCGTCACGCGCGGCATGGACGTCGTATGGGAGTTCCACCCGCGGCCGAACGGCACCCTCGTCCGGATCGTGCATGAATGGGAGGGCCCGGCGTGGCCGCTGATCGGCCGCTTCGCCGCGAACCACGTCATCGGCCCGCACTTCGTCAGCTTCATCGCCGGCAGAACGCTCGCCGGCGTCACCGCCGAAGCAGAGCGTCGCGCGGCCTCGAAGGGAGCACAGTCATGATCATGCAGCCCGCGCGCGTCGTCATCACCGGCCTCGGCCCGATCACGGCGGTCGGCGTCGGCGCGGACGCCTTCTGGGGTGGTCTGCGGCGCCAGCGTTCACCGGTGCGCCGGATCACGCGCTTCGATAGCTCGATGTGGCGGTCGCGGATCGGCGCGGAGATCGACGACTTCGAGCCGTCCAGCTACATGGAGGCGAAGACCGCGAAGCGACTGGATCGCTTCGGCCAGTTCGCGCTCGCCGCGGCGCGGCTCGCGCTCGACGACGCTCGCCTCGAGGAATCGTCGCTGGATGGCAATCGCGTCGCCGTGCAGATGGGAAGCGCGCTCGGCGGCGTCGCCTACGCCGAGCAGCAGGTGATCAACCTCCTGCGCGAGGGCATCCGGGGCGTCGACCCGCGCGTCGCGCTCACCACGTTCGGCGGCGCCGCGAGCTGCATCGTCGCCATCGAGTGCGGCTTCAGCGGCCCGAACTCGACGAACTCGATGTCATGCGCGTCGGGCACCGTCGCGATCGGCGAAGCCTGGCGGCTGATCCGCGACGGCTATGCGGACGTGGCCATTGCGGGTGCCGCGGAGGCGCCGCTGTCGTCACTCTCCTTCGGCGCGTTCGCGCTGATCCGCGCGATGAGCACGCGCAACGACGATCCGGAGCGCGCCTGCCGACCCTTCGACCGTGACCGCGACGGGTTCGTGATGGGCGAGGGGGCGTGCGCGCTCGTGCTCGAGCGGCTCGATCACGCGCGGCAGCGCGGCGCGCACATCTACGGCGAGCTGCTCGGCTACGGCAACACGAACGACGCGCATCACATGACCGCGCCGCGTCCGGACGGCAGCCAGGCCGCGCGCGCGATGAGCGATGCGCTGCGCCGCGCGGACGTCGAGCCCGAGCGCATCGGCTACATCAGCGCCCACGGTTCGTCGACCCCGCTCAACGACTCGACCGAGACGTCCGCCGTCCGCCTCGTCTTCGGCGATCATGCGGACCGCGTGCCGATCAGCAGCACCAAGCCCTACCACGCGCACGCGCTGGGCGCGTCGGGCGCCATCGAGGCCGCCGCCTGCTGCCTCACCATGGAGCACGGCTGGATCCCGCCGACGCTGAACGTCGAGGCGGCCGATCCTGCGTGCGACCTCGATTACGTGCCGAACGAGGGGCGCGCAGTGCGGCCGGAGTTCGTCCTCTCGAATTCCTTCGGCTTCGGCGGCATCAACGCGTCGCTCGTGATGGGACGCCTGGACTCCGGTACCGGCAGGACGCGCGCTTCGTCGAGCCCGCACGAGTGAGCTTGCTGGAGCTGATGCGCGATCCCGAGTCGGTCGCGGCAGCCATCCTGCTCATCGGTGCCGCCGCGAGCGGCATCCACCTGTACGCGACGCTCGGCGCGCTCGGCCTCGCTTCCAGACTCGATCTCATTCCCGCCCTGCCGCCCGGTCTGACCGGGCTGGAAAACGGCCTCGTCATCGCGACCGCCGGCGTGCTGCTGCTCGTGGAGGCGGTGGCCGACCGCGAGCCGGCGTTCGCGGGAATGTGGCACACCGTCCATGCCCTGGTGAAGCCGCTCGCGGCGGCGCTCCTCTCCTTTTCCGCCATCGCCGGCGCGAGCGCTCCGGCCCTGGCCGCCGCCTGTGCCCTCGCCGCCGCCACAGCGCTGCTCTTTCACGCGCTGCGCTACGGCGCCCGGGTCGCCCATCGCATGCCCGACGCCCCGCGCGGGTCCTTCCGCGTCAGTCTGGGCGAGGCGGCGCTGGCGGTGGCTTTCCTGGTTCCGCTCCGTTTCCCTGCCGCCGCCGTGCCGACGGCGGTCGAGCTGCTGCTGGTCCTCCTCGTCGGCGGGCCCCTCGGATTCCGGGCCTTTCGTCTCGGCGTTTCCGCCCAGCGCGCCCGCCTGCGCTTCTTCCTCGGCGAGAGCGGCTGGTCCGGCGTCGAGCGGCTGCCCGCGTCCCTGCGGCGCGCCGTGGCCCCGACTTCCCTGGGAGGGACCCCGCCCCGCGCCACCCGGGTCGGAGTTCTCGACGCGCCCGGAATCGGCCGATTTCAGCGTGCCTGGCTGGTCTCCGACGCAGGCGGGCACCGGCTGCTCGCCAGGACCTGGCGCGGTCGGCGGGAGGTGCGGCTGGACGACGCCGGCCCACCGCAGCTCCGGGCGGGGGCGTGGGCGGACCTGCTGGAGACGGCCGGCCCGGCTGAAAAATTGCGGATTCTTCTATTCAAGGACGGGCCCGCACCGGCTCTCGTGGCGCGGTCCCTCGCCCCGGAACCGGTCCGAGGCCCCCGTGTAGACATCTGAAAGCCGTCGTTTTCGTGGGTCGCCCGGCTTTTGCGGACCTTTACAGTGCCTCTGGTGGCGCCTATATTTTGTCGTTCTGCGACTCGTTTTTTCCGTAAGCCTCCGGCGGGGTGGATGGTGTTTGCAGATGGGGTGGTGCGCGGCCGGAGTCCAAATACGCAACGTGAGCGAGCATGGCGCTGAAGCAGTGCGCCGGCTCGCTTTTTTTTGATCTTCTATCTTCCGGAGAGGTAGCTTCCTCATGTTCATGAACTCCCGCGCTCTGGATTCCTTCGATCAGTATCTGTTCGATGTCGAGAAGTACCCGCTGATCCAGGATCCGGAAGAGGAGCGAGCGCTGGCGCGGCGGGCCCGGACGGGTGACAAGGAGGCCGCGGAGCGGCTGGTGACCGCGAACCTCCGTTTCGTGATCTCGTACGTGAAGAAGTATCAGGGCCGGGGCCTAGGGCTGGCCGAGCTGGTCTGCATCGGCAATGAAGGGCTGCTGAAGGCGGTCAAGAAGTTCGATCCCGACAAGGGGGTCAAGTTCATCTCGTACGCAGTCTGGTGGATTCGCCAGACCGTGCTCCAGGCGCTGGCCGAGCAGACGCGCTCGGTGCGCATCCCGCTGAACCAGAACTCGAACCTCGTCAAGCTCTCCCGTACGGACACCGCGCTCACGCAGCAGCTCGGGCGTTCGCCGACCGATCAGGAGATCGCGGACGAGATGGGTGAGCCGCTGGAGACGATTCGCGCGCTGCGACGCGTGGCCGCTTCGGAGCTGTCGCTGGACGCGCCGATCGATCGCGGGGATCGGGACAGCGCGTCGTTCGGCGAGCGTTTCGCGGGCGCCGAAGGCGACGACATCGAGGAGGGCGTCGAGTGGCAGGCGCGGCGCGAGTTCCTGGACGGCATGTTCGAGCGGTACCTGACGGAGCGCGAGCGCAAGATCCTGTACCTGTACTATGGTCTGGACGACGGCGAGGAACGGACGCTGGAGGAGATCGGGACGCTGCTCGGCGTGACGCGCGAGCGCATCCGCCAGATCCGCAACCGCGCCTTCGAGAAGCTGCGCGAGAGCCCGGACGGCGAGGCGCTGGCAGGATTCTGGGCGTAGGCCGGTCCTCCCCGATACTCGATTCATGATCGGTCCCGATCGGGGCCCCTCGACTCGAGGGGCCCCGTTTTTTTGTGCGCCTATCCTGCCTTTGCGCGGCTGGCGGGCCGACGCGAAGCTAAAAGACGGAGCCACTTCGTTCGCAAGCAACCCTGCACGGTCTTGAAGAACATGCTGAACCGAAAGCGGATGACGCACGCGCCGGCGAGACGGCTCGCGCCTCTGGTCGCTCTCGTTCTGGCGACCGCGTCGCAACCCGACTCGCTGGGCGCACAGCAACTGCAGGGTTGGGATTCGCCGCGGGTGCTGGAGCTGATTCGGCAGGCCCGTGTGCGACGGGCGGAGCCGTACCAGGACAGTGCGCTGGTGAACTACCGGGCGAAAGCGGGAGGCTATGTCTATTTCTACCTGGACCGGGAGGCGACGGAGGAGCTGACGCTGGTGAAGGTGGACCAGGTGGCTCTGGAGGTTTACTGGGCGTACCCCGGCTCGACGAAGCAGCGTATCGTCGGGCTGCGCGACGAGAGTCAGTTGCCGAATCGGATGCGCTACCACCTGGATCATCTGACCGTCGTGCAGAACGAGTTCGGCGATCGGATCCAGCTCGGCGACGGCGACGAGGTGCAGAGCGTGGTGCATCCGCTCGCGCTCGACTCCGACGCCGTCTACGACTTCCGGTTGGCCGACTCGCTGAGCATCCGTCTGGGCGGTCTGCCGGAGCCGCTGCGCGTCTACGAGGTCGATGTGCGTCCGGTGGATCCGACCGCGCCCGGCATCGTCGGGTCCGTTTTCCTGGACGCGGCCACGTCGGACATCGTGCGCATGGACTTCACGTTCACGCGCTCGTCATACGTCGATCGAAGACTGGACTACATCCGGATCTCGCTCGAGAACGGGCTCTGGCAGGGTCGCTTCTGGCTGCCGTTCGAGCAGCGGGTAGAGCTGCGCAGGCAGCTGCCGGAGCTGGACTTTCCCGCCGGCGCGGTGATCCGCGGACACATGCGCATTCGGGATTACGAATTCAACCTGCCGCTGTCGCCGTCCGTGTTCCGTGGGCCCGCCGTGACCTCGGTGCCGCGCTCGATGCGCGAGAATTATCCGTTCGAGGAAGAGCTGTACGCGGAACTGTCGAGCGAGGGGCTGGAGGCGGACGCCGACCTGGAGGCGCTGCGTGACGAGGCCGCCGACCTGATCGGACGCCGGTTTCTCGACGGACTGCCGCGCCTGCGTCTCGACCTGCCCGGTGCCTCGAGCGTGCTGCGCTTCGATCGCACCGAGCGGCTGCATGTGGGCGCGGGGCTGAGCTACCGCATGGGCGACGGCACCGAAACGCACGCGGGCATTGGCTACTCGTTCGGCACCAAAGAGCCGAGCGCACACGCCGGGATCGACTTCGACGTCGGCGGCTGGGACCTGGAGACACGGGGCTGGTGGAACCGGCCGCGCGATCTGGGCTATCCGGCGATCGCCGGCGTCATGAACACGCTGAGCTCGTTCGCGGCCGCAGCGGGCGCCGGGTTCGGACACGACTTCCGCGATAGCTGGTTCGGACGGGGCGGATCGATTGCCGTCTCGCCGCCAGGGCCGCTCTTCTTCGATTGGCACGGCACCGCGAAGGCAGTCGTGCAGCGGGAGCTCGACCCGCGGTCGCTCGTCGATGATTACGCCGCGGATCCGCAGAGCGAGCTCGATCGGCCCCTCGCGGTCATCGACGAGGGGTTGTCGTATCGCGCCGTTGCCTCGCTGCGGCGCGCGGCGCCGTCGGGGACGGCGAGGGGGTGGGACGCCGACGTCCTCCTCGAGTACGACATCTTTCGCGCGCACGGCGCCCTCGGCATGCCGTCCACGGCGCCAGCGCCGGACGGCGGCCATGGCCGGATGAGCGTCGACTGGCGCGGCCGCAGCGGCGCCAGCGACCGCGACTGGCGACTCACGGCGCACGCCCGGCTCGGCCTGCTCGTCGGCGAGGCGCCCGTGCAGCGCCATTTCCTGCTGGGAGGGCGCGGCACGGTGCCGGGCTACGACTTCCGCTCGGTCGTCGGCGACCGGTCCGCGCTGCTCGAGCTCACGCTCCAGCGGACCGTCGCGTTTCCCTGGCTGAGCGCACGCCTCACGGGCGCGGCCGGCTGGACTTCACTCGGCGACGACCGGGTGCTCGACGTCCGGCCCGGCACGCGCGACGGCTTCGTGGGCCCGAGCGTCGGCGCCGGCGTCGGCCTCGTGAACGACATCCTCTGGCTCGATCTGCACCGCGGCCTCGACGACGGAGACTGGGAGCTGCTGCTCTCGGTCGATCGTCGTCTCTGGGATATCCTGTAAATCGCCCGCTCGAATGCGCCGCCCGCCCGCCGGCCATCGCGGACGGGCGGCGGCCCGTCAGACCGGTACGGCCGCGGCCTTCCGGCGGCCGCCCTTGCGGCCGGTACCTTCCTCCTCGGCGGCTGCGTCCTCGATCTCCTCCTCGACGGCTGCGCCCGCGCCGGCGCCGTTCGCGCGACTGGCCGAGCCGAGCATGACCAGCTCGCGCACCTGAACCTCAGCGGTCGGGACGGTCGTGCCGTCCCGCTCGAATGAGTCGTACTCCATGCGGCCCTCGACGTACAGCCGGTCCCCCTTCCGCACGTAATCCTCGACCAGCTCGGCAAGCCGGTCCCACACGGTGAGACGATGCCAGTCCGTGCGCTCCTCGACAGCGCCGTTCTTCGGAATGCGACGGCTCGTCGCGAGCGACAGGTGTGCCACCTTGGTGCCGGCCTGCGTCACGTGGATGTCCGGATCACGCCCGACGTTGCCGACGAGAATGATCTTGTTGATGGAACGGCTCATGGGGTCCCTCCTGGCTGGGGTTTTGGATTCGCCCGGAGGATGTTCGATCGACAGGCGCGCAAGAATGGCTGAAACGGCCGAGGCTGAAGAACTACCGGGTCAGGGAGAGCGCACAGGCGCAGGCACACGCACGGGGGTTCTGCGGGCTGGCGCTGCGCGGACGGCTTCCCAGGATGGGCCCGCCTTCAAAACCCGTGTGTCTGTGCGTGTGCGTGTGCGCTCTCCGCGACCCGTCTTTTCGCCTTTCCCGCAGTTACTTGCACTCCAGCCAGTTCTCGCCGACGCCGGTGGCGACCTCGAGGGGGACGCGCAGCTCGAAGGCTCCCTCCATCTTCTGCTGGATGAGGGTGCGGCTGGCGTCGGCTTCGTTCCGCGGGACCTCGAAGACCAGCTCGTCGTGGACCTGGAGCAGCATGCGGGAGGAGGAGCCAGCCTCGATCAGGGCGGCGTGCACGTCGATCATGGCGACCTTGATGATGTCGGCGGCCGATCCCTGCACGGGCGCGTTGGTGGCGGCGCGCTCGCCGAAGCTGCGGATGTTGTGGTTCTTGGAGCGGATCTCGGGGATGTAGCGGCGGCGGCCGGAGATCGTCTCCACGAAGCCCTTTTCCCGCGCGAGCACCTTCTGCCGCTCGAGATAGGCAGTGATGTCGGGCAGCCGCTTGAAGTACTGCTCGATGAAGATCTTCGCCTCGGCATAGCTGGTGTTGAGCTGCTGGCTGAGTGCGTGCGGCCCGATGCCGTAGATGGTGGCGAAGTTGATGGTCTTCGCGGCGGCACGCATCTCGGCGGTCACGTCGGCGAGCGGCACGTCGAAGACGATCGACGCGGTCTGCCGGTGGATGTCCTTGCCCTGGGTAAACGCGTCGACGAACGCGGGATCGCCCGACAGATGTGCGAGCACGCGCAGCTCGATCTGCGAGTAGTCGGCCGACAGGAACAGAAAGCCGTCCGCGGGCACGAAGCCGCGGCGCAGGTCGGCGCCGACTTCGGTGCGGATCGGGACGTTCTGTAGGTTCGGATCGCTGCTCGACAGGCGGCCGGTCGCGGCGACGGCCTGCTCGAAGCGCGTATGGATGCGCCCCGTGCGCGGGTTCACGTGCTGCGGGAGCGCGTCGACGTACGTCCCCTTCAGCTTGTCCAGCTGGCGGTACTCGAGCAGCAGCACCGGGAAGCGGTGGCCCTCCTTCGCCAGCTCCTCGAGCACGGACGCGTCCGTCGAAGCACCGGTCTTGGTGCGGCGCAGGATCGGGAGCTGGAGTCGATCGAACAGGATCTCGCGGAGCTGCGGCGTCGAGTTGATGTTGAACTCGCTTCCCGCGATCGCGTGGATCTCCGCTCGCAGGCGCGCGAGGTCCGCATCGAGGCGGTTGGCCGTGCGCGCGAAGAAGTCGATATCGATGCGGATGCCGGCCTCCTCCATCGCGGCGAGCACGGTCAGCAGCGGCATCTCGATGTCGTGGTAGAGCCGTGTCAGCTCGTAGCGCTCGAGCTCGGGCTCGAAGAGCGCGCGCATGCGCAGGGCGAGATCGGCACGCTCGGCGCCCAGGCGCGCGACGTCCGCGAGCGGCGCTTCGTCCATCGGCACGCGCTGCCTGCCCTTGCCGCACACGTCGTCCTCGGCGAGCGCGTGATGCTTCAGGTACTGGAGCACGAGGCCGTCGAGGCCGTGGTCGCGACGCCCCGGATCGATCAGGTACGATGCGAGCATGGTGTCGAAGTGCAGTCCGCCAGGCTCGACGCCCGCGCGGCGCAGCACGATCAGGTCGTGCTTCAGGTCGTGTCCGACCTTGGCGACGGACGCGTCCTCGAGCAGCGCGCGGAGCGGCGCCATGGACGGTGCATCGAGCGCGGGCAGATTGCCGGCGCCGCCATCGTCGAGCGCCAGCTCACCGCCGCGGCGGTGGCCGAGAGGCAGGTACGTCGCGGACGCCTCCGCGGTCGAGATGGCGAGGCCGACCAGCCGCGAGCGCATCGCGTCATCGCTGGTGGTGACGGCGTCGATCGCGATCGTGCCGGCCTTCCGTGCGGACGCCACAAGCCGCTCGACCTCGCCCGGCGCGCGTGCTACGTCGTAATCGACCGGGCTCTGCACCGCGGGCGCCGCGGGCGCGAGGTCGCGAGCGAGCGAGTGGAACTCGAGATCGACGAGCACCTCACGCAGTGCGTCGCGATCCGGCTCGCACACCTGTAGCGCGACGAGATCCAGGTCGACCGGCAGCTCGCGCATGATGGTGACGAGCTGCTTCGACAGACGCACGGCGTCGGCATTCTGCTCGATCGCCTCGCGCGGTCGCTTGCCGGAGATCTGACCCGCGTGGGCGATGATCTGCTCGATGGAGCCGTACTGCTCGATGAGCTTGATGGCCGTTTTCGGGCCGATGCCCGGCGCGCCCGGAATGTTGTCCGAGCTGTCGCCGATGAGCGCCAGGTAATCGACGACGTGCGCGGGCGGCACGCCGAGCCGTTCCGATGCGTTGCGCTCGTCCACCCACTCCTCGTCGACGCCGACCGGCCCGCCGCGCCCCGGGTTCAGCAGCGAGGTGCCGGGGCTGATGAGCTGGTAGAAGTCCTTGTCGCCGGAGACGATGACCGTCTCTACGCCGCGCTCCGCCGCGCGTGCGGCGAGCGTGCCGATGACGTCGTCGGCCTCGTAGTCCTGGAGCTCGATGACCGGCACGCGGAAAGCTTCCATCAGCTGGCGGATGCGCGGCATCGAGCTGGCCAGCTCGTCGGGCATCTTCTCGCGCGTCGCCTTGTAGTCCGCGTACAGCTCGGTGCGCTGACTGCTGCCCGCGTCCATGACCACGCCGAGGTAGTCCGGCGAGTAGTCCTCGAGCAGCTTCAGCAGGAAGCGCGTGAAGCCGAACGCCGCCGACGTGTTCTCCCCCTTGGAGGTCGTCAGCGGGCGGCTGATCATGGCGAAGAACGCGCGATAGATCAGCGCGTAGCCATCGATCAGGAAGAGGCGCGGGCGGGTCTTCTCCGGGACGTCTACCACCTAGGTTTTTCTGCGGGTCGAGGAGTTCCGGCGGGGAGATTAACGACCGCTGCAAGGTCCCGCCACGGAAAGAGACCGGGAAGCAGCCACAAAAAAAGCGCCCCCGAAAAAGCCCGGGGGCGCTTCCCTGGTTTCCTTGTGAGCCGCCGCCGTCAGGGCTTCGGGAGGGGTGCCAGGCGTGAAACATTCGCAGCCTGCAGGCCCTTGTCGGTCTGCTTCAGCTCGAATTCGACTTCCTCACCTTCCGCGAGCGTCTTGAAGCCGTCCATCGTGATCGCGGAAAAGTGAACGAAGACGTCCTCGCCGCCGTCCGGCTGCTCGATGAAGCCATAGCCCTTGGCATCATTGAACCACTTCACCCTGCCAGTAAGCATTGAAGCTGTCCCTCCGATTGCGGATTAGCGGGGGCGTACTACGAGGAGTACGTGTGGGTCGCGGGCCAAGGTAGGCCGGCTTTTCGCGCGCTGTCAAGGAAAATGACGGGAGGGGAACAAGCTCAGGACGGAGGCTGTTCGGTGCCCGCGTCGGGGTACAGGAATCGATAGATGCGGGCGTTCTGCTGCACCTTCTTGAGGTAGTCGCGGGTCTCGTCGTAGGGAATCCGCTCCATGAACAGCTCGTCGTCGGGATACTCGGGGAAGCTGCTCCAGCGCTGCACCCGGTGCGGACCGGCGTTGTAGCCGGCGAGCGCGGGTCCGACGCGCCCATCGAAGCGGTCGAGCATCTCGGCGAAGTAGGTCGTGCCGAGGTGGATGTTGATCTCCGGCTTCGTGAGCATGGCGGTCGAGAAGCCGCGGATGCCGGCGCTGCGCGCGAGCGACGCGCCGGTCTGCGGCATGATCTGCATGAGGCCGCGCGCGCCCGCGCCGCTGGCGATGGCGGCGTCGAACATGGATTCCTGCCGGATCAGCCCGGCCACGAGGTACGGGTCGAGCCCCTTCTCGGGAGCCTCCGCGAGGATCAGCTCCCTGTAGGGGAAGGGATAGATGATGCGGAGCAGGCGTCGGTTCCAGGCACCTTCCTGCTCGTGGATCTCCCAGCCGAGGCGGATGCCGGCGATGGTCATGCCGCGCGCATTGAGCGCTTCGGCGATCAGGTAGAGCGCGCCGTCGCGCTGGGCGAAGTGGCGCTTCAGCCGCTCGACCTCGAGGCTCGCGGCGTCGCTGCGGCCGAGCTCCCTCAGCAGGTCGACGCGCGCCATCGCCGCGGCGACCTCCGCCCGCAGCTCCTGCGAGGTTTCCGGAGCCGGCTCCAGGTGAATCGCCTCGAGGGGCCGGTCGATCAGCTCGGCGGCGCGCAGCCCGTACCACGACAGCGGGTCCATGGCGGCGGCCCGGGCGAGCAGCGCGCGCCCCTCGTCGGCGCGGCCGGATTCGAGCTTCGCCTTGCCGGACCAGTAGGCCGCCTGCTGCGCCCGCCGGCCGGTCGGATATTTGGCGAGGTAGTCGTCGAAGATGCGCTCGGCGCCGAGGTGATCGCCCTGCTGATACTCGATGCCCGCCAGCCGCATCATCGAATGGCCCGACTCGTTGATGTCGGGGCCCGACTGAATGGCCCGATGATAGAAGGCGCGGGCGGTAGCGATGTCGCCGACGTCGTGGGCGAGATCGGCGGTCAGGAAGTTCGCGCGCACGGCGGCGGGCTGCGCCGGCCAGGCGTCGCTGGTGCGCCGCAGCGTGGCGAGCGCTGCCTCGCGGTCACCCGCGCGGTACTGCGCCCGGGCCGCCAGGTACAGCGCCTCGGAAGCGATGCGGTCGGAGGCGGCGCGCCCGCCGAGCGCGCTCATGCGACGGGCCACGTCCGTGTAGCGGCCCACGGCGAAGAGCGCGCGGCCGAGCTCCAGCTCCACCTCGTCGCGCGTGCCCGCGGCGACGCTCGCGCTCGAGAGGTACGACTCGAGGGCGGGAATGCCGCGGGCGCGGTTGCCGTGTCGGATGAAGACGCGGCCGATGCGCAGCCGGTCGGCGGCCGACAGGCCGGACTGCGCCGCGAGCTGCCGCGCGGCATCGACCGCCGCTTCCGAGGCGATCGACGCTTCGATCGCGCGCGTCCAGGCCGCGCGGGCGCCGGCGACATCGCCCTCTTCGAGACGGACGTCACCCGCGATGCGCCACGCGGTCGCGCGCTCGGAGGCGCTCTCGAGATAACCCGCCGAACGCTCGGCGTGGCGCAGCGCGCCCGCCCGGTCGTCCGCCGCGAGCGCCGCATCGATCGAGACGCGCCAGCCGCGCGCAGCCGCGAGGTCGGGATCGATGGCGGCCAGTCGGCTGCGGGTCTCTGCGGTGTCACCCGCCTGCGCCGCGGCTTCCGCGGCCCAGAGGCCGATCCAGTTGCCGAGGCCGGGCAGGTGCGCGGCCGCGGAGTCGTAGACCGCGAGCGCGGGAGCGGTGCGACCCGCCTCCTGAAGTGCCTGCGCGCGGCGCAGCTCCGTCAGCGCGACTTCGCGCTCGTCGGCGCCTTCCGCGGCCTGGAGATAGTGCGAGAGAGCGGCGCCGCCCTGCTCCCATTCGCCCTGCTCCAGCAGGCTGCGACCCAACAGCTTCCAGCCGTAGCCGCCCGAGATCGAGTCGAGCCAGGGCCGGTTCGCCAGCAGCCGGTGCACGCTCGACCAGTCGCCCCAGCCGGCGTCCGCCTGCGCGACGAGCAGCAGCGTACGAGGCGAAGTGTCCCGTGCGGCGGAAAGGTGCTGGTGCAGGATGCGGCTCGCGCGCCAGTACCGGCCGCGACGCAGCGCGTCGACTACTTCCTGCGGCACTTCGTTCGCCGAGCCGCGCTGCGCATCGATGTTCGCCTTGCCCCCGCGCGGGGACAGCAGCGCGGGGACGGCGGCGACGGCCAGGAAGAGCAGCAGCGTGACGGTGTGACGAGAGCGCATTCGTTTCCTACCAGGGGACCCGCGCGTCGTTCCTGCTCAGTGCGCGGCCGACCGTCACAGAACTGCAACGGCCGGACCGGACAGGTGAAGGGCCCGGAACCGCCAAAAAAAGAGGGCCACCCCGTTGGATGGCCCTCCTCGTACGGCAAAATGCAATGACTGTCCCTATCTGCGAACCGGCGCCGCTCCCCTCTCCATCTCGTGCAGCGTGTCGATCATCTTCTGCGCCGACTCTTCCATGTCGATCACCAGTCGATCGATGCGCGTCACGAAGTAGTTGTGCATGACGTTGATCGGAATGGCGATGACGAGACCGGTGGCCGTCGTGATCAGGGCGATCTTGATGCCGCCCGCGACCAGCGTCGCCTCGACCTCGCCCGCAGTCTCGATGGCCTGGAACGCCGCGATCATGCCGATGACCGTTCCCAGGAATCCGAGCAGCGGGGCGACGTTGGCGAGCGTGGCCAGGATGATCAGCCCGCGCTCGAGCTGCGCCATCTCGATGAGGCCGACGTTCTCGATCGACTTCATCACACGGTCGGTGCCCTCGTCGCGACGCGACAGGCCGGCGGAGAGGATGCGGCCCGCAGGCGTGTTCGAGTCGCGAGCCACGTTCAGGGCCTCGGCGACCTTGTGTTCCGACAGCAGTGCGTCCACCTGACGCAGCACCTTCGACGTGCGCGCAGACTTGACGCTCAGGTCCACCAGCTTCCAGACGATGACGATGATGCCGACTACCGCGCACAGGCCGAGCGGCCACATCATCCAGCCGCCGTCCTCCCACATCTGGACCATCTGCTCGCCGAACGACAGATCCGGGGCTTCGACTCCGGGGAGCTGAAGGAGGGCGAACGCGGCCGTTGCAGTAAGGCTCAAGTGTACCTCCACGATTCCGTCGCCTCGGCGGACCGGTCCGCAAGGGCGTCAGGGGTGTTCACAGAATGGGCAAGTTTAGAGGCGGCTCCGGAGGGTGTCAAGCTGAAGCTCCCGACGTCGGCGGCACCCAGGCGGGCTCCTTGATGCAGGCCGCGAAGTGGCCCGGCGCCTTCTCCGCGAGGGGTGGAACGATGCGCGCGCAGTCGGCGTCCTTCAGCGGATGTGGACAGCGCGTATGGAAGGGGCAGCCGGGCGGCGGCGCCGAGGGATTGGGCACGTCGCCCGGCAGGACGATGCGGCTGCGGGTCCGGTTGGGGACCGGGACCGGTATCGCGCTGAGCAGCGCGCGCGTGTACGGGTGGCGCGGCGTCGCGTACAGCGCTTCGGCGGGCGCGTACTCGACGATGCGGCCCAGGTACATCACGGCGATCTGATTGCTGACGTGCTCGACCACGCTCAGGTCGTGCGCGATGAACAGGTACGCGACGCCGAGCCGCTCCTGGAGGTCCTGGAGCAGGTTGAGCACCTGAGCCTGTACGGAAACGTCGAGCGCCGACACCGGCTCGTCGCAGACGATGAAGTCCGGTTCGACCGACAGTGCGCGCGCGATGCCGATGCGCTGGCGCTGCCCGCCGCTGAACTCGTGCGGGTAGCGGTAGCGGTGCTCAGGCAGCAGACCGACGATCTCGAGCAGTTCCGCGATGCGGCGGTCAGCCGCCTCGCCCCGCGCCAGTTTGTGGACGTGCAGGACCTCGCGCAGGGCGTCGCCGACCGTCATGCGCGGATTCAGCGAGGCGAACGGATCCTGGAAGACGATCTGCGCGCGACGCCGCAACTTGCGCAGCTCGTCCGCCTCCATCGCGAACATGTCGCGGCCGTCGAAGAACGCCTCTCCCGCCGTCGGCTCGATCAGGCGCAGGATCGCGCGACCGGCGGTTGTCTTGCCGGACCCCGACTCGCCCACCAGCCCGACCGTCTCGGCGCGGCGCACGTGCAGCGTGACGCCGTCCACCGCGCGCACATGGTCCTTCACGCGGCTCAGGAAGCCGGCGCGCACCGGGAAGTGCTTCTTCAGTCCGCGCACGACGAGCAGCGCGTCGTTCGGCGGCAGAACGTCGTCCGGCGTGCGGCCGCGCGTGTCGGAATCGCCCTTCGCCGGCGGCAGCCTGGACGCGGGCGTGTCGTCCTCGGCGATGTGCGCCGCGACGGGCGGCTCGGGCAGCGGGCGTCCGACATCGCTCATCGGGCGTTCCCTTCGCGGTCGTGCGCATCCACGTCGGCGGGCGTGCCGCGCGGCACCCCGCGTTCGCGATCCGCGCCGACCGGCTCACCGGCGCCGAGCGCCCGGAAGCCCGGCGAATCGAGCCGCCGCTCGGGCTCCTTCTCCAGCCAGCAGCGCGAAACGCGGCCGTCCGGCGTCGGCAGCAGAGGCGGGTGCTCGCGCACGCACCGGTCCCAGCCATAGGGACAGCGATCGTGGAAGCGGCAACCGACCGGCCAGTGCGTGGGCGCGGGCACGACGCCGGGTATCGAGGCGAGTCGCTCCGCCTTCTCGCCCAGGCGCGGCACCGACTGGAGCAGCCCCTCGGTGTACGGGTGCCTGGGCTCGCCGAAGATCTGTGTGGCGGTGCCCTGCTCGACGATCTGGCCGGCGTACATGACGGCGACGCGATCGCAGACTTCGGCGACGACGCCGAGGTCGTGCGTGATCAGGATGACGGCCATGCCGAGGCGGTCGCGCAGCTCGAGCAGCAGCTCGAGGATCTGCGCCTGGATGGTCACGTCGAGCGCGGTCGTGGGCTCATCGGCCACCAGCAGGTCGGGCTCGCAGCAGAGCGCCATGCCGATCATGACGCGCTGGCGCTGTCCGCCCGACAGCTCGTGCGGGTAGGAGTCGACGCGCTTCTCCGGATTCGGCACGCCGACGGTTCGGAGCACGCCGACCGCCTCGGCGCGCGCCTCGCGCCGACCCATGCCGCGGTGCAGCCGCAGCGCTTCCGCGACCTGGTCGCCGACCGTGTAGACCGGATTGAGCGACGTCATCGGCTCCTGAAAGATCATGGCGATGTCGTTGCCGCGGATCTGCCGCATGCGCTTCGCCGTCGCGGTCGTCAGCTCCTCGCCGCGCAGACGGATCGAGCTGCCGTCGACGATGCGTCCCGGCGGCTCGGGAACGAGCCGCATGATCGAGAGCGAGGTAACCGACTTGCCGCAGCCGCTCTCGCCGACGATGCCGAGGATCTCGCCGCGCCGCACTTCGAACGAGACCCCGTCCACGGCGCGTGCGACGCCGCGCTCCGTGTCGAAGTACGTCCTCAGGTTGCGGACTTCGAGCAGAGCGGATTCCGGATTCCGGTTTCCGGTTTCCGGTGAACGGATTCCGGACTCCGAAGACCGCGCATTCTGTTCCGGCGCCTGGAATCCGGAATCTGGAATCCCGTTCTGGCTCATGTCCTGAGCCTCGGATCGAGGGCGTCGCGCAGACCGTCGCCGAGCAGATTGAACGCCAGCACGCTGACGACGATGGCGAGGCCCGGGAACGTCGCGACCCACCACGCGCCGATCAGGCTCTGTCCGCCGTCCGCCACCATGTTGCCCCACGACGGAGTGGGCGGCTGGACGCCGAGGCCGAGGAAGGAGAGGCCTGCCTCGAGCACGATCGTGTTGCCGATGCCGAGCGTGGCGGCGACGATCACCGGCGCGAGCACGTTCGGCACCAGGTGCCGCAGCACGATACGGCTGCTGCCGTAGCCGAGCGCGCGCGCGGCCTGGATGTATTCCCGCTCGCGCAGGCTCAGCACTTCGCCGCGCACCAGACGCGCGGAGCTCGGCCACTGCGTCAGCCCGAGGACGATGATTATGAGCGGGATCGACGCGCCGAAGAGCGCCACGATCATGATCAGCAGGATCAGCCGCGGGAACGCGAGCACCATGTCGGTGAAGCGCATGAGGGCGCCGTCGATCTTGCCGCCGAAATAGCCGGCGGCCGCGCCGACCAGCGTGCCGAGGATGATGCTGATGGTCACCGCGACGAACGCGATCGTAAGCGAGATGCGCGCGCCGTAGATCATGCGCGTGAGCACGTCGCGACCAAAGCGGTCGGTCCCGAACCAGTGCTCCCACGAAGGCGACAGGAACCCGGTTGCGACGATGTCGCCCTGCGCGATCGGATCGTACGGCGCGAGGAAAGGCGCGAGCACTGCGACGAGGTAGAGGCCGAGCATGACGGCCGCGCCGGCTAGCGCGAGCGGGTCGCGCCGCAGGTGTCGTCCCGCGATGCGCCACTGCGAGTCGCCGATCGCGGCCTTGCGGGTGTCCGCGCGGGCGAGGTCGCGCTGCGCCCAGCCCCAGACGAGGAGGAGCCCGACGGCGAGGGTCACGAGTGCGACCCAGTCGTCGAGCGATCCCGCCGCGCCGATCGCGCGGATCGCGTCCCGACCCAGCCAGACGGAGCCGAGCAATGCGCCCCACAGGAGGACCAGCCACATGCCGACGAACGCGTGGCCGGCGAGCACGTGGCCCACGCCGGGCAGCACGAGCGAGACGATGCGCGCGAGCGCGCCGGGGGCGCGGTCGCTGGTCGCGGTCTCGGGAGCGGCCGGGCCGGGCTCGCGCACGGTCTCGTCGACGACGCGGTCAGTCATAGCCGATGCGCGGGTCGGCGACCGCGTAGAGCAGGTCAGCGGTCAGATTTCCGATCACGACCATGACGGCGAAGATGAAGCTGGTCGCCATGACGACCGGGTAGTCGCGCTGGAAGATGGCGTCGACGATGACGCGGCCCATGCCCGGCCAGGAAAAGATGACCTCGACGAAGACTGCGCCCGAGAACAGGAACGGCAGGTAGAGCCCCAGCATCGTGATCACGGGCAGCAGCGAGTTCCGGAGCGCGTGCTTGACGATGACGGTGCGCTCGGGCAGGCCCTTCGCGCGCGCGGTGCGGATGTAATCCTGCCGGATCACCTCGAGCATCTGGCCGCGCGTGTAGCGCGCGATGCCCGCGGCGAGCACCAGCGTGAGCGTCATGACCGGCAGGATCATGTGCTGGATGCGGTCGACGATCTTTTCGCCGCCGCCCATGAACTGGTAATCGACGCTGGTGATGCCGGTCGCCGGCAGCGCGATGGGCAAGCCCCACTGATGCGCCTTCAGCGAGAAGAGCAGCATGAGCATGAGGCCGAGCCAGAACGACGGCATCGAGTAGAAGAAGAGCGCGACGATGCTGAGCGTGCGGTCGCCCCAGGAGTGCTGACGGACGCCCTGGTAGACGCCCGCGACGATACCGAGGGCGAAGACGAGGACGAGCGCGGAGGCGGTCAGGATCAGCGTGTTCGGCAGCGCGTCGAACAGCACGTCGGCAACCGGACGCGACTGCGCGAACGAGTGCCCCCATTCGCCCGAGAAGAACGCGATCAGCCAGCGGAAGTAGCGGATGTAGATCGGCTGATCGAGGCCCAGGTTCCGCCGGAGCTGCTCGATCACCTCCGGCGGGATGCTGGGATTGAAGTAGAGCGCCGCCGGATCGCCGGGGGCGAGGTTGAGCACGAAGAAGATGATGGTCGCGACGCCGAGCAGGAGCGGAATCGCGCCAACCAGCCTGCGAAGCGTGTAGGCGAGCATTCAGCCTTGAGGCCTCGGCCTTACAGGCTCCAGTCCTTGATCGACGCCAGCTCTCCGCGCTGATCCATGTCCACGCCCTCCACGGATCCCTGCGAGGCGGCCAGCTCCTGCATCCAGAACATGAAGGTGAAGGGCTGCAGCTCCTGGAGCCGTTCGTGGAAGAGCTGCCAGTTCCGGCGCGCGGTCTCTTCGTCCGCGGATACGCCGGCCGCCTCGATCAGCCGGTCGAGCTGCGGATCCGCGACCGCGCTGCGATTCGCGGTCTGCGGCGCGTCGGCGAAGCTCGAGTGGAAGAGCGCGTTGGGCGCCGCGGCCATCTGGAAGTTGTCGAGCACCCAGTTGGAGAAGACGGCGTCGAAATCCCGCGCCTTGTGCATGCCGAGCATGGTCTGGAACTCGAGCACCCGGATCTGGGCGGCCACGCCGATCTCCCGGAGCTGCGACTGCACCACCTCGGCGACCGAGCGGTTCAGCGGGCGATCGCTCGTGATGAGCGTGAACGTGAACGGCCGGCCGTTGCGATCGAGGGTGCCGTCTCCGTTCGAGTCCCGCCATCCCGCGGAGGCGAGGAGCTCGCGCGCCCGTTCGGGCGAATGGTCGAGCGGCTCGAAGCCGCTCGGGTACATCGGGCTGTACGGCGGCACCGGGCTCACCGCCGGATCGCCGTAACCGGAGAGGAGGGCGTCGATGATCTCCTGGCGGTCGATCGCCAGCGTCATCGCGCGACGAACCTCGGGTGACGTGAACGGCTCTCTGCGGTTGTTCCAGCCGATGTAGTAGACGGTGCGGCCGGGGAACGCGTGCAGCTCGAGCTGGTCGTTCGCCTGCACGTCCGCCACCTGATCGGCTTCCAGCGGAATGTCCACGTGCACGCCGCCGGTCATCAGCTCCGTCAGCAGCGTGGCCGGCTCCGGCACGATGCGGAAGACGATGCGGCCCGCCTCCGGCGGCCCGCCCAGCGCCCGCGGGAAGTCCGGGTTGGGCTCCAGTACCAGCCGCTGATTCGCCTGCCATTCGACGAAGCGATAGGGTCCGCTGCCGACCGGATTCCGATTGAAGGCGGCATTGCGCAGGTCGGCCGGCGGCGTGGAGGCGAGCAGGTGCTTCGGCATGGGCGCCCACCAGAAATCTTCGAGCGCCTGGGCGTGCGGCCGCACGAAGCCGAAGCGAATGGTGCGCTGATCGATCACCTGTGCCGTTGCGACTTCACCCAGGAACACCGAACCGATCAGCGAGGCGGTCGCGGAGTCCTTGGCCATGTCGAACGTGAACTTCACGTCGTCCGCCGTGACCGGCTGACCGTCGTGCCAGTACACGTCGTCGCGCAGCGTGAAGACGACGGCCGTGTCGCCCTCCAGCTCCCACGACTCGGCCAGGAACGGCTCCACGCCCAGGTTCTCGCCGTACTGAACCAGCGGCGTGAAGAGCGCGTACTTGATCACCTCGTCCGTGTACTGGTCGGTGTTGGTGATCGAGTTGAAGCCTCCGAAATCCGTGCGCATGCCGACGACCAGAGTGCCCCCCTCGCCTCCACCGCCGTCGCCGCCGCAGGCTGCGAGAGCGAGACAGAGAGTGGCTGCGATCGTCCCCGCGCTGAAGCGTATTGCGTACATGGCGGATCCTCGTCGTCGAATGGCGTCGCGCGTGCCTTACGTGCGCCAGGTCCAGTTCTCGGAGCGATACCTCGCTTCGGCTGCCTCCAGCCGACCGGCCTCGTCGGCGGCGAGCCACGCGGGCGCAAGTCGGATGCCCATGGACGCCGTGAAGCCGGCGGCGATCGCGGACAGCAGCTCGGCTTCGGCCGGCCGCCGGCCGAGCAGCTCCGTCAGCGTGGCGACTCCGCCCACCCGCGCCACGGCGGCGGGCGCGGCACCGGCCCGCTTCCGCACTACCGCGGCACCGGCGCGCTCCTGCGAGCCGTCGAGCAGGATCGACCCGTGCTGGAGGATGCTCCGCTGCTCACAGCGCTGGGCACTGCCGACCAGCTTGCCGGCCGGTGCCAGGACCTCGCCTTCCGCCGCCGAGTGGAAGCAAACGCCGGCGGGATCGGCCGGGACGGGCGCTCGTGACGCGCGGCGCGGCGACAGCGCGGTCTCCGCACCGAGCGAGGCGAGGCCGGCGGCGATGGCGCGGTGCACGCGCAGATACGTCGCGCGCGGCGAGCCCAGGTCCCCCACCCGGCACGCGACGCTGTACGTCAGCTCCTGGTCGTGGAAGACGGCGAGGCCGCCCGTCGGCCGCCGCACGACGTGTATGCCGGGGGTCGGCCCATCGGCGTCGTAGCGATCGCGCGCCGGCTGGTTGCGGCCGAGGGACAGGCAGGCGGGTTTCCAGCGGTAGAAGCGCAGCGTCGGCCGGCCGCCTGCCTTCACGGAATCGAGCAGGACCTGGTCCACGGCCATGTTGCGGCCGCCATCGCTCTCGAGTGCGCCGCTTCCCGGGCTCCCGTCGCCGATGATCAGGCGCCATTCGGTCATGGTCTTCTGGCCCCGCCGATGTGACTGGCTCCGATAGGCTCAGGCGAAGGAAGGGGATCGCAGGCGAAGGTACGAAACGCGACGGATCGATTTTCGAGCGCGCAAAGCCGGTGGCCAGGAAAGTCGCGAGCGCACCTGGACGAGGTCCGCCGCCGGCCGATGCCGGCCGAAGAGATCACGCCCCCGCGTAATCCTCGATTGGCGGGCACGCGCAGACCAGGTTCCGGTCGCCGTACGCCGATTCCACCCGCGCCACCGGCGGCCAGAACTTGTGCTGGCGCACCCACGGCGTCGGGAATGCCGCTCGCTCGCGCGAGTAGGGGTGAGCCCATGCGTCGGCCACGACTTCCGCGGCGGTGTGCGGCGCGTGCAGCAGCAGATTGTCCGCGCGGTCGGCGCTGCCGTCCTCGATTTCGGCGATCTCCGCGCGAATCGCAATGAGCGCGTCGCAGAAGCGGTCCAGCTCCTCGAGCGACTCGCTCTCCGTCGGCTCGATCATGAGCGTGCCCGCCACCGGAAAGGAGACCGTCGGCGCGTGGAAGCCGTAATCGATGAGGCGCTTCGCGATGTCGGTCGCCTCGACGCCGGCACTCGCCTTGAGCGCGCGCGGGTCGATGATGCACTCGTGCGCGACCAGGCCGCTCGGCCCGCGATACAGCACGGGGTAGTGCCCCTCGAGGCGGTGCGCGATGTAGTTCGCGTTCAGGATGGCGACGCGCGTCGCCTGCGTGAGCCCTTCCGCGCCCAGCATGCGAATGTAGGCCCACGAGATCGGCAGGATCTCGGGACTGCCCCAGGGCGCCGCCGAGATCGCGCCAATGGCGCGCTCGCCGCCCGTCTCGACCACGGCGTGGCCGGGCAGGAACGGCGCGAGGTGCGCCGCAACGCCGATCGGCCCCATCCCCGGACCGCCGCCGCCGTGCGGAATGCAGAACGTCTTGTGCAGGTTGAGATGACAAACGTCGGCACCGAAGTCGCCCGGGCGCGCGAGGCCGACCATCGCGTTCATGTTGGCACCGTCCAGATAGACCTGGCCGCCGTGCCCGTGCACGATGTCGCACACACGGCGGATGGTCGGCTCGAAGATGCCGTGCGTGGATGGGTAGGTCACCATGAGCGCAGCCAGATCGTCGGCGTGCTCGGTCGCTTTCCTCTCCAGGTCGTCGACGTCGATGTTGCCGTTCTGGTCCGCGTGCACGACGACGACGCGCATGCCGGCCATGACCGCGCTGGCGGGATTCGTCCCGTGCGCGGACTGCGGGATGAGGCAGACGTCGCGGTGCGCCTCGCCGCGGCTGTCGTGATACGCGCGGATGACCATGAGGCCGGCGAACTCGCCCTGCGAGCCGGCGTTCGGCTGGAGCGAGACGCGGGCGAAGCCGGTGATCTCCGCGAGCCACGCCTCGAGCTGGTCGAACAGCTCGTGGTAACCCGCCGCCTGGTCGGCGGGGACGAACGGGTGCAGGCGCGAGAACGCGGGCCACGTGACGGGCAGCATCTCGGCGGCCGCGTTGAGCTTCATCGTGCACGAGCCGAGCGGAATCATCGAGTGCACGAGCGACAGGTCGCGCGCCTCGAGCCGTTTGACGTAGCGCATCATCTCGGTTTCCGAGCGGTGCGCGTGGAAGACGGGATGCGTCATGAAATCGCTCGTGCGGCGGAGCGGTTCCGGGAAGGACGGCTGCGCTTCGCCGAGCGCTGTGTCCGCATCCTCGATCAGGGCTGCCGCATCGGCGCTCTTCGCACCCGCGCCTTCTGCGAAGACGGCCACCAGGTCGGCGAGATCCGCGGCGGTGACGGTCTCGTCGAGCGCAACGCCGAGCGAGCCGTCGTCGAAGCGGCGCAGGTTGATACCCGCGCGCGCGGCGGCCTCGAAGATGGCGTTCGCCTTCGGCGACTCGACCCGCAGCGTGTCGAAGAAGTCGTCGTGCACGACGTCGATGCCGAGCGACTCGAGGGCGCCGCGCAGCACGCGCGCGTCGTGATGCACGCGGCCGGCGATCCGCTTCAGGCCCTCGGGCCCATGGTAGACGGCGTAGAAGCTGGCGATCACCGCCAGCAGCACCTGTGCGGTGCAGACGTTGGAGGTCGCCTTCTCGCGGCGGATGTGCTGCTCGCGCGTCTGGAGCGCCATGCGCAGCGCGGGCGCGCCCGTCTTGTCGATCGACACGCCGATGATGCGTCCCGGCACCTGTCGCTTGAACTCGTCCTTCGTGGCGAAATAGGCCGCGTGCGGTCCGCCGTAGCCGAGCGGAACGCCGAAGCGCTGCGTCGTGCCGACGGCGACGTCCGCGCCCCATTCGGCCGGCGGGGTGAGCAGCGCGAGCGAGAGCAGGTCGGCGGCGGCGATCACGAGCGAGCCGGCGGCGTGCGTGCGCGCGCAGAAGTCGCGGTAGTCGTAGATGGCACCGTCGCTCGCCGGGTACTGGATCAGCGCACCGAAGACGTCGTCGCCGAACTCGAACACGCGGTGGTCGCCGACCGCGACGTCCCACCCGCGCGAGCCCGCGCGCGTGCGCACGACATCGATCGTCTGCGGGTGGCAGTCCTCGGAAACGAAGAAGGTGCCGCGGTCACGGCCGCCCTTCGCGGCATGCGCCAGGGCCATCGCCTCCGCGGCGGCAGTGCCCTCGTCCAGCAGCGACGCGTTGGCGATCTCGAAGCCGGTGAGATCGATGACCATCGTCTGGTAGTTGAGCAGCGCCTCGAGACGCCCCTGCGCGATCTCCGCCTGGTACGGTGTGTACGCCGTATACCAGCCGGGATTCTCCAGCACGTTCCGCTGGATCACCGGCGGCACGATGGTGTCGTTGTAGCCCATGCCCAGGTAGGACCGGAACACGCGATTGCGCGCGGCGAGTGCGCGCAGCTCGCGCAGCATCTCCCACTCGGTCGCGGGGTCCGGCAGGTCGAGCTCGCCGTCGAGGCGGATGTCGGCGGGAATCGCATCGTCGATGAGCGCATCGAGCGAGTCGTAGCCGAGCGCCGCGAGCATCTCGCGGATCTCGGAGTCGCCCGGACCGACGTGGCGGCGCACGAACGGATCCGACGGGTCGAGGCGACCTCGACGGTCCGGTGCGATGGTCTGCTGCATGGCTGTGGCGTCCTGCGGTTTTCAAGTTTCTGGACAGCGGGTTGAAACTATCCGGCGGGAGGCCCGCTGAGAAGGGTGGGCCGCTTCACGCCGGGTGGGAATGGGCGCTGCGGTAGGAGGGTGGCTGCGACGGGTCGGGCGCTTCGCGGCGGGTGCAGGGTGCCCAGCGTTTCCGCGAGATCGTAACTGCTTGTGGCTGAGCCGTTTAGGAGACTGCGGGGTAGTATCCAGGTTGGATGAGATGAGCCGCCTCGTTGCAGGGCGGGAATTCCCGGATCGGGGCTCGTTAAATGCGTAACAAGGCGTATCAGCGGATTCGTTTCCCTCCCTTTTCCGCGACCCGCCGGATCAATCGGTCGCCGGGCGGGAGCCGCACCAGAGGATGCGGGATGCCACGTCGGCATCTTGTCCCACGCCCGGATCCGTAGGCCGTTGGATGCGCGCCGCTTAGACCAAAGGCGGATCGTGTCCGTAGACGTTTGCCAGACTGCGAGGAATCATGACAAGAGCCGGGAAGAACGCCGCCACCGACCGCGATACGTCGGATAGGCGCCAGAACGAGACGCTGATCAAGACCGGTGCGCTACAGAGCGCGATCTTCAACAGCGCGAACTTCTCGAGCATTGCGACGGACGCGAACGGCGTCATCCAGATCTTCAACGTCGGTGCCGAGCGGATGCTGGGCTACAGCGCCGCCGAGGTGGTGAACCAGGTCACGCCGGCCGACATATCGGACCCGAACGAGCTGATCGGACGCGCGAAGGAGCTGAGCGACGAGCTGGGCACGCCGATCACGCCCGGCTTCGAGGCGCTGGTGTTCAAGGCCTCGCGGGGCATCGAGGACATCTACGAGCTCACGTACATCCGGAAGGACGAGACCCGCTTCCCCGCGGTGGTATCGGTGACGGCGCTGCGCGATGAGCAGGACGCGATCATCGGCTATCTGCTGATCGGCACGGACAACACGGCGCGGCAGCAGGCGGAGGATGCGCTGCTCAAGGCGGGCGCGCTGCAGAGCGCGATCTTCAACAGCGCGAACTTCTCGAGCATCGCGACCGACGCGAAGGGCGTGATCCAGATCTTCAACGTCGGCGCCGAGCGGATGCTGGGCTACAGCGCCGCCGAAGTGGTGAACCAGATCACGCCGGCCGACATTTCAGACCCGCAGGAGGTCATCGAGCGCGCCGAGGTTCTGAGCGGGGAGCTCGGTACCACGATCACGCCCGGCTTCGAGGCGCTGGTGTTCAAGGCCTCGCGCGGGATCGAGGACATCTACGAGCTGACCTACTTCCGGAAGGATGGCAGCCGCTTCCCCGCGGTCGTGTCCGTCACCGCGCTGCGCGACGACAAGGACGCGATCATCGGCTATCTGCTGATCGGCACCGACAACACCGCGCGCAAGCAGGTGGAAGAGGAGCGGATGAAGCTCGACCAGCGTCTGCGCGATCAGCACTTCTACACGCGCTCGCTGCTCGAGTCGAGCATCGACGCGCTGATGACGACGGATCCGCGCGGCATCCTCACGGACGTCAACAAGCAGATGGAAGCGCTGACCGGGTGCTCGCGCGACGAGCTGATCGGAGCGCCGTTCAAGAACTACTTCACCGATCCGGCCAGAGCCGAGGCGGGCATCAAGCGGGTGCTGAACGAAGGCAAGGTCACGAACTACGAGCTCACCGCGCGTACCCGGGACGGGAAACTGACGGTGGTGTCGTACAACGCGACGACCTTCCACGACCGCGACCGGGTCCTCCAGGGCGTGTTTGCTTCGGCGCGCGACATGACGGAGCTGAAGCGATACGAGCACAAGCTACAGCAGAAGAACGTCGAGCTGGAAGACGCGAGCCGCATGAAGTCCGAATTCCTAGCCAACATGTCGCATGAGCTGAGGACGCCGCTGAACGCCATCATCGGCTTCTCGGAGATCCTCCGAGACGGCCTGATGGGCGAGATGACGGAGAAGCAGAGAGGATTCATCGGCGACATCTTCAGCAGCGGACAGCATCTCCTGTCGCTGATCAACGACATCCTCGACCTGTCTAAGGTGGAAGCCGGCAAGATGCTGCTCGATCTCGAGCCGCTGCCGGTATCCGCGGTGTTCAGGAACAGCCTGTCGATCGTGCGGGAAAAGGCCGCGAGCCGCAGCATTCGCCTGAGCATGGAAGGGCCCGCGAACCTGGGCGTCATCGAGGCGGATGGACGCAAGGTCAAGCAGATCGTTTACAACCTGTTGTCGAATGCGGTCAAGTTCACGAGCGAGGGCGGGCAGGTCGCGCTGCGTACCGATCGCGTGAAGCGAAACAAGGTCGCGCAGCTGGCCGGCCCGTGGCCGGGCCGCGTGTTCCCGCTCGCCGACAATCCGTTCGAGGACTTTCTCGAGATCAGCGTGACGGATGGCGGCATCGGCATCACGCCCGAGGGTCTCGATCAGCTGTTCAAGCCGTTCAGCCAGATCGACAGCGGCCTGGCGCGCAAGTTCGAGGGCACGGGGCTGGGCCTGGCCATGGTCAAGCTGCTCGCCGACCTGCACGGCGGCGCGGTGGCCGTCGAGAGCGCGGTGGGCGAGGGCTCGCGCTTCACGGTGTGGCTCCCCTTCCGGACGCCCGAGGTCAAGGTAGCGGAGCCGGTCGCCAAGCCCGCGGAGGCGCGCCTCGCGTTGCCGGGGGACAGCATCGCGCTCGTGGTGGAGGACGATCTCAAGTCGGCCGAGCTGATTCGAGTTCAGCTCGAAACCGAAGGGTTCACGGTGGTGCACGCGACCAGCGCGGAAGCCGGGCTGATTCTCGCGGAACACCACCAGCCGGCGCTGATCACGCTGGACATCATGCTGCCGGACATGGACGGCTGGGAGTTCCTGGGCCGCATCAAGGCGTTGCCGGGACTGCGGCGCGTGCCGATCGTGATCATCTCGATCGTGGCCGACTCGGAGAAGGGGTTCGCGCTCGGTGCCGCGGCGGTCATGCAGAAGCCGATCTCGCGGAAGGAGCTGTACGAGTCGCTCGTGGGGCTCGGCCTGCTTCCGCTCACGCCCGGGGTGACGCTCAAGGTCCTGGTCGTCGACGATGATCCGAAGGCGCTGGAGCTCGCCGTGCTGGGCATGAAGGAGCTGGCGGCCACGATCCTGACGGCGAGCGGCGGCCTCGAAGCGATCGACATCGCACGCGCGGAGCAGCCGGACCTGATCGTGCTCGACCTGCTGATGCCCGAAGTGAACGGTTTCGACGTGGTCGAGTCGCTCCAGGAAAATGCCGGCACCGCGTCGATCCCGATCCTGGTCATCACCGCCAAGCAGCTCGACGCGCAGGATCGCGAGAGGCTGAATGGCTACGTGACGGCGATCATGGAAAAGGGTGCCGGCGACCAGAGCCGCTTCCTGACCGAAGTCCGGCGGGCCATGTCCGGCCGGGAGCTGGTGGCCTGACATGGCGAAAGTGCTCGTCGTCGAGGACAATCCGACGAACATGACGCTGGCGGTGTTTCTGCTCGATTCCGCCAGCCACACGGTGCTGCAGGCGACGAACGCCGAAGCCGGGCTGACGCTCGCGCGGACCGAGGTGCCCGACCTCATCCTGATGGACATCCAGCTCCCCGGGATGGACGGCCTTCAGGCGACTACGCTGCTCAAGGCCGATCCCGCGACGCGCGCGATACCCGTGATCGCGCTGACCGCGCTGGCGATGAAGGGCGACGAGGAGCGGATCCGCACGGCCGGCTGCGACGGCTACATTGCGAAGCCGCTCGCGTACAAGGAGTTCCTCGGCGCCGTCTCGGCGCAGCTGGCGTCGGCGGCGAGCTAGCCGCACCGGCCGCTCGCCTCCCCGCTCCAGCGGTCAGAAGTCCCAGCTGCCGCCGGGCTCCAGAATCACGGTCTGCGCGCGCTTGCCCACCAACCTTGCGAATTCCTTCGGATCCTGAGCGATGAGCGGCCAGGTGTTGTAGTGCACCGGGATGACCTGCTTCGGCCGGATGAAGTCGACGGCGATCGCGGCGTCCTCGGGCCCCATCGTGAAGTTGTCGCCGATGGGCAGGATCGCGAGGTCGACGCGATCCCGGAGAAGCTGCATGTCCATCGTCAGCGCCGTGTCGCCCGAGTAGTAGATGCGCGCGCCTTCGAGCTCGAGCAGGAAGCCGGTCGGGGGCGTCGTGTACTTCCCGGACTCGTCGCCCTCGACCTGGCCGCCGTGCAGCGCCGGCGTGAGCTTCACCCGCCCGAACGGGAAGCGGTGCGCGCCGCCGATGTTCATGCCGTGCGTCTTCCCGACGCCCTGCTCCTTCGCGAACGACACGATCTCGACCGTGCCGATCAGCGTCGCGCCCGTCTTCTTCGCGAGCGGGATGACGTCGCCGAAATGGTCGTAGTGGCCGTGCGAGACGAGGATCCAGTCGACGTCGTCGAGGTCCTCACGACTTCCGTGATACGCCGGATTGCCCTCGATGTACGGATCGACGAGGAGGTGCTCGCCGGAATCGATCCGCAGCGAGAAGCAGGCGTGTCCGTGCCAGGTGAGGCGTGGCATGCGCGAATCCTCCCGCGGCTTCAGCCGCCGATGTGCGCTCGATACTCCTCGGGTCCGAGGAGCTGATCCAGCTCCGACTCGTCGGTGATGCGCACCTTGATGAGCCAGCCGTCACCGTAGGGGTCGGAGTTGACGACGGAAGGGTCGGCCTCGACTGCGGCGTTGACGTCGATGATCTCGCACGAGACCGGGCAGAAGAGGTCGCTCACCGCCTTCACGGCCTCGACCGTGCCGAACACTTCCGTGCGCCGGAAGGTGTCGCCGACCGCGGGCGTCTCGACGAAGACGACATCGCCCAGCTCGCCCTGTGCGTAATCGGTGATGCCGACGAAGTACTCGCCTTCATCACCTGCGAACTTCAGGTACTCGTGCTCTTCCGAGTAGAGCAGGTCGTCGGGCGTTTTCGACACGCTGGCCTCCCTCGCGCAGGCGTGAATCGAGCGGGGCGGGAGAATAGGAACCGGAAAACGCGTGAGTCAAGCGCCCGTCGTCCCCTCGGTCCGCTCCGGCTGTACCTCGCTCAGCCGCCGGATCATGCCGGCGAGGCGGCGGACATCCGTCTGGATGTCGCGCAGCGTCTCCCGGGTGTCGGCGTCCGTCACCGCGGGATCCTCGAGCAGCAGCTGGACGTTGCCGAGCACGGACGTGAGCGGACCGTTCATGTCGTGGCGCACTTCCCTCACCAGCTCGAGGATCTCGCGCAGCCGATCGGTCGTTTCGGGAGCATTCCTCATGCGGCGGCTTCGCGCAGCGGCGCGGGTACGTGCAGCCGCCCCCGCAGCGTCTCGATGTCGGCCTCCGTCCGCAGCCCGTCCTCGGTGACGACGCCGTCGAAGTAGGAGAGCGGCGTCGCCTCGAAGTAGCGGTTCCACACGGCGATCTCCGGCGGGGCTTCGGACCACACCTCGGCCGCCGGCCGCGCGTCGTCCACCTCCTGGGGCCAGCCGGCGGGCAGCAGCTTGGTCGTATCCGCGAGCGCATAGAAGGGGACACCCGCGCGCCGCGCGAGCAGCGCGGCCGCGCGCGTGCCGATCTTGTTCACGACACCGAGATCGCCGATGGCGTCCGCCCCCACGAGCACCACATCGCAGTCACGCACCACCGCGCCGCAGGCCGCGTCGACCGTGATCGATACCGCGATTCCCTTCCGGGCGAGGCTGAGCGCCATGTCCCGCCCCTCCATGCCTGGCCGTCCCTCCAGGCACACGACGTCGAACGTTCGACGCGCGGCCGCGAGACAGAGCGCGCGCCGGACCGTGGACGACGCGGACAGCGTGAGCACGCGACCGCCGGCGGGCACCAGGCCCTCCGCGCGCTCCGGAACCTCGCGCGCGATGCGGTCGAGCCGGGTGGCAAACTCGCGCAGGGCCTGTCGGACGGCGGGGCCGGCGGCTTCCGGCGGACTGTCGGCCGCACGCAGGACGGAGCAGGCGAGCGCAAAGAGGGGCGCCATCGCGGGTTGGGCATCGACGAGGGCGCGGGCGGCGCGCGCGACGCGCAGGGAGGTCATGCCCGCCGGACTCTCGTCGACGGCCGCTTCGTATGCCAGCAGCGCGTCCCGCACCACATCGCTCGCCCCGCGTCGGGTTTCGTTGCGGATGCCTTCGATGATCGCGTCGGCGCCCATGGCGGCAATGTAGAGGGCGGGACTTCGGCGTGAAAGCGCGGGGCGGAGTTGCGCGTCGACCATCGGACGGGTGGCCGGAGCTGCCAGAAGGGGGGTAAAATGTCCAGTCCGGAAGCGGACGCTACAGCCGCTCGTCGAAACGCCATGGGAGTCCAGCATCGATGTCCGTGATCCTGCCCGAAGTCAGTCGCGCACCGCTGACGCTGTTGACCGAGGACGAGCGTGCGTTCCGCGAGGCCGTGCGCGAGTTTGCCGACGGCGTGGTCGCGCCGCGCGTCGCGGACATGGATCGGGACGCCCGCATGGATCCAGCGCTCGTCTCGCAGCTCTTCGAGATGGGTCTGATGAGCGTCGAGATCCCGGAGATGTACGGCGGTGCCGGCTCGTCCTTCTTCACCTCGATTCTGGTGATCGAGGAACTGTCACGCGTCGATCCGGCCGTCGGTGTCCTCGTCGACGTCCAGAACACGCTGATCGACAACTGTGTCATGCGCTACGGCACCGACGAGATGAAGTCGAAGTACCTGCCGCTGCTGGCGACCGAGACCGTGGGCGCATACTGCCTGTCGGAGGCGGGCAGCGGCTCCGATGCGTTCGCGCTGAAGACGCGTGCGACCGACGCGGGCGACCACTGGGTGCTCGACGGCCAGAAGCTGTGGATCACGAACGGAGCCGAGGCGGGCCTGTTCGTCGTCTTCGCGACGGTCGCCCCCGAGCAGGGCTACCGCGGCATCACGGCGTTCCTCGTCGAGAAGGAGTTCCCCGGCGTCTCGATCGGCAAGAAGGAGGACAAGCTCGGCATCCGCTCGTCCTCGACGGTCGAAGTGGTGTTCGAGGGCTGCCGCGTGCCGAGGGCGAACGTGCTGGGCGAGGTGGGCAAGGGCTACAAGATCGCCATCGAGACGCTGAACGAGGGCCGCATCGGCATCGGCGCGCAGATGGTCGGACTGGCGCAGGGCGCGCTCGACCACACGATCCGCTACGTGAAGGAGCGCGAGCAGTTCGGCCGCGCGATCGGCGACTTCCAGGGCGTGCAGTTCCAGCTCGCGGCCATGCGGGCGGACCTCGAGGCCTCCCGGCTGCTGGTCTACAACTCGGCGCGGCTCAAGGAGGCGGGCGAGACCTTCCTCGTCCAGGCCGCCATCGCCAAGCTGTTCTCGTCCCAGGCGGCGCAGCGCATCGCGTCGCAGTGCGTGGACCTGTTCGGCGGCTACGGCTTCTCGCGCGAGTATCCGGTCGAGAAATACTACCGCGACTCGAAGATCGGCACGATTTACGAGGGTACGACCAACATGCAGTTGCAGACGATCGCGAAGTACATGCTTTCTGAGTAATGCGAAGGTGAGGTGAGGTGAGGTGAGGTGAGGTGAAGTGAGGTGGCGGGGGTATTGCTGGGGATGGGGGGCGGAGACGACGGAATCCCAGGGATGAGGACGTCCGAAATGAGCACGACGACCGAGAAGAAGGCGATGCTGCCGGCTGAGGCGGCGCCTCCGGCAGGGGCCGGGGCAACTCGTCGCACCGTCGACGAGAAGGAGGCGCGCGCGGTAGCGGAGGCGGCGCGCGAGACGAAGTGGGAGCAGCCGAGCTTCGTAAAGGAGCTGTTCCTCGGCGGTCTGCGCATGGATCTGATCACGCCGTTTCCGGAGCCGGATCCGGCGGACGAGGCCAAGGGCCGTGCGTTCATCGAGGAAGTCCGTGCCTACATCGAGACGGTCGACACGAAGGAGATCGATCGTACGGGCAAGGTGCCGCGCGACGTGCTCGACGGACTGGGCCGCCTCGGCGCGTTCGGCATGAAGATCCCCGAGGAGTACGGCGGACGGGGCCTGTCGCAGGTGCAGTACGGCCGCGCGGTCGCGCTGATCAGCACGGCGTGCAGCGCGCTGGGCGTGTTGCTGTCCGCGCACCAGTCGATCGGCGTGCCTCAGCCACTCAAGCTCTTCGGCACCCCGGAGCAGAAGAAGAAGTACTTGCCGCGCTTCGCCGCGGGCGAGATCAGCGCGTTCGCGCTCACGGAAGAGGACGTCGGCTCGGATCCGGCGCGCATGGAGGCGACGGCGGTGCCGACGCCCGATGGCAGCGCCTACATCCTCAACGGCGAAAAGCTGTGGTGCACCAACGGTCCGATCGCCGACGTGATGGTGGTGATGGCGCGCACGCCCGCGCGCGACGGCGGCCGTCCGGGCATCACGGCGTTCATCGTCGAGAACTCGTGGCCGGGAGTCGAGACGAAGCACCGCTGCACGTTCATGGGCCTGAGCGGCATCGAGAACGGACTGATGACGTTCAAGGACGTGCGCGTGCCCAGGGAGAACGTGATCCTGGCCGAGGGAAAGGGCCTGAAGCTCGCGCTCACGACGCTGAACACGGGCAGGCTCACGATTCCGATGACGTGTGCGGCGGCGGGCCGCTGGTGCCTGAAGGTCGTGCGCGAGTGGAGCGTGGTGCGCACGCAGTGGGGCGCGCCGATCGGCAAGCACGACGCGGTCGCACAGATGATCGCCGACATCGCAGGTCGCACGTTCGCGATGACCGCGGTCGCCGAGCTGTCGTCCGCGATGGCGGACATCGGCGGCTATGACATACGGCTCGAGGCCGCGCTCGCCAAGCTCTACAACTCCGAGGTGGCGTGGCTCATCGGCGACATGACGATGCAGATCCGCGGCGGCCGCGGCTATGAGACCGCGGATTCGCTGGAGAATCGCGGCGAGGCTCCGATCCCGGTCGAGCAGGTGCTGCGTGATCTCCGCATCAACCGGATCTTCGAAGGCTCGAGCGAGATCATGCGGCTGTTCATCGCGCGGGAAGCCGTGGATCCGCACCTCCAGAAGGCGGGCAGGTTCATCGACGTCGACGCGCCGGTGGGCGAGCGTGCCAAGGACGCGGTCGGCCTCGGCGCGCACATGGCCACCTGGTTCGGCGGCAACGTCGCCGGCTGGGGCCACTGGCCGCGCTACAGCGACTTCGGGGAGCTCGCCGGACACGTGCGCTTCGCCGAGCGCCGCGCGCGCAAGCTCGCCCGCTCCCTCGCCTATGCGATGGGCCGCTTCGGCCCGATGCTCGAGAAGAAGCAGTCGGTGCTGTTCCGCCTGGTCGACGTCGGCTCCGAGCTGTTCGCCATGGCCGCCGCATGCACCTACGCGCTCAAGCTCGAAAAGGAAGGCGACGAGGGCGCCATCGAGCTCGCAAAGGTGTTCTGCATGGGCGCCGAGCGCCGCATCGACGAGCTCTTCGGCCGCGTCTTCGACAACGACGACGCGGCTGCCTACCGCACCGCTCAGCGCGTGCTCGAGGGGCGGTTCACGTGGCTGGAGGAAGGCATCGTCAAGCCGCCGTCGCCAAGAGCAACCTGATCGGTAGTCGGTAGTCGGTATTCGGTATTCGGTATTCGGTGATCCGCCGTTATCGAATACCGTCTACTGCATATCGACTACGGCCTCATTCGAGCACGTCCCGATCGCCGCTGGCGACCTCCCGCACCCACATGTTGTAATCGAGGGCGGCGGCCAGAGCCGCCTCGATGCTGCGGACCACGTCGGATTCCCCCACCTCGATGCGCGCCTTCTCGACGAGGTCGCCGTCGAGCACGAACGTGAAGGGACGCCGATCTTCATGCGCCCGGCGCGAGCGCGCCTGCATCGTCCCGCTCATGTGTGTCCTCCTGACTCGAGCCGTGAATGCTGCATTCCGGCGAGGAATGCCACCTCCGGCTGAGCGCTTCCATGGCAGGATCGGCCCGAGTCGAAGTCCTCCAAGGGGGTGGGTTAGCCGGTGGGGGAGTGGGCGGCCAGCGCCCTGGTCCGGCCGCGACTGTCATCTCGTTACAGGGGGCCCGCGCAGGCGGATCGTGCCGGGACGGTTTCACAGTCGCTAACGCATTGCGATCATGGGACTTGAGCGGATCGTGCTTTGGAGCCATATTGAGGGTACACGCCGACAGCCAACCGCAAACGAACCGCGATCGTCCCTGCATCGCAGTCGAGCGACGTCCCGGATGCGCGCGATCGCAGCGCGCGCGGGGCAATCCACCGGTCGGCGTCGTTTCGTCGTGCCGCTCGGGGCTCTTCCCCCTGGCGAGTGACGACTCGGCGGTAGACATCGACTGAATCGGATGCAACAAGGTTTTTCGGCTGGTGCTGGCCGGATGATTTCGGCGGCAGGTTTCGGAGGTCGTGTGAGAGCGACGGTGCTCGACGCCCGCGAGGTGGTCGAGGCGCTGCGTCAGGCGCACGACACGGAGCCGGCGGTCACCGCGGCACTGGGCCGTACCGCGGTGGGCGCGCTGCTTTTTGCCGCGCAGCTCAAGAAGGACGACCAGGTGGTGACGGTTCGCTTCGATGGCGACGGCGCGGCCGGGACGGTGCTCGCCACGGCGACCGGCTCCGGCACCGTGCGCGGGCTGGCCGGCGATCCGCGGCCGGGACTGGAGCAGGTGAACAAGGCGGGCAAGCTCAATGTCGCGGGCGCGATCGGCACGATCGGCACGATGAGCGTGGTGCGCGACCTGGGCCTGGGCCGGCCGTACGGCAGCACCCTGGAGCTCGTGTCGGGCGAGGTGGGTGACGAGCTGGCGCATTACCTGGCCAGGAGCGAGCAGGTGCCTTCCGCGGTGGGTGTCGGCGTCTTCGTCGGGGTCGACGGCGCAGTCGAATCGGCGGGCGGCTACCTGGTGCAGATCCTGGGCGGGCTGGACGAGGACGAGGTGCAGGAGGTGGAGGCGCGGATTCGTGCGCTGCCGATGCCGACCGTCATGCTCCAGAACGGCGAGCGACCAGAGCACATCCTGGCGCGGATGTTCGGCGACGACTGGGTGCGGAACGACGAGCGCGACGTGCGCTTTCACTGCCCGTGCTCCCGGGAGCGAGCCGAGCGCGCGCTGATGCTGCTGGGGCAGGAAGTGCTGCAGGAGCTGATGGAGGAAGCGCGGTTGACGGGGCGGACCGAGCTGTCGTGCGAGTTCTGCGGCGATCGGTTCCACTTCGACGCCGACGAAATGGAGACTCTGCTGGCCGATGCCCGTGCCAGCGAGACCGGGGGAGGGTGAAGCACTGAGCGAAGAACGCAGGGCGACGCGCGGGCCGAGCGGCCCGCGGCCGAAGGGCGTGGTGGCCGAGATCGAGCGCATGCTGAAGCGCCTGAAGCTCGCGCCGCTGCTGCTGCCCGTGCTCCTGTTCGTCGGCGCCGGCGTCGGTCGTCTGACGAGCGATTCGCTCGAGGTGCCCGAAGGCCGTTCCGTGCGCATGAGCGATGCGCCGTCGCGCATCCAGCTGGACGTGCTCAGCCGCTTCCTCGACAACATGGTGTCCGCGCGCACGGAAGGCACCGAGACCGAGGAATACATCGCACTGTATCAGGATCACGTGGCGCCTGTCGAGCGCTCGCTGATCAAGCGGCGCGTGCCGCCCGAGGACGCGCGGCGCATGGCGTGGGCGATCGTCGAAAACTCGCGCGAGCGGGAGCTGGATCCGGCGACCGTCCTCGCGGTGCTGCTGATCGAGAGCGTGGGCGATCCGAACGCGACCAGCTTCGTCGGCGCGCGCGGCCTGATGCAGGTCATGCCGATGCACGCCGGCCGCTGGCGCGGCTGCGGCATGGACATGTACGACATCGAAGAGAACATCTGCTACGGCACGTCCATCCTTGCCTGGTACCTGCGCATCATGCGAGGCGACGAGCGGCGCGCGCTGCTCGGCTACAACGGCTGCGTGCGCGGCACCAATACGCGCGACTGCTTCCGCTATCCGGACAAGGTGGATCGCATCCGATCGGGAATCCTGGCCGAGTGGCGGACGCGAGCGGCTGGGCCCACGGCAGCGATGCCGTAGCGGCCTAGCGCAGCTCTTCCAGCAGCAGCGCCGCGGCGCGCATCCCCTTCTCGAATACCCCCAGGCTCATCCACTCGTCGGGCGCGTGCGCGTTCTCGCCCGGCAGACCGAATCCCATGAGGAGCACCGGAGCGTCGAGCGTACGCTCGAACTCCGGCACGATGGGGATGGAGCCGCCCTCGCCCGCATACACCGGCGGCTTGCCGAACGCCTTCTCGAGCGCCCGCTCGGCCGCCTCGTAGAGCGGGCCGCCGAGACTCGCGCGCCACGAATGGCCCGCCTGGTAGATCTTGACGTCGACGCTCACCCCCTCCGGCGCGACGCGACGGATGTGATCGGCCATAATGCGATTGATCCGGTCGGGATCCTGTCCCGCGACGAGGCGGCAGCTCACCTTCGCCATCGCCCACGACGGCAGCACGGTCTTGGGTCCCTCGCCGGTGTAGCCGGACAGCAGCCCGTTCACTTCGACCGTCGGTCGGATCCACACCCGCTCGGGCGTCGTGTAGCCCTCTTCGCCGACCAGCGATGCCGCGCCGGTGTCGGCGAGAAAGCCCGCTTCGTCGAAGGGGACCTCGGCGATTGCCCGCCTGAACTCGGCCGACTGCTCGATGCCGTCGTAGAAGCCGGGTACGGCGACATGCCAGCTCTCGTCGTGGAACGTGGCGATGATGCGCGCCAGCGCGGTCGCGGGATTGACCACGGCGCCGCCGTAGCTGCCGGAGTGGAGGTCGTGCGACGGCCCGGTGATCCTCACCTCCAGGTAGGCGAGGCCGCGCAGGGATGCGCCGATCGTGGGGACATCCTCCGCGACCATGGTGGTGTCGGAGATGACGACGTAGTCGCAGCCGAGCCGCTCGGCGTGCTCCTCGAGGAACGGGAGCAGGTGATCGCTGCCGACCTCCTCCTCGCCCTCCACGAGCATGACCAGGTTCACCGGCAGGCGGCCGCTCGTCTTCAGATGCGCCTCGGCGGCGCAGACGTGCAGGAATAGCTGTCCCTTGTCGTCGACGGAGCCGCGGGCATAAACGCGACCGTCGCGTACCGACGGCTCGAACGGCGGCGTGGTCCACAGCTCGAGCGGCTCGGGCGGCTGCACGTCATAGTGACCGTAGATCAGAACGGTGGGAGCGTCGTCACCGGCGCCGCGCCACTCCCCGAGCACCACGGGATGGCCGGGTGTTTCCTCGATCGAGGCCTCGAGTCCGGCGGCCGTCATGCGGTCACGGAGCCATTCGGCCGCGCGCCGCATGTCGCCGTCGTGCTCGCTGCGCGCGCTGACGCTCGGGATGCGCAGGAAGTCGAAGAGCTGCTCCCGGAAGCGCTCGAGGTTGGCGTCGAGGTAGCCGAGGGCGTCGCTCACCGATCGTCGCCATCCGCCGCGTCGAGGATCTCGCGCACGATGCGCTCGGCCTGATAGACGGAGGAGAGCGCCTCGAGGATACCGGCCGAATGGACGGCGACGGTGCGGCCGGCGGCGTCGTCGTAGAGGAACTGGTTCGGCAGCTGCTGGATGTTGCCGTCGAACGCGATGCCGACGACACGCGCATCGCGATCGATCATCGGACTGCCGCTGTTGCCGCCGGTAATGTCGTTCGTCGTGACCATGTTCAAGAAGGTCGACTTGTCGAGCTGGTCCTCGCGTCGGGCGAACGATTCGGGCAGCGTATACGGCATCTCGCCCTCGAAGCTCGCGGCGCGATCGAACATGCCGAAGAAAGTGGTGAACGGCGGTGCGACGGTGCCGTTGTACGGGTAGCCGGCGACGATGCCGTCGCTGATGCGCAGCGTGAAGGTCGCGTCCGGTGGCAGGTCCGTGCCATACGCGGCGAACAGGGCCTGCGCGAGACGCGATTCGAGGACGGTCTCGGCCGCGGTGACCTCCCGCCATGCGTCGGACGCCTCGGCCAGCCCGGTGCTCATCCGGGCGAGCAGCGAGAGCAGTGGATCGGTGCTGGCATCGAGCGCCGTGACGCCTCCCTCCATGATCGACTCGCGGAAGGCCGGATCAGCGATGCGCGTGCCGCCGATGATGCGCGCGGCCGCCTGCCCGGACGTCTCGCCGGCGCGCACGGACCGGCGCAGAAAATCGGTCTCGGGCAGATAGCGCCGCGCAAGCTCGAGTCGCGCCGCGAGCATCGGTATGCTCATCTCGGGGTCGACGGTCTGCTCGCGCAGGGCCGTGCGCACGCGCTCGAGTGCATCGCCACGGAACTGCGCGGCGCGCTCGCTCTCGGGCTTCGCCAGCTCGCGCACGTAGGTGACCAGCGTACCGCCCAGTATGGCGTGGGGCGAGCCGAAGAACTGGGGATTGTAGAGCCAGACCTTCGGCCGCAGCTCGATGATGCGGGGCTGGAGCGCGGCGATGCGGTTCCAGACGTTGCCATACTCGCGTTGAAGGGCTTGGTCGGCGCGGATGCGATCGCGGAACTCGTTCTCCGAGCGGATCTTCCCAGCCATCAGCTGGGGATCCTCGAGGCCGCGCAACTGCCCGGCATACGCCTTCAACGAGTTCTCGATGCTGAAGATGTCCTCGCGTACCTCCCGCTCCTCTTCCGGTCCGCGCTCGGCCCACGCCTGAAGGTAGTCCCTGCGCAGTTCGAAGGCGTCGACCAGGAACGGGTGGCGCAGGTTGCGCTCGTACAGCGCCTGCGAGACGGTGAAGCCGCGGCTGGTCGTGCCCGGGTTGCCGGTGATGAAAACCACTTCGCCCTCGTCGGCGCCGTCGGGATTCCAGCGGAAATAATCCGGCGTCGAAGCGGCCGTGGCTCCGTCGGGCTGGTACGCCCGCACGAACGCGACATCGAGTGCGTAGCGCGGGTAGGTGAAGTTGTCGAGATCGCCGCCGTAGAAGCCGGCCTGGAGCTCCGGCGCGAAGACCAGCTTCACGGGGGCGTAGCGCCGGTAGCGGTAGAGCTGGTACTGACCGCCATAGAAGAGCGTGACGACCTGGCACTCGAATTCGGTCGCGGCCTCGCACTCCTGCTCGATCTCCGCGCGCAACGCGGCCTCGGCCTCGGCGATCTCCTGGTCGGTCGCGCCCGCCGCGGCCGCCGCGCTGACGCGGTCGGTCACGTCCTCGATCTCGGCGAGCTGGTCCAGGTAGAGGTTCGGGCAGACGACTTCCCGCTCCGGGGTCTCCGCATAGAAGCCGTTCACGACGTAGTCGCTCGCCTCCGTCGAGACGTCCTCGACGCAGCTCCGCGCGCAGTGATGGTTCGTCATCACGAGCCCTCCCGGCGACACGAACGATGCCGAGCAGAATGTCCCGAAGCGCACGGATGCGAGGCGCACGTGATCGAGCCATTCCTGATCGGGACCGAACCCGTAGCGCACCTGCCACTGCTCGACGGGAGCGTTCTCGAAGGTCCACATCGAGCCGAGCTCGTTTCCGCTCAGCTCGATCCGCTCCGCCGCACGCAGCAGATCGGGGTCCGGCTGAACGGCCGGCGTCGCGGCGGTGGGAGCCGTCGTCTGCACGGGAGCCTCGGTCCGCTGCGCGCCCGCGCACGCGCCGAGAAACAGCACGGCGGCGAGCGAGGCGCTCGTCGCCCTCAATCGATGGGCGGAGATCATCCGGTACCTCCGTAAACGGACGTTGATGCGCACAGGTGCGGCTCCCTCGGTGTCGACGGCGCGAAGCGTGCCGGGCGCGGACAGACTCGTGCCCGAGCGGGCGGGCCGGGGCCGGGGCAAGCTAGGGGCCGCCGCGCGGTGGATCAATCGGAAAGTGGCGGGCTCGGGAGCTGCGGCTCGACGGAGCTGAGCGAATGCCAGTAGAGCAGCGGCCCGGCGGCCTTCGCCTCGATCGCGGCGAGGAAGCCGGCCGCCGCCTTGGCCGTATAGGTCGCGTCCAGCTCCAGTCCCACCCGTGTGTCGAACCAGTCCAGCGCCGCGCCGCCGGCCCCCGTCTCGAAGCCGTAGCCGCGGCCGATCTGGTGATGGTCGATGCGCAGGGTTTGCAGCGCCGCGTCGGGATCCGGCAGGTGCCGCGCCCCCCCGGCCGCGCTGGCGATCAGGGCGTGGGCCCCGCGCACGAGCCTGCGCACGCGCCGCCGGTTCGTGATCGCGCGGCTGGTGATGCGCTGCGCGATGACGCGGGTGGGCAGTCCGGCGATCGAGAAGCCGAGCGCGAGGCCGACCGCCGTGCCGAGGGTGCCGGCCGCGACATGCACCTCGGCGGGCACCGGGCAGAGCCCCTCGTCGCATTGCGCCGCCAGCTCGAGCGCCGCGTTCACGTAGCCCAGCGTGCCGACCGCGTTGGAGCCACCGGCGGGAACCACATGCACACGCTCACGGCGGTGCGCGAGACGGGCCGCGATCACGCCGGCGGGAACAGCGGCGGCGCTGCCGACGAGGCGCACTTCCGCACCGTACGCGGTCATGGCAGCGAGCACCCTGCGCACGTGCTCGGTCGGTGTTTGCGGCATCAGGACCACCGTTACGCGAAATCCTTCGCGCACCCCGTAGAGGGTGGTCGCCAGCGCGTGGTGCGAGCCGATCGCGCCGACCGTGATGATCCGTTCCGCTGCCGCGGCGCGCGCGGCCGGCAGCAGGAATTCCAGCTTCCGCACCTTGTTGCCGCCGTAGAGCCCGCCGGTGAGATCGTCGCGTTTGATGAAGGCGTCCGTGCCTTCGATCGGCAGGCGCTCGACCGGAGTCGGCAGGCGCGCGAGCGGCATGCGCGGGACCGTCGCCGCGAGTCGCGGAAAGCGCTCCAGCAGCGGCAGAACCGCTTCGTCTTGCCCGGAGCCCGATCGATCGTCCACGTTCCGGTCCATGAATCGAGAAAGCTACCGCGAAAGCGTCGTCGTCACGCTGTGCGAGCCGCGGGACGTGGTCAATATCGCGGGAGCGGTGCGGGCCATGATGAACATGGGCCTGCGCCGCCTGCGACTGGTGAACCCGCACGAATACGACGCCTACCGCATCGAGGGCATCGCCCACGGCGGCGAGGTGGTGCTCGAGCGGTGCGAGTTCTTCGATACGCTGGAGGCGGCGGTCACGGATGCTTCGCTCGTGGCCGGCACCACCGCCCGGCGCAGGACCGCCAAGCAGGTCTGGGACCACCCGCGCGCGGCCGCGTTCGCGCTGCTCGAGAGCGCCACCCCCGAAGCGCCCCTCGTGCTCGTGTTCGGCCGCGAGGACGCCGGCCTCACCAACGAGGAGCTGGACCTGTGCGATCGGGTGCTGACCGTGCCGACGGACCCCGAGCGATGGTCGCTCAACCTCGCCCAGGCAGTCCTGCTCGTCGCCTACGAGCTGTGGATGGCGGCCGGCGCGGAGGACGTCGAGACGCCGAAGGAGCGGCGTGCCACGCCACCGGCATCGTCCGCGGACCTCAGGCGAACCTTCGAGGAGCTTCAGGCCGCACTCGAGCAGATCGATTTCTTCAAGGCGCACAACCCGCCCGCGATCATGCGCACCCTGCGCGCAATGATCCGGCGCGCGCGCCCCGACCAGCGCGAGAACCGGCTGCTCCAGGCAATCGCGTACGAGGTGAGGAGAGCGGTCGAGCGAGGGGGGACGAAGTCGGTTTTCTGAGGAGAAGTTCGTTTCGTGAAGATGGTGAGCCAACTGCCGAGCACGTACACGTGCACGTGCATGTGTACGAGCCGGGCCGGCGGGCGATCGCCGACTGATTACCGACTACCGACTACTGGATACCTGACGCCTGTGGCCTGGCGCCTAGTCCGCAGTGATCTGCCTCATCGGCGCCTGGTTGCGCGCGTCGTCGAGCAGGAGGTCGGGATGCGGCTCGGAGGGAGCTTCCCACGACTGCATGACGGGCATGGTCGAGAGGAACCAGCCGATGGTGGCGAGGAAGAGGCCGCCGAAGAGCAGCGTGGCGCCGATCTCGGGCAGGCCGAGCGGGATGTCCTCCGCCCCGATGTAGAGCGACGGATAGACGAGGATGTACCGCTCGAGCCAGATCGCGAACAGGATGATCGACGCGAAGATCGAGTAGACGAACGGCTTCTTCTTGGGCGCCACGCCGAGCAGGCCCGCGAACGGGACGACGAAGATGCCCAGCAGCACGAGCATCGAGAGCACGCCGAAAGGCTCGCTCATGCGGTGGACGAGGAACGCCTGCTCGGGCAGCAGCAGGCCGTACCAGATGACGATGTACTGGGCCCAGAACAGGTATGCCCAGAAGATGCAGAATGCGAACGTCAGCTTGCCGATGTCGTGGAGATGTACCGGCAGGATCCAGGCGTGTAGCCGGAGCGTGCCACGCACGGCGGCCGTGATCAGGCCGGTGAGCGCGATGCCGCCCAGAAACGCGCCCATGAAGAAGTAGGGGCCGATCAGGGTGCTGATGAAGTGATTCTCGAGCGACATCACGAAGTCGTACGCGATGAAGCTCAGCGCCACCGCGTAGAGCAGCCCGTAAATCACCGCCAGGCGACGGAGCCGCGCCCACGCGTGTGCCTCCTCGACCTCCTGCCCGCGCCAGCCGCGCGTCATCCAGGTGTAGAGCCCGCGGCCCCGCGCGGGCGCGAGGTCCCGGCCGAGGCCCGCATCGGGTCGCAGCGCGAAGAAGGTGAATGCGAGCCCCAGCAGCACGAGCGCGCCGAACAACACCAGATTCCGCGCCGCCACGAAGGACGGCTCCATCCACATGTCCTGGGGCGGAACCAGCGCCTCGGGGTGCTGCGCCCAGGGGAAGAGCGTCGTCGTCTTCAGCAGGATCGGGATGAGCAGCAGCCAGGCGAGCGGCAGGAACGCGACGGGCGCGAGCGCGAAGCGGCGCACGGACCGGGCCCAGCGCGCGTCCGTGACGACCAGCGCGGCAGCGAAGGCGATGGCGCCTACGGTCAGGCTGGTGAAGTAGAGCCAGGCGTGCAGGTATGCCTGCCACGCGCGCTCGGACTCTCCGAACGCGCCGATCAGCGCGAGCACCCAGACGACCAATCCGACGATCGCCGCGCCGCCCGCGACCATGAGCAGCCTTCGCGGGAAGCGGTCGAAGCGACGGATCGGAATGTCCACGTGAACGTGATGCATATCGCTATCGCGGAGGTGTCGCGGTGTCGCCCTGCGCCGGCGCCGCGCTCGCCGAAGCCTGCGCCGGCGCCGGCGCCGCGCCCGGCGCACTGGCCGCGGCGAGCGAGCGAACGTAATTGACGACCTGCCAGCGCTCCGCCTCGGTCATGCGCGGGCCGTAGGCGGGCATCAGGCCCCTGCCCTGCCGTACGACCGCGTAGATGTATCCATCGCTGTTGCCGGCGACAGTGGGCGACACGAGGCTGGGCGCGAACGGAAAGCGGCCCGGCCCGAGGATCATGCCGTCACCCGCTCCCTGCGGTCCGTGACATACGCTGCAGTGACGCTCGAAATGGATCCTGCCCCCCGCGAGCGCGGCGGTATCACCGGCGAACGGATTCGTGGCCCGCGCGGCGAGGTCGATCAGATCCGCCTGCGTGTTGCCCTGCGCGTACGGCGCCACGCCGAACGGATCGCGGACCGGTATGGAGCCGGCCGGCGCCGGGCGCGGCGCTTCGTACGGGTCGAATGCCGGGGAGCTCTTCATGAATGCCAGGAACGGCACCTTCGACAGCGCGTCCTCGATGTCGGTGCAGCCGGTGGTGCCGACCGCGACCACGAGCGCCAGAGCGGCGGCACGCATACTAGACAACGGCTACCTCCCTCTCGCCCTCGCGCACTTCGGCGGCACCGGCGCCGGACAGGATCTGTCGCACCTCGCCCGCGCGCTCGGCCGGCGCGTCGACGCGGACACCGAAGCGGCCGGCGGAAAACGAGGGGTCGTACAGCACGTCGATACCGCGGTGCGGCAGTCGCGCTGCGATGAACAGGCCGAGCACCGTAGCGAGCGCACCGAAGAGGATCGTCAGCTCGAAGGCGATGATGACGAACGGCGGCAGCGAGATGATCGGCTTGCCGCCGGTGACCAGCGGCCAGTCGAGCGACGTCCACGTCGCCAGCGCGAAGCCCGTGGCCGTACCGGTCAGCGCGCCGACCAGCGTGAAGACGCGGACCGGGCTCTGATGCGGCTCCATCGCGTGCTCGAGCTCATGCGACGGGAACGGCGCGTAGACGAGCGAGTCCCGCAAGCCGGCGTCACGCAGCCGATGGATCGCATCGATCGTGCTGTCGAGCTCGGCGAAGATTCCGAGGATGGGCCGCGTCTCCATCACTCCTCCTCGTCCGGCTCGAAGATCGGGTGCGGGACCGCCGCGGGGCCTCGTCGCATGGGCGCCGGCAGCACTTCCTTGAGCTCGGCGACGGCGACGGGCGGCAACACGCGCATGAAGATGAGCATCAGCAGGAAGAACCAGCCGAAGCTGCCGACCATGATGATCATCTCGGTGAGCGACGGCTTGTACGGCGCCCACTGCCAGGGCTCGTATTCCTTCGCGAGGCTCGTGACGATGATCACGAAGCGCTCGAACCACATGCCGATGTTGATGAAGAGCGCGATGACGAAGAGCGCCGGAACGCTGCGCCGCACCTGACGGAACCACAGGAGCTGCGGCACCAGCGCGTTGCAGGTGAGCATGGTGCCGCCCGCCCACCAGTAGTAGCCGGAGATGCTGGCGACGACGTAGTTGCCCTCGAAGTGGGCGGCATCGCCGCTCCACCAGGTGAGGAACACCTCCACGAAGTACGCATAGCTGACGATCAGCGAGGTGAACAGGATCAGCTTCGACATCGAGTCGAGGTGCCGGGTCGTGAAGTACGCCTCGAGCCCGAACACCTTCCGGACCGGCAGCAGGATGGTGAGCACCATCGCGAGCCCGGAGAAGATCGCGCCCGCGACGAAGTAGGGGGCGAAGATCGTCGAGTGCCAGCCGGGCACGATGCCCATCGCGAAGTCCCAGGACACGACGGAGTGCACCGACAGCACCAGCGGCGTCGCGAGCGCGGCGAGGTAGAGGTACGCGCGGCCGAAGTGCTTCCATTCGCGGTCGGTGCCGCGCCAGCCGAGCGACAGCGCGGTATAGAGCTTTCTGCGCCAGGGCACGGTCGCGGCATCGCGGGCGGCCGCGATGTCCGGGATCATGCCGACGAAGAAGAACACGGAGCTGACCGTGAAGTACGTGCCGACGGCGAACACGTCCCAGACCAGCGGCGAGCGGAAATTCGGCCAGATGCCGCGCTGATTGGGATAGGGCAGCAGGTACCAGAACAGCCACGGCCGGCCGAGGTGGATGATCGGGAAGAGCCCGGCCGTCATGACCGCGAAGACGGTCATCGCTTCGGCCGCGCGATAGATCGACTGCCGCCACGGCGCACGGAACAGGTACAGGATCGCGCTGATGAGCGTGCCCGAGTGGGCGATACCGACCCAGAAGACGAAGGTGGTGATGTAGACGCCCCAGCCGACCGGGTTCATCAGCCCGGACATACCGATGCCGAGGAAGACCTGGAGCAGGAACGCGATGCCCAGCGCGCCGAAGCCGGCGGCCGCGAGCGCGATCAGCGCCAGGTAGCCGGGTCCCGGCTTGCTCAGGATCTTGAGGACGTCCCGGTTGACCTCCGCGTACGAGCCGACGTGCGGATGCGTCTCCGAGCGGACGACGGGTGTCGCGGTCGCCATGCGCGTCAGGCCTCCGAGCCTTCGACGACCACCTTCTTCAGGTAGATGATCGCGGACTGCGTGTTGAGGTGCTCGAGCACGCGGTAGCCCCGGCCGCTCGCGGCGATGCGGGCCACGCGCGAGTTCGCATCCTTCAGATTGCCGAAGACGATCGCGTCACCGGGGCAGGTCTGTGCGCACGCGGGCACGATCTCGCCATCGACGAGGGCGCGGTCTTCCAGACGCGCGCTGCGCTCGTGCTCGCGGATGCGCTGCACGCAGAAGGTGCACTTCTCCATGATGCCCTTCTCGCGGACGGTCACGTCCGGATTGAGCTGCCAGTTCAGCGGCTCCGGCCACTCGTAGGTGAAGTAGTTGTAGTAGCGGACCTTGTACGGGCAGTTGTTGGCGCAGTAGCGCGTGCCGACGCAGCGATTGTAGACCTGCGCGTTGAGGCCGTCCGGTGTGTGATAGGAAGCGTAGACCGGGCAGACCGGCTCGCACGGCGCGTTGCCGCACTGCTGACAGAGCATGGGCAGGAAGGTCGCGCCGCCGCTCTGCGTTTCCGCCAGATCCTCGTTGTCGTGCGCGAAGTACCGCTCGATGCGGATCCAGTCGATGATGCGCCCTTCCTTCACCAGCTCCGGGCCGACGATGCCGATGTTGTTCTCGGCGTGGCAGGCGGTCATGCAGGCGCTGCAGCCGATGCAGCGCTCCATGTCGATGGCCATGCCCCAGCGCGGATGCTCCTCGGTGTACTCGCCGTAGTACGTGCCCGGCGGCGGATAGTCCTGCGGCGCGCCGCCGAACGTCAGCGGCGCGAAGCCGCCGGCGCCCTGCAGCTCGGAGACGACGACTTCCATCGGATGCGCGTCGTGATGCGCGCCCGCGAGCACCGGGTCCTGCTCGGCATGCTCGTCGCCATTCAGGTCCGCGATGCGGCCGCCGCGGCGAGCCTCGGCGACGGTGGTCGTCAACGCGATCTCGCGGCCACCCTGCGTCAGCTTTCCAGTCGCCGGCAGGTGCTCCCAGTCGCCGGTCGCGCGCACGGATGCCGTCGTCTGGATCCAGACGAGGCCACCCGACTGCGGATCGACCTCGGCGGCGAGCAGCCGTGTCGCGTTCACCCCGCGTGGCTCCCCCTCGCGGCTCTGCGCGTAGCGGCCCAGAGCGGTGTGTCCCTGTCCGAGCTGGATGGCGATCGTATCGGGGCGAATGCCGGGGTGGATGAAGACCGGCACTTCGACCGAGCCCGCCGCGGTCGTGACTTCGACGACGTCGCCCATGTCGAGGCCGAGCCGCTGCGCCGCGGAGGGCGAGATCTCGGCCCACGACGCCCACGAGATCTTGGACACCGGATCCGGCAGCTCCTGCAGCCAGGGCCGGTTCGCGAGTCGTCCGTCGTAGAAGCGGTACGACGGGTAGACCAGCAGCTGAAAGTCCCCCTCGGCCTGCGCCAGCGGCGCGTCGAAGCGGACGTCGCCGATGGCGGCCGGACGGCTCACGCCCGGCGTCGCAGCCCTCGTCGTGCCGGCCGTCGTCGCGCCCGCCGATGCGCCCGCCCGCACGATCACGCCCGCGCGCAGCGCGTCGCGCCAGCCTTCCTCGTCCGCGCCGGCGATCACCTCCCGGCTCCACCGGCCGCGCAGGTAGTCGTAGTACGTGTTCGCCTGATTCGGAATGCCGAATCCCGCGCGCCGCGCGACCGACAGCAGCACGTCACCCGTCTGCTTGGTGCGGAAGACGGGCGTCATGACCGGCTGCACGATCGACGTCACGCCCGTGCGCGGCTCCCAGTCGTCCCAGCTCTCCAGGAAATGGTGATCGGGAAGCAGCAAGTCCGCCTTCTCGGCCGTCTCGTCCAGATAGCTCGAGAACGAGACGAGGGTGTCGACGCCCGCAATCGCTTCCGCCGCGCCCTCCGGGAGCGGCACGCTGTACAGCGGGTTCTCGCCGTGCACGAGCAGCAGGCCCACCTGCCCGTTGCCGATGCGATCGACCAGCGCGCGCAGCTGCGCGTACTCGCCCGTGCCCGCAGACGTCTCGATGCGGTCGGTGAGAACCGTGCGCCCAACGTTGCCGGCGGCCTGGTTCAGCATGGCGACGGCGGCCGCGACCGCGGTCGCGGCGCGGTGCTGCGACGCGACGCCTGGTCCTACCGCGAGCGAGCGGCCGCCGTTGTCGAAACGAGCGGCGGCCGCCTGGATGCGCTCGACCGGGATGCCGGCTGTGTCGGCGACGTGCGCGATGTCGACCGCCGCGATCGCCGAAGCGGATGCCGCGCCCGCGCCCGCGCCGCCGCGCCGATCGGCGATCGCGCGCGCCATGGCGAGCGCGACGAGGTGCTCGGTGCCGGCGCGCGCGGGCAGCCACTCGTCGCAGTTCAGGCCGGTGAGCGACTGGTGCGGACCGATGTGGATGAAGGTGCCGCGCCGATCGCCCGACATCGCGTGACCCTGGACGAAGCCGTGCGCGTAGTCGACCGGTGAGACCCAGGTCTCCATGAAGTCGGCGCCGAAGGAGACGACGACTTCGGCGGCGGAAAAGTCGTGCACCGGCACGCCATCGATGCCGTAGACCGCGCGGCTGGCGGCGCGCAGCGGCTCGTAGCCGAATGCGTCGTAGCGGACGCGCTCCACGCCCGCGGCGGCACACCATGCGTCGAGCAGGCGGTCCATCGTGCCGGTGGTGGTCCCGCTCAGGAAAACGGCGCGGCCGCGGTTGGCACGCAGCGCCACTGCGAGCCGCTCCTCCGCCGCGCTCCAGGGGAGCCGCTCCCAGTCCTCGCCGTCGCGCGCGAGCGCCTGCGGAATGCGATCCGGGTCGTACAGCCCGTGCAACGACGCCTGGCCGCGCGCGCACAGCCGGCCGTGCGAGATCGGCGAGAGCGGGTTGCCTTCCGCCTTGAGCGCGCGCCCCTCGCGCGTGCGTACCTCCATGCCGCATCCGGCCGGACACTCGCGGCAGGTGGTGCGGTACCACGTCGCGACGCCGGGCACGATCTCCTCCGGCTGCACGACGTACGGGATCAGCTTCTCGGCACCCTCGGTCGAGCAACCGGCGAGAGTCGCGCCGCCGCCCGCTACGCCGAGCACCTTGAGGAAGTCCCGCCGCTCCATCCGGTCAGCCATCTATCGATCTCCTAGTAGTGGCAGACGAAGCAGTCGGTGCGGACGGCGCGCTGCTCGTGGCACTCCACGCACCATCCCATCGTCATCGGCGCCACCAGCTCGATCTCGGCCATCTCCTCGACTGGTCCGTGACACTCCTGACAGGTCACTTCCGCGTTGACGTGCATCATGTGCGGGAAGTGGACGTGGTCGGGGAGCTTGTAGATGCGGACCCAGGGGATCGGCTGCTGGTTGTTCCAGTACTCGATGAGCTGCTGCACACCGGCGCTGTCGGTGCGGACCATCGGCACGCCGCCGGGGATGTGACAGCCCGCGCATACCTGCACGGCGGGAATGCCGGCGTTCTCGGAGCGATCCGCCGTATAGTGGCAGTGCATGCAGGGGATCTGACTGGCCGGGCCCGCGTGCTTGTCGTGCGGAAATGCGATGGGCTGTTCGGGGGAACCGGAGCCGAGCGCCGAGGCCGCGAATGCGCCCACGCCGACGAGCACGACGAGCGCAACCACCCCGAGCACGATCCATCTCATTCGGTTCATCGTATCAACCGGCTGCGGCGCGAAGCCCCGTGTGCGGACGCGCGCGCGAAGCACATCGACGAGTGCTCGTCCGAGACTTCGAATCCCGCTGCGGCACGCGGGAATCGCGCACTATCCGCACTTCTGGTTAACGGCGGCGCCAACATGGCGTGCCCCCGCCGAATGGCGCAACCCCGACGATCCGGCGTTGCGCGATGCTGCAAAACCGGTTCGGAAATCGTGCATTCGAAGGACTTCCGACGACGCGCACGCGTGGTCTAAAGCGCCGCCGCGAGCGCCGCGACGAGGGGCAGGGTCACGGCGATGGTCAGTGCGATCCTCCTGGGCAGGGCCGGCGTCGCCAGGGCCGGCCGCGGCGTGAGGTGCATCGACACCGTCAGCACCAGACCGGCGACCAGCGCCCAGCCCGCGGCCTGGATGGGCCCTACGCTAGCGCCCGCGAGCGCCCAGCCGAGAGCGGCGCCGAGGGTGAGCACGGCCAGGAGCAGCAGACCGATCGCGAGATTGCCGCCCGAGCGACGGCCGCTGACCGGCGCGAGCGCGCGGTCGAGCAGCAGGAGCGCGGCCGCGTGCGCGATCACGAGCGAGCCCGTGGTGACGACCTCGTGCAGGCCGCGCACGTGGCCGAGCAGCGCGCCCAGCGTGGCCACGATCGCGAGCGCGACCGCGAGCAGGCGATGGCGCTGGACCCGGATGCCGCGCACCACCAGCAGCCATGCGAGCGACGTCGCGGCGACGGAAGCGGCCGCCGCGAGCGGGCCGGGCGCGACGCCCATGCCGATACCGTAGGACAGCTCGAAAAACAGGATGGCGCCGAGGGCGAGCGCGCCGCGCAGACGCAGCCCGCCCGCGCGTCGCTCGAAGCTGTCGCCGCGCTCGACCCTGGGCGCCGTGCGCCAGCCGTGCAGGCACCACGCGCCGAGCGCGGCGATCACCGCGGCGACCACGAGCGAGGGCTGAGTACCGAAGCCGGCGCTGCGCAGTCCCGCGAGGTGGAGCAGCTCCCGCAGCGCAAACGCGCCGATGAAACCGCCCGCGATCGCGCGCCGGTTCGCGACACCCACCGTCGCCACGAGAAAGAACGACGCGGCCACGAACGTGACCATCGCGGCGACGCTGCGGGAGGGTCCATCGAGGGACGCGTGCAGGATACCCGCGCCGAAAGCGACGAGCGCGGCGCCGGTCGCCAGCCGCTCCCGTCCCCACCAGGCCGTCAGCGGCAGCGCGGGGGCGAGCAGCACGATGATCGAGAGGGCACCGAGGAAGAACGCCGCGCCGCCGGCCGACGCGCGCCCGTCGCGGAACGCGGCCGATACCGTCTGCGACATGACGCTCGACAGGCCGGCGAGAAAGAACCAGAGGACGGCGGTCGCAAGGCCGAGCGCCCAGCGGGCGGCGAGAGGCACGATGCCGTCGTCGCCCGCAGCCTCCGACTGCACTGCGGCGGGGGCGGCCACGGCTGTCCGGGCTACGACCGCTCGGAAACGCCGTCTTCGGCGGCGTCGGAGACCACCGTCCGATCCGCTTCGGTCATTGCCCGGTGCACCTGCTCGTCCACCGTGCCCGCCTCCACGTTGAGCGGGAGATGCACGGTGAAGGTTGCGCCCGAGCCGTACGTGCTTCGGACCGAGATGGTGCCGCCGAGCAGCGACAGCAGCTTCTTGGTGATGGAAAGCCCGAGACCCGTGCCGCCGTACTCGCGTGTCGACGACTGGTCGACCTGGCGGAAGTCGTCGAAGATGGTCTGGAGGTCCTCTTCGCGGATGCCGATCCCCGAGTCCGCAACGATGATCTTGATCGCCTGCAGGTCCATGGCGCGCGTGACCTCGAGCCGAATCTCCCCCTCCTGCGTGAACTTCACCGCGTTCGACAACAGATTGAGCAGCACCTGCTTCACCTTGGTGCCATCCGTGTACAGCGGCGGGATGTGGTCGTCGACGCGCGGCCGGAACTCGAGGCCCTTAATGCGCACCAGCGGCTCGACGCTGTCCGACACGTCGCGCACGATGTCCTCGATGCGCACTTCCTCCGCATGCACCGGCATCTTGCCGGCCTCGATGCGCGACAGGTCGAGGATGTCGTTGATCAGGTCCAGCAGGTGCTGGGACGTCGAGAAGATCTTCTCCAGCGCCTCCGACTGCTGTGGCGTGAGTACTCCGTAGATCTCCTCGCGCAACAGCGACGTGTAGCCGAGCACGACATTGATCGGAGTGCGCAGCTCGTGGCTCATGCTGGCGAGGAACTCGCTCTTGAGCCGCGACGCCTTCTCCAGCTCGCGGCTCTGCCACTCGAGGCGGCGATTGTGCTCCGCGAGCTGCTGCGTGGCTCTGCGGATGCGCTCCTCGAGCTGTTCGTTCAGGTTCTTCAGCTCGGTCGCGAGGCGCACGTTCTCTGCAACCTGGGTGAGGTCGTGCAGCACGCTGACGATGGCGGTCGGCTCGCCCCGACTGTTCAGGATCTTGCTGCTCATCGCCTCGGCCGGAAACGTCTTGCCGTTGTCCGGATCCGAGAGCGACAGCTTCTCGACGCGACGCTGATCCGGCTGCAGCAGGAAGTCGCTGATCAGCGTCGTGAACTTCGTGTCGTTGGCACGCACCGAGCGCCGCTCGCGACTCTCCGCGCCAGCCGTGGCCACCGCGACGAACAGCCGCTCGGCCTCCTTGTTCATCAGGATGATGCTGGACTTGTCGTCCGTCACGAGGATGGGGTCACCGACGTTCTCCAGAATGACGTCGAGCTGGTCGCGCTCCCGACGCGCCCTGTGCTCCGCCGCGCGCGATCGGTTGAACTGGTTCTCCAGCTCGGTGACTGCACGCTTCAGATCCGTGATGTCGCGCAGGATCGAGATGATCGAGCCGGTGCCCACCATCGCGAGCGGCATGGGCACGGCCAGCACCTCGAAGAGCAGGTCCGATCCGTCCGTCGGGTCCACGAGGTTCAGCTCGCGCACCGCGGCGCCGCCCGTCCCGATCACCGTCCGCGTCAGGAACGAGCTGAAGAGCAGGTTGTTGACCTGGACCGCGCGGCGCAGGCCCGGGCTGGCGTCGCCGTCGATCGAGAAGAGCTGCTCGGCGCGACGATTGGTGAGGAGAATGTTGCTCTGGGAGTCGGTCAGCAGGACGGGATCGGCCAGCGCATTGATGATCGTGCTGAGCAGGTCGCGTTGACGGTCCAGCCGCTCGGAGCGGCCGCCGGTCTGCTGGATGCGGAGGCACTGGCCGATGGCGGGCCCGCAGCGGGCGAGCAGAGCGGCGACATACTCGACCGCGCCGCCCTCCTTCGGCTCGTCCTCCGGCAGGAGCACCAGGCCCAGGCGGGCGCCCTCGCCGCCGCGGAACGGGACCGCGACCACGCTGCCGCCGCCGACCAGCGCCGCGACGTCGCGATCCACGAGCGAGCCGGGCTCCGCGTCGATCGCCGCTTCCAGCCGCGCCGCTAGAATCGCGTCGGTATCCTCGCGCAGGCGCTCCAGGAGCTCCTGGTCTACGCCGATGCCTTCCGCATGCAGCCCGTCGTCGGCACGGACCGCGAGCGCGACGTGCGCTAGGCCGGTTTCCCGGGCGATGCGGTCCAGAACGACGGAACACGCCTCCGCGAGATCGCGGGCGCGTGCGAGGCGTTCCAGGATCTCGGCAACGCTGGCATCCGTCGGCGCTGAAACCGCTGGCACGATGTCAGCTCAGTTCCTCCAGCCTTCTCTTGAGCTCGACGTTCTCGGCGAGGACGCGGTCCATGTCGGTCGTCTGCGCGGGTCCGACCATGGGTCGCGCAGCCATGCCGGAAACGCTGAGGGCTTCCGAGTACTTGAGGTACGTCTCCACCGATGCGACGACGACGCGGGCTTCGACCGTGATGAGATCGATGCCGACCAGTGATACGCGCACGTAGGCATCGATCACGATCCCTTTGTCGAGGACGCGATCGAGAACGTCGATGAGACTCGAACCGGCTGCTGTGCGTTCTACGGCCATCTCAGCGCTCCTTGCGTTGACTGCTACCCTTTGCCGGCGCCGCTACGCGCTTCTGCTCGAGCGCATCCAGGCGGGCCGTGATACGGTCCAGCTTTTCGTGCACGGAATCGATCTGCGGCACTTCCCTCTCGCCGGACGAGAAATAGGGATCGGTTCGCCACCAGTTCATGCCGATCTCGTTCGCCTTGTCCACCGAGCAGACGAGCAGTCGGATGCGGATGGTGAGCAGCTCGACGTTCGCCAGGCCGATGCGGATGTCGCCGGCCACGACCAGCCCCTTGTCGAGGATCCGGTCGAGGATGTCGACCAGCCCCTGCGAACGCTCAGGACCCAGCTCATAGTTTGCCGCCACCTTCGTTCAATCCTCCGGTGTCAAAGCAATTTGCCCAGCGGACCGAGGTCGATGTTGAGCTCCTCGTCCTCCAGGCCGAACACCAGCTTGATCTCTTCGAGCTTTTCGCTCAAGCGCAGCAGCGAAAGGCCGACGTTCTCGATCTCCTCGTCGGACAGACCGCCCCCCTCCATCCGGCGCACGGCCTGATGCTCGAGGACCTGACGCAGGAACTCCACGAGCGTGAGCACCAGCTTGGCCAGCCCCTGCTCGATGTCCTCCGGGCCCGCTTCGATGCGACGCTGGAGATCCGGCGCGATATCGCCGAGCTCCACCGACGCGTCCGGCGCGCGCTCCTCTTTCATCGGTCGACGAAGGAGTAGGGAGGCCAGGGGCCCGTGACGACGATACGCAGCGGCGGGTAGCCCTCCGCCAGCTCCCGTGCGCGCGCGCCGTACGCCAGCGCGGCGTCGGTCTGCACAAGATGAGCCACCACGGCACCTGCGGGCTGGTCCGTTGCTTCGATGCGGCTCTCGCGCACGCATTCGGCGAGGCGGCCGTCGAGGTCGCGAGCGGCGTCCAGCGCGCGTGCCTGTCGTGCCTCCGCGGCGTGGAAGCGGGCGGCCAGGGCATGCAGGTGCGCCGCCCCGCTCCCAGTGGCATGCCCGGCCGTGCCGGCCGCGCCCTCCGGCTGCCGGCTGGGCTCCGGTTTGGATTCGGGATCCAGGATGCGGACGCCGAATTCGACGGCGCCTTCGATCCGCTCGAGCACCGGACCATAGTCGTGCTCGGCGAGGTGAGCTCGCAATGCGTGATCGTCGCTGACGACCTGCCCGAAGCGGATCGGCACCGGTGAGAGGCCGGCGTCCATCGCGGAGCGGATCACGCGATCGTGCTTGCGGATGCGCGACAGGTCGACGCGCGGCGTCGCGTCCACGTCGCCGATCCAGACGCAGACGCCCGCCGCCCGAACCGCACGGAGCGGGGCGCCGTCGAGGCCCGCGACGCCGGGCTCGGGTGCGCCCTCGGGAAGCACGCAGTAGAGGTAGACGCCCACGAGCTCAACGCTTCGATCGGCCGTACGGGGTGATGCCGCGCAGGTTCAGGCCCTCGGCCCGCTCCAGCGTCTCGACCGATGACAGGACGAGCTGAAGCCCCAGGAAGAGCAGGTCGACGCCTCCGATGCTGATGGTCACTTCGCCGGTGACGACGACGCCCTTGTCGAGCACCCGGTTGACCAGCTCCGCGAGCGCCAGGCGTTCGTGATCGGGGAGCCCGTGCCACTCGTCCAGCGGCTCCATCGCTTCGTTGGGCTCGGCCATGGGCTCAGGCGCCGACGAAACGGTACGCGGCCCAGGGTCCGGAGCAGGCGATGCGGACGCCTCTCGGTCCAAGGCGCGCGGATTCCTCCTCGAGCGCCGCGCGCAACTCACTTTCATCCGCGCGCGACACCAGCAGCGCCGCCGCCAGGATGACGGGCAGCTTGCCTGGTTCGATGCTGGAGGGCGGCGCCAGTCGTTTCACGTCGGCGGCGACGGGAGCGAGCCGCGCGAGCACTTCCTCGCCCAGCGCGGCGACGGCTTTGCGGACCGCGGAGCGGGCGACGTCGTCCCGCTGCTTCCGGAGCAGGTACCGTCTCCCGGGCGCGGCCTGGACGAGCTCGGCATCGATGACGGCGACCTCCTCGGAGGTCTCGCCGACGGTGGCGAGCATGCGCTCGGAATCGTACGAGACCTTCAGGTCCCACTGCCGCACGCCATCGAGCTTCGCGAGCGTCTGGCGCAGCCAGTCGGCGCGCTGCTCGCACTCTGCCCGCAGCGCTTCATCGGAGGAGAAGAGCGTGAACAGGCGCATCGGCACGACGGTCGTGCGATCGACCAGCGCCGCGACCACGCGCTCATGGGCGAGGCCCTGCCGGCCGAGCCAGTCCAGGTCCGCCAGCCGAGCCTCGATCCGCTCCGCGTCGTATTCCTCGGACGGCACACGGCTGAAAACGGCGACCGCCGGACCGCACGCTTGCGTCTCGACCCGGCGTTCCCCGATGCCGCTCAATCCGGGCAGGTCCTCCGCGATGCCCTGCCCGGGAATGTAGCCGTAGAGATAGACGAGATCCGCCAAGAGAGGGGAAGCCCCGCTACTCGTCGAAGTTGCGTTCGATGTCGAACCGGGCGTCGCCGGAGAGCGCCTTCGGCTCGCGCTCGGCCTCGGCCTCCCGTTCGTCCGAAGCGCCGGGGGCGCTGCCGCTGCCGGCGACCCGCACCGGACCGCCCGAGATGCCCATGCCGAACTCCTCGCGCCAGTGACGCACATCGCGCAGCGCCGCCATCAGTCGCGCCTCGCGCTCGACGTATTCGTCGTCGTCGATCTCGCCGGACTCGAGCAGGAGCTGCAGCTCGAGCAGCTCCTCCTTGATCGGCTGATCGTCGGTGAGCTGCCCGCGCACCACCTCGTCGACCTTGCCGAGCGAGAACTCGGTGAGGAACATCGGGCCGGTGACCGGCCAGAAGAGGAGATGTTTCAGCAGACCCATGTGCCGTCGGGCGTCAGGCGTCCGCGCGCTCGAGACGGAGCTTGATGTTGACGAAGTTGTAGGGCGGCCACGGCCCGGTGTACTTGAAGGACAGCACGTCCTCGTACGTGCGGCTGAGGGCCTTCACGGCTTCGTCGAAGTCCTGCTCGAGCGAGCGCTCGACCAGATAGGCGGCGTTCATGATCATGCGATCGCCGATCGGCTTGTTGGAGCGGCTCGCGACCGCGACCGGCTTCAGCGACTCGTGGATGTCCATGACATACGAATTCGCGGTCGTCTCCAGCGCGGATTCGATGAGCCGTCCGAGCTGCATGCGCGCGAAGTAGGTGGAGCTCTGCGCGTTGCCGGTGATCTCGCCCTTGAGCCGGCCGATGTCCTCATCCTGCTCCTCGATCTGCGCCACGACGCGATCGCGGTCCCACAGGACCTTGAGGCCGAACTCGATCTTGTCGCGCATCTTCTCGAGCACGTCCTCGAAGGCCTGATACGTCGACTTCAGCAGCTCGACGATGTCGTCCCGCGTGCGGAAGATGGTGCCGAAGGACATCGGGATGACCGTGTGCTCGCGCATCACCGTCTCGTTGACCAGCTCGTGCGCAAGCACGTTCTCGCGCGTCGGGTCGTAGATGCGGATCGGCGTGTCGCTGACGACCGCCGCGATCTCCTGGAAGTTGACCGTATACACCCGGTTCCCGCCCTCGCCGATGCCGATCGGACCGAAGTCCTTCTCGTCCTGGCTGCGGATGACGCAGTAGACGTACTTGCCCTCCTCGTCGGAGGCCGCGTCGGAGCCGCCACGCACGTCGGGGTCCTCGGGCAGATCGCGCGAGCGGTCGAGATCTGGCACTGAATCCATGGCGAGCTCTACGGTTCGGTCGGGTGAACGTCCGGCCTATGATCTTCCGTCGATGGCGTAAACCGCAAGACACGAACCCAAACCCGCCTGCCCGGCCCAACGCTTGCGTGGCCGGGACAGCGCTAGATCATGCACTCGTTACCCGGAAAACTCAGTGGGCAAGACAGCTTCCCGCTTCGCGATCCTGTGGGTCGCAACCCTGCCCGCGTGCGCGCTCGCGGGCCGCGGCGCCACGCCGTCGGAGGAGGCCGCCAGGCAGCGCTCCTTCGCCGCCGGCGTGAGCGCGCTCGACCTCGGCGATTTCTCCCTTGCCGCCGGTCATCTGGCGCCCGTCGCCGCGATCTGCCCGGTGGATGAGACCGGTCGGCGCGCCATGCTGCTGCTGGCCGCGGGGGAGCTCGATCCGCGGAACCCCGACGGACGCCCCGACGCGGCTGCGGAATTGACCGCGTTCCAGATCGCGCGGCCTGGCCAGGCCGAGCCGTGGGCGGCGGTGCTCGCTGCCGAGCTGTACGCGCTGTCGCTCGACTACGGCGCCGACGCCATCCCGCCCAACGACCCGCCCGACGTCGGCGTCATCTGGTCGCGCTACCTCGACGACGGCGACTTTGCCGCTCGCCGCGCCGCGCCCGCCCGGGAGCCGGTGGGTGCTGAGGCCGACGACACCGCCCGCGCGGATGTGGCCGTCGCCGCGGTGGTCGCCCCGCCGGCGGTGGAATCGCCGCGTAACGGCGGACCGCTGTGCGACGTGCCATCGCCGATCCGCGGCCTGACTCTGCCGGAGCTGACCGGTCCGCCGGCGGGCGCGGGGCGGCGGGGCGAGCCGGGGACGCCGGGTGCCGGCGAGGACGCGCGCGCCCTGATGGCGGAAGTCGATCGCCTGCGGGCGCAGCTCGCCGAGAAGGAACAGGAATTGGACCGGATCCGACGTACCCTTCGTCCCTGACGTCGCGATGAAGCTCCGTACCCGGCTTCTCCTCACCTGGGCCGCGATCGTCGTGCTCCTCGTGGGCTCGGGTTTGTACGCGCTGAACCAGCTCACCCGGTTGCAGGGCATCGCGGAGGAGCTCCAGGGATTCGACGCGCAGGCATCCGCCGCGCTCGGCCGGCTCCAGGTCAGCGTCTCGGACCTGGACCGCGCGCTGCGCAGCTACGTCGCCGTGCCGTCCACGGAGCTGCGGGACCGCATCCGCGCGACGCTGGCGTCCTCGCAGACCCACATCGACGTGCTGAAGCGCTCCGGCTTCGAGAACGCGGTAGGCGAGACGGAGACGCGCATCGACGCGCTCGAGGAAGCCAGCGAGGACATCATATCGATTGTGGAAACCGGACGAACCGAGGCCGCGACCACCTATCTCGAGTCGGTGAAGGAATCGCTGACGGAGGCGCAGCTCTCGATCGACGGCGTGGCCGCCGCGATCGATCGCCGCGGTCAGGCCCGCGTCGAGCATGCGCAGAGCATCAGCGCCGCGACCTCGACGACGGCTCTGCTGGCGCTCGGGGCCGCCTTCGTCGTCGCACTCGTGCTCGGCGCCTGGACCACGCGTGCCGTTACGGCCCCGCTGACGCAGGTGCAGCAGGCGATGTCGCGCGTGGCCGACGGCGAGTTCGTCGTGCCCTCGGACCTGCCGTACGAGCGGCGCGATGAGCTGGGCGACCTGTCGCGCTCGTTTCGTACGATGACCGCGCGACTGGCCGAGCTGGACCGGATGAAGGCGGAATTCATCAGCGTCGCGAGCCACGAGCTGAAGACGCCGCTGAACGTGATCGGCGGCTACGCCGAGCTGCTCGACGACGGTGTCTACGGGCCGCTCGAGGCGAAGCAGCACGAGGCACTGGAGTCGATCCAGGACCAGACCCGGACGCTCACCGATCTGGTCAATCAGCTCCTCGACCTGAGCCGCATCGAGGCGGGCGGCTTCCGCGTGGAAGTGATGGACGTCGAATCGGAGGAGCTGTTCGGCGCCGTGCGCCGCATGTTCGAGCCGCTGGCCAAGCAGAAGAACATCGACTTCCGGGTCGTCATCGACGACGTCTTCCCGCGCGTGCTGCGCGCCGATCCCGATCGGCTCCGCAACGAGGTGCTCGGCAACCTGCTCTCGAATGCCTTCAAGTTCACGCCGGACGGCGGGTCCATACGGCTGGACGCGCATCCCGGCGTGGACGGCCGCGTCGGCATCGACGTGACCGACAGCGGCGGCGGCATTCCCCAGGAGGAGCTCCAGCACATCTTCGACAAGTTCTATCAGGTCGGGCAGGAAGCGCGTGTGCAGGGCTCGGGGCTGGGCCTCGCGATCGCGCGCGAGATCGTCGAGGTGCACGGCGGCGAGATCAGCGCCGAGAGTGCTCCCGGCCGCGGCACGACGTTCCGCATCCTGCTGCCGAAGGAGCCGCCCGCGCAGGCCGCCGGACGCTTGCCCGCGCCCGCAAGCAACCGGTAATCTTGAACTGCAGCGCGGCCGCTTTTTTCCACCCACCACGACGCAGGGGAAACCCTCTGAGCGCGATCGACAGGGCGCATCACCTGGCCACCATCGCACACGAAGGTCGCTTCTGGGACGTCTACCTCGAGGTCGTCCCGCAGGCGTCGCCCCGCGACCCGCTCCGCGGCCGCCTCGCCTTCTCGGCCGCCGACGACGCCAACGAGCGCGTCAACACCGCGCCCATCTTCGTCGAGCCTGGCCTGGAGGAAATCCTGGAGCGCGCCCGCGACCTCGGCGAGCATCGGCTGGTCGCCCTGCTCAGGTCGTGTCTGCCGTAGGGACTCTAGGCTTTAGGCTTTAGTGCCTAGCGCCCAGCGCCTACTCCCTACGGCGCCGCAGCGCCCCCGGACTGCGGCACATGCGACGTGGCCAGCCAGGTCATCATGCTGACACGTCCCGCCCGGGCGTAGACCCACGACGGATAGCGGTGACAGTTCGGCGTGTTCGTGCCGCGCACGCAGCCGTTGTAGCGAAGCAGCGCGCGGTCGACGTCGCCGCCCGTCTGGCGCAGGTAGCTCGCGAAGATCTGGGCGCCGTGACAGATGTTCGCCTCGATCGACTCCAGGTCGGGTTCGCACTTGCCCCAGTTCCCACGATGCAGGGGCATCACCTGCATGAGGCCCACCGCACCCACGAAGCTGCGGGCGCGCGGCTCCAGCATCGGATTCTCGACCAGCAGCACCGACAGCAGCACCCGCGGCTCGAGGTTCGCCCGGTGTGCCTCGCGCACCAGTGCGACCGCGATCTCGCGCGTCAGCTCAGGATCGTCGCGATAGCTGCGGAGGACGCCGTCGATGGGCGCCACTTCCTGCGCATACATGCCCTCGACTCGCCGCAGCGCCTCGTCGGCCAGCCGTGCGCGCTCGAGAAGTCGGCTCACCTCGTCGGCCTCCGCCGGCGTTTCGACAGCCACGGCGTCCGTCGACAGCGGCGCCCCGCTCGTCCCTTCGGGCGTGCGCCAGGCACCGACCACGATCAGCACGACCAGCAGGACGAAGCCATACGCCCGCCAGCGCCACGATCGGGTCATACTCTCGGACTCATATTCGATCATAGACGTTACTCCTCTCTCAGGAGCGATCCACGCGAACAAGGCGGTTCGCGGGCCGCTTTGGCGGGTGCAAGGGGGCAATCCGCATGCCCTTATGTTTCGTGAAATGAGGATAACTACGTAGATCGTTGTGTCCCAACAACTTATGTCTTGCAATGCGATGTGACTTTTCGGAAAAGAAGGGTGTCTCGCGTCGTTACGGGCGCTCTCGCGCGACCCGTCCCTCCTTGACCCGCGCGGCGCACGCGGCATAGTGTTGCAAATGGAAGCGACGGCGCGCGTTTCGCGACGAAGCTCCACTACGTGACCGGAGAGGCCCATGTCGTTCTATCGTACGATGTACTATGGGGATGTGACGGTGGGGGTCGGTGGCCGGATCACGATCCCCCAGGAGATGCGGGACGATCTGGGGCTGGAGGAGGGGGACGCGATGACCGTGCGCGTGGAGGAAAGCTCCTCGGGTACCCGTCAGCTCGTGCTCTGGCGGGCAGAGGCGCAGGCGGGGCGGGACGAGGAGTAGAAGAGTCCGGATCGGCCGGGGTTCGACTCGCGTAACGAGCCGGGGGGAGGCAGGCGGGATCGCGGCGTAGGATCGATCAGCCCGGGTAGCCTGGTGAAGGCGATCCATGGGAAGCGCTCCAGAGCGGAGCGCCTTTTTTATGTCTCCAGGTCGACCCAGCGCACGAGCTCCCGCAGTGGAGAGGCGCCGTCATGGTGCCAGTGAGCGAGCGGCCAGGGCATGGCAGCGAAGCTGGTTACGCGGGTGAATCCGACCCGTCCCAGAGCGCCGGCCAGCTCCGTCACGATCCCGGCGGGTGCGGCGAGACCGGCGGTCTGGAGCATCGGGGCGAGGGGGAGGAGAGCCTCGATGGCGGGAAGCAGGTCATCGATCGCGGAGACGCGGACGAAGCGATCGAGGCAGGAAGGCATGGCATCGGGGCCTTCGGAGTAGGCGACGGTCGCGAAGCTTTCCGGGCCGGCCAGGAGCTCGCCCCCGCGCTCCATGGCGTTGAATTCGACGCGGGCGCGCTCGGCGTGCAGGTTCGCCGCCTCCTCCGCGAGCAGCCGTCCGGCAGGCAGTGCATCCTCGAGCGCCTGGAGCTCGCGGAAGATCAGCCGCGCGAGCTCGCGCGGCTCGACCGCGCCACCCCGCTCGATGAAGGCACCGTGCAGCGAGACGCAGCCGTGCTGGTCGAAGGTGGCCGCGGCGCGGGCGATGTCGCGCGCGAGCTCCGATGCCGTTTCCGTGCGGAGGGCGCCGCGGGCGACGAAGCCGAGCGACATGCGCGGCCCGTGCTCGAGGATGCGCGTGTCGGCGGAAGCGCTCTCCCTGACGTGCCGCACCGCTTCCGCGCCGCCGTAGACGACGATCGTATCGACTTCCTCGATCGCGGCGACCTCGGCTTCTCCGCGTCCGCCCGGCCAGTAGGTGATAGCGACGCACTCCGCCAGCTCGGGATCCACCCGCTGAAGCGCGCGAGCGAAGAGGACGGGCAGCACGGGATCGTCCACCGCGCTCTTGCCGATGACCGCCGCCTTGACGAGCAGGCAGCGAACCAGCGCGGTGACGGCGACGCCGGGCACGTTGCCGGCGAAGACGTTCAGCGCGATGCGAGGGCCGAGCGCCCGGACCAATCGGCCGGCGCCGGGTTCCTCCACGAACCCGTCCAGCGCGGCGGGTTCGCCGATCTCGACCGCGATGAGCCGCTCGAGCGCGTCCGCTCGCCAGTCGACCGCCATGCGGTCGAGTACCAGCTCCACCATCGGTGGGGACATGCGCGTCACGTGCGGCAGCAAATCGAGCGCGAGCGACCGAAGCTCACCGGCCTCCGCCAGCAGCCTGGTAGCGGCGTCGATCGAGCGGATGATGTCGCGGACGGGCCGACGCTCGAGCACACGCGCTCGCGAAGCGCGCAGTCCCGCCGCGAGCGTATGCATCTGCCTCGCGGAGAGAATGGGATGGCGGAGCCGCACGTCCCCCGCGGCGAGCTCCGCCCACAGCGTCGCCGGATCGGCCGCATCGATGCCGGGCAGGTGGAATGCGTCGAACGCGCGGGTCATCGGACGGGCGCCGTCCGGTCCTGGAGCAGGATGTCCATGGCGATGGAGCAGCCGCGCGGCTGGGCGCCGGGGGACCTGCCGAGCAGCGTGAAGCGAGTGCCATCGACCACGCCCAGATCTTCGGTCTGCACCGCCACGACCGAGCCGAGATTGGCCAGGTCGAAGTGCTGGAGGATGCCGACGTTCCCCGGCGCGACCGGCGCGAGCGTATCCGGATCGACGGCGCGCGTGCGCACCCACGGCGGCACGCTGTGGCCGTCGACCGGCGGCCGGCCGGCGGTGACATCGCGCAACACCGTGCCGTAGAACTGCGAGCACATTTCGGTCATGCCGTATTCGTTGACGCGGTGGTCCGGCTCGATGCCGAGCAGTGCGCGGTAGTCGTCCAGCAGCTCCGCGGACTCGACGTCCCTGCCGCTCCCCTTGAAGCCGCCCGTGTCCATGAGCCGGCTGCCTCGTGGCAGCGCGAAAGCGCGCCCGGCTCGGCCGAGCCAGTCGAGCAGGTGCACGAAGGCGAGCGTGGTGCCGAGCAGGGCCACGGGCCGTCCGTCGCGTTCGTGCGTCTCGAGCGCGCGCGCGAGCCGCTCGGCGTCGAGCCCCCGCTCCGGATCGACGAACCATTGCGGCTCTCCGCCGCCGAGTCGACGTGCGGCGACGTCGATCATGCAGGCGAGCGACGAGTCCGGCTGGTGAGCCGCCGGCGGAACCAGGCAGAGGAAGGGCAGCGAGGCATCGTCCGGGAGCAGGTGCGCGCGCAGGTTGGGCAGCAGCGCGCGTCGATACAACTCGAGGTCGAGGATGATGTGGCGGCCACGCGTCTCCGCGCCGCGCGTCGTGCCGCTCGTCCGGAATACCGCTTCCGCACGCGTGCCGTCGCCGCTCACGAGATCCACCGCCTTGAAGGCGGCGGTCGGCACGGGAGGAATCTCCGACCAGTGCGCGACGGTCTCGACCGTCCGGCCGCGCCGCCGGCAATAGAGCGCGTAGTGGGAGTTCGTCTCGAGCTGATGCGCGAAGACGCGACGGGCGAGCCGGTCGAACGCGTCGTCCTCGAGCGGCATGTCCACTCCCGTGTCCAGAACGCGGAGGATGTCGGCCCGCAGGCGCGCGTCGGACACGCCGCCCACGCCTCAGCCCTTCGAGGGGCCGGCCGCGCTCAGCTCCTCGGGACGTGAGATCGGAGCCGAGCAGCGGCGAGTGCTGCACGCGTAGACGACCGCGGGCTCGGCGGGCCCGAATCGGCGGCCGCAGACCGTGCCGCCGCGCGCGAGCGTCCATACCTGACGATCGACGACGGGCACGGCGAGCGCCGCCACGCGCAGTCGGTCCGCGGCGTTGCCCGATCCGACGACCACGAACGCACGCGCGGGCTCGAAATGGTGCTCGACCGCGAGCGCGAAGCCCGCGGCGGCGACGCCGTAGCGTCCGGCCAGCGGCGACAGCACCGCGAGCGCCCGCTCCGCGGACGCGCGCCAGGCGCGGCCCCCGTCGAGCACGGACAGATCCACGAGGACCGAGGCGGCGGTCGCGTTCGACTCGAACGGCCGCGCCTGCCGACGCAGAGCCCCGACGTGCTCGACCGACGGCGCGATGTCGCGGAAGCCGCCATCGTCCGCCCAGAAGCTCGCCTGCATCGCCTCCGCCAGCGCCACGGCCCGCTCGAGCCAGACGGGGTCGCCCGTCACCTGCGCGACGACGACACACGCACGCGCGGCCTCCGCGACGTCGCTCAACAGGCCGCTTAGCGCGGGCTCGCCGCCCTCCGCCCGATAGTGGTGCAGCAGTCCATCGGAGGCGCCCATCGTCGCGAGCAGCGCGTTCAGGCCCTGCGCCGCGCGCCGCACCCAGTCGTCCCGGCCGAAGCGGCCGCCCACTTCGGCAAGCGCCGCGAGCCACTGCGCGCATGCGTCCGTGAAGACGGTGCGATCCACGGGGGGTTCTTCCGCGCCGGCGGTGCCCGCGTAGAAAAGATCGCCCGCGGCCTGGCTGCCGGCCCACAACCCGTCCGGCAGCGCGAGTGTCGCCTCCGTCCAGGCCACGATCCCCTCGGCGACTTCGCGCCAGTCGGCACGATCGAGCAGGTGCGCGCAGAGGCCGAACGCGCGCAACGCCCACGCGTTCGACTCGAGCAGCTTCTCCGTCGACGGACTCGTCCAGTCGGGCGAGCGGGCGAGGCGGAATACGCCGCCGTGTTCCCGGTCGACGATCTCGCCCGCCATCATGCCGTCGAGCGTGCGCGTCGCCATCTCGACCCAGTCCGGATTGTCGAGGCGGTGCGCCTGCACGTAGAGCAGCTCGATGATGTCCGGCGGCAGCAGCTTGAACGATTCGCCGAAGCCGCCGTCGCGCGCGTCGAACATCGCCTGCGCGGCGGTGAGCACGTCATCTGCGGCTTCGCGACGCACCAGGCCGCCAGCCGCGTGGCGCCCGCGCGACGCGTCCCCCGCGAATTCACGACGACGGATGTCGCGCTCCAGCTCGGCGCGTCGGTCGCGCCATGCGCGCATCGCCTGCCGCACGAAGTTGGCGAAATGTTCGGGAGTCGCTGCGGGCCCCGCCCAGAGGAGATCGCCGTCCGGCGTGAGCAGTGCCGTGACCGGCCAGCCCGCGGCATTGTACCGGTCGCGCACGTGAGGCAGGCGATCGGCGTCGAAGCGGACCGGAACGAGCCCTTCGCGTACGGCCGCATCGACCTGGGGGCTCGAGAGGACCCGCTCGATCAGCCTGTGCGAGTCCGCACACCAGTTCGCGACTCCGCTGAGAAGAACCGGCTGGTCCTTTGCGCGCGCCTCCTCGAAAGCCGCGGCGCCCCAGTCGCGCCATTCGATCGCTCGTGCCTCGCCCATCCCCTCGCTGCCTGCCACGCCCACCACGCCTCCTCTGTACGGAAGGGACACCGTGATGCGGCGTCCGCCGGAGAAGCTAGACACGGGTCAGCGGATGCGGAAGGGCGGGCTGCGGGCCTCGACGCGTCGCGCCGGCAGGCCCAGGACCCGTATGAAGACGCGCTTCGCGCCGTTGCCGATGGCGCCCAGGATGGAGCCGCCGCCGCCGACCGCGGGCGTCAGCTCGCCGCGCAGCCAGCCCTGGAGCTCGTCCAGGTCGGACAGGGCCAGGGTCTCGACTTCGAGGCTGGCGAGGTAGTAGTAGCGGCCGCGGCCACGCGGCCGGATTCCGACCGCGTAGCTGGTCTCGATGGCGGCACGCATGCCCGCGTAGGACGAATAGAAGCCGATGGTCGCGGCGCGGCGACTGTCGAACACCTCGTAGCGCCGGGCGATCGGCTCATAGCGCAGCACGATGACGAACTCGGCGCCGTCGACCAGGTCGTCGAGCAGCTCGTCGCGCCAGAGCTCGACGCCGAAGTGCATCCGGACCGGCAGCCCGGAGCGGAGCGCGTCGGCGAGCGCGGCCTGCCCGAGGATCGGTCCGACCGATAGCACGGGGCTGAGGTCGACCGGCTCGGGAACGACGGTCAACGGCTCCTGCGCCGCGGCGGAGGAGGCCGCGAGCAGCAGGGCGAGGACGGCGTTGCGCGCCGCGTTCACGGCTCAGATCCGCGGTCCGATCCGGACGAAGAAGTTGGCGCCACCCCCCTCGTCCGTCAGCGGCACGGCCCAGTAGAAGCCGATCCGCCCGAGGCGGAGACCGAGCCCCGCGTCGAACGAGAAGGACGAGCGGCCGCCGAGCCGGCCCTGGCGCGCGCCGTCCTCGATCCAGGCGCGCCCGGCATCCATGAAGAGCGCGAGGGACGGCTCGTGCCCGAAGTCGAAGTCGAGACCCAGGCTGCGTCCCAGCGGCTGGATGAAGGGCAGCGTACGCTCGAGCGACGCCTGTCCGAGCACCACCCGATCGCAGCCGTAGTGGCTGAACATGGGCTCGGCGCCGCCCAGCGAGATGGCTGCGTCCCGCGCGCCGCAGTCGAACTGAAACAGCTCGAATCCGGGCATCGTGCCCTCGCCGCCGAGCGTGTGCTGTCGCTGCGGCGGCAGGGGACCGCCGTCGACGGCGCCCGCGGCCCAGGCGCGCAGCGAGACCCGCGTGAGGGGGCCGAGCCGCAGGTAGCGACGGGCGTCGAGGGTCAGCGCGCTGAAGCGCTCGTCGGCCGGCCAGGGATCCGCCGTCGCACCGCCGGCGCCGTCGGGCGATGCCTGCACCGCCGCGCTGCCGCCCACACCCTGCTCGCTCGCGAGGCGAACCCACCAGCCGGACGACGGATCGCGCACGTCATTGCGCGAATCGTGATCGATGGCGAGCACGACCGTGCGCAGGGATCCGTCGGCCACCAGTGGCTGGCGACGGAACGGTTCACCGTTGTCGATCAGCGTCCACGGCGACTGCGCCTCGCGTGTGCGGTGCGTCTCGTCGCGATAGGTGAGTGTGGCGTCGAGTGCACGCCGCTCGTTTCTCCAGTGCAGGTATGCGCTCCAGCCATCGCGCTCGTAATGGTCCCGATAGTCGCGGTGCAGTATGAAGGTCGCGAGGGAGCTCTCCGTATCGCTCAAGCCGCTCGCTTCGATCGGCAGCACTTCCGAATGCAGCGTGGCTCCCAGCCGAAACCGGCCGTGGCCGCCGATGAACTGCTCCAAGCGCACCACGTGCCCGAGCTGCCGCTCCTCGAGGGTGAAGCCGCCAGCGGTCCGGTAGATGAGCGCCGCGTCCAGTACGGTCGGGTTCGAGCGGCCGAACGCGAGGCGCGGCCCGAAGGCGATCGGCATGCCTTCGACGCGGTTGTAGGCGCCGCGCATGGCCACCGAGAACGAGGTGCGGCCGAAGCCGAACTCGCGCCCCGCACGCACGCCCGCGATCGGCTCCGGCTCCTCTGCGAAGATCAGCTCCCCGACGCGCCGGTACGCGAGCGCCTCGCGGTAGACGATGAGCTCGCCGTCTACGATCGCCTCGTCGGCACCCTCGATGTCGCCGCCGACCACGATCAGGTCGCCGCTCACGCGCGCGCCCGGCTCCAGGATGGCCGAGCCGTTCACGACCAGCACCCGCCCGACGATGCTCCCCTCGAGAAGCAGCGGGCCGTGCAGGATGGCGGCGTCGCCCCGCAGCTCGGTGCCGCTCGCGATGAGCGCCTCCCCGGAGAACCGGCTGGTCCCCGGCGCGTTGTGCATCCCGATGATCGACGCGATCGCGTCGTCGGTGAGATCGAGATAGGTCTGCGCGCGCGCTCTCGACGACGGTGCCGCCAGCGCAGCCGCGAGCACCGCGGCGATGAGAACGGGCTTTCGTATTCGGCTCATCGTTCGATCCCCAGTCGTCGCATGCGTCGGTAGAAGTTGGGTCGGTCGGTACCCAGGCGGCGTGCGGCCTCGGCAACGCTGCCGTCGGCCGCGTCCAGCGCCGCGCTCAGCAGGTCGCGCTCGAATGCGTCCAGTCGCTCGGTGAGCGGTCGGCGATCCTCGACCTGGTGCGCCTCGTCGGACGGCAGCAGTCCCGCAACGTCGTCCAGCCCGATCGGCCGGCCCGGATGGAGGATGGCCAGGCGCTCGCACAGGTTTGCCAGCTCGCGCACGTTGCCCGGCCAGCGGTACGCGCGCAGCCGGTCGACGGCGGGCGCCGACAGCTCGCCCAGCCGCAGCCCCTGCCGCACGCGCAGCCGCTCGCGGAAGTGATCCACCAGCGGGCCCACGTCCTCGAGACGATCCCGCAGCGGCGGCACCTGCACCGGAACGACGTTCAATCGGTAGAACAGGTCCTGACGGAAGTCACCCTCTCGGATCGCGGACGACAGGTCGCGATTGGTGGCGGCGATGATGCGTAAGTCCACGCGCGTGGCGCGCTGCGCGCCGACCGACTCGATCTCCCCGCTCTCGATCGCGCGCAGCAGCTTCGCCTGCGCTCCCGGGCCGAGGTCCGCGACCTCGTCGAGGAAGAGCGTGCCGCCGTCAGCCAGCTCGAACTTGCCGCGGCGGCGCTCGGTCGCGCCGGTGAACGCGCCACGCTCGTGGCCGAACATCTCCGACTCCACCAGCTCCCGCGGGATGGCCGCACTGTTCACGCGCACGAAGGGCGCGTGCGCGCGGCGGGACAGGCGATGCAGCTCGGCCGCGACCAGCTCCTTGCCCGTGCCGCTCTCCCCGGTGATGAGCACACGCGCGTCGGACGGCGCCACCTGCTCGATCGTGGCGCGCACCGCCCGCATCGGCCCGCTGTCCCCGATGATCGCCCAGCCGAGTCCGAGCTCGCGCGTGAGGTCGTGCGTCAGCTCGCGCGCACGTCGCAGCTCCAGCGCGCGACGCAGTGTGAGCAGCACCGTCTCGGGGTTGAGTGGCTTCTCGAGGAAGTGGAACGCGCCCACCTTCGTCGCGTGCACCGCATCGGTGACGGACGCGCGTCCGCTCATCATCACGACGGGCAGGCCGGGCGCCTCATCGGCGAGCCGCGTCAGCGTCTGCAACCCGTCCATCTCGGGCATGACGAGGTCGAGCAGCACCACGTCGGGCTCACTCGAGCGCACGCGCTCGAGGGCCTCCCGTCCGTTTGCCGCCTCCAGCACGGCGTGTCCCTCGGATTCGAGCAGCCGCCCAAGCATGCGGCGCACGTTCGACTCGTCGTCGACGATCAGGATCGAGGCCATGCGTATTCCGTCAGTCTCGGGACAGCGCGCGGATCGTCATGCTTCAACCGGAAGTCGCACGGTGAAGACGGCGCCGCCGCCCGGTCTGGGTGCAGCCGTCAGCTCGCCGCCGTGGGCGCGCACGGTCTGGCGCGCGAGCGCGAGACCCAGCCCGGTGCCGCGAGACTTGGTCGTGAAGTCGGGCTCGAAGAGGCGGCCCGCATTCACCTCGGCGAAACCCACGCCGCGGTCCGCGATGTCGACGCGCACGAAGTCACGCGTATCGAGGCGCGCCAAAGCGATGGTGACGTCGATTCTCCTGCCCTCGGGCGTGCCATGCATCGCCTCCACCGCATTGCGGATCAGGTTCCGGAAGAGGCGCACGAGCTCGTCGTAATGCGCGTGGACGCGCGGCACGTCGGATGGCGCGTTCAGCTCGTACGTGATCGGCGGCGCCGTATCGCTCCTGAGCAGCGACTGGAGCAGCTCCGGCAGGTCTACCTCGCTGACGGGGCCGGCGGGCGGGCGGCCGAGCGCCGCGAACGCCGATGCCAGCTCCTCGAGCCGCCGCGTTTCTTCGTCGACGACCTGCACCGACTCGCGCATCGTCGGGTTCGATGCGGCCGCGATGCGGTGCACGCCGAGTCGGAGCGGCGTGAGCGCATTCTTCATCTCATGCGCTACGCGACGCGCCATCTCGCCCCAGACGCGCATGCGCTCGGCCGCCAGGGCGCGCTCGCGCGCGCCGGACAGCTCCCGCGCCGCGATGCGGAATGCCTCGCGCAGAATGCGGAACTCGCGCGGCTCGCGCGCTTCGGACGGTCCCGCTTCCGGCAGCGGCTCCTCGCGGGCCAGCCGCGCGGTCCAGCCGACCATGTCGCGCGCAGGTCGCGCGAGCTGTTTCGCGAGGCGCCGCGTCACCCGCCACGCGACCAGAGCGAGGACCAGGGCGAGGACCAGCGCGATCACGGGCAGCACGGAGGCGAGCCGGGAGCTGATGAACGCCCAGCGGTGCGCGAGCGTTACCGAGCGGGACAGCTCGTCGCGATGCGCGTCGGCCGCGCCGGCGAGCGCGGGATCCGGATCCGACGCCTCGACTGCATCGAGCAGGACGGCAGCGGAATCCGCGATCCGTGTCCACGGCCCGAGCGGACCCGACCAGTCCAGCGAACGCACCAGCACCAGGGAGCCGACCACCAGCACCACCAGCGCGGGCGCAACGGACACGACGAAGAACCAGCCGAAAAGCCGTCGCTCGAGCGTATCCATGCGCGGGCGCTTCATTGACGCTTGACGCGGACTCGTTTATCTAGGCGAAGACGGGCGCAACGGCGGGGTTCGCATCCGGATCGCTGCGGAGCGGGAGCCGTCGTCGACGGCGAGTGAAGTGTAGACGGAGCGCCGCGGGGCAGCAAGCGAGCGGGACCGGGGCTGCAAGGGCCGGTGTACGTACAGAAAAGGAGGCTCGACGATGATCCTTCCCAATGTTCGTGCGTCGTTCGGCCCGCGTGAGCTGGCCTTCCTGGTCGGCGTCCTCGGCGAAACCGCCGCCGGCCGGCAGCGCGCCGCGGCACGGCTGGCCGACGAGGGTATCGACCGCCTGCTCGACGACCCGCGCACGCTCGAGGCGGTGATGGGCCGCGGCGTGAGCGCCGCCCCGCTCGAGCTCGTCTGTTACCTGGTCGTGCGCCGTGCGCTTCTCCAGGTCGAGCTCGACGATCGCACGCTCGCCGATTACCTCGCCGCGCTGCTCATCGACTTCAGCCGCGCCGACCGCGGAGTCGAGCAGGCGAAGAACTTCGCTTACCTGGTCGACGTGCTCGGCGAGATCGAGCAGTCCGCCGTCAGCCGCGTCTTCGAGCTGCATGCGTACCTGGGCGAGTACTCCCTCTGGCTCTCCGGCGTGTTCCCCGACCGCATCGTCGCGCGCGTCCACCGGCGCGGCGCTCCGGGTCTCGGCTACTACGAGGAGATGGGCATAGCGGGCTACCGCACGGCGGCGGAGCACCGCCGCGCCGGCGACCTCGGGCTGAACCGGCTGTATCTCGACTGCGCGGAGCGGTTCCCGGAGCTGCGCATCGCGCTGAACCGCGTCTCGGACCGCTATCTCTTCCCGACGGCGGCGCCGACCGTGGACCGGCTGCTGCGCCAGGTCGCGTCAGAGTTCAGGGCGCGCTGAGGCCGGCCTCCGCCGCGGTGGTCAGCCCCTCGGCCACCTTCCCCCGCGCATCCTCTTCGATCGGCAGCATGCCCTCGCGCACGGCCGCGCGCCGGAGCTCGGCCGCGCCGGCCTTCCGGAGGATCAGCTCCGCGATGCCGTCGCTCAGCTCCATCAGCTCGAAGACGCCCACGCGGCCCCGGTAACCGGAGCCCGCGCACTCGCCGCACGGCTCCGGCCGCGGCGTGCCGCCGCAACGCGCGCAGGTGCGGCGAACGACGCGCTGCGCGAGCACGGCGACCAGGCCGCCCGCCACCAGATAGGGCGGGGCGCCCATGTCGAGCAGCCGCGCGACGGCGCCGGGCGCATCGACCGTATGCAGCGTCGACAGGACGAGATGTCCGGTCAGCGCCGCGGCCATCCCCACTTCCACCGTCTCGCGGTCGCGCATCTCGCCCACCAGCACCACGTCGGGATCCTGGCGCAGCACCGAGCGGAGCGCGGTGGCGAACGTGAGTCCTGCGCGGGTGTGCACCTGCACCTGGGCGAGTCCCGGCAGCCGGTACTCGACGGGGTCCTCGAGCGTCACGACGTTCAGCCGATCGCGGTCGAGCGTGCCGATCATCGCATAGAGCGTCGTCGTCTTCCCGCTTCCGGTCGGGCCGGTGACCAGGATCGAGCCGTGGCGCCTCCGCAGCAGCCGCTGCATGCGCTCGCGCAGGTCTGCGGACATACCCAGGCGCTCGAGCGTGTACGCCGCGTTGAGCGGATCGAGCAGGCGCACCACGACCTTCTCTCCCGCGATCGTGGGTAGCGTCGAGATGCGCAACGCCAGCGACCGGCCGCCGACGAGCAGCGTGCCGCGCCCATCCTGCGGCCTGCGCCGCGTCGCGATGTCGAGGCCGCCCATCACCTTCACGCGCGATGCGACGGCGCTGGCGACGTGCGACGGCAGACGCTGGAGCTCGCGCAGCAGGCCGTCGACGCGCGCGCGACAGCGCAGCGAATCGCCGTCCGGCTCGAGGTGCAGGTCACTCGCGCCGAGCGCGACGCAGCGCTCGAGCAGCACGTCTACCAGCGCGACAATCGGCTTGGCCTCCGCCGCGCGACGCAGCGCGCGCACCTCCTCCTTCTCGTCGCCGCCGATCGCGCGCCGCGGAGCGGCGATCCGCTCGAGCGCCTCGTCCACGCGGCCGCGCTCGTATGTGCTCGCGATCGCCGCGTCGACCAGGGCCGGCACCGCGACGTGCGGCTCCGCCCGCCTACCCGTCTGGAACTGGAGCTCGTCGAGCGCCGCCAGGTCGAGCGGGTCCGCCATCGCCACCGCCAGCCGCCGCTCGCTGATGCTCAGCGGCAGCGAGCGGTGACGTCGCGCGAGCGCATGACTCACCGCGCGCACCGCCGCGGCTCCGGCGATCAGCGGCGCGCCCGCGTACGGCAGCCGGAGCTGCCGCGCGAGCGTCCGATACACGGCGTCCGCATCGACGCCCTGCGCGACCAGCACCTCGCCCAGCCGCTCGCGCGACGACCGCTGCGCATCCAGTGCCTGCGCCAGGCGAGCCTCGTCGATGAGGCCCGCGTCGAGCAGCATGCGGCCCAGCACGCGCGAGGGGGCGTTCATGCCCGGAGGATGCCCGACGGTCCTGGGCGGTGGAATGCCTGGGTGGGACTTCGAGCTTCAGCTCCGAGTTATCAGTTATCACTTATCAGTGGTCAGTTGCAGTTGCTGACGACTGATGACTGATGACTGACGATGCGGCGGCGCAGCCGCCGCCCGCCGCTACGGCTCCCCGAACCTGCGGTGCAGCGGCTTGAAGATCGCCAGCGTGAGGAAGAGCCAGGCGCCGCCCACGAGGACGCCACCGACGACGTCGGTCGGCCAGTGCACGCCGAGGTAGATGCGCGAGTAGTTGTTCGCGAAGAAGATGAACGCGACCACCCAGTATCCCCACGTGCCCCTGCCGTGCCGGTGGATGAGCCAGGCGATGGTGACGAGCACGCTGGTGACGGCGATCGAGTGGCCGCTGGGAAAGGCGGACAGTCCGTGCTGCCCACGCGGGTCGTAGATGGCGGGCCTCGGGCGGTCGAGCGTCGTCTTGAGCACGACGTTCAGCAGCAAGCTGCCGAGCTGCACCACCGTGAGATGCAGCGCGGTCATGTGCTCGCCGCGGTACCACAGGTACGCAACCGCCAGCGCGACGAACGGCAGCAGCGTGTAGTTGGTGCCGATGAAGGGGAGCAGGAAGAACAGCGGATCCAGATAGGGCGACACCGTCTGCTGTGCCAGCACCAGGAGGTCGTGCTCCCAGGCCGCGCCGTCGATCCACCAGCCCGCGAGCACCACGATCCAGGCGGACAGCCAGCCGACGGCGAGGGCGAGCAGCAGGGCGCCGAGAACACGAAGCCAGGGAGTGGCGCGCAGGACCTCGGACACCGCGGCTGGCCGGGCCGGGGGCCGAGACGGCACCGCTTCCGTCACTCGCGCACTCCCGCCTCGCGCTCTTCCTCCGCGTGCAGGTCCTTTTCCTGCTCCTCGACCTTCGCGCCCTCGGGCTTCCTTTGCGCCAGGTACTGGATGGCGTGCATGCCCGCGACGACGAAGCCGAGCCAGGCGATGCCGGCGATGATCCCGCCGATGACGTCCGACGGGTAATGCACGCCGAGGTACATGCGACTGATCGCGACGAGCACTATGATGACGCCCGCGAGCAGCCAGGTCAGTCGTCGCATTCCCGGCGTCGGCTCGAGGCGGCCCACGAGGTACGCGACGGAGGCATAGGCGATCGTCGAAACCATCGCATGACCGGACGGGAACGAGCTGGACATGACGTCGGTGACGTGCTCGAAAACCGCTGGCCGATCGCGATCGAACGCGAGCTTGAGCACGTTGTTGGCGAGGTAGCCGCCGCCGATGCCCAGCAATAGAAGCACGACGGATACCTTGTGATTCGACAGCCAGAGAAACGCGGATACGCACAGGAGCAGCACGAGCAGCACGGCGAAGTTGCCCAGGCTGGTGATCTCGATCATCACGGCGTCCAGGGTCTCCGATCGATGCGTGTTGATCCAGCGCAGCCCCCACTCGTCGATTTTCTGGGTAGCCCCCTCCATCACCTCGTCGGCGAGCTGCGCGAATACGACGACCGCGGCGACACCGAAGATGAAACCCATCGACAGGAAAGTGAGGATTGCGGCCCAGAAGCCGCGTACGTGGCCGGCAATGAAGCGCAGGGCGGCGTAGAGCAGGTTGCCGAAGCGCCGCATCCGGCCGCGAGGTCGTTCCCGCCGCTCCTGCTCGGTGGTCGTCATGAAGATCCGTCCGTAGGCAGAACCCGTACCGTCAACCGATGATCGTGCTCGAAGGTGCAGGACGGCGCTTCACCGCCCGCGGCGTGCAGCCCGTCGAGGCGCTGCGCGACGTGACCCTGCGCGTGCCCGCCGGCTCGGTGTTCGCCGTGGTGGGACCGAACGGCGCCGGCAAGACGACGCTGTTCGCGCTGGTGCTCGGCTTCCTGAAGCCGACCACCGGCAGCGTGAGCGTTGGCGGCACCGGCCCGCGACGCTGGGCCCGGACCCGCGGTGCGGCCTGGCTGCCCGAGCGCTTCAATCTGCCGGCCGGCTGGCGCGTGCGCGACTCGCTGGCGGCGCTCGCCCGGCTCGAAGGTCTGGGTCCGGCCGAGGCCGGGACGGCCGCCGCCGCCGTCCTCGACCACCTCGAGCTGGAGGCGCACGCGGACAAGCCGGTCCAGACGCTGTCGCGCGGGCTGCTCCAGCGAGTGGGCATCGCGCAGGCGCTGCTCGCGCCGCGCGAGCTGGTCGTACTGGACGAGCCGACGCAGGGGCTCGATCCGCTCTGGCGCATCCGGCTGCGGGAGATCGTGGCCGACCTGCGCGCGCAGGGGCGGACGGTGCTGCTCGCAAGCCATGAGCTGGACGAAGTCGAGCGGCTCGCCGACCGGGCCGCCGTGCTGCGGGACGGCCGCCTCGAAGAAATCGTCGAGCTGCGCGCCGGCGCCGCGGAAGGAATTGTCTACCGCCTGGAGCTGGAGCGGCCGATCGACCTGATCGCCACCGCGTTTCCGGGCGCCGAGCGCGTGGACGGCGGAGCCGACGACGGCGGCGGCGCGAGCACCGGGCGCGCGGATGGCGCCGTGGACGGACAGCGTCCGGGTGGCGCCGTGTACCGCGTGCGCGTCGGCGACGCGGCCGACCTGACGCGGCGGCTCGCGGCGGTGATCGAGAGCGGCGGTCGCATCGTCAGCGTGCAGCCGGGCGGCTCCGGTCTGGCAGCGCGCGTGCGCGGCGGAGGCGCGCCGTGAGGTCGCTGCGTCTCGCAGCCGTGCACGTCACGTCCATGCACCGGCGACTGCTCGCGCTCGGCGGGCTGTGCGTCGTGTTCCTGCTCGCGGCGTCTGCGGCCGCCGTCTTCCTCAAGGACGAGCACGGCGACGTCCACATCGACGCGCTCTTCCTGGTCGGCGGCTATCCCGCCGCGTCCGCGCTGCTGCTGCTCGGCTGGCTGCTCGGGCATCTGCCGCTGGTCGCGGTGCTGGTGCTGCTGGCCGGCGTCATCAGCGACGACCGGGAGAACGGCCTCGCGCGCCTGATCGCGGTTCGGCCCGTGTCGCCGATCGCGGTGTACGCGACGCGCTTCGCCGTGCTCGCGACGATCGCGTTCGTCGTCTGCGCCGTGGTCATGCCCGCGTTCGATCTGCTGATGCTCGGCACCTGGGCGGGACCGGCGACGCTCGTGCTGATCCTCGCCTATGTCCTCGTCTACGGCGGCCTGATCGCCTTCCTCTCCGCCTGGACGCGCGGCGATGCCTGGCTCGCGCTGCTGCTCGCGATCCTCGCGATCGTCTGGGCCGCCTTCGACCGCGCCGCCACGCTGCCCCTTGCACCCGGTCTCGCCCGGCTCGTCGGCTTCCTGCTCCCGCCGCAGCCCGCGCTCTTCGAGCTGGAGAACGCTTTCGCGGAGCTACAGCCGATTCCATGGGATGCGTTTGTTTACTGTATCGGGTATGGCGGGGTGTTCCTCATGCTGGCTGGCTTGTCGGTGGCGCGGCGCGAAGTCTAGAGGTAGTCGGACGGCCGCTTCTGCCGGGCTGCCGGGCTGCATTCGGTAGTCAGTCAGCCGTTGTGGCGCACGAGCGCGAAGCATTCGGACACGAGCATGGTGGCGCGAGTGCTGGGCGCGCGAAGCGCGCCCGTAAAGCAGAAGCGCGTGTGTCCGATGCTTCGCATCGACAGACCGGAAGCGCTCGTCTGATTACTGAATGCTTCGCGCCGAAGGACCTGGAACGGGTGTCCCGGCGATGCGCCGCCACCGGAACCCGCCCGCAATACGCCCGGCGCAATGAGCTCAGCCAGCACCGGCAACCCCAAGCAGCGCTGGGGCCACATCCATCAGCGAGCTGAGCCGCTCGGCCAGCGCTGCGTGACCGGGTCCCGCCAGAATGCACAGGGCGGGATTCCGGGTGTGCTGCACCCGCGCGTCCTCGAGGTTGCCGTGATCGCTGACGACTGCCAGTAGAACATCGGACGCCATCGCCCCAATTACGGCGCCCAGGAACTCGTCCACGCGCTGCCAGGCGTCACTGCCGGCGTTCAGGTCCTGGAGGTGCCCCGCGCCATCCGTCGCGTAATGCGCGAACAGCGTCAGGTCATGGCGCTCCGCGATTGCGGCCAGGTTACGGCCGGCCTGCGCCGCGCTGATCTCGGGGACGTCGGTGCGACCGAGCCCCTCGCGCCAGCCCGTGTGCGTGATCTCGCTCGCGATCGCGTCGCCCGCGATCAGCTCGGGCTCGTGCCGGACGAGCACACGAGCCCCCATCGCGGCGATCACGATCGCCGAGCGGAGCGGCAGCGGCAGCCGCCCGCTGCCCGTCGCCAGCGCGATCAGGCTGGCCGGATATGCATTCGCGAATGCGACGTCGAGGCCGTCCCGCACCCCGCGGGCGAGCATGCTCTCGCTCTCGACGAGTGGTCGCAGCGCGGTCGGCGTGAAGGGGCCGAAGTGACGGCCGAAGCGCTGCGCCGCATTGACGCCCGTGAGCAGCGCGGCCTGCCCGGTTCCGCTCTGCGGCAGGCCGTCGACGCCGAGCGTCGCGTCGAGGCCGAGCGCGGAGGCGCGCGCACCGCTGTACGGCAGGTCCCCCGCGACGGGACGTCGGCCGTCGAGCAGCGCGCGGATCGCCGGCGCGGCGGCAGCCGCGAGCGGATTCGTCGCCGGATCGTTCTCGCCGACGCCCACGCCATCCAGGAAGACGACGAGAACGCGGCTCATCCGGGCAGCAGCGCGCGACGCACGGCGTCCGGGAGGGCGCCGTCGATGCGGACCAGCTTGTCCCGTCCGGATTCGCCCGAGACGATCGATACCGCCGAGCGCGGCACGCCCACCCGCTTCGCGATGAAGCGGATGAGCTCCTCGTTGGCGGCACCATCGACGGGCGGCGCGGCGAGCCGGATGCGCACGGCGTCGCCGTACGCGCCGGCCAGCTCCGTCCGCGACGCGCGCGGCTGCACGCGAACGCGCACGCGCGTCCCCTCGGAATCGCCCTCCAGATTCACGTTGCCTGCCTCTCGTCGGTCGATCGGGAATTATGCGCGCGCCGCTGCTGCGTGGCGAACCGGCGCGGGATACGTTGCCGGCGACCGCGCGCGCTCCGGCGCGTAATCACCCGACCGGAATCGACGATGCCGACCGAGCGTCTCACCTTCACCGGCGCGAGCAGCGCCACGCTTTCCGCCCGGCTCGAGCTGCCCGCGGCGCGCCACCCGCACGCGATGGCCCTGTTCGCACACTGCTTCACCTGCTCGAAGGACCTCAGCGCCGCGGTGCAGATCACGCGCGCGCTCGCGGATGCCGGGATCGGCGTGCTGCGCTTCGACTTCACCGGACTTGGCGAGAGCGAGGGCGACTTCGAGGACACGAGCTTTTCGTCGAACGTCGCCGACCTGGTCGCGGCGGCAGGGTTCGTCGCGGAACAGTGGGAACCGCCCACGCTCCTCGTCGGCCACTCGTTCGGCGGCGCCGCGGTGCTGCACGCCGCCGCGGAGCTGCCCGACGTACGTGCCATCGCCACCATCGGCGCGCCTTCCGACCCGGAGCACGTGCGCAAGCTGTTCACACGCGCCGAGGACGAGATCGCGACCCGCGGCCGGGCGACCGTGCGGCTGGCCGAGCGCGAGTTCACGATCACGCGCGAGTTTCTCGAGGATCTGCGGCAGGACAGCATGCAGAGCGTGCTCGCCGACCTCGAGCGACCGCTCCTCGTCATCCACTCGCCCGTCGACGAGCAGGTCGGCATCGAAAACGCCGCGCGCCTGTTCGAGGCGGCGCGTCACCCCAAGAGCTTCGTCTCCCTCGACGGCGCCGATCATCTGCTGACCACCGACGACGACGCGCGCTGGGCGGGCTCCGTGATTGCCGCCTGGGCCGCGCGCTGGCTCGCGCCCGCGGCCGGCGAGGACGAGAAGCCCGTCGGCGATCGCGTGGTGACGCGCACGCGCGACACCTATCGCACGGAGGTCCAGGCGCGTGGCCATACGTTCGTCGCCGACGAGCCGGTCAGGGCCGGAGGTCGCGACGAGGGGCCCAACCCGTACGATCTGCTGGTCGCCAGCCTCGGCACGTGCACCGGCATGACGCTGCGCATGTACGCGGACCGCAAGGAGTGGCCGCTCGAGGAGGTCGTCGTCCATCTTCGCCACTCGAAGATCCACGCGGACGACTTCGACGCGATGGCCCCGGGCGCGAGGATCGATCAGATCGAGCGCGAGATCGAGGTGCTGGGCGACCTCGACGACGAGCAGCGGGCGCGCCTGCTCGAGATCGCGAATCGCTGTCCGGTCCACCGGACGCTGGAATCCGATATCAGGGTGGTCTCGAAGCTGAAGGAGGCGTGAGTGGACAGGGAGACAGGGAGGGACGGCGCTCGCGCCGGCGGGAGGCGCGCCGATGGCGCGGGGTGGGGCGCGGATGGCGCCGGGTGGGGCGCCGCGGACGCCGGGATGTCGCGCCGTGAGCTGTTGCGCGCCGCGGCGGCGGGGTCTGTTCTGCTCGGCTGCGCGCCGCTGGCCGGCGCCACATCGGCCACCGACTACCGGCTACCGGCTACTGACTACCCTCCACTCAAGCCACCCAGGCTGCGGTCGGGCCAGACCGTCGGCCTGATCAACCCCGCCGGCGCGAGCTACGTCTCCTGGGACCTGGAAGTCGTCGAGGAGTCGCTCGCGGCGCTCGGCTTCCGCACGGTGCGCGGCGCACACGTGCTCGACCGGCGCGGCTATTTCGCGGGCACGGATGAGGAACGCGCCGCGGACCTGAACCGCATGTTCGCCGACGACGCGATCGACGGCATCCTGTGCGTGCGCGGCGGCTGGGGCTCCGCGCGCATCCTCTCGCTCATCGACTACGACGCGGTGCGGGCGCACCCGAAGGTGTTCGTCGGCTACAGCGACGTGACCGCGCTGCTGCTCGCGATGCATGCGCGCACCGGACTCGTCGGCTTCCACGGACCGGTCGGCACCGCGACCTGGAACGAGTTCAGCGTCGGCTGGTTCCGGCGAGTGCTGATGGACGCCGAGGCGGTGACGTTCGCGAATCCGATCGACGTCGGCGACAACCTGGTGCAGACGTCCGACCGCGTGCAGACGATCACGCCAGGGCGCGCGCGAGGCCGCGTGCTGGGCGGCAACCTGTCCGTGCTGACCGGCATCGTCGGCTCCGGCTACCTGCCCGACTGGGACGGCGCGATCCTGTTCCTCGAGGAGATCGGCGAGGACATCTATCGCGTCGATCGCATGCTGACACAGCTGAAGCTCGCAGGCATCCTCGACGCGGTTGCGGGCGTCGTTTTCGGCAAGTGCACCGACTGCGACTCCGGCGAGACGTACGGCTCGCTCACGCTCGAGGAGGTACTGGACGACCACCTGCAGCCGCTCGGCGTGCCCGCGTGGTACGGCGCGATGATCGGCCACATCGCCGACAAGTGGACCGTGCCCGTGGGCACCGAGGTCGAGATCGACGCCGACGCCGGCACGGTCACCATGCTCGAGCCCGCAGTGGTGTGACCTTCGACGACGATCGCAGCGCGGCGGGCGGCCGGCCACCCGGCGGCCCTCGCGGCCCCGACGACGGCATCCGCGGCTGGCTCGCCCGCTCGCGCCGCTACAGCGCGCTTCGTTTCCTGCTGGAGGCGACGGGCATCGCGCTGCTGCTGCGCATTCCCGTCGTCTGGCTCGGCGCGCCGTTCGTGGGCACGGACGCGCGCACCGCGTACGACTGGCTCGCGGAGTACTCACCGCTCGAGCTGGCGCTCATCGCCATCCTGGTCGGCCCGGTCGTCGAGACGGTCGTCGGCCAGTGGGTGCCCATCGCGATCGCGCGACGACTGGTGTCGCGGGACGCATTCGCTGTGGCCCTCTCGGCGTGGCTCTTCGGCTGGCTCCATTTCACGCAGGGCGCGCTGCTCGTCCTGATCATGTTCAGCACGGGCCTCGTCCTCGCCTGGACCTTCGTGGTATGGCGCGAGCGCGGCCTCTGGCAGGCGCTCGCGATGACGACGGGGGTGCACGCGCTGCTCAATGCGGTCGCGCTGGCGGCGGCTCTGCTCGCGGCGCCGGCGCAGACCGGAACGTAGATCGTTTCCCCGCGGCCGGCGCAGCGCCCGGCCGGACCGCGAACGTCGATGTCGAGAATCCGGACCCGGCTCCGACTCGCCGCGCTGCACGACGAGGCGACGCTTGGAAGGGAGTGACGCCCGGCGGCGGCCGCGGAACCCGTCAGGTCACGGTAGCTTCGCACACGTACGCGCGACCGCGCGCCACGCCACCCACTGCCACCGTATCGAGCACGCCCTCCAGCAGGCAGTGGAGTCTGTTCAGCCAGGCATAGCGCGCATCGCCGGTTCGCAGGCCTAGCGAGGTGACGAACACGCGGGCCTGGTCACTCTCGCGAAGCTGGGCCAGCCCGTTCAGCTCCACATACAGCTTTGCTCCGTCGTCCGTTTCGAGCAGCCCACGCAGTGTCGGCACGTTGACGTTGTCCGGCCTGCGCTCCGCGAGATTCGTCAGACTCAGCCTGCCCCGCAGTCGCTCACCGGAGACCGTTCCCTCCATCGTTCCATAGATCTGACCACCCGAACCGTAGTCGAGCAGCTCGAGGGAGGTGTACCGAAGCTCGACGTTACAAAGCTCGATGAGACGCATGGCTGCTGAACCTCCCGAGAATCGCTTTTTCCCATCGGTTGCACCTGGCAGGCGGACGTCGCCCGCGCCGGACTCGACCTGCTGTCCGAGAGCTCTTCATCCAGTGGCACCCCCATACGCCCGACGCAGCTCCGCGATGTCGAGCTTCTTCATGCGCAGCATGGCCTCCATCGTCCGCTGCGTCGGTGCCGACTCCGGGTCCGCGAACAGATCGTCCATCCTTTCGGGCACGACCTGCCACGACAGGCCATAGCGATCCTTCAGCCAGCCGCACTGCTGCGCCTTCGGGTCGCCGCCCGCGCCGAGTCGATCCCAGTAGTAGTCGATCTCTTCCTGGGTCGCGCAGTAGACCTGGAGCGAGACGGCCTCGTTGAAGCGGAAGACGGGCCCGCCGTTCAGCGCGGTGAACGACTGCCCATCGAGCTCGAACGCCACCGTCATCACCGAGCCGGCGGGACGGCGATGCACATCCTGACCCACGCTACCGTACCGAGTCATCCCGTTGATGCGCGAGTTCGGGAAGATGTCGACGTAGTAGCGCGCGGCCTCCTCGGCCTGATCATCGAACCACAGGCAGGGACTGATACGCTGTTTCACGGACATATCTTCGTCTCCTGATCCGGGCTCTTCCTGGTCAGCGGCTCGCGACGAAGGCGAAGATCGTCAGCCAGCCGCCGACGAGGAGGATCGCGTTGATGGCGAGCGCCAGGGTCGCCAGGCGCCGCGGTTCGCTGCGCAGCCGGGCGAGGAGGCCCGTTGCAACGCCTCCGAGCAGCAGCGAAGTCGTCATGAAGAGCATGAGTCCCAGCGCGATTAGGCCGGACTCGCCCGGCGGCCCGGTCTCCGACGTCGCATCCAGGATGGTCCAGTAGTCCAGGAGCGCCGCCACGACCGGGCAGCTCAGCGAGACGCCGGTGAGCCATGGTGCGTGCGGGCCACGTGTCATCAGGGAAGGGTCTCTGGGTTTACCAGATCGCCTTTCGCGCTCACTCCCCCGCAGTAGTCGATCGCGGCACGCGCGAGAACCTCGGCGAGCTTCACGACCGACTCGACCTCGACCCACTCCTCGGCCGCGTGCGCGCCCTCACC
>DATKDR010000004.1:0-72637 GCA_035512635.1 Longimicrobiales bacterium | reverse complement strand
CCGGCGTCGTGCAGCGCGCTGACGTCGCCGAGCAGCAGCGCGGCAGGGCGTTCCGCCGCGGCGGCCGCGCCCGCCGCACCCGCGATCAGGCCGTCGATGCCGTTCGCCCCGCGCTGCGACCAGACGAGGAGGTCGCGCGCGTCGCCTGCCGCGAACGTGTCGGCTTCGCGCACGGGCAGGCTGTTGCCGAGCGCGAGCAGGGCGCCATCGGGCATCGCATCGATCAGCGCGCGCACCATGACGCCCTCGTCGTCGCCACCCGCACGGGAGACGTCGAGCGCAGCGATCGCGGCGGCGTCGGCGGCCGCCAGCAAGTCGCGCCATTCCGTGCGCGCGCGCCGCGCGTCGTCGTCCACCGGGTCGTCGCCTTCCTCGGCCCACTCGTGCACGCGCAGATCGATCAGCTCGAGCGTCGACTCGACCCTGCCGATCGCCATCGTCGCCGCCGTGCCGTGCGGATCCGACCAGGCGACGGGGGTCACGACGTGCTCGCGGATGCGCAGCGCAGGATCCTCCTCGTGCCGGCTGCCCTCGACCAGCTCGCTCCAGGCGGTGGATGTCGGCGGGGCGCCGATGCGCAGCACGAAGTCCGGCCGGAAGCGTGCCCGCATCGCGGGCGAGCGCAGCAGCGCATCGAAGGCGTGGATCCGGACCAGGGCATCACAGCCGCTGTCGCTGCCGGAATCCGCGGCATCGGGATCCGGATCGCGATCGCCGGTGCCGAAGCGCTGCTGGCTCGTCGCTTCGACCAGGACCGGAAAGCCGGTGCGGCGGGCGAGGGCGGCGACGGTGCTCCGGCTCGGCGCGTGGTGGGGAGACATCGGGCCGCAGACGATGACGCCGCGCCGCGCCCCGCGTGCCGCGCGCGCGATCGCTTCGATCGACTGCCACGACACCACCGTGCCCGGATCGGCGCGCGTCACGGGCTCCGCGAGCAGCGCGTCGATGAGGCTGACGAGCGCGCGCGCGTCGTCGCTCTCCGCCACCACCACCGGGTCGAGCGGGATGCGCGCGCGCGCGTTCAGGTGCACGGGTCCGGGGACGGGCCCGCGCGCGAGCGCCGCGGCGTGCGCGGCGATGCGTCGCAGGCCGATCAGCGCGCCGTCGCTCGCGTCCGGCATGCCGATCTCGAAGAAGCGCCGCACCGCGTCGCCGTACAGCTTCACCTGATCGATCGTCTGCGGCGCGTCGCCGTGCTGGAGCTCGAACGGGCGGTCGGCGGTCAGCACGATGAGCGGCGTGCCGGATCGGTCGGCCTCGACGATCGCGGGGAGGTAGTTGGCCGCCGCGCTGCCGGACGTGCAGATCAGCAGCGACGGCGAGCCCGTGATCTTCGCCTGCCCGACGGCGAAGAACGCGGCGGCGCGCTCGTCGATGATCGTGCGGCAGCGCAAGCGGCTCTCGCGCAGCGCGGCCCAGGTGAACGGCGTCGAGCGCGAGCCCGGGCTGATGATCGCCTCGGTCACGCCCGCGCGCGCGAGCGAGCCGATGAGCAGGCGACCCCACTCGGTGAGCAGGTTCGCTGGCGTCACGCGGTCAGCTCGAAGCCGAGGGAGCCGAGCGTCGATCGCATCTTCAGCACCGTCTCGTCGAACTCGGCTCCGGGGTTCGATCCGGCGACGATGCCCGCGCCCGCGTACACGTCGACCGCGCTCCCTTCGATGCGGACGCAGCGAAGCGCGACCGCGAGCTCGCCGTCGCCGTCCAGGTCGAACCAGCCGATCGGCCCTGCGTACCAGCCGCGGCGCAGCTCTTCGTGCCGCGCGATGAAATCCAGCGCGACGTCGCGCGGCGTGCCCGCGACCGCGGGCGTCGGGTGCAGCGCATCGGCGAGGTCGAGCACGTGCGTCTCGTGCGCGACGCGTCCCTCGAACGGCGTCACCAGATGCGCGATGCGGCCGTGCTTCCGTACGACCGGCTCGTCGGGATGATCGAGCGCGAGCGCGAGCGGCGCGAGCGCCTCCTCGATTGCGAGCACGACGGCGAGGTGCTCGCGCCTGTCCTTTTCGCGCTCGTCGAGCGGCGCGTCCTCGTGCTCGGCGGGCGCCGTTCCGGCGACCGCTTCCGTGCGCACGACGCCACCCTGCTTCTCGACCAGCCTCTCCGGGCTGGCGCCGGCGAACGTGGTGTCGCCGATGCGCGCCAGGTAGCGGTAGGTGCCGTCGGCGCGGAGCAGTGCCGCGGCCAGGGCGCGAGTATCGACTTCGCCGTCCGCGGCCAGCCGCGCGGATCGGGCGGTGACGATCTTGGTGGCGGGACCGCGCTCGATCGCGACGAGCGCGCCTTCGACGAGCCGCCGGAAGCGCTCGCGGTCATCGTCCGCGGCGACGTTTCCTCGCAGCGCGGGCGTATGCGCCGAGCCCGGCGCAGGCGACGCGAGCAAGCTCTCGAGTGAATCGAGCGTGCGCTTGCGGATCATCGGGTGCGCCCCCTCGCTGAACGCAATCTGCAAGCGTGGCCCGCGGGCGGGATCGTCGATCCAGGCGAAGCGCGGAATCGAGGACCACAGGTCGGCGAAGTCGCGCCAGTCGCGGCTGCGCGGGTCGTGCGGCTCGAACGCCCCGCCGGCGATGAAACGTGCCGGTGGCGGGTCGACGTCGTCGATCGCCGCGACGTGCAGGATGGAGCGGAGCGCACGCGTCCGGTCGCGAACCTCGGCGAAGCGCCCCGGGCCATCGCCGCCGATCCCGAAGACGCTGCCGCGGCCGACGAGCACGTGCCCGTCGCGATCGATGAAAAGAAACGCGTCGTCGCCCGGTGCGAGCAGGGCGATCGGATCGATGCCCGATGCGGGCAGCGAGAGGAGGAGCGGTTTGTCCGGCGCGTCGTCGAGCGCCCGCGCGGCCCGCTCGAGCAGGTCGGCTGGCGCGAGCGGCGGGGCGATGCCCCGCGCGCTCATCGCTCGGCCGTCGGTCGCAGTCCGCGGAGAAGCGACTCGAGCTGCTCGGGCGGCAGCGCCTGCGGCCCGTCCGAGAGCGCGGAGCCGGGATCGTCGTGCGTCTCGAGCATGACGCCGCACGCACCGGCCGCGAGTGCGGCGCGGCTGAGCGCTGGCAGCAGGTCACGTCGGCCGGCGCCGTGCGAGGGATCGACGATGACCGGCAGGCGATGCACGTTGGCAAGGAGAGCGACCGCGCCGAGGTCGAGCAGGTTGCGCGTCGACGGATCGAAGCCGCGGATGCCGCGCTCGCAGAAGACGACGCTGGGCGCGCCGTGCACGAGGCAGTACTCGCCGGCGAGTAGCCACTCGTCCACGGTCGCGGCCATGCCGCGCTTCAGCAGCATCGGCCGATTCTGCACCGCGGCCGCCCGCAGCAGCGCAAAGTTCTGCATGTTGCGCGAGCCGATCTGAAGCAGGTCGGCTCGCGCGGCGACACGTCCCGCGTCGTCGGGGCTCAGGACTTCGGTGACGACGCGCAGTCCGTGGGCGTCCGCCGCCGAGCGCAGCCAGCCGAGCGCGGCCTCGCCGTGGCCCTGGAAGTCGTACGGAGAGCTGCGCGCCTTGAACGCGCCACCGCGCAGGAACTGGACGCCCAGCGGCGCCAGCCGCGCCGCGATCGCATGGATCTGCGCCTCCGATTCCACGCTGCACGGGCCCGCCATGAATGCGGCGGGAGCGGCTACGCCGACGGGCACGCCGGCGACGTTCACCACCTCCGTCTGCTGATCGATGCGCGGATGCAGCGGCGTCTCCACGGCGACGGTGGCGACGCCGTCGATCGCGAGCAGGGTCTGCCGTGGCACGTTCGCCGAGCGCGGCTCGATCAGGAACTGGATGTTGTCGCCGCCTTCGAGGCGACGAACCCAAAGACCCCGACGGACCAGCTCGCGCTGAACCGGAGCGGGGTCGGCGTCATTTTTCAGCGTTATGATCACGTCACTTACGACACTTCGGGTGGTTGAGCACTGCGAAATCATAGGCGCGCGCGGGAATGAGTCAATGGCGGGCGGCGCAGTAGCCAGTAGCCAGTATACGGGCGACGGATGCCGGATACGGATACCGGATACCGGCTACTGCTACTAGCGAGCGGCTGTGCCGGGCTTCTCCTCGACCGGGATCCTTCCTCCCGTCTCGAGGTGGAGGGCGAAGTCGTCGGGCAGTTCGCTGGCGCGGATTTCCCGCGCGGCGCGGGCGACGTCGTATTCCACCCGGACGTGGTCGACCGAGACGTCGCCGCCGCCCACCTCGACGATGGCAAAGCCCGCGCGCGGATCGCCGTCCTTGGGTCGGCCGACGGATCCGGTGTTCACGAAGTGCAGGCCCTCGATCGTGCGATGCCAGGGCAGGTGCGTATGTCCGAACGCGATCACGTCGCCCGCCTTCGCGCCGAGGTGGCTGGCCATTTTCAGGCAGAAGTCGTCGCTTCGATCCTCGGTCCAGTAGACCGTGTTCAGCACCGGATTCCCGTGCACGAGCATGAGGCGCGGCCCGCCCGTGTGTCCGCCGAGCGGGCGCAGGTCGATCCGGAAGGGCAGGGCGCCCAGTAAGCGCTTCGTCTCGGCGCTCACGCGCGCGAGCGTCCAGCCGTAGCTGACGTGGCTGAGCTCCTCCTGCCGCGGGTCCTCGTACCTGCAGCCGCAGTGCTGATAGCCGGTCGCGGTGGTGGAGTCGTAGTTGCCCGCCACCCCCGGAATCGCCCGCTCGCGCAGCAGCGCCACCACTTCGTCGGGCCAGGGCGCATAGCCGACCAGATCGCCCAGGTGGTAGAGGGCGTCGATGTCGTCGCGCTCATCCAGGTGCGCGAGCACCGCCTCGAGCGCCGGCAGGTTCGCGTGGATATCGCTGATCAGAGCGTAGCGCATGGTCGAATTCTACGCAGGGAGGGTGCCCGCCGCAGCAGGCCGGCTCGATAAAGCGGGGATGCCCCGGCGACCGAATCGCAGGTGCGCATTCGACGGAGGTGGCGGGAGCGTGAAGGCCGTCCACCGGGCCGATGTGGCGAGTGCCGCACGGCTCATGGCCGGCGGCCTCCGCGCTCCCAATTTTTCAAAGGCGGGAATGCTACAGCTCCACCTCCAGCGGAGCGTGCGTGATACGCATCCTCCAGTGCAGAGCGCCCCCGTCGGGGTCGCTTGCTTTCGCGGGTAGCACGACGACGTGATGCACCGGGCCGCTGCGCAGCGCGATGGCGAGCTCGGTCAGCAGGGCCGCGGCCTCGCGCGGCGAATCGGTGTGATCCGCGAGCAGCTGACGCAGCGTCTCGACGTCGCCGTTGATCATGTCGGCGCCGATATGAAGAGTGCCTCCCATGCCTCACCTCCTGAACGGGGTCATCACGGGGCGCACATCACACACAAAAGGGCCATCACTCCGCGATCCGCAGATCGACGGGAGATGGCCCCGATGGTAAAACGTGCGGCAGCGCCTCCGAGGCGCCGCCGTCGGCATGTATGTGCACCATCCACCACTCTCCCTGTGTAGCCTGCGGGGTTAGCTGTCGGGTTGGGAGGAGGAAGTCTCCCTCCGGCGCGTCGCCGGATTCACCCCGTGTTGCCTGGTTCCCCCGCCGCACGACTCGTGTCCGTGCGCTCGGCTGTAGCAGTGATGTCGGACCGCCGGCCGCTCCTCCGGTCGCAGGCGCGGGCGTCGCATGTCCCGCGGCGCCCGGCTTCACCACGATTCCAGACTAATTCACATCCAGGGGGCCTGCCAACCCCCGCGGCTCCGCCCTCCGGGGAGCGGCGCGCGCTCAGCGGCGCTGGCCCGCCGTCATCTAAATACCGCCCTCCGGAGCTCAGTTTTCGGCGGCGGCGCGGGCCGAATCGCCGGCCCATGCGGCTCGAGCCCTGAGCAGGGCGCGCTCGCGCTCGTTGCCGGTGAGCGACGCGGCGCGCTCGAACTCCGCGCGCGCCTCGTCGTAGCGCTCCAGCCTGCCGAGCAGATCGCCGCGCACGGCCGGCAGGAGATGGTACGACGCGAGCGCCGGCTCCGATACGAGCGCGTCGACCAGCTCGAGCGCTTCGGCAGATCCGAATGCCATGCCGATCGCGACGGCGCGATTCAGCTCGACGACCGGAGAGGGCACGAGCTGCGCCAGCGCATCGTACAGCGCCGCGATCCGCTTCCAGTCGGTCTCTTCGGCGCTGCGTGCGCGCGCGTGACACGCGGCGATCGCCGCCTGGAGCGCGTACGGCCCCAGCGCACCGCCGTGCGATTCCGCGCGCTCGAGCGCGGCAAGGCCACGCTGGATCAGGAGCCGATCCCAGCGGCCGCGGTCCTGCTCGAGTAGCAGGACCGGCTCACCGGATGGTCCCACGCGCGCGCGCAGGCGCGACGCCTGGATCTCGATCAGGGCGACCAGGCCATGCACCTCGGGCTCGTCGGGCACGAGACCGGCGAGGATGCGTCCCAGCCGGAGCGCGTCCTCGCACAGCGCCGGACGCACCCAGTCCTCGCCCGCGGTCGCCGAGTAGCCCTCGTTGAAGATCAGGTAGACGACCTCGAGCACCGACGCGAGTCGCGCGCTCAGCTCGTCCCCGCGCGGCACCTCGAAAGGCACGCGCGCCTCCGCGAGCGTGCGCTTCGCCCGCACCACCCGCTGCGCGATGGTGGAGGTCGGCGCCAGGAACGCGCGCGCGATCTCCTCGGTGGTGAGGCCGCCGAGCAGGCGCAGCGTCAGCGCCACGCGCGCCTCGGTCGAGAGCACCGGATGACAGGCGATGAACACGAGGCGCAGCAGGTCGTCGCCGATCGGATCGTCGAGCGCATCCTCCAGGGCCGCCGCTCCCGACTCCTGCCGTTCGTCCAGCTCCGCGCCGAGCTCGGCGTGCTTCTCGTCGAGGCGACGGCCGCGGCGCAGATGATCGATCGCCCGATGCTTCGCCGTCGCCATGAGCCACGCGCCCGGCCGCTCGGGCACGCCGGACGTCGGCCACTTCTCGAGCGCGGCAATCAGCGCGTCCTGCGCGAGATCCTCCGCGATGCCCACGTCGCCGACCATGCGCGTGAGCGCGGCGATCAGCCTCGCCGATTCGATGCGCCAGACCGCCTCGATGACGCGGTGGATATCAGTGCTCATCGGGAATCCTCGCCGACCACCACCCTCAAGGCGGCACGGTTGATCAGCACCGGCACCTGTTCACGTCGCTCCATGCGTGCGCGAGCGCCGCTCCGTCTACGCCTGGCGCGCCGCGGCCTGCGCGCGGATGCGCGCTTCCTGCTCGCGCAGCTCGGGCGTGAACTCGTCGCCGAAGTCGTCGTCCTCGAACACCTGCCGGATCTCGACCTCGCCCTCGCGGAAGGGCGCGCGCTTCAGCCACTCGATGACTTCCTCCCGCGACTTCGCCTGGAGGATCCAGAAGCCCGCGATCAGCTCCTTGGTCTCCGCGAAGGGACCGTCGATCACCGTCTTCTTCTTGCCGTCGTAGCGGATGCGCACGCCCTTCGAGCTGGGCTGGAGTCCCTCGCCGGCGAGCATGATGCCCGCCTTGACCAGCTCCTCGTTGAACTGCCCCATCTCCCGCAGCTCCTGCTCGGTGGGCAGACGGCCCGCTTCCGACTCCTCGCTCGCCTTCACGATCGCCATGAACCGCATCGTCGTCTCTCCTGTTGATCGGGTTTCGGCCGCCTCCTCGGGCTGGCCTCTACCTCTACGTCGAATGGGGGCCGCCGAAATCGACATGGCCTTCGGCGTCGGGGAAAGACCTCGACCGGCGCCAGCGCCCGCACCGCCCTCGGCTCCGCGTTCGCGCCGTCTTCGTGGAAGATGCGGTCGACGTCGTGGTTCTCCGACACGTGTGGCAGCCGCAGATGCGAGCCGCCGATGCCGAGGCAGGAGACGCGTTCGCCGGTGCGGCCGAGGGTGCGGTATTGTACGCCTGGCGGTGCTACGGTCATCGAGCCCTCCGTGACCGGGACAGTCGCTCGTGATGAGGCGTCGCTCGATTCGTACCACGTCGCCTGGCCGCGGAGGCTGTGCGATGCGTCTTTTGAAGGAATCGGCATGATCGTCCATCTGGTCGACGGCACGTACGAGCTGTTCCGCCATTTCTACGGGCTGCGGCGCTTCAACAAGGGGAAGGATGCGCCGCACGGGGCCGTGCTCGGCGTGCTCCGCACCGTCGTGCAGATGCTGGAGGGCGGGGCCACGCACCTCGGCGTGGCGACGGATCACGTCATCGAGTCGTTCCGCAACGAGCTGTGGCCGGGCTACAAGACGGGAGAGGGCATCGAGCCGGTGCTGTGGGCGCAGTTCCACCCACTGGAGGACGCGCTCGTCGCGATGGGCGTCGAGGTCTGGGCGATGAAGGAGCTGGAGGCGGACGACGGCCTCGCGTCCGCGGCCGCGCTCGCGGCGCGCGACCCGCGCGTCGACAAGGTCTGCATCTGGACGCCCGACAAGGACCTCGCCCAGTCCGTCGTCGACGATCGCGTGGTGCAGGTCGAGCGCCGCGGCGGGAAGATCCTCGACGACGCGGCCGTGCGCGCAAAGTTCGGCGTGCCGCCCGCGCTGATTCCGGACTACCTCGCGCTGGTCGGCGATGCGGCGGACGGCTATCCGGGGATTCCCGGCATCGGCAAACAGACCGCCGCGCGCCTGCTCGAGCGGCACGGTCCCATCGAGTCCTGGCCCGCGGGCGTGATGGAGGACCAGCGCGAGGTCGCCCTGCTCTTCAAGGAGCTCGCGACGCTGCGCGACGATGCGCCCCTGTTCGAGGACGTCGACGAGCTGGAATGGCGCGGGCCGACGGAGCACTTCGCGGAATGGGCGGAGCGCTGCGGGGATCGGCGGCTGCTCGAGCGCTGCGCGCAGGTGGTTGCCGGTTCGACTGCTTGACCTGCTCCCGCTCCAAGGGTATCGAAGAGCGTCCCGCTTCATGTGACGCACTGAGAGACGGGAGGGCAGCATGAATCACAGGAGGCTGGCACTCGCGGCGGTCGGCGCCTTCGTCGTGGACGTGGCCTACGGTTTCGTGGCGTGGAGGGTGGTGATGGGCGATCGCATGGTCGGCAATCCCGTGTTCCGGCCCGATGCCGACGTGAACGCGATGCTGCCCGTCGTCTTTCTGGGTGCCCTGATCGGCCTCTTCGCCCTCGCCTACATCTTCGCCAAGGGCTACGAAGGCGGACCCGGATGGGTCGAAGGGATCCGCTTCGGCGCACTGCTGGGCGTGTTCGTCGTCGCGTTCATCCACCCGGGCGTGTACGCCACGTTCGCGGTCGACCTCGACTTGGCGCTCATGGCCGCAGGTCTCTCCTTTGTCGAGATGGTCCTCATCGGCACGGTCATCGGCGCGCTCTACCGGCCCACCGTGAGGCAGGTCGCGACACCGACGGCGACGGCTTCGTTCTGAGATGGGCGCTGGAAGTCCGTCGTCACACGGGGCAACCTGCGGACGGCCGTAGGCCGACAGCGTCGAGACAGGCTCCGGGAGAAGGTCCGATGCGAGTGCCGAGTATGTACCGTGCACTAGTCCTGCTGCTGACGATCACCGCCTGCGCGCCCGGCGGGCTGGGCGTTCCCGAGCCTTTCGACTGCCCGGCGACCGAACTCCCCAGGCTGGTCCGCGTGGCGGACGTCGCGCCGGGCCTGCTCGAGGACATCCGCTACGCGACGGCGAACAACTTCACGGGGGCGCCGCTGCCGGGATACGAAATCCCGGGCGCGCTGCTCCGGCCGGACGCGGCGGCGGCACTCGCGCGGGTGCAGCGGCGGCTCGAGGGGCGCGGCTACGGCCTGCTCGTATGGGACGCGTACCGGCCGGTGCGCGCGACGCTCGCAATGGTCGACTGGGCGGAGCGGAGCGGAAACGAATGGGTGCTGAACGGGTGGGTTTCGCGGCGCAGCAATCACAACCGCGGCAATACGGTCGACCTGACGGTGGTGCGCCTGGATAGCGAGGAGCCGCTCGACATGGGCACGCCGTTCGATCACTTCGGCGACGAATCACGCACGTCGAACGCGACCGGGCAGGTGGCCGCAAATCGCCGCATCCTCCTGGACGCGATGCGCGCCGAGGGCTTCAGCAACTACCCGCAGGAGTGGTGGCACTACACGCACACGACCGAGGCGGAGCCGGTCGACGTGCCCATCGGCTGCTACCTGCGCTGATCAGCCGAGCTGACCCACGATGCCGCGCACCGCGGCCAGGTACTCCTCCGTGTCGAAGTGCGCGGGATCGATCATCGCCTGCACCGCGCAGCCGTGGATCCAGCTCACCGCCACCGCCGCCATGCCATCCGCCGTCACCTTTCCGAAGGACGACGGCTCCGCGACGCGCAGCTCCTCCATGATCTCGCGGAACGCCGCCCGGTAGCGCTCCAGCTCCGCGCTGATGCGGTCCCGGATCGATTCGTCCCGCACGCCCAGCGCCCAGAACTCGTAGAACAGACGCGTGTGCTGCGGCTCGTGCGACAGGCGCGACATCTCCTGCTGCAACAGCGCGTGCAGCCGGTCCAGCACCCGCGGAAAGCGCGCGATGTCCTCCGACACGCGCAGCACCGACGTGTTCGCCAGCAGCCACTCGAGCAGCTGGTGCACCAACGCGTTCCGGCTCTTGAAGTGGTACAGCACGAGCGCGTGGCTCACGGCAGCCTCCCCCGCGACCGCACGCACCGTCAGCCGCCCGATGCCGTCGCGGGTCGCAACCGCGAACGCGCCTCTGAGGATCTGCTCCCGCCGCACGTCCTCGCTAACCCGTGTGCCTGCCATACCTGTTTCGCCCCCTGCGTCGAGTTCGTCCCGGTGCCCGCTCCGGCCCCTATTGACCAACTGGTCAATATACCCTAACTTGTATTTACCATCTGGTCAATAAGGAGCTCGTTCCATGGCACAGACCCTAGCGTCTCCCGAGATCGGCCCGGTCACACGGGGCAGAACGCAGCGGACCCCGCGCCTCGGCATCGTCGGAATCGGTGCGTCCGCGGGCGGCCTGAAGGCGCTGCAGGCGTTCTTCGAGGCCGTGACGGTGGACAGCGGCCTCGCCTATGTCGTGATCATGCACCTGGATCCGGAGCGGAAGAGCCGGATCGCGGCGCTGCTCCAGGATCGAACCCGGGTGCCGGTGACGATGGTGACGGGGACGACGCAAGTCGAAGCGAACCACATCTACGTGATTCCGCCGGGCCACGATCTCGAGATGACGGGCGACTCGATCGGCCTGGTGGCGCGGGGCGACCGGCCGCAGCACCTGCCAATCGATCTGTTCTTCCGTTCGCTGGCCAGGGTGCAGGGGGCGGACGCGATCGCGGTGGTGCTTTCGGGCACGGGCGAGGACGGCACGGCTGGAGTTCGGGGGGTCAAGGAGCGGGGCGGCATCACGGTCGCGCAGATGCCTGGCGAGGCGGACTTCGACGGGATGCCGGCGTCCGCCATCGCGTCGGGCCAGATCGATCTCGTGCTGGCATCGTCGGAAATTCCAGCCGAGCTGGTGCGCATGCGGCGCCAGCCCTCGCCGCTCGATGCAGACGCGCTTCCACTCGACACGGAAGCGCAGCTGTCGGAGATTTTCTCGGTGCTGCGCGACAGGACGGGCCATGATTTCAGCCTGTACAAGCGGCCCACGCTGCTGCGGCGGCTCGAGCGGCGGCTGCGCTTCAACGGCGTGAAGTCGCTGGCGGAGTATCTGCCGGTGCTGCGGGCGGGCGAAGCCGAGTCGGAAGCGCTGGTGCGGGATCTCCTGATCTCCGTGAGCGCGTTCTTTCGTGATCCCGCGGCGTTCGCGGAGCTCGCGGCCGCGCTTCCTGCGCTGTTCGAGGGCAAGGGCCCGGACGATGCCGTGCGCGTGTGGGTAGTGGGCTGCGCGACGGGGGAGGAGGCGTACTCCATCGCGATCCTGCTATACGAGTATGCGGCCGACCTCGCGCAGCCGCCGCGGATCCAGATCTTCGCGACGGACATCGACGAGAAGGGCTACGCTTGGGGCCGTGAGGCGCTCTATCCCGCGGCCGCGGTCGCGGACATTCCGTCCAATCGACGACGGTTCTTCGGCCAGGAAGCCGGCGGCTTCCGCGTTGCGAAGGAGCTGCGCGAGGGGGTGCTGTTCGCCGTGCACAACGTGCTGCACGACCCGCCGTTCTCGCGGCTGGATCTCATCAGCTGTCGCAACCTGCTCATCTATCTGCAGCCGGAAGCGCAGACGCAGGTGATGGAGACGTTCCATTACGCGCTGCGTCCGGGTGGTCTGCTCTTTCTCGGCACGTCGGAGACGAGCGGCGACAACGGACTCTTCGTGCAGGTCGCGGACGAGCAGCGCATTTACCGGCGGGACGACTCGCCGCATCCGGCCCCGCCGCGCCTCTCGTCGGTGGACCCGTCGCGGCCGTCGGCGAGCGGCGTGCCGGCGTCGACGACGCCCCCCCCGCGCCCGGCCGATTTTTCCTGGGGTGGCCTGCACCTGCGCATGCTGGAGGCGTACGCACCGCCGAGCCTCATCGTCGACCAGCAGCTGAACATCGTCCATCTATCCGGCAAGGCGGGCGAATTCCTGCAGCTGGGTGTCGGTGAGCCGAGCCACAACGTGATCGAGCTCGCGCGCGGCGACCTGCGCATGGAGCTGCGCTCGGCTCTCTACCAGGCATTCGAGAAGGGCGTGCCGACCCATCGGCGCGTGCGTCTGGGTGGCGGCGCGGATGCGAGCTGGTTCGTCCTGCAGGTCCATCCATCGAACGGGGACGAGAGCTCCGGTCGTTTCGCGCTGGTGGTGTTCGGCGAAGCGGAGGTCCCGGCCGCGGCGCTCGACGCGACGTCCGCCTCCGGGGATGGGTCGGATCCGACGCGCCCTGCCTCGATCGAGCTTCTGGAGGAAGAGCTGCGCCGCACCAAGGAGCAGCTCGAGTCGACGAGCAGCGAGCACGAGCGCACGGTCGAAGCGCTGCAGTCCGCCAACGAGGAAATGCAGTCCGTGAACGAGGAGCAGCGGGCGGCGACGGAAGAGTTGGAGACGAGCCGTGAGGAGATCCAGTCGATCAACGAAGAGCTGACGACGATAAACCAGGAGCATCAGAGCACGATCGAGGAGCTAAAGCGCACGAACGCCGACCTGGAGAACCTGATCGAGTCGACGGAGATCGGCACGATCTTCGTCGATCGGGAGTTGGGCATTCGTCGCTTCACGCCATCAGCCGCGGCTCTCTTCAACTTCGTATCGTCGGATCAGGGTCGTTCGCTCGCGCACATCACGCATCGACTCGACTACCCGACACTGATCGCGGACGTTGCCAGCGTGCTGAGCTCGCTTCAGCGGACCGAGCGTGCGGTCACGTGCGACACCGGCGAGTCCTACATCGTGCGCATCAATCCGTACCGTGCGCTCGACGGCGGGAATGACGGGGCGGTGATCACGTTCTTCGACAACAGCGTGCAGAAGCGGGTGGAGGAGGAGCTGCGGCAGTCGAAGATCGTGGCCGAATCCGCGAACCGCGCGAAGGCGACGTTTCTGGCGACGCTGTCGCACGAGTTCCGCACGCCGCTGAACGGCATTCTCGGCTGGGCGGAGCTCATGCATCTCGACGGGGAGCTCACCGAGTCGCAGCTCGAGAAGGTGAAGCGGATCGAGTCCGGTGGCTGGCACCTGGCCTCGATGATCGACGAGATCCTGACGTTCGCGAAGCTGGACGAGGGTCGCGAGACGCTTACGCACCAGACCATCGATGCGGCCGTGACGGCGCGCGAGGCGGGCGCGCTGATCGAGCCCGCCGCATTGGCGAAGGGCGTCACGTTCCTGGTGGACGTGCCGGACGAGCCGGTCGTGATGGAGACCGATGTCGGCAAGCTGCGCCAGATCCTGCTCAACCTTTGCGGTAACGCCGTGAAGTACACGGAGCGCGGCGAGGTGCGGCTGCGCGTGCGGCCGGAGTCGGGGCGCGTCGTGTTCGAGGTACGCGATACCGGCATCGGCATCGCGCCCGAACATTGCGATCTGATCTTCGAGCGCTTCTTCCAGGTGGACAGCGCGAACACGCGGATTGCCGGTGGCATGGGCATCGGCCTGGCCGCGGCGCGCGAGTTTGCCCGCCTGCTGAGCGGCGACATCGACGTGGAAAGCGAGGTCGGGCGCGGCACCACGTTCAGCGTCTGGCTGCCGAACCGCGCGCAGGTGGCATGAGCGCGTCCGGGTCGCGACTCCGGCTAATCTAGGCGCCCAGGCGACGCGCCATCTCCTTCGCCGCCTCGAAGAGCTGCTCGAAGTCATCGGCCACGAAGAGGACGTCCTGCACGTGATCGATCTCGAACGGCTGCTCGATGACCGCGTCGAGCGAGAACGGTCGCCGCTCGCAGTCCGGGCCGAGCGCATTGCAGCCGTCCGCATGCGACGAGATGAGGCCGCTGCCGTACAGCTTCACTTCGCCGCCCTCGCGGATGAGACCGAACTCGACCGTGAACCAGAAGAGCCGCGCCATGCGCGTCGTCTCCTCCTCGGTTCGGGCGCGTGCGGCGACCGCGCCGAAGCGCTGAAGGAAATCGGCGAAGTGGGGGTGCGCGTGCAGCGGCACGTGCCCGAAGATGTCGTGGAAGATGTCCGGCTCCGGCAGGTAGTCGAGCTGCGCCCTCGGCCGGATGGTTACGGTCGTCGGGAAGCGGCGCCGCGACAGGGAAACGAAGAAGTCGTGCGCAGGAATGAAGCCCTTCACCGGCACGGCGTTCCAGCCGGTCCGGCGCTCCAGCCGCGGGTTCACCTCGCGCAGGTCCGGGACGCGGTCCGGCCGCAGCCCGATCGCTTCCGCGCCATCCAGGAACAGGCGGCTGCCGGAGCTGCGCAGCGCGGTCATGCGTCGCTCGTACAGAATGCTCCAGACCTCGTGGTCCTCGGCCGTGTAGGCCGACCATTCCTGCACCGTCGACCAGTCCGTCTGTATCGCTGCGGTCGTCATCTCGCTTCTCCGCTTCGAGGAACAAAAAAAGCGGCCCGTGGAAAATTCCACGGGCCGCTCGCTCGCCGATAGTCGTCGCGCTCGATCAGCGCATACGCCTCCGCTCGCAGCCCGTGAAACGGGTCGCGTAGTAACGATAGGCGTAGCTGCCGCGGCGATGGGTCATGATGCGATGATAGCCGTGAATCGGCGCGAAGGTCAAGGAGCCGTGTCTAGAACAGGACGCCGACGGTGACCACGAACTGCTCGCCGCCGCCCAGCTCGAAGCGGCCTTCCGCGAACGCATTCAGGCCGCCCAGCGGGAAATCGAGGCCGCCGAGCAGGTTCAGGCCGACCTCCGTGTCGGACACGTCGAACGCGCCGGGAACACCCTGCTCCTCGGATTCGAACGAAATGCGGGCGATGTTCAGACCCGCGCCCACGTACGGTGAGAAACCCTCGAGCGGCAGCGGCACGGCGCCATTGGCGTTGATCTCGATCCACGAGCAATCGACACCGTCGGGGCAGTCGATGAAGAACCAATCGAATGAGCCGATCGCCTTGAGCCCGGCGAGCACGCTGCCACCGTCCGCAGTGATCATGTGGCCGACCGGAGCCACCACGCGCGCGCCGACTCCGAGGTCGGAGTCGTCTCCCCAGCTGCCCTGCACGCCAAACCCCACCTGCGCCTCGGCTGGCGACGCGGCAAAGAAGCCGAGCGCCAGCGCAACCGGAACCGCGTTCCACTTCGTCATGGAGCGTCCATCCTTTGTCTGGTGATGCCGCGGCCGCGGATCCGCGCCACGGAAGATACACCAAATTGGCACCGTGGCAGGGAGATCGCAACGGATTTTCCGGGGCATCCGGGACGACTGGGCGCCGGGCGGTCGGAAAGTTGCTTCCGGATCGGTACCCGAAGTCGCCCGCGACGTTGAACTCCGAGAGACCACGATGACGACCTACAGCGTCGGCTACCTCGTCGGCAGCCTGGCCAAAGCTTCGATCAACCGGAAGCTCGCCCTCGCCCTGAAACGTCTCGCCCCGGAGCCGCTCGAGCTGACCGAGATCCCGTTCGGCGAGCTGCCGCTCTACAGCTACGACTACGATGCCGACTATCCCGCTGTGGCGCGCAGGTTCAAGGAAGCGATCATTGCGGCGGACGCGGTGCTGGTCGTGACGCCCGAGTACAATCGCTCCATTCCGGGCGCGCTCAAGAACGCGATCGACTGGGCCAGTCGCCCCTACGGACAGAACGCGTTCACGAGGAAGCCGTCCGCCGTGATCGGCACGTCACCCGGCAAGATCGGCACGGCGCTCGCCCAGCAGCATCTGCGCGGCATTCTCGCCTATTGCGACTCGCCCCAGATGACCTCGCCCGAAGCATACATCCAGTTCGAGAAGGGTCTCATCACGGACGATGGCCGGGTGACGAAGGAGTCGACGGAGAAGTTCCTGCGCGACTATATGGCCGAGCTGCACGAGTTCATCGAGCGCATGTCCACCGTGTTGCCGCAGAACGTCTGACTCGGGGCTCGGTTGCCCTCGGGCCGCCGACGGCCGAATCTGAGGGCATGATCGATCCGATTCGGAGATTCTTCACCAGCCAGATGGGCCTGAGGCCGAGCAGCGGGAACGGCGGTGAGCACGCCGCGGCCGCCGCCGCGCCCGAGGATGCGGACGCGGAGCTCCGGCGACTGCACGTCGCCGCGTGCGCCCTGCTGCTCGAGCTGGCACACGCCGACGAGGAGTTCAGCGACGACGAGCGCGTCCACATCGAGGCCGTGTTGCGACGCCACTTCGAGCTGGACGAGGACGCCGCACAGGAGCTGATCGCGCTCGCGCAGCTGGAGCGCGCGCAGGCGATCGATCTCTACCAGTTCACGCGGCTGATCCGCGAGAGCTACGATCTCGGGCAGAAGACGCTGCTCGCCGAGATCATGTGGGGCCTGATCCTGACCGACGGCGAGATCGCGCGGCACGAGGCGTACATGCTGCGCAAGATCGCGAACCTGCTCGACCTCAAGCCCGGCTACCTGTCGGCTGCGCGGAAGCGGGCCGCGGGCGAGCAAGGCGCGTGAGCCGAATGGCGCTTCGCCTGAGCGCGCACCAGATCGAGGAACTGCGCGCGGAGCTCTCGCGTATCCTGAAGAAGCTGGAGCGGAGCATGCGCGCGACGGAAAACGCGATGCGACCCGTCGAGCTCGATCAGACCGCGGTCGGGCGCATCTCCCGCATGGATTCCCTTCAGAATCAGGGCCTCACCCGCAACCTGCAGGAGCGGGAGGCGATGAAGCTGGCGCAGGTGCAGAGCGCGCTGGCTCGGCTGGAGGCCGGCACCTATGGCACGTGCACGGAATGCGGTGCGGCGGTGCCGTTCGAGCGGCTCATGATCTTTCCGGAGACGCCGACCTGCGCCGCGTGCGCGGAGGGGTAGGCGCTACGGCGCGGGCAGGACCCAGACGAGCAGCACGCCCGACTCCGACGGCAGCAGCGCAGTCGGCAGGAGCCAGCGGTCCACGCGGTTGTCCGGATTGCCGCTCCTCGATGTGTCCGAGCATGCCCGCGAACTCCCGCCGGGGACGCCTGCCCCCGGTTGCGGGCGGCGCGGAGCGAGAGGCCAGTCACGCAGCAGCCGACGGAGGAAGGCGCGTGATGCAGGAGTCGTCATTTCTCCGCGGACTGTTCGATGGAGAAATCCAGGAGTCGTTGCTGTTCCCGTTTCCGCCCTCGCTCGACGCGCGCGACCGCGACGAGGCGCGCGTCGTCGCGCGGCTGCTCGCGGACCTCCGTCGCATGGACCTGGACGGCATCATCGACTCGGCCCGCTTCGACGAGGAAGAAGCGGTCTCGAACGAGGTGCTGCAGACGCTGGCGGCCGCGGGCTTCTTCGGACTGACGATCCCGAAGCAGTATGGCGGACTCGGCCTGTCGAACTCTGCCTACGCGCGTGTCTTCGGCGAGATCGCGTCGACTGACGCGTCGCTCGGCGTGATCGTTGGGGTGCACTGCGGCCTCGGCAGCAAGGCGATCGTGCTGTACGGCAGCGACGAGCAGAAGCAGCTCTACCTGCCGCAGCTCGCGACCGGCGAGATGTACGCCGCATACGCGCTGACCGAGCCGGAAACCGGCAGCGACGTGCAGAACCTGGTGACGACGGCGGTGCCGAGCGCCGACGGTTCGGAGTGGGTGCTGAACGGCCGCAAGATCTGGATCGGGCTCGGCCACATCGCCGGCATGATCGCCACGTTCGCGCAGACGGAGATGCCGCACGGCGGGAAGCAGCGCGTCAGCGCGTTCCTGATCCGGCCCGACATGCCCGGCTTCGTCGTCGAGGACACGGAGCGGAAGATGGGCATCCGCGGCTCGTCGCAGGCACGACTGCGCTACGACGATCTCCGGGTGCCGGCCGATCACATGCTCGGGCCGATCGGCAAGGGCTTCTCCGTCGCGGTCAACATCCTGAACGCGGGGCGGCTCTCGCTCGCGTCGGGCTGTACCGCCGGCACCCGCCGCTTCGTCGGCGAGATGGTGCGCTACGCGGAGAACCGCGTCCAGTTCGAGCGGCCGCTCGCCGACTTCGAGATCACCCAGCGCAAGATCGCCGAGGCGACCTCTGCCGCGTACGCCGCCGATGCGATGGTCGGGCACCTCGCCGCCGCCATGGATGCGGACGGCGCGGAGATCTCGCTCGAAGCCGCGGCCGCCAAGGTCTTCGCTTCGGAGATGCTGTGGAAGACCGCGGACGACATGGTGCAGATCGCTGGCGGACGCGGCTTCGTGCGCGGCGCCACCAAACAGTGGCCACCCTACCCGTACGAGCGCTGGCTGCGCGACTCCCGCATCAATCGCATCTTCGAGGGCGCGAACGACGTGCTGCGCCTGTTCATCGCGCTCAACGGCATCCGCGGCCCGGGCGAGAGGCTGAAGGCGCTCGGCACGGCGCTGCGCGCCCCGCTGCGCAACCTGGGCCTGGTCTCCGGCTACGCGGCGCAGCGCGTGCGCGGCGCCGTCGGCCGGAGGGATCGCCTCGAGGTGGAGGTGCACGGCTCGCTGCGCGAGCACGTCCGCTACTTCGAGCGGCACGTCGCGGAGCTCGCACGGGCGACGGAGGCCATGGTGCTGCGGCACCGCGAGCAGATCGTCGACCGGCAGCTCGTGCTCGAGCGACTCGCCAACATGACGATCGAGATGTACGCGACGGCGTGCACGATCGCGCGCACGCAGCAGCGGATCGACGGCCTCGGTGCGGAGGGCGCCGCGCGCGAGATCACGCTGTGCGATCTCTTCTGCGTCGAGTCCGGCCGCCGTTTCCGCGCGAACCGCATCGCGCTCGATGCGGGCGAGGAAGACGTGGACGACCATCGCCGCGCTATCGCGGCGGCCGCGCGCGAGGCTGGTGGCTACTTCGTCGCTGACGCGATTCTCGAGGTGAACGTCGCCATCCGCAGGGGCAGGAACGAATGACAGGACTCGACGCGTGGCTGCGCGGGCCGGTGGAGGGCGTGCCGGAACTTCTGATGCCAGTCGCGCACGCGCTGATTCAGACGCCGGAGGACGTGGAGCGCGCGGCGGGGCTGGATGTGGAGCAGACGTGGATGCGACCCGGCGGTGCCGCGTCGGTCGGCTTCCACCTGCGTCACATCGCCGGCGTCGTCGATCGCCTCTTCACCTATGCGCGTGGCGAGGAGCTCGATGCCGAGCAGCTCGAGGCGCTGCGCGCGGAAGCCGGACCGGGAGATCCTCGGCCGTCTGCAGAGGACCTGCTTCGTCGCCTGCGGGAAGTCATCGAGCGAGCGCTCGCGCAGCTCCGCGGCACTCCTCCCGAAACGCTGCTCGAGCGCCGGGAGGTGGGACGCAAGAAGATCCCGAGCAATGTGCTCGGCCTCCTCTTTCACGCGGCGGAGCACGCGCAGCGGCATACGGGTCAGGTCGTCGCCACCGCGAAGATCATCCGGGGCATACCGTCAAGCGGAGCGTGGTAGCCGGAAGATGAACGTGGTGCCTTTGCCCTCCGAGGATTCCACGTCGATGCTGCCGCCGTGCGCGACCGCGATCTGCTCGGCGATGTAGAGACCGAGCCCCATGCTGCGACGATCCTGGCCGCCACCGTTCTCTGCGGCGAGGCGCCTGAATGGATCGAAGATGTGTTGCTTGTCGTCGCCGGGAATGGGGCCGCCGTGATTGTGCACCGTGATGACGATTTCTTCGTCGGCACCGCGGGCGGTCACGAGGACGGGGGTGTCCGGAATCCCGTGCTCGACGGCGTTGCCGACGAGATTGCTCAGCGCCTGGCTGATGCGCTCGCCGTCCCACCGGCCACGGAGATCGCCGCTCGACTCGAAGCGCAGCTCGCGGGACGGGTGCATTGCGCCGACCTCCTCGACGGTCGCGCGGCCGACGTCGCCGAGATCGACATCGCTCCGCTCGATCGGAATTCCGCGGCCCAGGCGGCTCAGCGTGAAATCGAGCAGATCGCCCACGAGCGCGTTCATGCGCTCGCCGCTGGTGCGGATCGTCGTCGCCATCCTGAGGTGCGGAGCGTCGAGTGCGCCGCTGGTCTCGAGGAATCCGGCCGCCGTGACGACCGCGCTCAGGGGTGTGCGCAGGTCGTGGCCAAGAATGGCGAGGAACATCTCGCGCGAGTGCTCGATGCTCGTGGAGTAGCGCTGGATCGACTCCGCCAGGGCCTGATCGATCGCCTCGTTGAAGCGGATCAGGTCCTGCACGTCGTGGTCTTCGAGACGTTCCTTTCCGGCAGTCCACAGGCGGAGCACGCTGGCCCGTAATGCGCGGTACTCGGCGAACATCTCGGCCAGCGTGAAACCGCTGTCCGCGCGGTCGGTACCGTGCTTCTCCGCCGCCGTGAGCGACCCTTCCTCTTCGACCGGCGCGTCGCCCTTCGACTTGCGCGACTGCGCCGCGTCGCTCTGCGGCTGCTCCAGGTCGAGCGCGATCGCGCCCAGCATGGCGGCCGCGTGATCGCGCAGGGACCGCATGTCCATCGTTTCGCCGGCTTCCGTATGCGTCCGGGCGAACTCCTCGAACTCGGCGAGGATCGGCTCCATTTTGGCAAGGATAAACTCCGACAGGCGCATTCCCCCTCTCCCCATCATGAGGTTTCGGCCACGAGCGTCTGCATTGCATGGCGCGCACCACTCTCCGCGAGGACGCGGGTCGGAGCAACGCCCTGCCTCGCGGGTATGGTGCCCCGAGCCCCGCCCAACCCCGGCGTCGAGGACGCAGGTGAAGCTACCGGGTCGTACCCTCAGGACTGCAAGTCGTCTCGCCCTGCTCTGCTCGATCACCGTGCTCACCGGCGCGAGCGCGCACCATCGGCCGCTGCCGTTCTTCTACGACCTCTACACCTTTCGCGGGGACGACGGCGGCACGGACGTCGTCGCGGCGTTCGCGGTGGTCGCCGGCGAGCTGGAGACGGAGGAGGCTCGCGGCGGCGTGCGCTATCGTTTCGACGTGACGCTGGTCCTCGCCGATACCGCCCTGCACTCCGTATCGCGTACCGACGATTCCGTCTTCGTGGATCTGCCGCGCCGGCTGGACTCCGACCACCTGTTGCATACGCACATCGAGGTGAGGGCGGCGCCGTCCCGGACAACGCTCCAGCGCGTGATCATGAGCGATGCGACGAAGCCCGGCATCGGCCAGATGTACGGCGGCTCGTTCCCGATCCCCGACTACAGCGGCAGTCGATTGATGCTCAGCGACATCGCGCTGGGCCAGCCGGACACCCGCTCCGGCTGGAGACGCGGCGACGTCGCGCTGGCGCTGCTTCCCACGAGCCAGTTCCCCGCGAGCGCGTTCGACGTTTACTACGAGATCTACAACCTGACGAGCGGCGGTTCCTACACGACCGCGATCGCCGTCGAACGGATCGACGAGCCGCGGGCGCGGGACGACGGCGATCGCCGAACCACCCTCCGCTTCTTCGGTGAGTCCGACAGCGGAGCGGACGGCGCCCTGCCCGAGCTGCGACGAGTGGAAGCCTCGCTCGAGAGGGGTCGCTATCGGCTGACGGCCACCATCACCGATCTGGCCACGGGCGAGAGCGCGGCAAGGTCGCGCCTGTTCCACGTCCGCGGCCGCGAACGCGCAACCACGATGGTGCGTGCGCTGCCGCGCGAGCCCATCCTGCCGTAGCCCTTTTCCTCGGTCAGCCGCGAGACGTCTGCGGATGCCGTCGCTCCGCCCGCTCCGCCGAACAGGAACCGCCGGAATGAGCTCATGCGCGGGAAAGTATGCCGGATCGCCCTCTCCGGCCTCCTCCCGTACTCCGGACGCGAAAGATCGTGCTTGCTCGGGAGCCAAGGAGGGTGCGAGTGTATCACCATGGCCGACCCGATCCGCACGTTCTTCGACAACCAGATCAGTCCCGACGCCCCGCCCATACACACCGACCGCGCGGACGAGGAGCGCCGTCGTGCGAGCGTCGCGGCCTGCGCGCTGCTGCTCGAGCTCGCCCACGCGGACGACGTGTTCAGCGATTCGGAGCGGACGCACATCGAGACGCTGGTCCGGCGACAGTTCGGTCTGAACGCCGATGGGGCCCAGGAGCTGATCGCGATCGCCGAGGTGGAGCGCTCCCAGTCGAGCGACCTCTACCAGATGACGAGTCTGATGCGTGAGAAGTTCGATCAGCGTCAGAAGACGCTGCTCGTCGAGGTCATGTGGAGCCTCGCCCTCAGCGACGGCGAAATCGCGCAGCACGAGGCCTCCATGATGACCAAGGTCGCGGACCTGCTCGCCATCGACCCCGACGACCTGGCGCAGGCCCGCGAGCGCGTGGAGTCGAAGCGGCTCGCCTAGACGGCTCCCCGCCGTCCCTGAACACCAGCAGCGTCGCCAGTCATGAGCCGTCGGCGCCTGCCTTTCGTAGCACGTCGATGTCGGCGGAGACGATCGCCTCGAGATGTCGGGTGATGTGCTCGACGTCCCAGTCCCACCATCGGATCTCGAGAAGCTCGGCGATCACTTCGTCCGGAAAGCGGCGACGCAGCGGCCGCGCGGGATTGCCGCCGACGATCGTGTACGGCTCGACGTCCGTCGTGACGACGGAGCGGGCGGCGACGATCGAGCCGTCGCCGATGCGCACGCCGGGCATCACTGTCGCCTCGTAGCCCAGCCACACGTCGTTGCCGACGACGGTGTCGCCGCGCAGCGGGAGCTGATCCGGCGTGGGGGCGACGCGCTCCCAGCCGTTGCCGAAGATGTCGAAGGGGTAGGTCGAGAACCCGCTCATCCGGTGATTCGCTCCGTTCATGATGAAGCGGACGCCGCGCGCGATGGCGCAGAAGCGGCCGATGATCAGGCGATCACCGATGAAGGGGAAGAGATAGAGGACATTGCGCTCGAAATCCTCCGGCTTCTCCGGGTCGTGGTAGTAGGTGTATTCGCCGATCTCGATCTGCGGATTCGACACCGTGTTCCGGATGAAGCAGACCTGCGGGAAGCCCTTCATCGGGTGGGAATCGGATGGGTCGGGGCCGTGGCCCGATTCCGTGCCGGTCGTCGGCCGGTCGAGGCTCATGGCTTCGCGCTCCCGCAGCATTCCGCCGTCCACGGCTTGTTCAGATCGAGCCGCCCGGTCATGCCGATCTCTCGAATCCCATGAAAATCCTCGTCCGCATCGTCTTCGCCCTGGCCATCCTCGCCGCCGTGATCCTCCTTGTCGGCCTGCTGCTGCCCGAAGAGCATACGGCCGCCGTCGAGGCGCGCTATCGCGCGACGCCTGACGAGATATACGCGATCGTCGCCGACGTCGAGGCCGCCCCCGCCTGGCGCGGCGACCTCCAGCGCGTCGACGTGCTGTCGCGCGAGGGCGAGCCGCTAACCTGGCGCGAGGTGAGCGACCGGGGCACGCTCACGTTCGTGCGCGAAGTCGACCAGCCCGGCCGGCGCATCGTAACCCGCATCGTCGACGAGGGGCAGGGCCACCACGCCGGCATGGAGGCGTACGCGCGCGACCTGGGCGCCCGGCTCGGCGAGACGGTGACGCCGGTGCGAGTGCCCGCGTGACGCTGCTCCAGCTCATCGACCTCGTGGGCGTCGCCGTCTTCGCGGTCAGCGGCGCGCTCGCCGCCGGCCGCAAGCGACTCGACCTGCTCGGCGTCGTCGTCATCGCCATGGTGACGGCGATCGGCGGCGGCACGACGCGCGACGTGCTGCTCGACCGCGCCGTCTTCTGGACGACGCAGCCACGCTACCTGTACGTCATCCTGGTCTCGGCGCTGGTCACCGTGCTCTGGACGCGTCGCCTCCGGCCGCCGGATCGCGCCCTCGCGATCGCCGATGCGCTCGGGCTCGCCCTGTTCGCCATCAGCGGCGCGCAGATCGCGGAGCGCGTCGGCCTGCCCGGCATCGTCTCCGTCATCATGGGCACCATCACCGGCGTCGCCGGCGGCATGATCCGCGACGTGCTCACCGCCGAGATCCCGATGGTCCTCCGCCGGGGGCAGATCTACGCGACCGCCGCGATTGCGGGCATCGTCGCGTACCTGCTGCTGGTCGGGCTCGGCGTCGAGGAGCCGATGGCGGCGCTGGCCGGAATGGTGGTAATCGCGGGACTCCGGATCTCGGCGATCGCGTGGGACTGGACGCTGCCGGTGTTCCGGCTGGAGGACCCGCGGCCGAAGTCCTAGCGCGGCCATGGAATGAAAGGCGAGATCCCGTTGTCCAATTCGACGAGCCGGCAAATTCGTGCCGGCGCAGACCCCGTTCGGAGACGAGACATGTCGAAAGGTATCGTGACCCTGGCCGTGACGGCCGCCGCGCTGGCGTGTGCAGCACCCGCAGGCGCGCAGGACCATGACGGCATGCGGCACCATGACCTCGAGGGTCACGTCGCGCACCTGGACGAGGCGCTCGACCTGACGGACGATCAGGCGGCCCGCATTCGTTCCATTCTGGCGGACGTCGAACAACGCCACGAAGCGATCCGCGAGGGCGAGGACCATGACGCCACGCACGCGCAGATGCAGCAGCTCCACGAGCAGACCGTCGCTCGCATCTCGGAAGTCCTGACCGCGGAGCAGCGCACGCGACTCGAGGAGCTGCATCGCGAGATGATGGAACGTCACCAGCGCGACCACGACGCGCATCGGCAACATTCGGATTCGGACCGACGCTGATCCGGCGGCTCTGCTCCGCCACGTCGCGCCGACGTGAAAGAGGAGGCGACGGATGTCGCGGACGACGTGCTCCTCGAGCGGGCCAGGTCCGGCGACGAGTACGCGTTCCGCACCCTGGTCGGCCGCTACGAGTCGGTGGTCGCGGCGACCGTGACCGGCATGCTCGGCGTCGGCGTGGAGGCCGAGGACGTCGGGCAGGAGACCTTCGTCCGCTTCTATCGCGGCATGCACCGCTTCCGCGGCGACGCGGCGCTCGCGACCTGGCTGACGCGCATCGCGATGAACCTGTCCCTCAACGCCCTGCGCAGGCGGAAGCGGCACGCGAGGCTCACGAGTCGGGACGCCGTCCCCGACGGCCGGACGGACCCCGCGGTGGCGCCCGACGATCCGGCGCTCGACGCGGAGCGACGGCGCCGCGTGCGGGCCGCGCTCGATACGCTTGTTCCGGAGCAGCGCGCGGTGGTCGTGCTGCGCATGATGGAGGAGCGCTCCACGCGCGAGACGGCAGAGATCCTCGGGATACGCGAGGGCACGGTGATGTCCCGCCTGGCTCGCGCGATGAGCAAGCTGGAGGAGGCCCTGCGGCCGTACATGAACGATGAGAGCTGACGAAGACAACGCCCGCGACGCGCGCATGCGGCTTCTGCTGCGCGGCGCGCGGACGGACCGCTTCGCCTCCGGGTTCGCGGGCCGCGCCGTGGCGGCGGCGCGCGCCGACGCCGAATCGCGCGCGCTCGGCCTGGTACTCGTGCCGCAATTCCTGCGGCTCGCGCCGCTCGCGCTCGCGCTGATCGCCGGTCTGTTCGTCTACAACGTCTGGATCGCCGGCGGTGGCCGGCCGACGCTCGACGAGGCGTTCGGTATCCGCCCGGTCTCGATCGAGGAGGCGTACTCGATGAATTCGCTGCTCCAGCTCCACCTGCCGGAGCGGGCCGGACGATGAGCCCGCGCGCCCGCTCCGCTGCCGTGCTGCTCGGCACCCTCGTCCTCGGCATCGTGCTGGGCGCCCTCGGCCTCGGCGCGTTCATGCACCACCACCACCACAGCATGCGCGAGCTGCACGATCCGGATGGTCTCGTCAGCCATATGCTCGACGCGATCGAGCCTCGCGACGAGGCGCAGCGCCAGGCCATCCTGCCGCATCTGCGGCGAGCCGCCGATGCCACGACGGCCGAGTTCGCCCCGGTCCACGAGCGACTCATGGCCGAGTTGAGCGCTCTGCGCGACAGTCTCCGACCGATCCTCACCGACGAGCAGATGCGCCGACTGGACGAGGCGATGGTGCCCGGGCGGTTCCGCTGAAGGCGCTGGCGACGGTGTTGTGGACGCGCCGCCTCCGGCCGCCTGATCACGCCCTGGCGATCGCCGACGCGCTCGGCCTCGCCCTCTTCGCGATCAGCGGCGCCCAGATCGCCGAGCGCGTCGGCCTGCCCGGCATCGTCTCCGTCATCATGGGCACGATCAGCGGCGTCGCCGGCGGCATGATCCGCGACGTGCTCACCGCCGAGATCCCCATGGTCCTCCGCCGCGGCCAGATCTACGCGACGGCCGCGATCGCGGGAATCGTCGTCTACCTGCTGCTCCACGTGGTCGTCGACGAGCCGGTGGCGGCGCTGGCCGGCATGGTGGTGATCGCCGCGCTGCGCATCTCCGCGATCATCTGGAACATCGGACTACCGATCTTCACCGTGGAGGAGCGGTACGACTAGGGACCGCTCGACCTGCAGCCGCAGCGGGTGGTGCCCCGCCATGGGCCCATACGCGGGCCGGAGTCGCTGCACACGATGATCCGCTACCTCGACGACATGGAGGCGCAGTGGACGATGACGCGGCGCGCCGCGGGGGCCGAGTGAACTCGCCAGCAGGCCAACGTGCGGCCGCTTGTCATTCCCGGCGCGGGGCACTCACGACGCGAGCCTCCTGTACGCCGCGTCCGCGAACGGCAGACACTTCGAGCACGACGTCCTCGTGCTCGACCCGATCGCCAACAACCGGGGGACGCCCGAGCATGGCGATGATCAATCCACTCACGGTGTCGACTTCGTCGTGCTCGAGGACGAGTCCGAGCGCGTCTCCCAGCTCGTCCAGACGAACGGTGCCGGCGACGGCGACCTGGCCGTCGTCCAGCGTGCGGATTGCCGGCCTCTCGCCCGGATCCGCGATGTCGCCCACGACCTCCTCGAACAGATCTTCCAGACTCACGATGCCGGCGGTCCCGCCATGCTCGTCCATGACCACGGCCAGGTTCGACCGTGACCGTCGCAGGATGGTGAGCACGCGGTCGAGCGGCTCGGTCGCGGGTACGAAAGGCAACTCGCGAAGCAATGTGCGGTCGAGCGTGCCGCGCTCGCCGAGCCGTCCGAGCAGATCCTTTACGTGGATCATGCCCACGATGTTGTCCAGGTTGCCGTCGTAGACCGGGAAGCGCGTGTGCCGTTCAGTGACGAGGGCGCTGGCTACCTCCGCGGTGGGTGCGCCGAGCGGGAACGCGACGATGCTCGTGCGGGGCGCCATGACCTCGGCTGCGGTCATGGCACCGAACTCCAGCAGCTCCTGAATGATCCGCGCCGGTTCCCTCGCGAGCAGGCCGCCGGCGCTGCTTTCGGCGACGATGAAGCTCAGTTCATCCGCCGTTCGGTAGCTTTCGTCACTCATGGCCGACCGCTCGACGCCCATCAGCCGGAGGATGCCGTTACCGATTCCGTTCAGCGTCACCACCAGAGGATACAGCGCGAGCTCGATGATCCGCATGGGGAACGCGATGACCATCGCCACCCTGCCGGGTGACTGAAGAGCGAGGGACTTGGGCACCATCTCCCCGAGGACCACGTGCAGGTACGTGAGGAACGTGACGGCCAGAACGCTGGCCACCGCGTGCGCGCTGATCCAGCGGAGGGATCCCAGGATCTCCAGGCGTTGGGCGAGCCAGTCCGCCATGAGATGCTCACCGTACATGCCGAGCGCCAGGCTCGCGGAGGTAATGCCGAGCTGGGCCGTCGCGATGTAGCGGTCCTGCTCGCGCGCGTCGCCGAGCACGCGCTGCACCATGCGCGCGCCTCGGCTGCCCTCGCGCGCGAGTCGCGCCACGGCCGCGCGCGGCGAGCCGATGATGGCGAACTCGGCTGCCACGAAGAGGCCGTTGAGCAGAATGAGGCCGCCGACGATGAGGGTGGGAATCACGGTGCCTCCGGGTCGGCAGGTCCTGCGGTCGGCCGCGCGAGCAGGGTCTCGATCGCGTGGCGCACCACCCTTTCCACCACCACCTCGACACCCTCGATTTCGACCGTGGCGCCGGGCTCGGGGATGCGGCCCAGGCGCTCCATCACCAGCCCGCCCACCGTGTCGGCGTCACCGTACCAGACGGCCCCGATCCAGGGGGGCACCTCGCCGAGCAGCATGTCGCCGGGAAGGCGCACTGTGCCGTCCGGCAGACGTTCCGGCCGGCCTCCCGTGTGCTTGAACTCGTCGGCGACGTCTCCCAGCAGCTCGCTCAGGATGTCTTCGGTGGTGATGAGGCCGGACGTCCCCCCGAAATCGTCTACGACCACGGCCATGATCCCGCGCTGCTCCCGCATCAGCGAGAGAACGCGGTCCGCCGTCACGGTCTCGTGGACCGCGAGGATCGGACGGACGTACGGATCGAGCGGATCGTCGGGCGCACCGTCTCCCGACAGGGTCGCAGCAGCGAGATCCTTCGCGTGCACATGCCCGACGATCTCGTCGATCGATTCACGGTAGACCGGTAGTCGCGTATAGGGTCGATTCGCCGCGGCCTCCACCGCGGCACCCAGGCCGCCCGCCACGTCCACCGCGACCATGCGGGTGCGCGGCACCATCAGCTCGCGGGCCTTGAGCTGGGTCAGGGCGAGGGCGTGGTTGAGTCGACGCTGCTCGTCCGGCTGCAGATGGCCGCCTTCCCGGCTCTCCGCGACCAGAAACTTGATCTCCTCCGCGGAGTGCAGGTGTCGATGCGCCTTGGGCTCCACCCCGATGAGCCGCAGGATCGCCCAGCCGCTGCCGTTCAGGATCACGATGAACCACGTCAGCAGCTTCTCGGACCACCGCAGGGGAAGCACCGTGAGGAGCGCCACCCGGGTCGGGTATTGTAGGGCGAGTGACTTGGGAACCAGCTCGCCGAGGATCATCTGGAGCGTGGTGAGCGCAATCAGGACCACGGCAACGGAGGTCGACTGCGCCGCCAGCGTCTGCATGTCCCCCCATTCCTCGAACAGCGGCGTCAGCGCTTCGCCAAGCGTGGCCTGACCGTACGCGCCCAGCACCAGACTCGAAACGGTGATCCCCACCTGACACGCCGCGATGTATCGGTCCAGCAGCGGCGGCTGCATGAGCGTCGGCAGCAGCGTGCGCGCCAGGCGGTTGCCTTCCTCCGCCATCTGTCGAATGCGGCTGCGGCGCACGCTGACCGCCGCGAACTCCGCGGCTACGAATAGCCCGTTGACCGCGATCAGCAGCGCGATTACGGCCCAGGTGATGGAGCTCATCGCTGTGTCCTATGCCAGGCCTCGCGATCGGTGAACCGGCTGCGGCAATACGGACGGTTCTCCACGACTGCCGGGAGCTGCAGGTCGCGCGTCGCGCCGTCGCTGATCGCGGTCACCATGGATTACGACGAGGCCGAGAGGTGCGACGTACCGCTCGGCAAAGTGAAAACGGGGAGGGACCGCAAATGCGACGCCCGCCCCATTCCGCGCGCACATGCAAAGAGGGTGCTCCCCGGCGCCCAACGCAGCAGCGCCACGAGCGCGGGGGTCTTACCGACGCGGACGAGCCTACACTTCGCTGCCGAGACGTTCCCTGAGGAAGGCGAGGACTTCCTCTTCGTGTTCGCGCAGGCGCTTGCGGCCTCGGCGGCGTTCGCCGCTGCGCGGCTCGGCGGACACCGGCGGCAACACGATTCCTTCCAGGTACGCCTCGATCAGCGCAGGATGGATGTAGTACCTGCGACAGACCGCGCGCGTGTTGCCCAGACGCGCGGCGGCCTCATCGATGGCTCGCACCACGTTCTGCCTGGCCTCGGCTGCCGACGGCGCGGCGCCCATGCGGCGCAACGCTTCGGCGGCCAGCATGGTCCCGGCGAAGGTGCGAAAATCCTTGGCCGTGATCTCGCGATTGGTGACTTCGCGCAGGTATTCGTTGATATCACCGGCATCGACCTGGCGGCGCGTCCCTTCCTCATCCAGGTACTTGAAGAGCACCTGTCCGGGCAGCTCCTGGCAGCGCTGCACGACGCGGGCGATGCGGCGGTCGGCGACACCCAGGCTTACCGCAACGCCGCTCTTGCCCCGGAACTCGAAGACCAGCGCCGCGCCATGAACCTCCACGTGTTTGCGACGCAGCGTGGTGAGTCCGTACGACTTGTTGGCTCTCGCGTACTCATCGGAGCCGACCCGAATGAGTGTGCGCTCCAGTAGCCACACCACCGTCGCCATGACTTTCTCGCGCGGCAGGCCCGGCAGCCTGATGTCGTGCTCGACCCGCACGCGGATCTTCCACAGCACCTCGCTGAACGCGAACATGCGCTCGAACTTCGCTCCGTCGCGTTGCGCGCGAAATTCCGGATGGTAGCGGTACTGCTTGCGGCCACGCGCGTCGCGCGCGGTAACCTGCAGGTGTCCGTGCGGATGAGCGCAGATCCACACGTGCGTCCAGGCGGGCGGAATGGTCAGCGCCCGGATGCGCTCGAGCGTCGCTCGATCCCGAATGGTCCGTCCGTCCGGACCGATGTAGATGAAACCCCTACCATGGCGCCTGCGCCCGATCCCGGGCATCGCGTCCGTGACATAGCGCAGCCCGGCCGCTTTCGCGGAAACGAGAAATTCATCGCTCAGGGTCTCGGCCATATGACAGGCAAGGCTGGGGCCGCGGTCCGAAAGAAGCAACCGCTCCCGCGACCGCCTCTTGACTCAAAGCACTTTGCAGTATAAAGTAGACGGTGGCCGCTCCAAAACAGCAGGATCAGGGGGGTTGGAGGCAATGCAAAACGGATTCGGACGTGCAATCGGGGTGGTTTTCTCGCTTCTCCGAAACTGCTCTCTTTTCGACGACCCTAGTCCCTGCGCCTGCGCGGCCGGGTGAACACCATCGTCTGGCACGGTGGCAGCGCAAGCAGCTCGTCGTGGTCGCGGGCGCGGTACGCGGACGGGCGTCTCGCCGACCCCCTGATGCCGCGCTCGGCTTCTATCGGGACATCCTCGGCCTGACCGTGCGCGATGAAGTCGCCCACGGCGGTTTCCGGTGGGTCACGCTGATCGCCGAGAGCCAGCCCGACATCCGGATCGTGCTGTCTCAGCCGCACGCGGGACGCTCCCAGGAGGACGGGGACGCCATCGCGGCCCTGCTCGCCAAGGGCGAGCTGGGTTCGGTCTTCCTCCGATCGGATGATCTCGACGCGACCTTCGCGAAGCTCGCCGACGCGCCCGGCGTCGAGGTGATCGAGGAGCCCGCGGACCGGTTCTGGGGCGCCCGCGACATCGCCGTGCGCGATCCCGCGGGCAACCTGGTTCGCATCGAGCAGGGCTAGACCGGTATACGACGAGAAAGACCACCAGCGCAAAGGATACCCGGGATGAAAAAGACGTCGAAGTCCGCGAAGAAGTCCACCGCGAAGAAGACCGCCCCGAGGAACCAGAAGTCGAAGGGATTCACGGACGACGAACGGGCCGCGATGCAGGAGCGCGCCCGGGAGATGAAGGCGGAAGCGCGCCGCGGCTCGCGCAAGGGCAAGGCCGACGGCGAAAGCGCCCTGCTCGCCAAGATGCCAGCGCCGGATCGCGCCCTCGCCACGCGACTCCATGCGATCGTCAAGGCCGCCGCGCCCGATCTCGAGCCAAAAACCTGGTACGGGATGCCCGCGTATGCCAGGGACGGCAAGGTCGTCTGCTTCTTCCAGAGCGCGCAGAAGTTCAAGTCGAGGTACGCGACGCTCGGCTTCAGCGACGAGGCGAACCTCGACGAAGGCGCCATGTGGCCGACCTCCTTCGCGCTGACGGAGCTGACGGCCACCGTAGAGCAAAGGATCCGCGCGCTCGTGAAGAAGGCCGTGAGCTAACCTACGCGAGGCCGGTGAAGCGGGGGACGAGCCCGATCATGCGTTCCATCACGGTGAGCTGCGCGCGGTGCTGAAGCTCATGCTCCTTGGTCGCCACGAGCATCTCGAATCGGCTTACCGAGCCGCCACCGGGCAGGCGGACTCGCTCCGCGAGGAACGGCTCCGGAAGCTGCTCCACCCAGCTAGCCGATCGGTCGCCTTCCGTCCGGAGCAGCTCGAGGATCTCTGCCTTCGAGCGTGAACGCTTCTCCTCCAGCGCCGATCGTTCCAGCAACGCGGGGAAGTCGAATCCCTCGAGGGAATCGAGACGCAGCTCCTCATGGATCAGGCGGTCGGAGCTCCCGAGCCACGCGATGTGGACCAGGGTTTCGGCGACCGATCGCGTGCCCGGAGTCGCTCGGAAGCCGAGCTCCGACTCCGGGATGTCTTCCCCGATCAGCATCGTGTTCCCGCGCACCGCGCGCATGCTGTCCGCGAGCTGGCGCGCGCCATACAGATTCAGGCGGCTCACGCGAAGTCTCCGGCGAGAAACTTCCGGATGTTCTCGGCCTGGCCCGCCCAGCCCTTCTCGTTCATGCGGAACGCCGCCTCGCGGCGCGACGCCGGAATCGCGTCGAAGCCGGATTCGACGATCGTGAGCCGGGTACCCCCCGGCGCGTCCTCGAGCGTGAACGTGACGAGCGTCGTCGGCTCGGCGGAGTAGTCGACGCCGGGCTCGATGGCGTAAGGGTGCCAGCGGAAGGAGAAGAAGCGCTCGGGCTCCATCGTCTCGATCCAGATGGTCATCGTCACATGCTCGAGGTTCCGGATGTTGATCCGGCCGCTCACCTCCGCGCCGGGAGCGAATGGAGCGGTGAGCGATACACCGAACCACTGGTTGAACTGCGAGACGTCGGTGAGCGCGCGCCAGACGCGGGCACGCGGGGCCTCCAGCATCACCTGCTTCTCGATGCGATCGGTCGAGCTCGGGTTCGTCGTCATCACGGATTTCACCTGGATTATTCGGGTTCGTTGTCGGGGTGGCGTAGCAGCTCGACGAGCCGCTCGATGCGGGTGTCCCACAGGCGCTCGTAGCCGCGGAGCCAGCCGTCGGCGCGGGCCAGCGGCCTGGGATCGATGCGGCAGTAGTGAACGCGGCCGCGCACCGTCCGCCGGACCAGGCCGGCGCGCTCCAGCGTCTGGATGTGCTTCGACGCCGCGGCAAGCGATATCCGGTACGGCGCGGCAAGCTCACCGACCGTCAGCTCGCCCTTTGCAAGCCGTGCGAGCATCGCGCGGCGCGTCTGGTCGCCGAGAGCCCGGAAGACGAGGTCGAGCCGGGCCCGAGATTGTTCAACCATGTCGTTTAATATAAGCGCCCGCGCCGAATTGTCAACCATCGGGTTGAGCATCGAAAAGCAGGAAGGAACTCGGGGGTCGACGCGAGGGGACACCAGGCCGGTTAGCCGATCTGCTCCGCCAGCTCGATGATGATTCCCGCCGGGCCGCGGGCATAGCAGAGCCGCCAGCTGTTCTCGTAGCGCTCCAGCTCGCCGACGAGCTCAGCGCCGCGCGCTCGCAGGCGGGCAACGACGGCGTCGATGTCCTCGACGACGAATGCGATATGACGGATACCCGGGGCGTTGGCCGGCGCGGGTCCGTTGTCGCCCTGATATCCCGGCGCTTGGAAGTCGATCAGCTCGAGTCGTCCGTTGCCGTCGGGAGTCTGCATGATCGCAGTGTCCACCCGAACGCCCTCGAGCCCCACGACGCGGTCCACCCAGCGACCTTCGACGGACATCTCGCCCTGCAGCACGAGGCCGAGCTCGACGAAGAACTCGATCGCGTCCGCGAGGTCGTCGACCACGATGCCGACGTGCTCCATGCGTTGGATAGTCATGTCAGGAATCCGCGATTTCGGGAACGTACAGATCCGCGTCGAGGTCATCGAGGAACCGTCGGATGTGCGGCGCGATGAGATCGGGGGCGTCGCGGTACTCGTAGCCGTAGATGGTGGAGACGTCGAGCCGTACGAGCCGCAGCCGGTCGAACGCGCGGCGGAACCGCTCCTGATCGGCGATGAGGGCGGGCCGCACGGTCTCCTGCTGGTAGCGCCATACTTCGGCCTGCAGGTCGGGGTCGTCGACGAGCCGCGCGAGGAACGCTCGCGCCGCCGTGTCGTCGATCGCCGCAATCGACTCATCCCGGTAAGCGGGATCGTCGATGAGACGCCGGAGATGGTCGCTGATCGGCGATGGCGGCAGCTCCGCATGAAAGTCGCTCATCAGCGCCGAGCCGGTGAGCGCGAGCGGCCAGCTGAAGCTTTCGTAGCCGATCAGGCCGGAGCGCCCGGCGAACGCCAGTGCGGGGACGTGGATCGTGGGGGAATCGACGCCAAGGAAATGCGGCCGGTAGGCGGAGAGAATGCGGCTCCGCTCACGTGCGACGGGATCGGAGGTCATCGCGCGGCTCGCCATCGCCCCGGCGCCCGCCGGATCGGACTCTACGACGTGATCCAGCCACATCGGCATCAGCCCCGCCAGATAGATCACGCCGGCGACGCGATCCGGGTGGTGCTCGGCGAGGTAGGTGAGGTAGACGATGGGGGAGGAATTGCCGGCGAAGACCGCCCTCTCGATCCCCAGCGCATCGAGGAAATCGATCAGGGAGCGCGCCTGGGTCTCGATGCCGAACCCGTCGGGATGCGGTTCGGACTCGCCGTACCCGGGCCGCGTAACCGCCAGAACGCGATTCCCGGCCGTCAGGCGCGGGGCGAACTCCGCGTACGTGGTCGCATCCCAGCCCTCCGAGTGGACGAAGACGACCGGCAGTCCATCGCCGCCGAAATCGAGGTAGTGCAGGCGCACGCCCGCCGCGTCGACGAAACGGCTCTCGTACTCCGCCTCCGCTGCCTCCCGGACGGCCTGTGAGCAGCCCGCTGACAGGCAGAGTGCCACGCACATGCCGATGGCGATTCGCATCGAACCACCTCTTGTGACGTGGTACAACCGGAGACAGCTCGGGCGGAGAGCCGCTAGCCGATCTGCTCGGCCAGCTCGATGATCAGCCCTCCGCTGCTTCCTGCAGCGCCGCCCACAGCAGGCTCCGGGCAGACCAGCGCATGACTTCGACAGCCTGGTCGCGCGGCAAGCCGCCGAGGTCGATCAGGGTCACCAGCGCCTCGATGCCGACCACCGTCGCCAGCGCATTGACCAGCCGCCCGAGCTCGCGCTCGCCAAGGCGATCTTGCACCGGGGCCAGCGCGTCTTCCAACCAGATGAAACGCCGCCCCTTGCGCAGCGCCAGCTCCCCCCGGTCCGCGGCATCGGGCTCCAGGGACAGACGCAGCATCGACCGGTAGCTCTCCTCCGCCTCGAGGAAGATCTGCGCCAGCGCCGTAACGACCGCGTCGAGCCGCGCCTCCGGATCGGCGGGCGGGTTCTCCCCCAGGAGCGACGCCACCTCGACCTCCGGGTGCGCGGCCACCAGCAGCTCGTGCCGGTTGGGGAAGTAACGGTACGCCGTGGCCCGTGAGATCGAGGCCCGGCTTGCCACATCCTCGACCGTCGGCGTCATGCCGTCCGCAATCAGCTCTCGCGCCGCCGCGATCAGCGTGGTCCGCGTGCGCGTCTTCTGCGCCGCGCGCCCGCCGTCCTCGTATGAGATTGACATGCTCATAATGATACTGTAGTCTCACCTCGACGCACACGATACGCGGTGCGCGCCCCAATCGACGCGTCCATTGTGGACGCCTGCCGACCAGGAGGCCAGCCATGTCCCACGGGTCCGTTGCTGCTCGACTGATCGTCGCCTGCATCGCCGGCTTCGGGCTGCTCGTCGGAGCGGCCCGGGTCGACGGTACCAGGTCGGAGCCGGTCGCCGAAACACTCGTCCTGCTTCTGGCGGACCGCTCGCCGACCGCTGAGGCGACCCCCTCGGCGTCGCCGCCCGGTCCCGGTGAAGCCGAGGTCATCGTCGACAGCCGGACCGTTCCGGGGGTGGAGATCCAGGGCGGCCTGCTGATGCGGCCAGTGCATGCGGACGCCGACGGACGCTCGTTCAGTATCGTCGAGTGGCCGGCCGAGATCTCCCTCCGGCGTCACTGGCATCCGGTTACGGAACGTCTCTGGATGCTCGAGGGCTCCATCGAGTCGGCCAGCGGGGAGCGGGTCGAGGCGGCGGAGTTCTGGGAGGCCCCGGCGGGGGTGGCGATGGGTCCGTTCTCGTCGACCGGATCCGTTTTCGTCTTTCTCGGTGAAGGACCGTTCGAGACCCACTATCTGGAGCCCGGAGAATCAGCACCGCGCCGGGGGGCGCCGGCGAAGTTCGACCCGGACACGATTCCGTGGGTCGCGCTGGCCGCCGTCACCGGGGGGACCGCGTCGGGTGAGGTGAAGGTGCTGCGGCTTCCGACGGAAACCGATCGCGGTGTCTACCTCGTGCGGTTGATGCGCAGCGCGACGCCATCGGAGCGGGCGTACCGCGCGAACGTCGAGGGATACGTGCTATCGGGATCTCTGCGCCTCTCCGACCCGTACCACGGCGCGCATGTTCTGTCGCCGGGTCACTACTTCAGGATTCCCGCGGGATCGCCGTTCGGTCTGTCGTCCGCTCCCTGAGATCGGAGGCCGGCTACATTGCGGACATCGCTCCGTTCCCCGCGTCGTTCGGAGGGTCCATGGTGAATCACCAGGAACTGCGGGCCCGCCTCGGGGCCCAGCTCGTCACGCCCGCGGATTCTGCCTACGACGATGTTCGCCGGGTCTGGAACGGCATGATCGACCGACGCCCATCCCTGATCGCGCGTTGCCGGGGCGTCGCCGACGTGGTTGCGGCCGTCGAGTTCGCCCGGGAGCAGGAGCTGCTGCTCGCGGTGCGCGGCGGGGGCCACAACGTCGCCGGCTTCGGTACCTGCGAGGGAGGCCTGCTGGTCGATCTCTCGCCGATGCGCGGTGTGCGGGTGGATCCGGCGCGCCGCCTCGTGCGCGCGGGCGGCGGCGCCACGCTCGGCGACGTGGACCGCGAGAGCCAGGCCTTCGGTCTCGCGATCCCCGGGGGTATCGTCTCGACGACCGGCGTGGCCGGCCTCACCCTGGGGGGCGGCCAGGGCTGGCTCCGCCGAACCTTCGGCATGACCTGCGACAGCCTCGTGTCGGCCGACGTCGTCACGGCCGCCGGTGCGCTCGTGACCGCGAGCGAGACCGAGAACCCGGAGCTGTTCTGGGGGCTGCGTGGGGGCGGCGGCAACTTCGGCGTGGTCACCTCGCTCGAGTTCCGGGCGCATCCGGTCGGCCCGATGATCGCCTTCGCGGGACCCGGCTATCCAGTCGAGAGCGCGCAGGCGGTGATCGCCGGCATGCGCGACTACGCCGCGGCCGCCCCCGACTCCGTCAATGTCTCCGCCACCTGGTGGACGATCCCCCCGCTGCCCGCCTTCCCCGAGCAGCTGCACGGCCGGACGCTGATCGTGGTCGGTGGCGTCTACGCGGGGGCGCCGGAAGACGGCGAGCGCGTGCTGCAGCCGCTCAGGGAGCTGGACGAGCGTCTGCTCGACCTGTCCGCGACGCTGCCGTACGTCGCGCTGCAACAGATGTTCGATCCCTTTTTCCCCGCGCGGGAGCTGCAGTACTACTGGAAGTCGATGTACCTGGCCGGGCTCGACAGGGACGCGGTGGCCACGGTGGCGGACCACGTGGCGGCTCGCCCTTCGGCTAGGTCGATGATCGGCATGTGGGCCCTGGGCGGGGCGCTCGGGCGCGTCGACCCCTCGGCGACGGCCGCCGGCGGCCGCGAGGCGCCATTCCTGCTCGAGATCCTCGCCAACTGGTCGGACCCGGCCGATGCCGGCGCGAACATCGAGTGGGCCCGCACACTCTTCGACGCGATGAGGCCGTACGGCACCGGGACGACGAACGTCAACTTTCCCGGCCTCGGCGACGACGCGGAGTTCGGCCGGGCCGCCTTCGGGGACAACTGGAAACGGCTGGTCGAGGTCAAGCGGACATGGGACCCGACGAACCTGTTCCGGATGAACCAGAACATCGACCCGACCGGGTGAGGGAGGCGGTCCGCGGACAGTCCGCTGCTCAGAGACCTGCGACTGTTCGGTAAACGCGACGACCGAAACTAGCTTGGGCTGACGTAGATCTCCCCGCCGCTCTCCCTGAACTCGCGCGACTTCTCCTCCATGCCTGCCTGCGCCTGCGCCGCGTCGCGCAGGTCCTGGCTGATCCTCATCGAGCAGAACTTCGGTCCACACATGGAGCAGAAGTGGGCGACCTTGGCGCCCTCCGCGGGCAACGTCTCGTCGTGGTACGACAGGGCTGTGACGGGATCGAGCGACAGGTTGAACTGATCGCGCCAGCGGAACTCGAACCTCGCCTTCGAGATGGCGTCGTCCCACTCCTGCGCGCGCGGGTGCCGCTTGGCGAGGTCGGCGGCGTGCGCGGCGATGCGGTAGGCGATCACGCCCTGCTTGACGTCGTCGCGGTCGGGCAGGCCGAGGTGCTCCTTGGGCGTGACGTAGCAGAGCATGGCGGTGCCGTACCAGCCGATCTGCGCGGCGCCGATCGCGGACGTGATGTGGTCATAGCCGGGCGCGATGTCGGTCGTGAGCGGACCGAGGGTGTAGAAGGGCGCCTCGTCGCACCACTCGAGCTGCTTGTCCATGTTCTCGCGGATCAGGTGCATCGGAATGTGGCCGGGGCCTTCATTCATCACCTGGACGTCGTATTCCCACGCGATCCGATTCAGCTCGCCCTGCGTCCTCAGCTCTGCGAACTGTGCTTCGTCGTTCGCGTCGCGGATCGAGCCGGGGCGCAGGCCGTCGCCGAGCGAGAAGCTGACGTCGTATGCGGCCATGATCTCGCAGATGTCGCGGAAGCGCGTATAGAGGAACGACTCCTTGTGGTGCGCGAGACACCACTTGGCCATGATCGAGCCGCCGCGCGAGACGATGCCGGTCACGCGATTCGCGGTGAGCGGGATGTAGCGGAGCAGCACACCCGCGTGAACCGTGAAGTAGTCGACGCCCTGCTCGGCCTGCTCGATGAGCGTGTCGCGGTAGATCTCCCAGGTCAGCTCTTCGGGCACGCCGCCGACCTTCTCGAGCGCCTGGTAGATGGGGACGGTGCCGATCGGCACGGGCGAGTTGCGCAGGATCCACTGCCGCGTCTCGTGGATGTTCCTGCCGGTCGACAGGTCCATCACGGTGTCCGCCCCCCAGAGCGTGGCCCAGCGCAGCTTCTCGACCTCGTCGTCGATCGACGACTTGACCGCGCTGTTCCCGATGTTGGCGTTGATCTTCACCTTGAACGCGCGGCCGATGATCATCGGCTCGAGCTCGGGGTGGTTGATGCTCGCGGGAATGATCGCGCGGCCGCGCGCGACTTCGCTGCGCACGAATTCCGGATCGAAGCCCTCGCGCAGCGCGATGTACTCCATCTCGGGCGTGACCTCACCGCGTCGCGCGTAGGCCATCTGGGTGGGGCGGCGTCCCGGCTTTGCCCTGAGCGCCGGGCGGAGCAGCGATTCCGGCATCTCCACGCCGGGGGTCAGGCGTCGGACGTCAGGCGTCAGGGACGGCGCTTCGGTTACGTCGCCCCGGGCGCGGATCCACTCGTCACGCAGCGCGGGCAGACCGTCGCGCACGTCGAAGCCGCGCGGACCGCTCGTGTCGTACACGCGCAGCGGCGGCTCGCCGCCGGACAGGTGGATCTCGCGGAACGGGACGCGGATGCCGTGCGGTCCGTCGACGTGGACGCGCCGGCTGTTGGGAAAGGCCTCGCCGTAGTCGCCGCTGTTGCGCGGCGCGGCAGCGGGCTCCGTCGCGGATGCGATCGGCAGTGAGCTCGAGGATGGCGAAATCATGGCTGCTCCTTGCTGGGCTTCGGCAAAGAGCGGGACAAAAAAAGCCGCGTGTGCGACGCGGCTTCGTGAGATCGGGCCAGGACTCGGACTCTGAAGTCTGTAGCCTGGCGCCTTCGTTGTCCCGCCGCTCTCCCTACGCCGGTCTGAACCGGGTCAGGTTCCAAGGGACTCTCTCAATCCCGCGGCGACGCGGGATACCCCTGGCGGACGTTTTGAGCCTAGGTGACTCGAAGTGCGGGGTCAACTGTCGTGCGCGTGCACGAGCACGAGCACGAGCACGTACCCGCACTGGCCGACGCGTGTGCGCCTGACTCGATCGGGCTCGTGGAGGGGTCACCCGCGCCGCCCCGCGGCGCCGGTTTTTTTCTTGATGTCCCAGCCTCGATCGGCGTAACGTGGAGGGGAAGGGCTGCGCTCGCGCACCACCCGCCGTGCCCTGCTGCCACGGGCGCGCCGAGCGCGGCGGCATCGCCCCCCCGGCTTCGGACCAGCCCGCCATTGCCGCACCACTACGCCGTTGCGCGCGCCCTGCTACGTCATCGCCGAGCGGATGGGTCGCAACGTCGCCGTGCATCTTGGGAATGACAGGCGCGGTTCCGCTCTCTGGAGGTACCCCATGCATGACTCGATAACCGGCACGGGCCTGCGCCTGCTGACGGCATTCCTGGTAGTGGTCGCGGCCCGGGGCGCCCCGGTCGCCGCGCAGCAGGCTCCTGCGTGGCGGGCGGCGGCGCCGGCGTGGAGCGTCGCGCCGGAGAAGTCCGGCCGCCGTGCACCGGCGGCATCGGAGCGTGCGCCGCAGGCGACGATCGTCGAAGCGGAGCCCAACGACGACTTGGAGACGGCGAATTCCGTCGCCCTGTCCGACACGGTCAGCGGAGTGATCGCCGTGCCGGGGGACCAGGATTTCTTCGCCATCGACCTGGTCCAGGGCACGATCATCGACTTCGACGTCGATGCCCAGGTCCTGGGCTCGTATCTGGACGCGATCCTGCTCCTGATGGACGCGCACGGCTACGTCATCGCATTCAGCGACGATGCGGACGGCCTGGACAGCCGGATCCGGACGAGCATCGCGACGACCGGGCGCTACTACGTCGTCATCACCGATTACTCCGGTGGGGGCGACGTCGACTACACGTATCGGATCCGGCTGGGAGAGTCCGAGCCGGGGCCGGGGGACCCGACGACCGTGCGGCCTAGCGGAGCGGACGCCGCCTGGGCGATCGCGGCCGGCGCCGCCGGTGAGATCTACGTGCTGGACTGGCTGGACGGGGACGTCTGGCGCGTGCCCGCGAGCGGCTCGCCGACTCGTCTCGCGACGACCGAAGGCTATGACATGGCGCTCGACGCCTTCGGCGACCTGCTGCTGACCCAGCCGGACAGCGGCAACATTGTGAGGGTGGCGACGGCGACGGGCGCGCGCAGCCGTTTCGCGACGCTGGACGGCCACGCGCCGATCTCGATTGCGGTCGGCCCGGACGGTGACGTCTGGCTTTTCGCGGTGAGCGAGATGGGCAGTGCCACGTTGTTCCGCTTGAGCCCGTACGGAGCGCGGCGGGACAGCATCGACGCGAGCAACCTCGGCTTCGTGCTCAAGATGACGTTCTCGCCGAGCGGGACGCTGCACCTGTCGGATGGCTTCTATTCCATCCATCGGCTGAACGCGAACGGGACGTTCACGACCGTATTCCAATTGGACCAGGGCGTCGGCGGGATGAGCTTCGATGTCGACGGCAGCATCTACGTTTCGACGCCGGCGTCGGGGCTCCTGAAGCTCAACTCGTCGTATGCGGTGCTGCACAATCCCTTCGCGCGAGCGAACATCGAGCTGTCGGGCAATACCGCGTTCCTGCGGACTGCGACCGGTGCGATGACGTCGCGGCTGCTTGCTTCGAATCTGTCGGGCGGCACCGGCATCGCCGGGGCGCTCGTCGAGATGAATCCGACCGGCATGACCGCGGTCGGTGCGAGGGTCGGAACCGACCTGGCCCGGGTGACGGTCACCGTAGACCAGGCCGCGGACCATGTCCTCGGCGCGGTCCAGCTCGATACCGACGCCCGCGCGTTCCTCGACGGTCAGGGCAACGGCAATGGACAGGTGGATGTCGGCGATCTGCGCGCGCTGGTCAGGGCAACGGCGCCATCGAACGCGACCCGCAACCCGCAGGAGGATTGATCATGCGCACGCATGCCTTACGCCGCATCGGCGGCACGGGCCTGGTGGCGGTGCTCGCACTCGCGAGCACCGCCTGTTCCGACGACAAGGGACCCACGGAAGTCGGCGGCGACCGGGCGGCGCTCCTCGTTCTGGAAACGCCCGGCACGGACGAGGGCGCGCTGCTCTTCACCCTCGAGGGTCCGGAGTCCGTCGAGTTCGACGCGGTCAGCTCGAGTCACCAGATCTTCAGCCGGGAGATGCCCGACGGCAGTCTGCGCGTCGTGGTCATCGGCGACCTGGCCGCCGGCGCCGTGCTCGCGCTGACGCTGTCCGAGGGTCAGACGGACGAGTACGAGGCGACGCTGGAACAGGTGGCGAGCCGCCAGAACGCCTTGAGGACGAGCCTGGCCGGCTACTCGCTGGTCATCGAGGCACTGGGCGATTGACCGAGCCGCCGGAGCACCGCTCCGGCGGCATGCCAACCGCACATGCCGTGCACACCGCCGCCGGGCGGCGTCGACGCCGAGCACAGGTAGACGCCGTTCAGCGGCGTGGTGTATGGGTCCAGTCTGCGCGCCGGTCTGAAGTAGAGCTGACCGAGGTCGTTGTCGCCGCCGGTGATGGCGCCGCCCCAGAGGTTGGGGTTGAGACGCTCGAGGTCCGCGGGAAAGAGCACGCTGCGCTCCAGGATCGTGTCGCGGAAACCGGGCGCGAAGCGCTCGATCTGGCTCTCGATCGCGGCGGTCATGTCGTGCGTCGAGTGCGCCTTCACGTGACAGTAGGCCCAGGCGGTATGCATGCCGGCGGGCGCGCGTGAGGGATCGAACAGCGAGGGCTGCGTGACGAGCGTGAACGGCCGGTCCGTACGGATGTTGTTCGCGGCGCAGTGCTCGCTCGCGACGATCTCGTCGAGCGTGCCACCGACGTGCAACGTGCCCGCGCGCCGGCAGTCGGAATTGGTCCACGGGATCGGCTCGGAGAGCGCCCAGTCGACCTTGAAGGCGCCCATCGTGTAACGCATCGCTTCGAGCTGTTTCCGGTAGCGCGAGGGCAGTGCGTCACCGGCGAGGGCGAGGAACTGCCGGGACGTCACGTCCAGCACGAGCGCCCGTGCGCCGTAGGGACGGAGCTGTTCCAGCGAGAGCACGTCGACGCCGGTCTCGACCTCACCGCCCGCCGCGCGCAGTCGCCTGACCAGCGCCATTCCGAGCGACGAGGCGCCGCCGCGGGCGAAGGGCCAGCCGACGGCATGCGCGGCGGCGCACAGCATCATGGCGAAGGCCGCGGTCGCGGGTCGGTCGAGCGGCAGCAGCGCGTGGCCCGCATTGCCGGCGAAGAGGGCGCGCACTTCCTCCGACTCGAAGCGAGTCTTCGCGAGCGATGACGCCGAGCGGAGCGCGCGCATGCCGAAGCGGGCCGCGAGAAACGGATGCCTCGGCAGCCGGATCGGTCCGAGCAGGTCCTGCATCAGCGAGGGGAAATGCTCGGCGAGGTCGCCCATCAGCGAGGCGTATGGCTTCGCATCGACGCCGAAGCGCGACACCGTCGCCTCCACCGACCGCTCGAGGAACGCGGCGCGGCCGCCGTCCAGCGGATGCGCGAGCGGCACGTCCGGCTGCACCCACTCGAGGCCATGCGCCTCCAGCCCGAGCCGCGACAGCCAGGGCGAGCCTATGCCGAGCGGAAAGACCGACGCGCACACGTCGTGGACGAAGCCCGGGCGTGTCAGCTCGGCCGAGTGCACGCCGCCGCCGGGCTGGGCGGAGCGCTCGAGCACCAGCACCTTCATGCCCTCGTCGGCCAGCCGTATGGCGGCCGCGAGACCGTTCGGTCCGGATCCGACGACGACGACGTCCGCGTCACCTGCCACCTGCACCTCCCTTCGTTGTGTCCGAGCGCGCCCGGTCGGGGCTACCTTGCGACGGGGCACGAATCAGGAGGCACCGTCATGAAAGACGCGGGCCACATCGCGAGCCTCGCCTGCGCCGCGGCCCTCGCCGCGTGCGGAGACTGTCCGGACGCCTTCGAGCTGCGCGAGCGGCGCGAGCTGGCACCCGGTCAGCGCGTCGTGCTCACCGTCCCGGACGGCCGACTGCGGATCGAGGGCCGCGAGCGCGCCACCTCTCTGGAGATCGAGGCGCGTGGCTGCGCGGCGGGCGCCGAAGCGCGCATCGCACTCGATTCGACCGCGTTCGACCCGGAGGGCGGCGGCGCCTCTGCCGGCGTCATCGACGTGCGTGTCCTCGCGGCGCACGCGCACGTACGCGTGTGGCTGCCGACCGGAATGCCGCTCGACGTGCGCCACGGCGCCGGCGACGTGCGGCTGCGCGGGACGGGTCCGGCAACGCTGTTCACGCGCGACGGCCGCGTCGTGATCGAGCAGGTGATCGGCGACGTGCGCATCTTTGCCGGCGCCGGCGCGCTGCACGTGCGGGACGTGCTCGGTGATCTCGAAGTGCAGGACGAGGCCGGCGCGCTGTTCGTCGACCGGATCGGCGGCACGCTGCGCGTGCGCGACGGAGCGGGCGGCATCCACGCGCGGGACGTCGAGGGCGACGTCGTAATCGAATCCGACGGAGCGGGCTCGATCGAGGTGCGGCGGGTGCGGGGGGATTTCGTCGTGCGCCAGAAGACGGATGACCGGCACCTCATCCGCTACGACAGTGTTTCCGGCAGGTCGCGGCTGCCCTCCGACAGGCTGCCGCCGTAACGCGCTTCCAGCTCTGCGATGCCGGCCGGATCGCCGATGACGGTCAGGCGATCATCCGCGGCGAGGCGCGTGCCGCCCCGCGGGACCACGATCTTGCCCGCGCGGTGAATGACCGCGATGAGGCTCCCCTCCGGCATGTCCAGCTCACGCACGAGCTGCCCGATCAGGGTGCCGGCGTTGGTCCCCTCGGCGAGCGTCAGCGACAGGAAGTGCTGCTCGCCGAGCAGTGCCTGACGCAGCCCGTCCGTGTCGGCGCCCCGCCATCGCTCCATGAAGTCCTCGGCGTCGATGCGGCTTGCGATCTCGGCCAGGATGCGGAGGTGCTGCGCCGGTTCGTCCTCCGGGCTGATCAGGAAGAAGAACGCGTGGATGCGGGGCGAGAAGTCCACGACACGGCTGTAATCCGGTGCCGGCATGCGGACCCCGGTGCGGGAGCGCACGAGCACGAGCTCGGGATGAGCCAGGCCGGGCAGGCGCAGGTGCGGCAGTGCGACCCCGTGTGTGACGGGCGTGTCGCCCGCGCGCCTGCCCACGACGAATCGCTCACGCAGCTCGTCCTCGTCGACCTGGACGAGTCCGGCGAGCTCGCCCGAGACGAGCGAGACCAGGTCGTCGAAGTCCTGATCGGATGCGGCGTCGATGACGAGCGCGCGTGCGACGACGTCCTCGAGCGGATCTTCATGCGGTACGCCGCGTTCCTTCAGGATGTCGCGCAGCTCGCGGTCGAGGCCGCTGAAGCGGCGCCGGCCGAGCTTTTCGAATACGTGGAAGATCGCGCCACTGCGCACGACCCGCTGCTGCGCGTAGTAGAAATACCAGAGCAGACCGATCGCGATCATGCCGAACGTGAACAGGATCGGCAGCCGGCCCATCTCGGCGATGAGCCAGAGGGGTCCGAGCATGCCGAAGATCTGCATGCCCGGATACAGCGGCGAGCGGTAGCCGGGATCGTACGAATCGATGCCGCTCTGTCGCATGATCACCACGGTCAGGTTCAGCATCGAGAACAGCAGGAGCTGGAAGGCGCTCGCCAGCTTCGCGATGCCCTCGATGTCGACGAGCACCAGGAAGAGGATCATTGCGCCGCTCGTCACGATGATGCCGGCGCTCGGCGTTCCGAAGCGACTCAACGTCGCGAACCGGCGAGGGATGAGCCGGTCACGCGCCATCGCGAGCGGATAGCGCGAGGCGGACATGATGCCCGCGTTGCCCGTCGACGCGAACGCCGCGACCGCCGCGATCACGATCAGGATCAGCCCCGTGGGCTCGGGTAGCCAGTCGAAAAACGATTCGGCCGCGGTAGCGACAGGCGTCAGGTCGGAGCGCAGCTCCATCGGCTCGAGCACCGCGACCATGATGAAGACGCCCACGACGTAGACGGTGGTCGCCGTGATCAGGGACAGTATCATGCCGAGCGGGAGGTTGCGGTCCGGATTCCTCACCTCCTCCGCGACGCTCGCGACCTTCGTCAGTCCCGCATAGGAAACGAAGACGAGCCCGACGGTGGAGAGCAGGCCCCCCACGCCGAACGGCATGAACGGCGTGTACTGCCGATTCAGCTCCGCCGGTCCGCGTATCACGACTTCCGCCAGGCCCTGCACGATGAAGAACAGGAGGATGCTCACCAGCAGGAAGACGAGCACGCGCTGGAGGCCGCCCGTCTCCTTCGCGCCCGCGATGTTGACGACCATGAACATCAGCGTCAGCAGCACGGCGAGCGGACGGATCGGGATGTCGACGAAGAAGGCCAGATATGCGCCCATGCCGATGAGCGCGAAGGCGCTCTTGAGCACGAGCGCGAGCCAGGTCCCGAGGCCGCCGACGGTTCCCGCCATCGGGCCCAGCGCCCGATCGATGAAGTAATAAGCGCCGCCCGCGCGAGGCATGGCCGTGGCCAGCTCTGCCATGCTGAACATCGCCGGCAGGATGAAAAACGAGGCGAAGAGATAGGCGAGGACGGCGGAAGGTCCCGCCTGCGCCGTGGCGAGGCCGGGCAGCAGGAAGAAGCCGGAGCTGAACATGGCGCCGGTGCTGATCGCGTACACGTCGAGGAGCGTCAGCTCCTTCCGCAGCCGCGTGTGCCCCCCGAGGATGCTCACGACTCCGGACCTGCGCGTCGCGCGGTGTCGCCCGCCATTGCCGGCGTGTTGTAAACGAGGACGGGACAGGGCGCCTGGTCGAGGATGCGCTCGACGCGCGGGCCCAGGAACAGGCGATCCGATCCGGGTCGCACGTCGGTCCCCAGTACGATGAGACCTGCGGCGGCCTCGCGCGCGATCTGCAGAATCACTTCGTCCGGCTCCTCGCCGACGCGCACGAGCGGCAGCGTGCGGATGCCCTGCGCCTCGCCCATGTCGCGCAGCTCGGAGACGATCTGGTGCGCGGATGCATACTGCCGCTCCTCGCTCGACTCGGTCAGTGCATAATGCGCATCCGGATGGCTGCGCACGACATTCAGCACGGCAACCAGCTCGCCGGGGCGGGCGATCCGGAACGCGAGCTCGGCCGCCTCCCGCGCCGCGTGCGAGCCGTTCGTGGGCACGAGAATCTTCCGGGGCCGCCAGTCGGGAACAGCGGCGCCGCCCTTCACCACTACGGTCGGGCAGGGCGAGAAGCGCACCAGCCGATCGACGACGGGATGGAAGATCGCGTCCAGCCCGTCCGGCTTCTGCTCGGTCGCGCCGAGCACGAGCAGATCGTATCCCTTCTGCGCTTCTTCCAGGATGAGGCTGTCCGGCGCGTCGCCTTCCACGACCCGGCGCGTCACGTCCAGCTCGCCGTAGAGCGGGGTCAGCTCCTCGAGAAAGGCCAGCGACCCCGGCTTGCCACCGGCCTCGCTTACGTTGAACAGCGTGACGGCGATCGGCGACTGACCCGCGAGTCGATTCAGGATGGCCCCTTCCAGCGTGTGCACGATGTCGCCGGTCGGACGTCGTCGCACCGGCAGCAGCACTCGATGGATCCTCGCGATACGGCTGTCGCGCGACAGCTCCTCGCGCCGCAGCCGATCGAGCTCCTGCTGCTCCGGCTCCACTCGCGCGAGTACCCAGCGCATCGCGGGTGGCGCCATGAGCGATGTCGCCATCGCCATGACGACGATGATGGAGAACATCTCGGGCGTCAGGATGCCCAGCTCGAGGCCGATCGTCGCGATGATGATCTCCATCGCGCCGCGTGCGTTCAGCCCCGCGCCGTAGCTGAGCGAGGTCCAGTGATCCCGCCGGCCGATGAGCCGGGCACCGAGGTACGTGCCGACCACCTTCCCGCCCGAAGCGACCAGGATCACGACCAGCGTGATGAGCAGGAGCCGCGGCTCGAGCAGCGCGCGCGCATTCACCTTCAGCCCGGCGGTCGCGAAGAAGATCGGCGTGAAGATCGCGAGCCCGACGGTGGCGATCCGGTGGTGCACCGATTGGTGGAGGCGCGGCAGCTGCCCGAGGAGGATGCCCATCACGAACGCGCCGAGTACCGCCTCGAGGCCGAGCGCCTGCGTGACCGCGCCCCAGGTCAGCATCAGGACCACGGCCAGCGTGACCAGCCGATCGGGCGCGCGGAAGCGATCCTGTACGTAATCGACCGACCGCTTCACCAGCCAGCGTCCCACGGTGAAGCTGCCGACCATGAAGAGCGCGACGCGCCCGACCGTGACCAGCACGCTGCCGGCATCCACGGTGCCGCTCGCCGCGAGGCCGGCCACGACTGACAGCAGAATCCAGCCGATCGTGTCGTCGCTCATGCCGGCGGCGATGATGGTCTGCCCGATGTCCCGCCGCATGAGGTCCAGATCCATCAGCACCTTGGCGATCACCGGAATCGCCGAGATCGACATCGCGGTCGCGACGAACAGCGAGAAGACCAGACGCTGATCCGGCCCGCTGCCGACGAGGAGGTCGACCGGCAGCATCCAACCGAGGGTGAATCCGGTCGCGAACGTGACGAGGATGCCGCCGAAGGACACGCCGATCGCGGTGCGCGCATGCTGTCGGATCAGACCCAGGTCGGTCTCGAGCCCCGTGATCAGCAGCAGGAAGAGCGCGCCGATCATGCTGATCAGCTCGAGCAGGTTGCCGCCGACGACGGACTGCGGCACCACCCACTCGCCGATTGCCGGGAAGAAGCCGGAGAGCAGCGAAGGTCCGAGCAGGATGCCGGCGAGGATCTCCCCGACGACCGCCGGCTGACCCAGCCGCTGCGCGACCTCCGCCAGCACGCGCGCGGCGAGCAGCAGCACCGCGAGCTGCACGAGCAGCGCGAGCACGTCGTGATGCGGAGCGGAAGTGAAAGGAAGATCCATGCGGAGCTTCTGCCGGCCTATGGAGACTGGGTCAACAGCCGTTCACGTTCACGTAGAACGTTCACGTTCAGGTTACCGACGCCATACCGCGGAGCGATCCGATCTCGGGCAAGGGGCCGATGGCGGAAGTACAGCCGCCGAATCCACCTCGCGGGCTCCGGCCCGCCGCAAGGACGTGAACGTGACCGTGAACGTGCTCGGCAGTTGACTTTTCAGTCGAAGCGCACCGATCACAACAGCCTGGACCAGGTCACCCACCATCTTTCCTTCAGCCTGCTGACCCGGCCGCGGCGACGGAAGCTGTCGAGCCGCACCTCGTCGGCGTGCTCCAGGTCATCCAGGAAGGCGCGGTGCAGGCGCGCGGCGACGGCGCGGTCGTGCATCATGTAGACCACCTCGTCGTTCAGCGCCAGTGAGCGGTTGTCGAAATTCATGGTGCCGACCGTGCACCAGACGCGATCGGCCACCATCGTCTTCGCATGCACCATCGTCGGCCGGTACTCCCAGATGCGGACGCCGCCGGCCAGCAGCTCTTCGTAGTTCGCGCGCGCCGCGTACCACGTGGACGGCTTGTCGGTGTTGCGTCCCGGAGTGAGCACGCGCACGTCCACGCCGCGCGCCACCGTCTCGATCAGCAACCTCCGGAAATCGTCGTCGGGAATGAAGTAGGCGTTGGTGATGTAGAGCGTCTCGCGCGCGCCGACGATGGACAGGGCGAGGAATCGCTCGGCCGCGGTCGAGCCGGGTGATGGCGTCGTATGGAGCAGCCCACCGTAGGTCGAACCCTCCTGCGGAATCGAATCCCGCTTCGGGAAGATGGTGCTGCCGAGCAGGAGCTCGCCGCACGCTTCGGTCCAGTCGGCGACGAACGCGCTCTGGAGGTGCAGCACCGAGCGCCCGACGATGCGCACGCTGGTGTCGCGCCACTGACCCTCGTGGCGACCGTCGCCGAGCCACTCGTCGGCGATCGCGAAGCCGCCCGTGTAGCCGATGACGCCGTCGATCACGACGCAGCGCGTGTGGGAGCGCTGCTGCACCTTGTGCAGCGTATCGCGCCGCAGCGGCCGGAACGTCGCGACCTCGACGCCGGCCGCCTTCAGGGAGCGGTAGTAGCGCTCGTCGATCGGACGCGACCCGAAGTAGTCGTGCATGAAGAGCACGCGCACGCCCGCGCGCGCCCGCTGCTCCAGGATCTCGCGCAGCTCTTCGGCCAGCCGGCCGGGTCGAAACCAGAAGACGTGGAACGTGATCAGCTTCTGCGCCGCGCGCAGGTCGTCGAACAGACGCGGGTAGACCCCGTCGCCGTTGAACAGCAGCTCGACGGCGTTGTCGGGCTCCAGCTCCACCCTCGTCTGCGACTCGATCACCTCGAGGAACAGCGTCTCGCTCACCCCGGTCGGCTCGCCGTTGTCGCCCGGCTCGTCCAGCACGCGGATGCGCGACATCGGCGTGCCGCGGAACAGGTAGAGCAGCCCGATCCAGCCGAAGAGCGCTAGAAGCGGGATGAGGACGAGGTTCAGGATCCAGGCGGGCATGTCGGCGGGCGAGTGCAATGGATGGGCCGGTTGCCGAAGCGGCGGGGCCACCTGCCGAGCACGAGCACGAGCACGTGTGCACGAGGGGGATCCACCCCCGTGTGCCCGGGAAGCGGTGGCGCCGGGCGGGAAATTTGCAAGGGATGCGGGACGGAAGCGGAAGTCGTCCTCTGAGCGATGATGTCATGCGAACGGGTGCGTGGATCCTGATGATCGGAGGGCTCGCGCTGGCCGGCTGCGGCGGCGACGAAGGAGCCGAGCTCTCGGACAAGACAATCGAGCAGAACGACGCCCTGGCCGACAATCCGGCGGTGCGGGGGCGCGACATCGACCGGCGCATCTTCGAGCAGAAGCTCGAGCTGGCGCGGACGGAGCGGCTGGATACGCTGCCGTTCGGAGCCATGATCGTGCGCATCGGCGAGAGTTTCCTCGGCACGAGGTACACACCGGGCACGCTCGAAGCCGAAGGTCCGGAGCACCTCGTCATCAACCTCGAGGAGCTGGACTGCGTCACGTACATCGAGAACGTGCTGGCGCTCGCGCGCATCGTGCGCGCCGGGGAGCCGACGTGGCCGGCATTCGTAAAGGAGCTGGAGCGGATCCGTTACCGCGACGGCGAGCTGGACGGGTACGCGAGCCGGCTCCACTACTTCAGCGAGTGGATCTCCGACAACGAGTCACTGGGTCTGATGCGCAACATCACCCGCGATCTGGGCGGCGTGCGACTGACGGAAGCGATCGACTTCATGAGCACGCATGCGGATCTGTATCGGCAGCTCGCTGACTCCGCGACGCTGGCGCAGATCCGGGAGATGGAGGCGCGACTGAACGAGCAGGAGCGGTGGTACATCCCGGAAGGGGATCTGTCGGAGGCGGTGTCACGGCTGGAGAACGGCGACATCATCGCGGCGACCAGCGCGATCGACGGCCTCGACGTCGCCCACACCGGCTTCGCGGTGCGCAGGCGGGACGGAGTGTACCTGATGCACGCGCCGCTGGTGGGCAAGGACGTGCAGCTGAGCGAGACGCCGATCGATCAGCGCATCCGTCGCATCGAGGCGCAGGACGGCATCATGGTCGCCCGGCCGCTCTGACGTCGAACGCGGCGCCCAGCTCGCAGGGGGCGCAGACGAGCATGACCCGCGAGCGTACGTAGGGCAGTGCGGCGGAAGGCGCGACGGGATTCTCGCTCAGCGGCCGCCCGCACGCGGGGCAGGGGATGGCTGCGTGGTCTCCCACGGCGCGCCGGTCGAGCGCGCTGCTGATGTCCCGCCGCTGTGCGGCCTTGAACGAGCGGCGCAACGCGCTCAGTGCCCCGCGCGCGGCTCGACCTTCCGGCGGTACAGCGCCGCGTCCGCGGCCTCGATGAGCGCGCTCGGCGTATCCATCTCCGGGGAATGCTGAGCGATGCCCGCGGAGACGCCGATGCCGTGCAGTCGCGGATTGTCACGGATGCGAGCGCCGATGCGCTCGACCAGATACTCCGCTCCCTCGATCGATGATTCGGACATGATGATCAGGAATTCGTCGCCGCCGTAGCGGACGGCGAGGTTCATGGCGCGGGTCTCGGAAGCGAGCAGCTCCGCGAACTCGCGCAGCGCGTTGTCACCGGCCGTATGCCCGTGCTCGTCGTTGTAGCCCTTGAAGTCGTCGAGGTCGAGCAGCACGACGACCAGCGGTCGTCCGCGGCGCGCGGCCTCGATCTCCGTCGCCAGCACCATCTCCATGTGACGGCGGTTCGGCAGGCCCGTGAGCGGATCCCGGAGGGAGAGGTCCCGGATCTCCGTGTGCAGCCGCGCGTTCTCCAGCGCGATCGCGGCCTGGAGCGCGAGCCGCTCCAGGATTCCCATCGCGTCGTCGTCGCAGCTCTGCGGCTCGCGGTGTCCGACGGCGAGCACGCCGACGACGGCATCGTCGCATACCATCGGCACCAGAATCGCGGCTCGGGGACCGTCGCCGGCGAGCGTCGCGCGCATGTCGGGCGGCAGACGGGCATCGGACGAGAGGTCGCCGATCTGGATGCTCTGCCGGAAGGTGAGCAGCGCGGACACGATCGGCGGTGCGACGTCCACGTCGAGGCCGACCGGCGGCGCGCCACGGCCGCGGCTCGCGACGACGCGGGAGCGATCCCCTTCGCGGCGCCACACGCTGCACACGTCCGCATTGGTGAGATCGAGGACGGCCTGCATGACCCGCTCGAGCACTTCCTTCAGCTCGAGCGAGGACGTGATCGCGCGGCCGATCTCCTCGAGACGCTCGGCCTCGCGTCGGCGCGTCTCCGTTTCCTCCATGCGCTGGCGTTGTCCGAGCGCGGTCGCGAGGATCGCCGCGGCGAACGCGAGCAGGTCCGCTTCCTCCGCCGCGAAGGGCGCATCGATGGAGCGGAGCGCACCGAGCTCGCCGAACACCCTGTCGCCCTGGCGGACCGGCACCACGAGCGCTCCCGTGAGGGACGCGCCCCGATCGGGCGCGATGCCGCACGCGCGCGCCTCGTCGGCGCTCAGCACGCGGCCGGTCTCGGGTGTGGCTGCACTCGTGAACGCGGCATACGTTCCAGCAGCCTGCCGCGCGCTGCCCTCCTCGACGAGCAGGATCACGCGCGCAGTGCCCGCCGCGCCCGCATCCGCGCAGAAGAGCAGGTCCGACTCGAACAGGTTCGACATGCGGGACATGAGCGAGCGGCGCAGCTCGTTGGTATCGGTCGCGGCAGCGAGGCTGCGGCCGATGTCGAGCAGCGTCGCGAGACGCACCTGTTCCATATGAGAGCGACGATAGGACGACATAACCTGCATGCCTTGACCGGGACTGGTGGAGCGGAGGGCACCACGGACCAATGGAGGGAATCGGTTCTGGATGGATGATAAGCGAGACGGGGAAGGGTTACAAGCGGACGGGCTCGACCCCGCCCCGACGTGACCACACGCCTCGCCCTCCTGTGCGGCGCGGTGCTGATCGATATGATCGGCTTCGGCATCGTGCTGCCGCTGCTGCCGTTCTACGCCCTGTCGTTCGAAGCGAGCCCGTTCGACGTCACGCTGCTGATCGCGTCGTTCTCCGCGATGCAGCTCGCGGCCGCGCCGCTCTGGGGACGGCTGTCCGACGCGCACGGCCGCAAGCCGATCCTGCTCATCGGGCTGCTCGTCAGCGCGGTGGCGTACGTCCTGTTCGCGCTCGCGTCGACCCTGCCGATGCTCTACGTCGCGCGGCTGCTCGCGGGCGCCGCCGGCGGCACCGTGTCCGTCGCGCAGGCGTACGTCGCCGATACGACGACGTCGAAGGAGCGCGCGCGCGGACTCGGCTACATCGGCGCGGCCGCCGGTCTCGGCGTCATGATCGGTCCCGCGATCGGCGGCGTGTTCAGCCGCTGGGGTCTCGGAGCCCCCGGCTGGGTCGCGGCCGCGCTGTGCCTGATCGACGCGATCGCCATCCTGTTCCTGCTGCCGGAGTCGCGGCTGTCGCGCGCCGCGGCCGCACGGGCGGAGGTGGCGGGCAGGACCGGGCGTCGGCGCACGCTCACGATCGGCGCGTGGGCGCGCGCGCTCACCACGCCTCCGCTCTCGCTGCTGCTCGGCGTCTACTTCCTGTCGATCAGCTCGTTCGCCGCGATGACGTCGACGCTCGCGCTGTACGTCGAGCGCGCGTTCGCGATGGATGCGCAGCAGATGGGCTGGGTGCTGACCGCGAGCGGCGGCGTGACCGTGGTCGTGCGCGGCATCCTGCTGGGGCCGCTGGTCGCGCGCTTCGGCGAGGCGACGACCGCGCGTGTGGGCGCGGCGTCGCTCGCGCTGGCGCTGCTGCTGGTGCCGCTGATCCCCGGCAAATGGTGGCTCGCAGCCGTGGTGCTGTTCTACGCGGGCGGCGCCGGCACCCTGTTCCCCTCGCTGGCCAGCCTGGTGTCGCGCGCGACGCACGCCGACGTGCAGGGCGCGATCCTCGGCGGCAGCCAGATGATCGGCGGGCTCGGCCGCGTGATCGGTCCGCTCTGGGCGGGCCTTGCCTTCGAGCGCATCGGCATCGGCAGCCCCTTCCTGATCGGCGCTTCCATCGTGGCCTGTGCCGCCGTGCTCGCTCTGCGGATTCCCGCTGCGGACGACGAGGATTCGGCACCCGCCGAAGCGGCCGGCACGGCCCGTACGGACGAGGCGATCGTCGAGGAAGCGCCGGTCCGGTCGAGCCCGTGATTCTCGTCCCGCATCGGTCTCTCTTCTCGGTGCGCTGGCCTCGGACGTTCCGCCCTCGAAGTCCTCGCCGTCGCGTTTCGTATCGATCGTGTCGGTCCGCGTGATCCGACGGGGCCTATCGGAGCCATACGCACGGTGAGTGAAGGAAACATCCCGGCACCGCCTGTACGGCTGGCTCCGATAGGCCCAGCCGAAGGAAGCGGACCGCCGGCGAAGGTACGAAACGCGTCGGTGAGGTATGCGAGCGCGCAGAGTCAGTGGCCAAACCATGACGAGCAGCGCGCCGCAACATCGGAAACGGAAAAACTCGGGGTTGCGAGTTGAAGAGGGCCCGGCTATATCGCCGCGACTGCCCGCGCCGCCGGGTGGGATGAACCAGGATCGTGGAAGGGAAAATGGCTTACGCGCTCGGTTTCCTCGTCTGGCTCGGCATCGCCGTCGTCGCGGTCGTGATCTTCCGCGCGGCGCTGGGTCGCACGCCGAATACGGTTCCGTGGATCGGCTTCATGCTGACGCTGTTCGGCACGTTCATCGGCGGGATGCTGGGCGTCTCCGCATACATCTACCACGATCCGCATCCGCTGCGGATCGGCGGCCTCGTCGGCGCGGTGCTCGGCGCCGCGCTGTTCTCCGGCGTGTACTACTGGGCGGCCAGGAGGCTCGTCTAGTCCGGGCGTCGGCCTGTCGCGTGGGCTGGCGGAGGCTCCGCGGGCCAGTCTTCGGTAGTTGGTATCCGGTAGTCGGTAGTCGGTAATCGGTATTCGGTAGTTTCTTCCCATGAAATGCGTCGTCATCACAGAGTTCGGCGGACCGGAAGTGCTGCGGCTCGTCGAGCGTGAAGCGCCCGTGCCCGGGCCGCGCGAGATCCGCGTCGCGGTCGCTGCGGCCGGGGTGAATCGCGCGGATCTCATGCAGCGGCTCGGCCGCTATCCCGCGCCCGAGGGAGTGCCGGCTGACGTTCCCGGCCTCGAGTTCGCCGGCGTCGTGGACGCGCTCGGCGACGACGTCACGCGCTGGTCGATCGGCGATCGCGTCATGGGTCTGCTCGGCGGCGGTGGCTACGCCGATCTTGTCGTCGTGGACGAGGCCGAAGCGACGAGCGTGCCCGACGCGCTCGAGCTGACGCATGCCGCCGCGATGCCCGAAGTGTTCATCACCGCCCACGACGCGCTCTTCACGCGCCTGCGTCTGGCGGCGGGCGAGCGGCTGCTGATCCACGCGGTGGGCAGCGGCGTGGGCACCGCCGCGCTCCAGCTCGCGAAGGCGGCGGGCGCGACCGTGATCGGCACCTCGCGCACCGCCGAAAAGCTTGAGCGGGCGCAGTCGCTGGGGCTGGACACAGGCATCGTCGCCGCCGACGACTGGCTCGACGCGGTGATGGCGGCGACGGATGGCCGCGGCGTCGATGCGATCGTGGACCTGGTGGGCGGCGCGTACTTCGACGCCAACCTGCGCGCGCTGTCGACGCTCGGCCGCATGGTGGTGGTCGGCACGGTCGCCGGCGCGCGCGCGGAGATCGACCTGTCGCGCCTGATGCGCACGCGCGCGACGCTGATCGGCACGGTGCTGCGCGCGCGTACGACGCAGGAGAAGATCGAAGCGACGCGCGCGTTCGAGCGCGACGTGCTGCCGCTCGTCGAGAGCGGGCGCGTCCGTCCCATCATCGATCTCGTTTATCCGCTGGAGCGCGCCGCCGACGCGCACCGCTACGTCGAAGCGAATGAGAGCTTCGGCAAGGTCGTGCTGACCATGGAGGAGGCGGCGTGAGCGCGGGACGCGCGTGGGTGGCGGGCACCGGCCGGTGGCTGCCGGAGACCGTGCTGACGAACGCCGAGCTCGGCGCAGCCGCGGGCGTCGACGAGGAGTGGATCCTCCAGCGGACGGGCATCCACGAGCGGCGGGTGGCCGACGCGGATACCGGCACCGCGGTGATGGCGGCGCGCGCGGGCAGCGCTGCGCTCGACGCCGCCGGCATGCCGGCCGACCGGGTCGAGCTGATCATCGTCGCCACCTCGACACCCGACCACCTGACGCCGCCTAGCGCGTGCGAGGTGCAGGCGGCGCTCGGCTCGCCGGCCGCTGCGTGCTTCGACATCGAGGGCGGCTTCGCCGGCTGGATCTACGCGCTGATCACGGCCGAAGGGCTGATCCGTGCGGGCACCGTGCGCAACGCGCTCGTCGTCGGTGCGGACAAGCTGTCCACCGTCACCGACCGCAGCGACCCGAACACGGGGCCGCTGTTCGGCGACGGCGCGGGCGCGCTGGTCCTCACGTCCGACGCGGGGTCGCACGCGGTGCGCGCGACGTCGTGGTGGGCGGACGGCTCGCTCGCGGATGTGCTCCGCCGGCCCTCGGGCGGCTCTCGCCGACCGTTCGATGCGACCGTCCTCGAGGAGCGCTCGCATCTGCTGCGCATGGAAGGAACCCGGCTGTTCCGTCCGGCCGTGCGGGTGATGGCGGAACAGGCGCGCCGCGCGCTCGCGCTCGCGGGCGTCGACGTGGCCGAGGTCGGCCTGATCGTCCCGCACCAGGCAAACCTGCGCATCATCCAGGCGCTCACGGCCGAGCTGGAGCTCGATCCCGTGCGCGTGTTCGTGAACATCGAGCGCTACGGCAATACCGGCGCGGCCACCGTGCCGATTGCGCTGCACGAGGCGCTGGAGACAGGCGCCGCGAACGGGGAGAGGCCGGTGCTGCTGGTGTCGTTCGGCGCGGGCGCGACCGCGGGCGCGGCGCTACTGGAGTCAGGCGCCGGATCCGCGTAGCTGCGTCCCACCGTCTCGGGAGGTGGCACTCAGCGAGTACGCATTTCACGATCCTGCGGGGACACCCGACATGTTCATCTACCTGGTCTTTTTCTTCCTCGTTGGAGCCGCGGCGTTCGCAGTAGCCGCACCCCGCGTTTCGCCAGCCGCTGCGAAGAGCTATGCCGCCGCGGGTGTGTCGCCTGCCTGGTTCCTGCTTGCCACGGCCATCGTCTTGATCCCCGGGGTCGAGCTCGAGCACGACCGCCACGCCTACGTGGCCGCCGGGATTCTGATCGTACCCGCGGCATGGCTAGTGTACCGCCATCGGCGCTGGCCATGGGCTGCGCTCCTCATCTCGGTCGCAGTGATATCCGCAGCCATCGTAGCGATGTTCATCAAGGCTGTTTCCGGCGGCCTTATCGGTTGATGCACCACGGCCTGCCATAGGCGCCCAGCGCGACGAGACTCAGCGCGCGGCGGCGCCCGAGGTTTCGCCGAGCTTCCGCAGCGCCCCCGCTCCGCCGCGGAACGAGTACGCCTCGTAGCCGCTCCGCTGCATGCGCTCGGCGAGGTACGCGGACTGGATGCCGTGCGCGCAGTAGAGCACGTACTTCGGGTCGCGGTCGAGCTTTTCGAATCGATTGAGCAGCTCCCATTCGTCCCAGTGCGTCGCGCCCGGCCAGTGCCAGGCGCGGTAGTGCGGCTCCGGGCGACAGTCGAGCACGATCGCGTCCGCGGGAACGTCGTCGATGAACAGATACGGCTGCACCAGATCGACGGCGGTGAGCGCGCGCAGGTCGAGCACCTTGCGATCGGCGACGGCGCGCTCGAGCACCGTCAGGTCGAGCTTCGCCTCCTCGCGCTCGACCGAATCCACCGGCGCGGCGGTGACCGGATGACCCGGCGCGATCGCGCAGTACTCCTTCACCTGCTCCGAGAGCGCGGCGGTGCCGACGTGGCGCGCGCGCGCGATGATCTCCTCCTTGTCGAAGCCGATCAGCGGGCGGAAAACGGGGAAGGCGGCGGCGGGCTCGATGGCGCGCAGGTTCGTCAACGTCTGCGACGAAACCTGACCCAGCGCCTCGCCCGTCACGATGGCCTGGGCGTCCCGCTCGGCGGCGATCGCCGACGCGACGCGGTACATCAGCCGCTTGAGCACGACCTGCCAGTAGCGCTGCGTCGCCTTCGAGCGCAGCTCGTCGAGCGCGGGTCCGAAATCGACGACGTGCAGCCGCGGCCGCGAGCCCCAGCTCCAGTCGTCGGCCAGCACTTTCGCGACCTGCACGACCGCGCGCTCGTACGCGTCGCCGCCCAGGTTGCAGAAGACGTAGTCGAGCGATACCCCGCGCTTCAGCATCAGCCAGGCGGACACGGCGGAGTCGTAGCCGCCCGAGATGAGCGAGATCGCGCTGCCCTCGACGCCGAGCGGCAGTCCGCCGGGTCCGTCGAGGCGCTCGGCGAAGAGGAACGCCTCGTCCTCGCGCACCTCGACGTGCACCGTCACGTCCGGATGGCGGAGGTCGACGGTCGCGCCCTCGTTCAGCGCGCGGCCCAGCTCCACTTCGATGTCGCGACTGGCGAAGCCGTGGCGGCCGTGCCGGCGCGCGCGCACCGCGTAGCGGCGTCCGCGCACGCGCTCGGCGTACAGCTCGCGTCCGCGCGCGACGATCGCATCCAAGTCGGCCGGAACGACCGCGTCGATCACCGATATCGAGCTCACGCCGAAGACGCGCGTCAGCGCGTGCAGCTGCGCGTCCGACCGGATCGTGGCGACGAAGCGGTTCCAGCCGGTGCGCAGCTCGAATTCCTCGTTCGTGAGCGAGAGCGCATCACGCATGTTCCTGCCGAGACGCCCCAGGAAGTTCTGGCGCGTGCGCCGCGCCTTGATAGCCAGCTCGGCACCGAAACGGATCAGTACGGTCTGCTGCATGAGGGAGAGTAGGGAAACGACGGCGATGCGTAAACAGGCTGAACACGACGCACGGCGCTCCGGGAAGGCTGGCTGCGTCGTTGCGGGGCCAGCCGAAGCCTCCCACCTTCATGTCGAGCCGCAATCCTGGCGGTGAACGAACGATCACGGAGGAAAGCCGAGGATCCCTTTCCGTCGGAGGTCTCCCATGTTCCGCCTCGCGTGCGAGCGGCTCGTTCTCGGGCTGCTCGCGTCCTCCTGTATCGCGCTGCCGCTGTCCGGGCAGCAGGGAACGGCCAAGCCGCTCGCCTCCACCCCTCCGGCACCCGCGGTCGAGTCTCCGGCTGCCGCAAGTTCCGCCGTCGTCCTCGAAGGCAACGAGCTGAGCTGTCTCGCCGACGCCTGGGGCAACGTGTGCCGCGCCGCGACCTTCGTGCGGGGTACGTGGCCGCAGCCGACGATCGACCAGTACATCTACGGCGCGGGCATCGGCCTCGCGGGCATCGTCGCGGCCGACGCGCCGTCCGCGTGGGCCGGCGACACCATCGCATCGTATTTCTTCGACGCCCGGGGCACCTCGGCACACGACAGGCCGATAACCGGCATCTACAGCTCGACCCGGCCTGAGGACGTGGCGGAGTGGCCGGATGAGGGCAACGTCGCCGACTTCCCGTTCGCGAGCGGCCGCATCGAGGCCGGGCCGTTCCATGCGATCCACGCCGGCCGGGCCGCTATCTCGGATCAGGACACCTGGATGCTCGCCTGGGAAGGCGATCCCGCGCTGAGTCACAACCGCGAGCACCCGCTCGGCATCGCGGTGGAGCAGCGCACGATGCAGTGGAACGCGCCGGAGGGACTCCAGTCGGTGATCTTCCTGGTGTACCGGCTGACCAACGTGACCGACCTGCCGGTCTTCCGCGATACGATCGCGGCGACGTACTTCGACGGGAACGCGGGCGCGCTCCCGGCGGGCGGCTGGCGCATCGACTCGCTGTTCGTCGGCTTCAGCATGGACAACGATGTATCGACTGATTTCGGCGACAACTATGCGCAGCTGCTGCCTGGCTTCGAGGCTGCGCTCACCTACCACCAGGCGTTCACGGCCGAGGAGTTCGACTACCCGGCGGATGCCTTCTATCCGCCCTTCCTCGGCAATTCGCCGGGCATCGTGGCGAGCGCGCTGCTGCACGCCGGCGCCGATCCGGGCAGCGGATCGACGCCCGGCGCCCGCATGATGTCGGTGCTCCCAGGCACCGGGTGCTCGGTGGAGTTCTGCGATCCCGGAGTGGTGCAGTGGCGCTACCTGTCCGGTCACCTTGGAGGGGGGGCGGTCTGCGCCTTTCCGGATGCGGTCGACATACGCGCCTGCTTCCAGCCCTCGAGCCCGCTCGACGTCAAGACCTTTCAGTCGGTGGGGCCGTACAGCCTGGGGCCGGGCGAGCAGGCCACGGTGGTCTTCGCCATGGCGGTCGCGCCTACGGCCGACGTGCCCGGCCTGGTCATAGGCGGCGACAACCCTCCGGAGCCGCCCGCATCCGCGCCCGGCTGCGGCGGCGATCCGATCGGCACGATCGCGGCGGCGGCCGGCTGGGTGTCGACGCCCGAGTGCCCCGCCCCAGGCGAGTGGCTCGATCCGGACCGGGTCGAGACGCTGGAGGGCAGCCTGCTGGACCGCATCCAGATCGCGCGCGATTTCACGGCGCACGGCTTCCTCATGCCGTCCCCGCCGGAGCGGCCCGAGTTCCACCTGCTTCCCGGCGACAACTCGGTAACGGTCATCTGGAGGCCGAGCCCGACGGAAGCGTCCGGCGATCCGTACCACTCGATCGCGCAGGACTCCACCGGCGCGCTGTACAACCCGAACTACCGACTCTTCGACGTCGAGGGCTATCGCATCTACCGCAGCACCGACCGTCGGAACTGGAGCGAGGTCGCGCAGTTCGATCACGATACGACGACGTTCGTCGACGTGCTGTGCGAGACGGACCGGCTGCATGCGACGGGCGAGCCGTGCACGGAGGAAAGGATCCTCGGGATCCACGACTTCCACGGCTCTACGCGGGAACGGCTGACGCAGTACCGGCCGGGCGACGTGGTCCGGACGGCGAACGGCAACCTCGCGGTACTCCACGCGGACACCGCGTCCGCCGGCCATCCGGAGATGCGGGACACGGGCGTGCCCTTCGCCTGGGTCGATACCGACGTGCGGTCGGGATTCCGCTACTACTACCAGGTCCGTGCGTTCGACGTGAACAGCTACCGCTCGGGACCGTCGTCGCTCGAGTCGACTTCGGACATGAAGTCGGTGATCGTGCAGCCGCAGTTCGCGACCCTGGTCGAGGGCGGGCTGACGTCGTGGCTCGCGGGGGGTGATGGCGAGCCACTGGATGCAGACGCGCCGCTGCCCACGATCGAGTCCCTGACCGGCGTGTTCAGCGGCCCGATGCCGCCCAGCAACGCGCTCGAGCTCGCGTTCTCGCCGACGATCGTGCGGTTCCTGCCCGCGTTCCGCCTCGTCGTCACCATCGATTCGGTCAAGCCGGTCGCCCAGAGTAGCGGCCGCTGCGTAAACGGCTACGCCGGGGGCAACGTCCTCCCCAACGGTCCGTGCTGGGAGATGTATCTCACGACCGACCGGGACGGCGTGATCGGCAGCGGGATCGCGAGCGGCTATACACCCATCTGGGACTCGTTCGTCGAGCCGGGCCATGTGTCGCATCCCGTCTTCGACGACACGATCGCGGCGGATTCCGCGTCCCTCGCCGCAGCCGGTGCGGCGACGGAATTCTTCGAGTACACGGCGTCGGGGGACGTCGAGCTTGATGAGTCCATCTTCAGCAGCACGTTCGAGGGCCAGTCGAACCGCCGCTTCGGCCACATCGCCGGCGGCTCGCGCTGGTTCGACGGCGAGACCGAGACCGCGCCGCATCCTGCGCGGTTCATCCGCGTCGGCGACCTGGCGGCGGCGGACACCATCTGGTCGCCGGATGTGCACCATACGCCGCAGAACGCGACGACCTCCCAGTTCCCGGCTTCCGCAGACATTCAGTGGCACGGCTATGTCCTTTCCGGCATCGCGCGCGCGGCCGATTTCCGCGTCACGTGGCAGAATGGCACGATCGTCGTCGAGGACGTGTCGCACGCGGTGCCCGTGCCCTTCAAGCCCACCGCTCAGCAGAACTGGGGCTTCGTGCGGGACGGCAATGGCAACGACATGATCGACTGGAAGGATTTCGATCATGTCGACGGGGTGAGTCAGCTGCTCGAGGAAGCGGGCGCGACGCACGACGACGATCCGCTCACCCGCACACGCTACTCCGCGATCCCTGTCGTCATGCAGACGAGCACGAGCGGCGCGTTCCCGGCGTCGCTGGTAGCGACCGGACGTGGCTTCGGCCTCTACCTGAACACGCAGCGCTTCATCTTCGAGACGCCCGGCGGCGCCCTGCCGCCGAACGGCACCGTGTGGACGCTGCGCACGTATCACGGCGTCGTCACCGCGACCAACGGCAGCACCATGACCCCGACGGAGTACCGGTTCGTCGACTCGGGATCGGCATTCGGCGGCGCCAATGGCATCCGGCAGCTCCGACCGCCTATGGTGCCCGGCCTGCGGGTCGTCTTCGAAGGGACCCCGGCGCGGTTCGAGGGCGCGCCCGACCTGACGCGCATACACACCGTGCCGGACCCGTACTACTACCACTCGTTCTTCGGGCCGGACGACCGCGGCCGGCTGATCCGTTTCGTCAACCTGCCGCCGCAGGCGACGCTCCGCATCTTCTCGCTCGCCGGCGTGCTCGTCGACGTGATCAACCACAACGATCCGACGAGCGGCATCGCCACGTGGGATCTGCGCACGCGCGATGGCGCGACCGCAGCAAGTGGCGTCTATTTCTTCCACGTCGCCACGCCGGCCGGCGAACAGCACATCGGCCGCTTCACGATCGTCACGTCCGGCGGATTCCTGGACTAGCCGTACGACCTACGGCGGTGCGATCAGCACGTGCGTCCAGTAGGGACCGGCGAGGCCGACCCCGTGATGAGTGTACTCGCAGTTCAGCATGTTGCGGCGGTGGCCCGGGCTGTCGCGCCAGCTCTCGAACACGGCGCGGCCGGTCGGCTGGCCGAGCGCGATGTTCTCGGCGACCGCGCGCACCGCGATGCCGGCCGCCTGCACGCGCTGCATCGGTGTACGGCCGTCGGGCCCCACATGATCGAAGTAGCCGCGCCGCCGCATGTCCTCGCTGTGCCCGGACGCGACCGCGGCGACGCCGTCGTGCCAGATCAGCGGAGCGTCGCAGCCGCTCGTGCGGCGCGCATCGTTCGCGAGCACGATGAATTCGGCGATCGCGGCGTCGGGGTTCGCTGGCGGCGGTGCGGCGGTCGCCGGGATCACGACGGGCGCGCTGGCACACGCGGCGACCGCAGCCGTGAGGAACGTCGCGGTGACGGCGTGTCTCAATGCGTGCATCGATTATTCTTCCTGTCGCGGTGGCCTCGGCTTTTGCGCGCCCGAACGACTTCTCCGCGCGTTTCGTACCTTTGCCGGGGGTCCCCGTGATTCGGCCGGGCCTAGCGGAGCCAGCCAGGCGGGCGAGGCCGCCGGCACACGAATCAGCTGCCCCGCCGGGGCGGGTGGCTCCGATAGGCCCGACCGAAGCCGGTCGAGCATAGGGATTGGTACGCAACGCGCCGGAGTGGTGTTCGAGGGCGCATGGTCAGAGGTCGAAGCCGACCGAATGGGAAACGTGAAGAAGAAACCCGCTGAAATCCCGTTCTCCGAGCGGGTCTATGCCGCGGTCCGGCGCATCCCCGCCGGCGAGGTGGCCAGCTACGGCGACATCGCCGCGCTGCTCGGCACGCCGCGCGCCGCGCGCGGCGTCGGCTGGGCGCTGAACGCGCTCGACGGCGACAGCAGTGTGCCCTGGTGGCGCGTGATCAACAAGCGGGGCGCGATCTCGATCCGCCATCCGGATGTGTCCCCGCGTGTGCAGCGCGCGCTGCTCGAGGACGAGGGCGTCGAGTTCGACGAGAACGACTGCGTCGACTGGGCGAAGGTGCGCTGGATACCGGAGGAGCTGGCGGGGAACGGGTAGACGGCGGTCATCCCGCGACCGGGGGACCGCGCGCGGCCGGATCAGGCGCGCGAGCCGCCGAGCGCGCGAACGCACAGGACGCCCGGCAGGAAGGCGGCGATTTCCCTCCACGATCCGCCGCCGTTCCGACTGGCGAACACGTGTCCGCTCGACGTGCCGAGGTAGACGCCGCAGGGCTCGGCGTCATCGGTCGCGAGTCCCTCGCGCAGCACGCTGACCCAGGCATCGCGCTGGGGGAGCCCGTCCTCCAGTGGATGCCACGTCGCGCCCGCATCGTCCGTGCGATACACGCGCAGGCGGCCAGCGACGACGGTGCGCATGTGACTCGAGGTCTCGGGCACGACGAACGCGCAGTTCGGATCGCGCGGAGCCACCGCGAGCGCGTAGCCGTAGTCGCTCGGCAGCCCGGATGTGACGTCGATCCACGATTCACCGCCGTCGTCGCTGCGATACGTGCCGCAGTGGTTCTGCTGGTAGAGCCGATCGGGATCTGCGGGGTGCGCGACCAGCTTGTGTACGCACTGGCCGCTCGGTGGGAACTGATCCGGCTGGAAGCACGCGCGCACGCCGCGGTTCATTGCTCGCCACGTCTCGCCGGCGTCGTCGCTCCGGTACACGCCGCCCGCGGAGACGGCGACGGTGATGCGGCGTCCGTCGCGCGGATCGACGACCACGTCGGAAAGGGCGAGGCCGCCGCCCATCGCCTGCCAGCTCGCGCGCGTGGCGTGTTCGTTCAGCGCGCGCACGGGGAGCCAGGACGCGCCGCGATCGGGGCTCACGAAGAGGCCAGCCGGCTCGACGCCGGCGTAAAACGCGCCCGGCTCGTACGCCGCCCCCGGCGTCAGCGTCCAGATGGCGTCGAGGGCGCCGCCGCCGCCGCCGACCGGGGCGCTCTCGAGCGTGCGCCAGGTCTCGCCGCCGTCCGTGCTCGTGTGCAGATGCGCGCCCCAGACGCGGTGGCGGGTCGCAGCCCAGAGCGCGCCGTCGCGTGCGTCGCGCGTCGCGAAATACACCTCGCGTCCTTCCAGGCGGGGCGTCGACAGCCGCCATTGCTCCCGAGCCGCGTCCGAATCCGCGATGAAGAGGCCGCGCTTCGTGCCGATCAGCAGCCGGGTGGAGGCCTCGTCACTCACGCTCCTAACGGCGCCGATCCCGATCGTCCTCGTCCGCGCGCTGCTCCGCGTCGCGCTCCCGCTCCTCGCCCTGCCGCTCCTCCTCCCGCTCCCGCTCCTCGCCGCGGCGCTCGCGCTCGTCTTCGAGACGCTCGATAACCGGGTCCAGGTCGACGACGATGAACGTGTCGGGCAGCACGATGGGGTCGGGCGCCTCCTCGTCCAGGATTTCGATGCGAATCGGCGGCAGCGAATCGATCTCGATGCCGAGCGGACCCGGGCGTGGGATCTCCTCCGGCTCGGCATCGGCGCGCCGCGGCTCGGCGCGCCGCGTACGCTCCTCCTCGCGCCGGCGCGGCTCGTCCTCGCGGCCGCGGAACAGCCCGCGGATCCAGGCCCACGCCTTCTCGAGGAAATTGCGGTCGTCGCCGCCAGGGCAGACTTCGTCGAGGCCGGAGCCGTCGAGGAACAGCTCGGTCTGTAGCGGCTGCCCGGCGGGCTCGCATCCCGGCTCGATGGGCCTGCCGGTTTCGGGGTCGAGCGCGCGCTCGAGGACATCGTCGGGCCGCTCCCACGTCTGCGGCCCATCGTCGTCGGGCGTCACGCCGCGCATCAGCCGCCCCCAGACGGGCGCGGCCGCGCGGCCGCCGCTCGCGCGCGCGGCGATCGGTCGGCGCTGATCGAAACCGATCCACACGGTCGCCACGTGCTGGGGCGTGTAGCCGACGTACCATGCGTCCGCCGCGTCGCTAGTCGTGCCCGTCTTGCCGGCGGCCGGTCCGCGATAGCCGACCTCGCGCACGCGCCGCGCGGTGCCGATGTCGACGGCATCGCGCAGCATGTCGGTGATCAGGTACGCGACGCCCGCCTCCATCACCCGCTCCCTGTCGGCATCCGGCTCCCACAGCACGTCGCCGTCCGCGGTCTCGACGCGCAGCACGAAGCGCGGCTCGGCGCGCTCGCCGCCGTTCGCCAGCGACGTGAACGCGGTCGTCAGCTCGAGCGGGCTCACCGGCGTGATGCCGAGCGCGATCATGGGATGGCTGCGGAAGTCCTCGTCGATGCCCGCGTCCTGCGCGAGCGACGCGACGCGATGGGGTCCGACGTCGCTCGCGAGCCGCACGGTCGGCACGTTGCGCGAGCCGACCAGCGCCTCGCGCAGGCTGACCGGGCCGAGGAACGTGTCGTCGAAGTTGCGCGGACTCCACATGCGGCCGTCCAGCTCGAGATCCAGCGGCTCGTCGTTCACGGTGTCCGTCGGCAGCCAGCCCTCTTCGAGCGCGGCCGCGAAGACGAACGGCTTGATGGTGCTGCCCGCCTGCCGCTGCGCGCGCGTGGCGCGGTCGAACTGCGAATCCCGGTAGTCGCGGCCACCGACCAGGGCGAGGACGTCGCCCTCGTACGCGTCCATCACGACGATGGCGCCCTGTAGGTAATCGGTGCCGAGCGAGTCGCCGGTCGAGGCGAGACGATAGCGCGATCCGCTGAAGCGGCCGGCGCCTCCCGTCTCGATGATGCGGAGCTGCCGCTGGAGCTCCCTCTCCGCGCGCTGCTGGAGGCCGAGATCGAGCGTCGTGTGGACGACGAGCGGCTCGCGATAGAGTTCGTCGCCGAGCCGGTTCTCCAGGATGCGGCGCACGCGATCGACGAAGTAGCCGGCGGCGGGCGCCTCGCGCGCGACTCGCCGGGGTCCGCCGCGGCGCACGCCGAGCGACGTGCCCTGCGCGCGCTCCGCCTCGTCGGCGTCGACCAGTCCCTGCTCCGCCATCAGCTCGAGCACCAGGTCGCGCCGCTCCCGCGCGCTCTCCGGGTTCTCGAACGGGTCGTAATGCGACGGGGCCTTCGGCAGCGCGGCCAGCAGCGCGGCCTGCGCCAGCGTCAGCCGCTCGGCGCTGCGCCCGAAGTAGCGCTGCGCGCCCGCCTCGATGCCGTAGGCCGAGCCGCCGAAGTAGATGTGATTGAGGTACAGCTCGAGGATCTCGTCCTTCGAGTACTCGCTCTCGATCTCCTTCGCGACACGCGCCTCGAGCAGCTTGCGTCGCAGGGTCCGGTCGGTCGCGGGCAGCCGATCGGAGAACAGATTGCGCGAGAGCTGCATCGTGATCGTGCTCGAGCCCTCCGCGATGCCTCCGGCCCGCACGTTCGCGAGCAGCGCGCCGCCCACCCGCCGCCAGTCGACGCCATCGTGCTCCCGGAAGCGCTGGTCCTCGATCGCGATGAAGGCCTCCGCCACGTGCTCCGGCAGCGACTCGAGCGTGACGACCTCGTGTCGCACCGGACTCAGATCGGCGATCTCGGTGCCGGCACGATCCAGAACGATGGTGGCCCCGCCGGGCTGGTACGAGACCAGTCCCTCGACATCGGGGCAGCCGGTCAGCCCGCAGTTCTGCCACGCCCAGATGGGGAGGAGCCCCAGGCAGAGCCCGATGCCGAGCAGGGAGGCCTGCGGCGGCAGGCGCCGACGCATGGCGTCGATCGCCCGCCGTACGCGGCCTGACGCCGGCGGGGTGGCTGAAGAGGGGGAAGAGGCATGATCGGGTCCCGGCGCCTCCCTGGCGTCAGCGCCCTCCCCGCCGCCAGGCGCCTCCCCCCGCAGGCCTCCCTCTTCCATCATGGCTCACTCCAGCGTGGCAATACGATCGAGGGAGACAGCCAGCGTCGACGAGAACAGCCCTCGCGTGGGAACGTCCGAGCGGTCGAAAACCTCCTCCAGAGCGGAGCGAATCGTGGAGTCGATCGCCCCGAAGATCGATGTGTCGCATGGATCCGGACCGGGCTCCATCAGATAGCTGAACGTGCGCGCCATGCCGCAGTTGCTGAGGAAATCGGCGAGGACGGCGAAGCGGCTGTCGGCCATCTGGGTGACCCGCGTATCGCCGATTGCCTCCTCGCGGAACGGCTGATTCGCGCCGCACGCGATGACGCGCACACCCGCGCCACCGAGCGCGTCCAGGGTCTGCTCGGTCACGGAGCCGGACAGGGCCGCGCATACGAAGACGTCGGCGGGCGTGCGCCAGAACGCCTGCGCGTCCGCGCCGCGCCGGATGCGCGGGTCGTCCCCCGGCAGCAGCCGGTCCACGCGACGCCGGATCAGGTCCTCCACTTCGTGCACGTCCAGTCCCTCCGGTGCGAGGAGCGCCTTCTCGGCGTCGGTGATGCCGATGACCCGCGCGCCCGCGCGTGTGAGATACAGCGCGCATGCTGCGCCCACGTTGCCGAAGCCCTCGAGCAGGACGCGCGCGCCGTCCAGCCCGACGCCCAGATGCTGGTGCAGGTGTCGGACCGAAGCCGCGACGCCCCACCCCGTGGCCGCGTCCGCCACCGTCAGACTCAGGCCCGGCACGCCGTGCCCGTTCGTGAGTGGCGCCTTCACGCCCTCGTCCAGCATGCGGATGATGCTGCCGAAGCGATCCTCGTCCGGATGGAAGTGGCCGCGCACCACGCCCTCCTGCGGATGCCGCAGGCCGAGCGCGGCGGTGTAGGGGATGACCTCCAGAAGCTCGTCGACGTTCAGGTCGCCGCCCGTCCCGTAGCACGCGCGCAGGTACGGCGAGATCGCGCGGTACCACCGACGGAGCACCTGCGCCTTGCGGGGATCGTGCGGATCGAAGTCGATGCCCGCTTTCGCGCCGCCGATGGGCGGCCCGGCCAGCGCGAATTTCAGCTCCATCGTCTTGGCGAGGTACGTCACCTCGCCCGGCGTCACGCCGATGCGCATGCGCGTGCCGCCGCCGGCCGCGCCGCCGCGCAGCGAGTTGATCACCAGCCAGCCGCGCGCACCCGTCGCCGGATCGCGCCAGTCGACGGTCAGTTCCGGGGCCGTGCGCAGGAACTCGGAGTAGCGGGACCACATGTCGGTAGTCGGTACTCGGTAGTCGGTATTCGGCTCGGTACGCGCAACCGGGGATTCCGGCGCGACCCTGCGTCCAGCCCCTGCAAGTGCATGCGGCGGCGAACTGTCTACGGCCCACGGTCGACGGTTACTGATTACTGATTACTGATTACTGGATACTGGATACTGGCTACTGGCTACTGACCTACCGGCTCGAGCAGAACCTCCATCACGCCTCCGCACACGGCCGGACTCCATGAGTCGACGGGATCCATGAGCTCGACGCGCAGCAGGCGCGGTCGGCCCTCGCGCGCGACATCGCGCGCCGCCGCGATCACGTCACCCTCGCCGCAGCCGCCGCCGATCGTGCCGACCAGGACGCCGCTCTCGATGTCGATCGCCATGCGACTGCCCGCGCGCCGCGGCACCGAGCCGCGTGTGGCGACGACGGTCGCGACGACCGTCCTGCGGCTGCCGTTGCGGGCGGCGACGACGGCGCGGTAGACGTCGAGGTCCGCACTCATGGCTCGATCGGGAAGAAGCGCTCGAGGATGTGCTCGCGCGTCGACAGCGGCGAGCCGGCATCGGGCCGGTCCAGCGCAGCGTGCCGCTCCGCGATCATCTCGGCGACGACGCTGACCGCGATCTCCTCGGGCGTTTCCGCGCCGATGCCCAGGCCGAGCGGCGCGCGCACGCGCGCGATGCTCTCCCGCGATACGCCACCCTCGAGCAGTGCGCCGATCGCCGCGCGCACCCGTCGCCGGCTGCCGATCATGCCGATGTAGCGCGGCGCGGGATCGAATTCGAGCAGTCGACGCAGACAATCGAAGTCGTGCCGGTGCGCGCGCGTCACCAGCACCACGAACGCGCGGGCGTCGGGACGCACCCGCGCGAACGGATCGTCCAGCTCCATGCGCAGCACACGCGCGTCGTCCGGGAAGCGCGCGGGGTCCGCGAAGTCCTCCCGATCGTCCAGAACCGTGATGCGGAAGCCGGCGATGCGGGCGATGCGCGCGAGCGGCACCGAGATGTGGCCCGCCCCGATCACGAACAGCTCGGGCGCCGGGCGGTGCACCTCGAGCAGGACCCGCGCGGATACAACGCTTCCCAGCGTGAGCGTCTCCGGCTGGTGCGACGGCGCGGCGCGGGCGGCCATCGCGCTCCGGACGGCTGCGGCGTCGAGCTCGGCGTCTCCGAGGCTCCCATGCGCCCCGCTCTCGTCCAGCATCAGCCGGGCGCCCGCCCACTCGCCCTCGATGCGCGTCACGACCGCCAGGGACTGCCCCGCCTCGATCGCGCGCAGCACCGCACGCGCCTCGTCGCTCGCATCGAGCGGGCGAGGCGTCGACTCGCGCGCGCCGTCCGTCATTGCCTGCGCCTTCATGAGGGCGCACCGCCCGTGTGTCGCCGGAAATCCTCCGGCGTGTCGATGTCGGCCGTCACGCCCGGGTCGTCGACGGGAACGTCGAGAGTCTCCGAGCCGTGCCTCGCGATCGTCGTACGGGCGCCCTCCGCCAGCTCGCCGTGCAGCAGCTCCTCAAAGAGCGTCGCGGAGAAGAGCGTCGGATGGCCCGGCGTGCCCGCGTGCGCGGCTCGCGCGATCGGCGGACGGGCACGCGTGAAAGCATCGATGACGGTCGAGACCGTGCCCGCCATTACGAGCGGATGATCGACCGGCAGGACCACGGCGGCTTCGGCGCCCGGCATCAGGTTGCGCAGCGCGAGCCGCAGCGAATCGATCTGTTCCGAGTCGGGCGTGGTGTTGACGACGACGCGGGCACCGGCTCGCGCCGCGGCCCCGCCCACCTCGCCGGCATCCGCCCTGATCACGGCGACGACTTCGCGACAGCCCCCCTCCAGCAGCGACGCGACGACGCGTGCGATGAACGTGCTGTCGTCCACGCCGAGCATGGGCTTCGCCGCGCCCATGCGTCGCGAGCGACCCGCGGCGAGGACCACGCCGTCGACCGCGGCCCGAGGCCGTTCTGCGTCTGAATTCCGCACATCGCGCAACTTGCCCTCGCGCCGGGGGACCGGCAAGCTGCCGGCCGGGTTACCGGCGCCACACACGCAGACAGGACACCGACTTGAGCGACAGGCCGACCATCATCGGAGTGGCGGGCGGCTCCGGCAGCGGCAAGACGACCGTCGTCCGGGAGATCGTGCGCGCGCTGGGCCCGGCCAACGTCGCCGTCATCCACCACGACTCCTATTACCGCGACGAGCCGCAGACGCTGGCGCCCGACGGCTCCATCAACTTCGACCATCCCGACGCGCTCGAGACCGAGCTTCTCGCCCGCCACCTCGAGCAGCTCGCGCGCGGGGAGGCGGTCGACGTCCCCGTCTACGACTTCAAGACGCACCATCGACTCGAGCGTACCGACCGCGTCCAGTCCGCGCGCGTCATCATCGTCGACGGACTCCTCATCTTCGTCGAACGGGAACTCCGTGAGCTGATGGACATCAAGGTCTTCGTCGACGCCGACGCCGATCAGCGCCTCATTCGACGCCTGCGCCGCGACATCAACGAGCGCGGCCGCGACCTCGATTCCGTCCTCGAGCAGTACCGCGCAACCGTCCGGCCCATGCACCTCGAGTTCGTCGAGCCCTCCAAGCGCTGGGCCGACATCATCATCCCCCGCGGCGGCCACAACCGCGTCGCCCTGGACATGCTGGTCACGAAAGTCAGATCGGTCGCGGGCGCGACTTGACGGTGCAGAACCGACTCGCAGATTCGGAAGGCGCGGACTCCGAGGGCTGGCCGGCCTCGGCTTTGCGAGGGGTCGTGTCCATGACGCGGCCCCTCGTTTGTTTGTGGCGGGAGAATACCGCCGTGGTTCCGAGTGCGGCGTTCGCGCCGCTCGGCGCGGCCGGCCCCACGGAAGTGGTGCGCGTCCGCATCCTCCTCTACTGACCGCGCCGTAGACGGTATTCGGTAGACGGTATGCGGTCTACGGTATACCGTCTACTGCCTACTCTGTACCGCATACGGGTTGCCCCGCTTCGCGCGCGCGGTCAACTTTCGTGCATGGCCGAGAATTCGACCCACCACAGCGTCGTCTCGTTCACCGTGAACGGCGACCGGCGCAGCGCCGGCGTGCCGTCCCACTGGACCCTGCTCGAGACCCTGCGCTACGGCCTCGGGCTCACAGGGTCGAAGCAGGGGTGCGACAAGGGCGACTGCGGGGCCTGCACGGTCCTGCTCGACGG
>DATKDR010000003.1:0-3813 GCA_035512635.1 Longimicrobiales bacterium | reverse complement strand
CGTCCGCTCGAAGCTCTCCGGCAGTTCGGGGCCGGAGAGGGCGGTGTCGTCCAGCACGGCGAGAACGCGCTGCAGCCGTCGATACTTCGCGTGGCAATCGGCGCAGGCATTCAGATGCGTCGCCGCGGTCGCTTCGTCCGCTGCTGCCATCTCCCCGTAGTAGTGCAGCACGAAATCGTCCTGGCTCAGATGTGTCATGGCTTCGGTCATTCGTCGTTCGATCGGGCCGCCCGCTGCGGCAATCGACAATCACGCTTCACTCAGCATCCGGCCTTCCGGCTCTTCACGATCGTCTCTTGTCTCTCACTCCGCCGCGACGAAGGGCTCGAGGGCGACGCGCATCTTCCGCACGGCGCGGAAGACGCTGTGTTTTGCCGCGTTCGTCTTGAGCCCCAGCATCCGGCTGATGTCGTCGATCGACTGGCCTTCGACGTGGCGCAGCACGAACGCCGCCCGCTCCAGCCGGCTCAGGCCCGACATCGCGCCGTTGACGCGATCCTGGACCTCGGTGCTCAACATCAGCCGCTCCGGTGTTTTCTGGCCCGCGTCGTGCCACTCCGACGCGGCGCCGAACTGCTCGAGTGCCTCCGTGTCGTGCCCCGACTCGCGACGCGGCCTCGATCGGATGAGGTCTATGGAGCAGTTCACCGCGATACGATGCAGCCACGTCCCGAAGTTCGCCCGCGACTCGAAGCGTCCCAGCTGCGTGTAGGCCCGGAGAAACGTCTCCTGCACGATATCCTCTGCGTCCTGGGGGCTGCCGGTCATCCGGTGCGCGAGGCGATAGACAGCACGGCTGTGGCGCTCGACGAGCGCGCGGAATGCTTCGCTGTCTCCGTCGCGGGCCAGCGCGACGGTTGCGGCGTCCGTGTGCGGCATCCGGTTGTTTAGACGAGGGCTGCGGTCGGCGGTTAGCCGCCGGGCACTGGCCGGCTCCCCGGGGTGCAGCCAGCGAGGCGTATTGTCGTACTACAGAGGATGGAAAGGGAGCATGCGGGCTACCGCTTCCTCAGCGCATGGGCGGTGATACCGGAACCAGTCTGTAATTGTCGCCGGCCTGTAAACCAATCCGGCGATTCTCCCGTCATACTACGCGTCGCTACATATAGGGGGGCGACTGTGTTCAGTCCGGAATTGAAGAAGGGCAGCACCGAGATGCTGATCCTGTCGCTCGTCGAGGATCGGGCGCGCCACGGGTACGAGATCGGGAAACTGATCGAGCAGCGCTCGGGGAGGCGGCTAACCTTCGCGCTGCCAACGCTTTACCCGACGCTGCTGCGGCTCGAGAGCCGCGGGCTGATCACGGGGCGCTGGGTGGAAAAGGCGGGCGAGCGAGAGCGCTGCTTCTACCGGCTGACGCCCGAGGGGCGCCGCGTCCTCGCCGAGCAGCGCGCCACCTGGAAGGCCTACATCGAGGCGGTCAACGCCGTGATGGAGCCCACCCGTGCGTGACTGGACGGCCTTCGTCCGCTCGCATCTCTCGCTGCCGCAACTGACGCCGGAGCGCGAGGCCCGCATCATCCGCGAGATCGCCGCGCAGCTCGAGGACTTCTACCGTGACGCGCTGGCGCGCGGCGCCAGCGACGCCGAGGCGGACGCCTTCGCCCGCGCGCAGGTCGACGACTGGACGCGCATGGCGCGCGACGTCTCGCGCGCCGGCCGCCTGCACATCCGCCCGCGCATCGACCGCCTCGCGGGCCACCTGGAAACCCTCGCCGGCCGCCAACCGGCACCAGGAGCCTTCCGCATGCTTGCCAACGCGCTGACCGACGTCCGTTACGGGATCCGCCAGATGCTCGAAACCCCGGGGTTCACCATCGTCGCGGTGCTCACGCTGGCGTTCGGCATCGGCGCCACGAGCGCCATCTTCAGCGTCGTCAACGGCGTGATGCTCAAGCCGCTGGCCTATCCGGAGCCGGAGCGTCTGGTCAGGGTGTTCGAGCTGTTGCCGCAGTACGGCCGCTTCGCCGTGGCGCCCGCCAACTTCCTCGACTGGCGCGCGCGCACCAACGCCTTCGAACGCACGGCCGCGTTCGGGTCCGGCAGCGCGACCTACGTGGCCGCGGGCGGACCGGAACGGCTGATCAACGCGAACGTCTCGTGGGACCTCTTCGAGACGCTTGGCGTGCGCCCCGCGCTTGGCCGCGGCTTCCGCGCCGAGGAGGACGTCCCCGGCCAGAACACCGTCGTCGTCATCAGCCACGGCATGTGGCAGACCCGCTTCGGCGGCGATCCCGCGATCATCGGGCGGAGCATCTCGCTGGATGGCACGCCGGTCGAGATCGTCGGCGTGATGCCTGCCGGCTTCTTCTTCCCGAACCGGACGGCGCAGTTCTGGCGTCCGCTCGCGCTGCCGCCGAATCCCACCCGCGGCGGCCACTACCTCGGCGTCGTCGCGCGGCTCGAGCCCGGCGTGTCCCTGGATCAGGCCAACGGCGAAATCAAGGGCATCGCCGAGCAGCTCGCGCGCCAGTATCCGAACACCAATCGCGACGAGTCGGCGGAGGCCGCCCGGATGCACGACCTGATCGTCGGGCCGGTGCGCTCGATGCTCTGGACGCTGCTCGCCGCCGTGGGCGTCGTTGTCCTGATCGCGTGCGCCAACGTCGCCAACCTGCTGCTGGTGCGCGCATCGGTGCGCGAGAGGGAGCTGGCGATCCGCGCCGCCATGGGCGCCGGCCGCGGCCGGCTCGTCGTGCAGATGGTGACCGAGAGCCTGGTGCTCGCCGTCGCCGGCGGCGCCGCCGGGGTCCTGCTCGCCTACCTGGCGATCACGCCGATCCAGACGCTCGGCGCCGGCAGCATCCCGCGCGTGCTCGACGTCACGCTGGATCGCACCGTCCTCGGCTTCGCGCTGCTGGTGACCCTGTCGACGGGCCTCCTCTTCGGCGTCGCGCCGGCGTGGCACGCGTCGCGGGGCGGCGTCGGCGCGGTGCTGAAGGAAGGCGGCCGCTCGTCGACCGGCGCGCGCGGCCATCGCGTGCGCGGCGCGCTGCTCGTCGCCGAGGTCGCGATGTCGCTCGTGCTGCTGGTCGGCGCTTCGCTCCTGCTCCGCAGCTTCGCGCGCCTCACGAGCGTCGATCCCGGGTTCAAGGCGGAGCAGGTGCTGTCGTTCGGCGTCTCGCTGCCGCAGAAGACGTATTCCGAGGACCACCATCGCACGCAGTTCTTCGACCGACTCCTCGAGACGCTGCGCGCGATGCCGGGCGTGCAGGCGGCGGGGATGGTGCAGACTGTGCCCATCCGCAACGACTACATGCTCTCGTTCACGATCGAGGGCCGCCCGTCGGAGCCGGGGAAGGAGCCCTCGGCAAACTACCGCGCAATCAGTCCCGGGTACTTCGCGGCGCTCTCGATCCCGGTGCTGCGCGGCCGCGACTTCTCAGCGTCAGACGACGTGGCGACCTCGCCGATGGTGGCGGTGGTCGATGAGGCGTTCGCGAAGAAGCACTTCCCCGACGAGGATCCGATCGGGCGCGGCATCGACATGGGCAACGGCAGCGACGGCTTCTACAAGATCGTCGGGATCGTCGGCAACGTCCACCATGAGGGGCTCGACGCGGCGCCGCGTCCGACGATGTATTCCCCGTTTGCGCACGATCTCTTCGGGACGATGACAATCATGGTGAAGACGTCCGGCAAGCCGGAAGACTTCGCGGCGTCGGCGCGCAAGGCGGTGCGGGAGATCGACGTCTCGCTGCCGGCGTTCGCCGTCGCTCCGCTGCGCGAGGTCGTGACCGAGTCGGTCGCGCAGCGCCGCTTCTCGCTCCTGTTGCTCGCGGTGTTCGCGCTGGTCGCGCTGTTCCTCGCCGC
>DATKDR010000002.1:0-18992 GCA_035512635.1 Longimicrobiales bacterium | reverse complement strand
TGACAGCATGGCGTCAGCCGCGGCGGGTGTCTTGAAGGTTCACCCTGTCGTTGAATCTCCCGCGCGCCCATTTTGCTCGTATGAGGCGAAGGCAACGGAGGGGCGCATGAAATCACCATCCGCGCAGCGTGTCGTCCACGTCAGCCACGGCGCCGAATGGTCCAGGACGTACCACACGCCGCTCTTCCACATCACGGAGGCGCGTTTCGCCCCCGGCGCCGTGCTGGAGCCGCATACCCATCCGCGCCCCATCTGCGCCATCATGCTGGCGGGCTCCTTCGACACCCGCATCGGGCAACGTTCGGTGGATTGCGCTCGCGGCACCGTCTGGACGGAGCCCTGCGAGGAGCGCCACCGCAACCACACGGGTGACGCCGGCGCGCACGTGCTGGTCGTGCAGCCGGATCCCCATCGGGCCGACGTCATCGAGCCGCTCCAGCCTTTCCTCGAGGGCGTGCACGAGATTCCGCGGTCGGGCATGATCGGCCCGGCTCGCAATGTTTTGCACGAAATGAATGCAGCGGATGCGCTGGCGGCGCTCAGCATCGAGGGGCTGCTCCTCGGCATGCTCGCCAAGGCGGCGCGCGTCACCGTTCGACGCGAGCGCAACGGCATGCCGCCGGCCTGGCTGAAGGCCGCCCGCGACTTCGTCCACGCGGAGTTCCGCAGGTCGCCGCGACTCGACGACGTGGCTCGCGCCGTGGCGATCCGGCCGGGCGAGCTCGCGGTGGCGTTCCGCAATCATTACGGCAGGAGCATCGGCGCCTACGCCCGTGACCTGCGCTTCGACTGGGCGGTCGATCGACTGCGGCGGACGGACGACGCCATCGCCGGGATCGCGGCTTCCGCCGGTTACTCCGACCAGAGCCACTTCACGCGCGAGTGCGCGGCGCGGCTCGGCGCCTCCCCCGGGCGACTGCGGCAAAGCCTGCGAGCCGGTCCTTAGTCGTCGCGTGGCTGCGGCGCGGCCTGCGGCCGACGCGGCGTGCTCGCCGCCGAGTCCGGGTAGGCCTCGTCCACCAGCCGCATGATGGCGGCGCTGTCCTCGGGGCTCGCGGCGAAGTGCGCCGCCCGCGTGAGGACGTCCTTTCTGAACAGGGCGGCGCCGGCCACGAGCCGGCGGGCCTCGCGGTAGGCCGCCATCGCGGCGGTCGGGTCGGTCTCGGCGAGGCGGTAGAGCTCTTCTTCCGTGGGCACGGGCCCGATGCCGGAATCGACCGCCATGCTGAAGATCGGATTCTCGTCCGCGGTGAGGGAGGCGAGCTGGGCTGCCCCGCCGCCGTCGCCCAGCGCCGACTGGAGGAACCGCCGGATCATCCGCGCCGAAGCCTCGTAGATCTCGACGTGGTGCGGCATGTGGCCGAAGGAGACATGGGACAGGAAGTCGCCATGTGAGGCGTCACGGAACGATACGCGAACGATATGCGCGTACGGCAGCGCCTCGACCACGTCCGGCACCTTTGCGTAGCGCGGCGACGCCTCGTCGGCCGCCCGTTCGATCATGAGGAACGGCACGCGCACGCGGTGTGGGTCGTAATGCACCGACTCCCGAATGATGTCCGCCCCGCGACGGTACCGCTCCCAGCCTTCGATAGCGACGATCGCACTGGCCTGCATGTCCCGCATCGCCCAGAGCAGCGCCGCCAGCGATCCGCTGCTGAACGACATCACCGCGAGCCGACGGGTATCGGCGTGAGCCAGCCGACGCAGGAGCGCGTGGACGAAGCCGGCGTCGTCGATGTCCGTATCCAGCGTCAACGCGTTGGGTGTGAGCTCGAGAGACACCTCGGTCATCCGACCGTTCGACGGAAACGACGCCACGACGAAGCCGTCTGGCCATTCACTGAACTCGAACGCCGGGTCGACGACGTGTACCGTCGCACGCTGCACATTCTGGAGTCAGCGGCTCATGACGGCGTTCCGCCGCTCACCATCGCAGCGGCCATGGCCGCCGAGCGTCTGGTTGATCCGACAGGAACGCGCGGCGGCCCCCGGGTAACGCTCCTCGATTCGAATCCAACCACGGAGTGAACGGGGCACGAAACCTCGGGAACGCGGCCGTCTCGCGAACGAAGTGTCGCCAGGGGAGCCAGCGGTTCCGCCGCGAGGGTCGCGCGGGGAGGTAGCCCGCGGGCTCGCCGTCGATGGCGGCGGCTATGACCGAGACATCGTCGCCGGGGATACCGCGCGGGGCATCCAGACGCGAGGAATTGCCGGCTCGTCTTGGCCGTCCTGCCGCACAGCGGCCGCGGCGCCCACCACGTTCAACAATCCGCCGCCCGCTAATTCGATGTCGGTGCCGAGGATCTCACCGCCGGGTCGGAGCAGCGGATGTACGCCTTGCGATCCAGCAGGCCGTGGAGCAGATCGGTGCCAAGCCGGAGATCGTCGCGGACTTCGGCTCTCAGTTCACGGCCAGGGACTTCCGGCCAGCGTGCCGCGCAGAGCTTCCGGCTGCCTGGCCGTTCCCATCAGTTCCTCCCGCGGCCCGAGATGTCGAGGTGCACCCTGCCGGCCTCCGCGGCGCCGACCACCGAGCGACCTTCGGCGTCCGTGATCCGCAGGTTGAAACGCCAATCGGAATCGCGGTTGCAGACCTTCACGAGGAGCGGATTTTCGCCCGCCCGGATCCGGACCCGCACGATGTCCTGCTCTTCCCAAGCGTGCCGCGCGCCGTCGTATCGATGCACAAGCTCACCGCGAAGATATACGCGCGCGTCGTCGTCGGTACCCATGCGGAGTTCGACCGCGCCCTCGCTCTCGCTGACAAGCGAAATGTACGCGTAGCCCACCCCGCCCGCGGGGGTGGCATCGAAGAGTTCCTCGAAATCCACGAATCCGTCGTCACCAGTGCCCGTGCGCCACTCGTCCGACGGCAGGCGTGCTCCGGCCGTGAGTGCAAGTCGCTCGGCGGGAAACACCGCTTCGCAGGTCTGGCCCGATTCGAGCTGGAACGGCCCGGCCACCAGCCATCGGTCGCCCGTGACGAAGTCGATCGAGTCCCACCGGACCGGCTCCAATCGACTCAGCTCGCCGGTCGTACCGGTGAAATCCAGGCGCGTCACCCGCCCCGAGCCGTCGCGATGGAAGCGGAACCGCGCGGACGGCGCGAAGAACGGGATGTAGAACGCGGTATCCGCGTTCGCCACCAGCGGAAAGCCGTTGCCCCGGAAGCGGACGCCCAGCGTGGTCGTACGGCCCGTCTCCCGCCCCTGTGCATCGATCGAGCGCACCACGCCCTGCCGAACCACCCGCCACACGTCGCCGGGGCCCCGCGCGTACGCGCCGACAATGGAGTCGGTGAACTCGCCCGGCAGCGGCGGCGGCAGCTCTCCGTCGGCAAGCCGCGGCGGCTCCACGCTGAGGCGCAACGTTGGCAGCTCCGCGTCCGCCATGAACGCCTCCATTACCTCGAGGATGCGCGGCGATGAGAGGAGCAGATCATCCGAGTGCCCCGCGTTCTCTATGATCAGGTGCCGGCCGTTGGGAAAGCCCGCCGCAACCTCCTCGGCGTTGGACAGCGGCGTTCGACCGTCCAGTGTCCCGCTGATGAAGAGCACTGGGATGTCCGAGTGCACGGGCGCGCGGAAATCACCGCCCAGATCCGGCACGCCCAGCGCCTGCCCCATGGAGGCGTTGATGAGATCGTCACCGCCGCCAAGCGTGAGCGTCGAGTCCTCCCGAAGGTACCGGGCCCGGCGCTCCGAGCTGATGCCGGAAGCCGCGTCCATGGCCTCTGGCATCGCGGACAGCCTGCCGACGCCCTCAGTGCCACCGATCACCGAAAAATCGCCTGCGGCCATCCGCTCGAACAGATACGGAACCGTGACCAGGGTCGCCGGGTCCCTCAGCGCATCGACAATCCGCCTCTCGACCGCGAACCGCGACACCCTCGCCCGGACGGTGTCGCGCAAATCCGCGCTGACCATCTCGACCCGTGCCGGTTCACGGTCCAGCCGTTCCAGTACGCTCCGGATCATGCCCTCGAGGTCGGGGAACCGGCGGCTCGCGTCCGGATCGCCAGCAATCAGCCGCTCCAGCCGCTCGAGCTGACCGCTCCAGTAGCTGGGTAGCTTCACCGTATGGTCGGGCCCCTCGACGCCCGCCAGTATGGCACGCTCGACCAGTTCGGGATGGCGCCGGATCACCGTCAGCCCGAGATGAGTGCCGTAGCTGATGCCCCAGAATCTGAGCCGCTCAGTGCCCAGCGCCGCCGCCAGATCCGCAAGGTCGTCCGCGTTCTCCTCGGTGTTATAGGCCGCGAGGTCCACCCCCTGCTCCCGCCAGAACTCGCCACACTCGCGCGCTACCTCCATCGTGAGATCCCGAAGTCTGTCGTACTCGAGCGGCTCCTCCGCCGGGTACGACCGACCGGCCGGACACGTCACCGACCCCGGTCCATCGGACATCCCCGTGCCGCGCTGATCGAACGCAATCACGTCGCCATACTCCCGCATCGCCATGAACAGCTCGTAACGACTGCCCCGCGCGGTCGCGATGCCCGACCCGCCCGGCCCCCCGGCCAGGTACACAATCGGCGGCCCCGAAACCGGACCGGTCGCGGGGAACCTGACGAAGCGCAGAGTAAGCGCCCTCGATTCCGGCCGCGAGCGGTTTTCCGGCACCTCGAAGCGGCCCAGTTCCGCTTCCACCACCTCGCCCGAGGAGGATTCGAACGCGTACAGTTCCACTTGCGGAGCCGGCGGCGCCTGCGCACCGCCGAGACCCGGCTGCCCGAGAACCGCCACGAGCGACAGGGCGGTCAACGTGATAATCTTCATTCGAGTTCTCTGTACAGGAGGGGTTGCGTGCTACTTCGGCGACTCATGAAAAGGTCGCCGAGGCCGAAGCCATCCGGATCCTCGTCCCGCCCGAACACCAGGACCAGCCCGTCCGGCGAGAAAGCCGCCCCCGTCTCGAAGTACTCCGAACTGATGGGAGGACCGAGGTTCTCAGGCTCGTCGAAGGCGACCGGCTCCGGTACGGCCGGAGCGCGATACAGGTCGGTGTGCCCGAGCGAGCCTGGCCGCTCGGCCCAGAAGTAGAGGGCGCCGTCCGGGCCTTCCGCAGGTCCGCGAGCCTGCCCCCAAAAGCGGCCCGGCTCGGGATCTGCGGGCGCCGCCGAGCGGGGGACGCGGATCGGCGCTTCCAGCCGCCGCGGCTCCCCCCAACCCGACCCGCTGCGTTCGACGACCCACGCCTCCCGCCCCCGCACGGCATCCGTCCCGGTCAGCGGCCGATCGGAGGTGAAATAAAGGCGGCGCCCATCGGCGGAGACGAAGGGCTCCTGGTCCGCGTAGCGGCCGGAGAAGGGAGCCACCCGCGCCTCCGACCAGCCAGCATCGTCGAAACGGGAGTACATGATGGTGAAGCGTCCGTCCGGCACGCGACGGACGAAGTAGACGGTGCGTCCGTCCGGCGTAAAGGTCGCGTGCAGGTCGTCCGTGGTATCGGTGGAGATCACGCCGCGGGCGAACAGGGTGGCGCCTCTCGAGGCGGCGGGCACATCCGGAGCGGGGGCGCACCCTGCCGCCGACATCAAGGCAACACCTGCGAGCGGCAGCCTAGTCATCGTCGTGGGACTGGAAGATCTTGCTGACGACCTGCCAGCCGGAGCCCGGTACGCGGTAGAGCGAGAAGTAGTCCGTGTACACGTGCTCGCCGCCCACGAACAGCTCCGTGCGCGCGACCGCGGCGTCACCGCTGACGTCGACGAAGACGACCTCGTGCCGCACCTCCGTCGTATCGGGCACACCATCCAGCTCCAGGTGATCCATCCACGCGTCGAGCGACACCATGAGCAGGGTGCCGTCGTCCAGCGCGAAGAGCTGGAATCCCGGATGGAACGCGGAGCGTACCGACGCCTCGTCGCGCGAGGAGAACACGGCGTCGACGTAGTGTTCGGCGATGAGCGCCTGGATCGCCGCGTTGTCGGCCTCCGGGGACGGGCCCGCCGCGCACGCCTGGACGAACGGCAGGGCAGCCAGTATCAGCGTCCGGGGCGCGGCCGGGACATGGATCCAGTTACGAAGACTCATGGATTCCTCCACGCGAGTGTGCCCGACGAGACCACGAGCAGATAAGCTAAATTGTACGGCGGCCGTGGTCTTGTATTTTTTCATTCCTGCCCGGGAAGACGCTCCCCGACCCGGGCTCACGGCGAATGGTCCCGCGACCGCCGCCGTTCGCGGAGTCCCGGGCATATTCGGCCAAGGCCACCGGCGACCACCAGGAGAAGCACGACACGGCCTTTGCCCGGGAGAATCGGGACATGCGCAAAGCCATGACTCTCCATCTCTAGCGGCCAGGGTCCGGGGATTTGGCCAACACAGTTTCCTGGCCTCCGCCCCCGATCGAGACGATGGCGTCTACCGCTCCGGTAGGGTCTCGCCGGAAACGCATCACTGAACCGCTCGCGGGGATGTAGTATTTCTCCCCGTCAATCGGATAGAACTCGTTGTCACCCCGGAAGAGCCTGCCGTCGACAACCGTGATCTCTGCTGGTCCGTAGGATCCCACGAGGGACTCGGGCTCCTCGAACGGTTCGGCTACGGGTGGAGGAAGTGGGATGGCTACCCGAGATTCCCCGAGCAGAATGCTTTGAATCCGCTCCCGTAGTTGCCAGTTCGCCGCTGACTGAAGATTGCTCAGGAAGACGAACACCAGATCCTCGCCCGGAACCACATCGACGGAGGCTTCATATCCGTTCGACCTGCCGGTCCAGCCATGCCAGGTCATCGAGTCGCCGCCGAATGCCTCGTCGGACAGCTCGCTTCCGAAGACACCGTCCTCGATCGCACGGACGAAGTACAACAGGTCCCTTGCCGTCGCGTAGACGGATCCTGCACCTGTCAGGAAGCGAAGATCCTTGTATGGCGCACTCTTGACGGCGACGCGCCTTTCCTCGGCTCCGAGTCGATATGGCATCGCTCTCCGCGGCATCAGCATCTGCCCGGTTTCGCTGATCGCCGTGGTCATACCGGAAGGCTGGAACACGCGCTCGGCCAGGATGGCCTCGAACGGCTTGCCCTCGATGACCTCGATGACCCGAGCGAGGCACGTGAACCCGGCGCTGCTGTAAAGCCTCCGGGATCCGGGCTCGAACAGTAGTCCACTCGCTCGAACCCGTTCGACGATGTCCGCAGGACGCAACACCTGCGTCTCGTCGACGGGATCCGTTACCCGATGCGGCACTCCCGACCGATGCGTAAGCAGGTGACGGACGGTGGCTACGCCGCCGTTCGGCCCCCTCGGGAAGCCCGGCAGGTAGCGCTCCACAGGTGCATCGAGATCGATCCGACCGGCTTCCGCAAGGACGTGGACGAGCGTTTCGGTCAGCGGTTTCGCAATCGAGGCGATGCCGAATCGCATCAACGGTGAGTTGGGTACACGGAGCTCCCAGTTGGCAAAGCCGTATGCTCGCTCGAACAGGATCTGATTTCCTCTCGCTACGAGGATGATCCCGCTAAGCAGCTCTGCCTCGGCCTGCTGGGCAACCAGGACATCGATATGCGTCGCAAGGCGCGCGAGGGTCTGATCGCTCGATGCTTGCTGGGCCACCGAGGCAGACGGTGCCAGGACAAGCGATGAAATGGCGATCGCCAATAACGGAGAATGCCGCGTAGTCATGCTGTCTGCGACCCTCCTGTGTGCTTTTTCTTTAGCATATGGTTCGGAGAGGGCTGCCCTTCACGCCCGGGACGTTCCGCCTACTCGAGTGCTACTCGGTCGACTGAGCGGGCTGACTCGCGCGCGGTGCTGGCACATTGCGCCTGTCGCGTTTGCGGCGGACGTCGCCGTCTGGCTCGGGCACGGGAGCAGCCGGGATGGCGTGGTGTGGTCAACGAAGACCACACCATCGTTCTCTCCTGGTGAAGCTCACATTTAGTGTCGCGCGCCGTCGATGATTCGTCACCGTGCGACCATCACCAGTTCCCTGACCCCTACCACCCCTTCTCGTCGGCGCGCGACGTCTTCGTCGTGGCCGGCATCGCGAACAGGAACCAGTTCATCATCGTGTACATCGCGCGCGTCTTCAGTGGCAGCGTACCGGTCTCGAGCTCCTGCTTGAGCAGACCGAGGATCTCCCTCCAACCGGCACCCGTCTTCTCGGCCGCCTCGTGCGCTGTCGTCCAGCCGGAATGAGTGACCTGCACGCGACAGCCGTCGGCCTCCGGCGTCAGCTCCCACGTCACGAGCGTCGGACCGCCGCCTTTCCACATCGTGAACCAGTACGTGTGTGAGAACCGGCGCGGCGGCTCCACCTCAACGACCTCGCCGACGATGAACACGCGCTTCCGGTTCGGACTGTAGTAGCGCAGCCGCGCGCCCGGCTTCAGCTCCGTCTCCAGCACCGTGTTGTAGAGCGCACTCTGCACCCGACCCGTCTTCGTGATCTCTGCCCACACGCGCTCGACCGGCACCGCGATGTGGATCGAAGCCACCTGGTCCGGCAACGCCGCCGCATCCGTCATCGTCTGCTCCGTTTCGTCCGGGTTGGTGCGTGCTGCCCGCGCGCTTCGTTTTCCAGCTCGTCACGCATGCTCACCAGCGCCTCCGCCCACGGCTGCATGTACGGACCGACCCAGCGCGCATAGACCTCGCGGAGCGGCACCGGGTTGAGGTAGTTGTACCGTCGCCGTCCATCGCGGCGCACCGTCACCAGCTCGGCTGTCTGCAGCACGCGCAGGTGCTGCATCACGGCGAATCGACTGAGCTCCGGGAAGGCCTCCGCGAGTTCGCCTGTCGTGCGCGGCCCGCCGCGCAACTCGTCCAGCATCCGACGGCGCGTAGCGTTCGCGAGCGCGCGCCACACGGCATCGCCGCGCTCATCCGGATTACGTCCCTCTTGCATATGTGATGATATTATCACATAATGGCGCCGTCAACAGATTCGAGAAACGCGGACGGGAGGTCACGATGGGCATGGGACGTACAGCGGCAGCCGTGCTGGCCGGCGCGGTCACGTGGGCGGCATTGTGGGTCGGCGGGACCACGGCAGCGACCGCGGCGTGGCCGGACCAGCTGCCGGCGGGTGTGGCGATCACGCACATCGGCGTGCTGGCGGGTTACATCGCCTACAGCGTGGCGCTATCGGTGCTGGCGGGATACGTCGCATCGGCCGTGGGCGCGATGCGCGGCGTGCAGGCTGTGCGCGCGCTGGCGGTGCTGCAACTGCTGCTCGGCATCGGATTCGAGGCGTCGGCGTGGTCACTGACGCCGGTGTGGTACCATCTCGTATTCCTGGCACTGATCGTTCCGGCGACGCTGTACGGCGGCCGCCTACGGCAGCAGCAATACAGGAGGGGTTCATGCACCTGGCACATCGAGTCGCCCTCGCCCTGACGTCCGCGGCCCTGGTGGCAGCGAGGAGCGGGAGTCTGCGCGCCCAGGAAGTGGATGGAGCTGGGTCCGGGTTGCTGCGGACCTCACCGCGCGCCGGCTTATGACCCGAAACCGTCCGCAGCGCCTGATCTTTTCGGCTGCCGTCATAGCTCTGTTGCCGGCGGTTCCTCGAAGTGTCGCCGCCCAAATCGGTCCTCCGCCTCCCGGCCGGCTCGTCGATGTGGATGGGCACAGCATGCATATCCATTGCGCCGGATCTGGTTCGCCGACGGTGGTCATTGATGCAGGGGCAGGGACGTCGTCGATCGCGTGGCTCCACATCCAGAGCAGATTGGCGAGTTTCACCAGGACCTGTGTCTTCGACCGTGCAGGGTTGGGTTGGAGCGAGAGCCGCTCGGAGCCACGCACAGGCGAGCGCGCCGCCCGGGAGCTGCGTGCTCTGCTGGACGGGGCCGCCGAGGAGCCACCGTTCGTGATCGTGGGCCATTCCTATGGCGGGTACACGGCCCGCATCTTTGTGGATCTCTTCCGCGAGGACGTGGCCGGACTCGGACTGCTGGAATCCGCGCATCAAGATCAGTGGGAGCGTCTTCCGCCTATCATCAAACAGCTGCTCGACGCATCCATGAGCGACCTCCGGGAGAAGGCTCGCGCGGCGGACGATGGGAGGCTGAGGTCGGACAGCGTTCAGGTTCCCGACTTCTTCAGGCACTCCGCCCTCGAGGCCGCGTACCGGGCCGAGCAGGTGGACCCCGACCACTACCGCACGTCCCTGGGAGAGATGGAGCACATGGCGGTCACCATAACCCAGCTGCGCAACGTCGCCCCCCTCGGCACGCTGCCCCTGGTTGTTCTCTCATCGGCGCGCGGCTTCGATCGATACCGCGGCTCACCCATCCCGGTGGAAGAGTCCAACCGCGTTTGGCTGGAGCTTCAGGATGAGTTGGCTGCCCTCTCAGAGGATGCGGTCCACATGGTCAGCCAGACGGCCGGGCACACCCTCCAGTACGACGAACCGGAGGTAGTCGTGGGAGTGATTCGAGAACTGGTACTACGCGCTCGAATGCGACCGAGCGAGTTGGAGCACTAGCGCACGAGCCGGTCGTGGCGACGAAGACGGGGATGGCGGGGTGGGTGCCGCCGCTGCGCTCGCGCATTCGTGGAGCAGCTCGGCTCGACCTGACTATTTCGGCTGCGACGTAAAGATCTTGTTCACGATGCGCCACTCGCCGTCGATGCGCAGCAGCGCGAAGTAGTCGGTGATCACGGCGGTCGGGTAGTCGAGCACGACGCGTGCGATCGCCGCGTCGCCTGTCACGTCCACCATCGAGATCCAGCGGCGCCGCTGCGCCTCGTCGGGCGCGGGCGTCCCCCGGAAGCCTGCGATGTACGCCGAACCCGCACGCTGGTTCAGCGTGTCACCGCGCACCCAGTACAGGTTCGAGACTGGGTGGAAGACGTCGACGATAGGCTCGCCGGAGCCCGTCGCGTGCGCGCGCAGATACGCCTCCACCGCGCCGCGTACGCCCGCTTCGTCTTCCGCCGATGCCTGCGCGGCCGCGGGCGAGACGCCGACCAGCAGGGCGAGGCCGGCGAGCAGCAGGGTCGTCTTCATCGGGCACACTCCGATTGCTGGTTGGTGGGGAAGCATCCACCGGCAGGGTGGGTGGGAAACCTTCAGCCCGGCCACAGCTTCGGGACGAGTCGCGTCACGGGCGTTCGAAAGGATCATCCCTTCATGGCTTCATCGACCGGCACCAGTCGCAGGAGCTGACGTGCCGGATCCACGGTGACCGTGAAGCGACGCAGCAGACCGCTGCCGATCCACGCGTCCTCGGCGTCCGGATTCAGATAGACTTCCGGCCGCGCGACGCGAACGGGACCGATCCAGAAGTCCTCGGCGGGCCAGCCCACGCTCACGCGCATCGCGCCCGTCTGGTTGTTGTATGTCATGGGCCCGGCCGCGGTCACGGAGTCCCACGCGAATCGTCCCTGCCAGTCGGCGGGGAACGTGAGCTGCTCGGTCGCGCCGGTATCGAGGTTCACCAGGAAGGTGTCCTGGCCGATGCGCGCGTGCACGTAGGGCATGCGACCTTCGATCACGAACGGCATTACGCCCGCCGTCGACTCCGTCCACGCCAGGGGCTCCGCCTCGAAAACGAAGCGCATGTGGTCGAGAGCGAGCGTGAATGCGCGGTGTCGCAGGAGGTTGTAGCCGATCACCCCATCCACGTCGAGCTCGTCGTACGCCGCGCCGTAGACGTCGTCGAAGTGCGCACCTCCGATGGAGAGGGAATCGATGCGCAGGATGTCGGTGGTGGGTCGATCGAGCAGAATCTCGACGCCCGCCGAGTCGGCGACGGCGCGTCGCAGAAGGATGACGTTCGAGCCCAGATCCACGAGCAGGCGATAGGGTCCGTGCCCGTTGATGCGGGTCTCGAGAAGCGGCAGCGTCGGCTGACCGACGAGCGCAATTTCCTGGCGACCGTCCGGGATCGACACGGCCCTCGGCCCGCGACGCAACGCGTCCAGCAGCTCCGGTGTCAGCGTCGCCGGCTGCTGCGCCGCGGGCGTCGGCGCTGCGGACGAGGGCGCTGCGGGTTGCTGCGCTGCGCCGCAGGCTGAAAGCAGCGTGATCGCGCCGAGCCGCGCGGCCGCGGCCAGCCGCGCGGCCGCGGCCAGCCGCGCGAGACCACGGCTCACGGGGACCTGCCTTCCAGCCACCCCATCATCGCGTCGAGGGCCTCGGGCGAGCGACGCGGAAAGTGCCACGCGCCGGCCTGATCGTGGCCGAGCGGCACCTCGAGCACGTGGTTGGCGCGCGGCGCGACCAGCACGGTTACTTCCCGGCCCGCAGTGTGGCGCAGCAGGATCGGCACGTTGGCGGCCGGCGGCACGACCACATCCGCCGCGCCGTACATGAACAGCGCCGGCACGCTCAGCTCCTCGAGGAGCGGCTGCGGGTCGACGGCGTAATTGCGGCGCCACCAGAACAGGTCATCTTCGGTTTCGACGAGCTGCACGTACTCGCCCCACAGCGTCGCGCGCGCCCGCTCGCTCGATTCCACGAGCCGTTCCCACTCGGACTGCGGCGCGCCGACCGCATCTGCACCGTGCGCTTCCGCGACCACGCGGAAGTAGAGACGCGTGTGGGCGAGCGCGCTGTCGATCATCGGCTGCGCGAGGTCGTCCGCGCGCAGCCGCGCCTCGACGGACTGTGCCTCCTGTTCTGCGGGCGTGACGGCCGGCGCGCCGCGCAGCACCATCCAGGCGATGGGCGTGCGCCGCGCGGTCAGGAGCGAGACCCAGCCCGCCTGACTGCCGCCCATCAGGCCGATGCGCTCGCCGTCGACGCCAGGACGGCTGCGCAGCGCTTCGACGGCGGCGACGACGTCGCCCGCGAGCTCGTCGATGTCTGCATACGAACGGGTCATCCATGCGCCCGTCGATTCGCCCACGCCCCGTTTGTCGTAATACAGGACGGCGTAGCCCGCGCGGGCGAACAGGTCGGCGTACGAGCGGTAGCCCCACGAATGGCGGCCCTGCGCCGCCGAGCCGTGCACGAGCACGACGGCCGGGTGCGGGCCCGCCGTCACGGGTCGAACCAGCTCGCCGACGAGCGTGGCCGGGCCGTTCGCGAAGGTGAACGGCTCGCGCGTGTAGGGCGGTGCCGCCGCGGCGCGCAGGGTGAGCCGAAGCGTGTCGTCGCCGATCGCGCGCCAGGCGTCGACCGTGCGCGCATCGGCCGGCCAGCGCAGCGCACCGGCGCCGAAAGGAAACTCGACGGTGATGGAGTCGCCCGAGACCTGCGCCGGCACCGGCCGCCAGGCCATGACCATGTCGGGCAGGTCGAGCGTCACGCGCGGCGGATCGCCCGGCTCGAGCGCGAGTCGCACCGGCCAGGTGTCGCCGCGCAGGCTCAGCTCGCCTTCCAGGTGCCGCGGCGGGTCGCCGGCGGCGCAGGCGAGGAGCGCCGCCACGAGCCAGCCGCAAGCCGTCACGACTGCGGCCTCAGGATCCAGTTCGCGACGCGCTCGAGCGCCGCTCGCGCGCGGTGCTCCGCAGCCGCGTCCGTGGCCGCCGCCGCCGCTCCGATCGAATGCTCGAGCACGCGGACCCCGTCGTCTTCATGGGCGAGCGAGAAGAATTCGACCGTGCTGTCGCGAGCGCTGACGAGGTACACCGGCCGATCTTCGTCCACGTCGTGGTCGAGCGTGCCGTCCGTCCGCACACCCGCGTCGGTCGCGGCCCAGTACGCGAGCGACTCGCTGCCGTCGGTGCGATGCACGTGCGGCCCGTCGGGCACCCAGGCGGCGCTCGAGCTGCCGTTCGTGCGCGCCGTCCCCACGTCGTACGTCGTGCGCTCGAAGACATCGCGCAGCCACGCGGCGACACCCGCGTCCAGGGGCGCGTCGGAGCCGTCGACGACGTAGCGCACGAACCCGCCGCCGCCCGCGCTGCGCCGCAGCTCCAGCCGTCGCATCACACCGTCGTGCGCGCCGAAAGCAATCAGCCAGCCGCCCGGCTGAAGGCTTGGGAGCCGCTCGGCATCGTCCCAGCGGACTTCGCCGCGGCTGATGACGCCCGCGAAGCGCGGCGCGGCCTGCGTCCGCTCCGTCGCGCCGGACGATGTGGGGCCCGCCGCGTCTACGATCCGTGCGTCGCCCGTCGACGCCGGCGCCCACGCCGGGAGCACAGCCGCCGCCACGACCGCAATCGCTACGTATGCGGTGAATCGACGGCCGCCGGATCGCGGCGGACGCAGGATGCGCTCGATGCGACGCTCCACCGAGCCCGGCCCGTCGACCCCTAGTGCCAGCGCCGATCGGCGACGGCGTGCGTCGAGCGTCAGGACGTCGAGGATCCCCTCCGCGTACTGGCGTCGGCGGTCCGGGTACGTTTCGACCACCACCAGATCGCACGCCCGCTCGGCCGCGTCGCGCATGCGGCGCCGCACCAGCCGCCAGCCGGGATACCAGCGCCACAGGCAGTCGACCGTCAGCTCGAGCATGCCGCTCCACAGGTCGTGGCGACGCAGGTGCGCCAGCTCGTGCGCGACGATCGTATCCATCCGCTCGACGCTCAGCACCCCGATCAGCTCGCGCGGCCAGTAGAGCACCGGCTCTCGCAGTCCCGCGACGAGCGGCGACGTCACCGCGGCTGTCATCCGCACGCGCGGCGGGCGCACGCCGATCCGCGCGGCACCGCGCGCGACCCGGGCGGCGAGGTCAGCCGGCGGCTCTTCGTCCTCGCGCGCGAGCCGACGCAGCCACAGCCCGTGGCGGAGCAGTCGCCAGCACAGCGCAGCCAGCGCCAGTGCGAGCCAGAGGAGCGCGAGCGTGCGGACTCGCGAGGGTCCGAAGAAGGGCAGGGAAGTCGGCTCCGCGGACGATACGCCGGCTCCCGGCGCGAGGGCTGCTCCACCCTCGCGCTCCGAGCGCGGCGCGAGCGGCGCCTCCGTCGGCATGCTTCCGTCACGCGCGCCAGCCGGCGCCGCGATGCTTTCCGCTGACTGGCCGCCCAGGCCGACCATCGCGGCGGTGGCCGCGCGCGTCCGGTCGGCGATGCTCTCGAGGTACGTGGGCACGACGAGATCCGGCAGCGCCACCACCGCCAGCGGCGGCAGCACGAACTTCGCCGCCACCAGCAGCCAGAGCGCATGCTCCAGCGCGGGCCGTGGTCGCGTCCACCGCACCACCAGCACCAGCACGAGCGCGAGCGCCGTCGCTACCGCCGCGTTCTGGAGCAGCCACCATGCGACGCCGCTCATCGCGACACCCCCCGCTCGAGCGCATCCAGCGAGGCGCGCAGTGAACGCACCTCGTCCGGGCTCAAGCCGCCCTCCACCAGCGCGCGCACCAGCGGCGCCGCCGCGCCGTCGTACAGCTCGGCTCGCAGCTCGCCGACACGCAGCCGCGCGAGATCGTCCCGCGTCACCGTAGGGTGATAAATGTGCGCCGCCTCGCTGCGGTCCCGCCGCGCGTAGCCCTTTGCCTCCAGGCGATCCAGGATCGTCTTCGCCGTCGTGTACGCCCAGTCGCGACCGCCCGCGCGCAGCGCCTCCATCACCTCGCGCACCTGCGACGGCCCGATCGACCAGAGCGCCTTGAGCGCCTCCAGCTCCGCGTCGCTCAGCTCCCTGCGTTCGTCCTGCACGCTGACCCTCTCCCGCTGGCGTTATGCTACATCATGTAGTAGGCTGTGCTACAGTATGTAGTAGGAGGGAGGCAGATGCGCAAGGGAATTTCTCGAGCGGCGGAGATGGAGATGGCTGGACGCACGGGACCTGGAGTGCTGATGGTCGGGGGGCTGATCCTTTCGAGTCTATGGGCGTCGCGGGCGGCGGGTCAGACGCGGGAGGCGGAGGCGCTCGAGCTCATGTCGCCGACCGGCCCCTACGCCGTCGGCACCTGGCGCGTGGCGATGACCGATTCGTCGCGCGGGGAGCCGCACACGCCTGACGCCGGTGACCGCCGCGCGCTGGTCGTGCAGTTCTGGTATCCGGCGCCGAGCGAGGCGGGTGCGGTGCCGTCGCGCGACGCAGGCGCAGTTGCGTCGTACATGGACACTGCGACGGCACGCACCTGGGTGGAGCGCCACCGCTTTCCCGCCGGCTTCGAGCGACGAGTGCGCAGCCACGCCGTGCCATCGGCGGTCGCGGCATCCGGTCGACATCCGACGCTCGTCTTCTCGCACGGCCTCTCCTGGCCGGTGCTGATGTACCAGACGTACCTCGAGGATCTCGCGAGTCATGGCTACGTCGTCGCGGCCGTGAACCATCCGTATGGATCGGACATGGTCGTGTACCCGGGCGGGCGGCGGGTCGAGTTCGACTTCTTTCCCGCGGGCTCGACGCAGGCGCAGCGCGATAGCGTCCTCGTCGAGCGCGTCGGTCTGTGGGTGGCGGATCTGCGCTTCGTCGCCGACCGGCTACCCGCGCTCGATCGGTCCGACGACAGTCCCGTCGCTGGCACGATGGACCTCGAGCGGCTGGGTGTGCTCGGGCACTCGTACGGCGGGTCGGCCGCCGCGCTCCTGCTCGTCGACGACGAGCGCTTTGCCGCAGGCCTCGCCATGGAGGGGCTCGTGCGCGACAGCGCGACGCGCCCGCTGCGCATGCCGCGCCCGTTCATGCACATCGTCGGCGGCTTCAATCGCGAGGAAATGGCAGGCACCCAGTATCGCGCCGGAGACGCGCCGTACTACGAGGTGATCGTCGACGGCATGTGGCACGCGATGTTTTCGGACCTGATCCTCCTGTACGCCGCGCTCGCTGCCGACGACGCCTGGCGCGCCCGGCACCGCCACGAGATCACGCCCGAGCGCGGCCTCGCCGTCACTCGCGAGCTCGTGCGCGCGTTCTTCGACCGGTGGCTGAAAGGGGAGGACAGCGTCCTGCTCCACCCGTGGTGGGAGGAGGATCCGTCGGCCGCCACCTCGCCGTACCCGGAGGTCGAGCTGCGGATCGATTTCTGAGCCAGGGGGGAGGGCAGGGCGACGGGCCAGGTGGCGCGAGACCGCGATCTTGACCACGGCCGGCGCTGGTTCCATAATGGAACCATATCGGAACCCGGAGACGCCATTGCCCAGTCTGACCATCAAAAATCTGCCCGAGACGCTCTATGAGCGGCTCAAGCTCAGCGCGGAGCGGAACCGCCGCAGCCTGAACAGCGAGGTCATCCTGCGGCTGGAGGAGGCGATCGGCCTGCGAGCCTTCGATCCGGATCGCTACCTGGCCGAAGCACGCGAGCTGCGGGAGCGCCTTACCGAGGTCTACCTGAGCGACGCGGACATCGCGGAGCTCAAGGAGCATGGGCGATCGTGATCGTCGTCGACACGAACCTGATCGCCTACCTTCATCTTCCGAGCGAGCACACGGCGACAGCCGAGCGTGTCTTCCGGCGTGATCCGGACTGGGCGGCACCGTTCCTGTGGCGGAGCGAGTTCCGCAGCGTCGTGCTCGGTACGTTCCGCCGTGGCCTGTTGGAGGTCGACGACGCGAAGTCGATCGTCGCATCGGCCGAGCGTCTGATGCGCGGCAGGGAGTTCCTGACGACCGCCGACGCCGTGCTCGAGCTGGCGCTGTCGTCGAAGTCGTCGGCGTACGACTGCGAGTTCGTCGCCCTGGCCGCGGAGCTGGACGTGCCGCTGGTCACGAACGACCGAGCGCTCAGGAAGGCGTTTTCCGATCGGGTGCTGTCGCCGGAGAGCTTCCTGGGAGCGGTATAGCAGCGGCGGCCATTTCTCTCGCAGGGAGGCTTCACATGCGGCCTTCGATTGCAACTCGCGGAATCGTGGCACCACTGTCGCTGCTGCTGCAGCCGCGGTGGTCCCGCGTGGTACTCACGTCGCTCGTCCTCGTGTGGACCGGATCGCCGGCTGCGGCGCAGTCGCGTCCGAACATCGTCTTCCTCCTCTCCGACGATCACGCCGCGCACGCGATTTCGGCGTACCGCCCACACCTGCGCTACGGCGCGAGGCTGCCGGACACTCCGCGGCTGGACGGTCTCGCCGCGTCGGGCATGCTCTTCGTGGATGCCTTCGTCACCAACTCGATCTGCGCACCCAGCCGTGCGACCGTGCTCACCGGTCAGTACGGGCACCTCAACGGCGTCATGACGAACCGTGAGGCGCTCCACCCGAGCAGCGTCACGTTTCCGCTCCTTCTGCGGGATGCGGGCTACGAGACCGCGCTCTTCGGCAAGTGGCATCTGCGCAGCGAGCCGGCGGGCTTCGAACACTTCGAGGTGCTCGCGGGTCAGGGACCCTACTACAATCCCACGCTGATCAGCCACAGCGATACCGTCGCCTACATCGGCTACGGCCCGGACATCATCACTGAGCGCGCACTGGCCTGGATGCGGGAGCATGCTGCCGCGGCGGACGACCGGCACCGCGCCGGCGGGCCGGCGGGACCGCGGCCGTTTCTCGTCATGCTCCAGTTCAACGCGCCGCATCGCTACTGGGATCCCGGTCCCGAGCAGGTCATGCTCTTTCGTGACACGGTGATCGCCGAGCCCGCCACGTTCCACGACGACGGCGCGCGCCGAGCTTCCGGGTTCGGCTCGCAGGAGATGACCATCGCGCTCGACCTCTTCGACCGCGACCTGAAGCTGACGCCTCCCGACAACCTCACGCCGGCGCAGCTCGCGCTGTGGGACGCGGCGTACGAGGCCGAGAACACCGCGTTCCGCGAAGCGGCGCTCGAAGGCGAGGCGCTTCATCGCTGGAAATACCAGCGGTACATCGGCGATTACCTGCGCGCCGCCATGGCCGTCGATGCGAACGTCGGACGCGTCCTCGACTTCCTGCGCGACGCCGGGCTCGACGAGAACACCGTCGTCGTGTACGCGTCCGATCAGGGCTTTTTCCTGGGCGACCACGGCTTCTTCGACAAGCGCTGGATGTACGAGGAATCCCTGCGCACGCCGCTGATCGTCCGCTGGCCGGGCGTCGTCGCGCCCGGCAGCGTCAACACCGACCTGGTCATGAATCTCGATCTCGCGCAAACCCTGCTCGAGATCGGGCGCGTGACTCCAGCCGCCGCCATGCAGGGCCGCAGCCTCGTGCCGCTACTGCGCGGCCACACTCCCGCCGACTGGCGTGACGCGATCTACTACCAGTTCTTCGAGTACCCCGACTGGCAC
>DATKDR010000001.1:0-44130 GCA_035512635.1 Longimicrobiales bacterium | reverse complement strand
GCAATGCGGCCCAGGCGGCCCATCACGTAGCCGGCGACGGTCGTGTAGTCCTCCTCGGGCAGGTCGAGGTCGAACTCGTCGTTCAGATCGCCGATGCCGAGGCCGCCGATGAGGAAGACGCGGCCGTCGGGCGCGATGTCGATGCCGGGGGGCTCGACGTCGTGCTCGTCGCGGATCTCGCCCACGATCTCCTCGACCAGGTCCTCGATGGTGAGGATGCCCGCAGTGCCGCCGAATTCGTCGACGACGACGACGAGCTGCACGCCCAGCTTCTGCATCTGCGGCAGCAGCTCGATGATCGGCTTGCTGTCGGGCACGAAGTTGACCGGCCGCATGACCGCGGCCAGGTCGGTCTCGCCGTGCACCTGCGCGTTCCACACGTCGCGCGCGAGCAGCACGCCGGTGACGTTGTCGATCGTGTCGCTGAAGACCGGCACGCGCGAATGCCCTTCCCGCAGGATGATTTCGGCCGCCTCCTGCACGGACGCGGTCTTCGGCAGCGCGACCAAATCGATGCGCGGCGTCATGACCTCGCCCGCCGTCGTCTGTGACAGCTCGATCACGCCCCGAATCATCTCGCCCGGCTCCTCGCCGAGCTGACCATGAGCCGACGACTGCTTCACGATCATGTCGATTTCTTCCGGTCGATGTACTCTCTCCGACTCGTGCGGCGCCTTCAGGCCGAACAGGCCGAGCAGCTTGTTGGCCAGCCCGTTGAGCAGCCAGATGAACGGGGTGAGCACCTTCGCGAACGCGACGAGCAGCGGCGCCGTCCAGAGCGATGTCGTCTCGGGCTTCATGATCGCGATCGACTTCGGCATGAGCTCGCCCAGCACGATGTGCAGCACGGTGATGATGGAGAACGCGATCGTGCCCGCGACGAGGTGCGACGCGACGACGTCCCACGGCGCGCCCAGGCCGCCGAACGTCTGGATGAAGATCGCCGCGAGCGTGTTCTCGCCCACCCAGCCGAGCCCGAGCGAGGCCAGAGTGATGCCGAGCTGCGTCGCCGACAGGTAGTGATCGAGACGATTGATCGCGTTGCGCGCGATGATGGCCGGCCGGCTGCCGGCGCGGACCAGCGCCTCGATGCGCGTTCGGCGCGCACCGACCAGTGCGAACTCGGCCGCGACGAAGAAACCGTTCGCCAGCACGAGCGTGAGCGCGAGTCCGATGCGCCAGGCGATGTCGCCGGCCGAAAGGACGGCCTCCGCCGCGACAGGGTCGTGCGCGGCCTGAAGTGTGAGGATCACCTAGAAGAAGATGGGTTCGCGGAAGGCGCCGTAGACTTCCTCGAGCGCGTGCCGGATCTCGAAGAGCGTGCAGTACGCCCGGACGCACTCGAGCATCGGCTCGATCAGGTTCTGGTCCGCGCGCGCCGCCTCGGCCAGGGCCGCCAGCGACGCCGCCACGCGCGCGTCGTCGCGCATCTCGCGTAGCTCCGCCAGCCGCGCCTGCTGCGTCGCGGCCGCCTCCTCGCCGATCTTGAGGATGTCGATCGGCGCGTCGGCGTTGCCGACGCCGAACGCATTCCCGCCGACGATGATGCGCTCGCCCGACTCGATCTCGCGCTGCTGTCGCTCGGCACTGCGCGCGATCGCCTGCTGGAAATAGCCGGCCTCGATGCCGGGCACGGCGCCGCCCAGCGCGTCGACCTCCGCGAAGATCTGCTCGGCCTCCTCCTCCAGGCGGTCGGTGAGCGACTCGATGAAGTACGAGCCGGCGAGCGGATCGATCGTGTTCGGCACACCCGTCTCGTAGGCCAGGATCTGCTGCGTGCGCAGCGCGATGCGCACCGATTTCTCCGTGGGCAGCGCGAGCGTCTCGTCCATCGAGTTGGTGTGCAGCGACTGCGTGCCGCCGAGCGCCGCGGCCATCGCCTGATAGGCGACGCGCACGATGTTGTTCTCCGGCTGCGGCGCGACCAGCGTGACGCCGGCGGTCTGCGCGTGGGTGCGCAGCCGCATCGATTCCGGGTTCTTCGCGCCGTACACGTCGCGCAGCCGCTTCGCCCAGATGCGGCGTGCGGCGCGGAACTTGGCGACCTCCTCGAAGAAATCGTTGTGCACGTCGAAGAAGAACGACAGGCGCGGCGCGAAGTCGTCCACGTCGAGACCGCGCGCGATGCCGCGCTCCACGTACTCGAAGCCGTTGCGCAGCGTGAACGCGAGCTCCTGCGCCGCGGTCGAGCCCGCCTCGCGGATGTGGTAGCCGCTGATCGAGACCGGGTTGTACTTGGGCGCGTGCTCGGAGCACCACTCGAACATGTCGACGATCAGCTTGAGCGCGGGCTCCGGCGGATAGATCCACGCGTGCTGCGCCTGGTATTCCTTCAGGATGTCGTTCTGGACGGTGCCGCGGATGACCTCGGACGCCACGCCCTGCTTCTCGGCGGTGACGACGTAGAAGCAGAACAGGATGATGGCGGGCCCGTTGATGGTCATCGACACGGACACCTGATCGAGCGGAATGCCGTCGAAGAGGGTCTCCATGTCGGCGAGCGAGCTGATCGCGACGCCGCACTTCCCCACCTCGCCCTCAGAGCGCGGGTGGTCGGAGTCGTAGCCCATCAGTGTCGGGAAATCGAAGGCGACGGAGAGCCCGGTCTGCCCATGCTCCAGCAGGTAGTGGTAGCGCTCGTTCGTCTGCTGCGCGGTGCCGAAGCCGGCGAACTGGCGCATCGTCCAGAGGCGCGAGCGGTACATCGTCGAGTAGGGCCCGCGCGTGAACGGGAACTCGCCGGGGAAGCCGAGCGATTCGTCGTAATCCACGCCCGGGCGGTCGAGTGGCGTGTAGAGCGGCTCGACCTCGGTGCCGGACACGGTCGTGAAGGAGATCTCCCGCTTCGGGATGCGCTCGTACTTGCGCTCCCAGTCGGCGAGGCGCTCGCGCAGCGCCGTGAGCTCCTTCTCGGCTTCGCGGAGACGCCGCTCCGTCTCGGTGGCGGGGACGCCGCTTTCGATGGTGGACATAGGCGCTATGCGCTAGGCGCTGGCTCTAGCCGGGTTGGGCGCGGAAACGCGCGCGGATCAACGACTTCAACGGGTCGACGCAGAGCCTACCCGGGAATGGCGCGCACGATTCGCGCCGCAATGGCATACGGCGTCGACGCTCCGGATTCGAGCTGGGGCAGGGCTTCATCGAGCATCCGCTCGCCGCCGCCCTCGCGCCAGACCCGCTCCATCAGACGGCGACGAACGACCTCGCGCACCCTCTCCGCGAGACGACGGCGTCGCCGCTCGCCCAGCTCCCCCGACGCTTCCAGCCACGCGCGGTGCGCATCGAGCGCGGCGAGGAGTCCGTCGACGTCCTTGCCCGTCTCGGCGATGGTCTGCAAGACCGGAATCGTCCAGGCGGCGCCTTCGGCGTCGCCCGAGGTGAGGTGAGGTGAGGTGAGGTCGGGCTCCTTTCCCTCCTTCCCCTCGTTCTTCCTGCCCACCCGCTTCAAATCCACCCCATGATGCGCGGGCACGCGCTTCATCGTCTTGCCCGTCCGGAAGTGGATCATCATCTCGACTTCCTTGGCGAGCCGCTGGGCGCCGGGCCGGTCGGCCTTGTTGATCACGAACAGGTCGGCGGCCTCCATCAGTCCCGCCTTCATCGCCTGGATCGAGTCGCCGGATTCCGGGACGAGCACGACGACGGTCGAGTCCGCGGCGGCCGCGATGTCGAGCTCGGACTGGCCGACGCCGACCGTCTCGATGATGACGCGGTCGAAGCCGAACGCGTCCATGACGTCGGCGACCTCGCGCGTCGAGAGCGCGAGTCCGCCGAGCGACCCGCGGGTGGCCATGGAGCGGATGAACACGCCGTCGTCGAGCGCCACGTCGTTCATGCGGATGCGGTCACCGAGCAGCGCCCCGCCGGTGAAGGGGGACGTCGGGTCCACCGCGACGACGCCGATGCGCTCGCCGCGCGCGCGACCGAGCGCGATCAGAGCCGACGTGAGCGTCGATTTGCCGGCTCCGGGCGGGCCGGTAATGCCGATGCGATGCGCGCGGCCGAGCGACGGATGGATCGCCTCGAGCAGCGCCTCGAAGCCCGCGCGCTCGTTCTCGACGATGGAGATCGCGCGGGCGAGCGCGGTCCGCCGCCCGGCCCGGAACTCGTCGAGCAGCGCGTCGTGGCGCGAAGGCACTTCTGTAGCAGGCATGCGCAAAGATGCCCGCTCGCGCCGGAGGGTGTCAAACCGCCGTCGGCCTGGAACGAACGGGGCCGACGACGCGCGCCTCGTCTCGCCGTGAGTCGGGAGCCAGAGGTCGTCGGCCGGGAGGCCGGTCGCGCTCCACGCGGCGCGCACGCGTTGCGGCGGCTCGAGCACGGGCTCGTCCGTGAGGATGAACGTGCCCCAGTGCATGCCCGCGAAGACGCCGGTGCCGCCGACGTCGACGTAAGCCTGCACCGCCTCCTCGGGATTCATGTGCGCGGCCTTCATGAACCAGCGCGGCTCGTAGGCGCCGATCGGCACGAGCGAGAGGTCGAACGGCCCGAGCCGCTCACCGATGTCGCGGAATACGGGGCAGTAGCCGCTGTCGCCGACGAACCAGACCGCGCCCGGGGGGCGACGTCCGTCGGCGCGAGGGACGTCCGCGACGACGCGCGCCGTCCAGGAGCACCACAGCCGCGCCGTGTCACGCGGGCCGCGCCTGCACCAGTGCTGGGCGGGCGCAGCCGTGACGCGGAGCGAGCCGCCGCCGCCCGGCAGCGGCAAGGTCGCGTCCTGCCACCAGTCCAGCTCGACGACGCGCAGGATGCCGCGGCGCGCAAACCAGTCGGCAAAGCCGAGCGGCACGAACCAGGTGAGGTCGTCGCCGCAGCGGTCGCGCAGCGCGCGCACGCTCGGGGCATCGAGGTGATCGTAGTGGTCGTGCGAGAGGAGAACCGCGTCGATCGGCGGCAGGTCGGCGAGCGCGATGCCGGGCGGACTCAGCCGCTTCGGGCCGCTCCACGACATCGGAGAGGCGCGGAGACTGAAGACCGGGTCGGTTAGCAGGTTGAGTCCACCGAGCTGAAGCAGCCACGACGCCTGCCCGATCCACGTCGCCGTGATCTCATCGGGACGTGCGCGGGGTGCGTCGAAGTCCGGCGTGCCCCGCGGCACCGTCACGCCGTTGCGGCGCGGCCAGCTGTGCCCCTTCAGCCGCTGCCATTGCCAGCGCCAGAAAGCGCCCGCTCCGCGTTCCGGATCATCCGCGGTCCAGGGATTCCGGAAGCCGCCGCCGGAACGGTGATGCTCCGTCAGGATCGGTTCCCTCAGGCGGCGTCGTCGCGCGCGGGGTCGACCGCCGCCTGCACGCGCTCGATGAGCGCCTGGTAGAGACGCGGGTCGTCCGTCAGCTCGGGATGGAAGGCCGTGCCGATGGCGTTGCCCTGTCGCACGGCGACCGGACGGCCCTCGTGGCGGGCCAGCACCTCGACCCCCGCGCCGAGATCCCGGATGGCCGGGGCCCGGATGAAGACGGCCTCGAGAGGCGCTCCGCCCAGCGTGTGGTCGGGCAACGCGCACTCGAAGCTGTCGAGCTGCCGGCCGTACGCGTTCCGCTCGACCGCGAGGTCCAGCGCGCCGAAGCCGGTCACCTCCGGATCGCCCGAGTCGCGCGCGAGCAGGATCAGCCCGGCGCACGTGCCGAACACCGGCATGCCCGCCGACAGCCGATCGCGCAGCGGGCGATCGAGGCCGGAGCTGCGCAGCAGGCGGATCATCGCCGGGCTCTCGCCGCCGGGCAGCACCAGCGCGTCGACCTGCTCCAGGTCGTCCGGCCGCTTCACCCGAACGGGCTCGACGCCCAGACGGCGAAGAGCCCGCTCGTGCTCGACGACGTCGCCCTGGAGGGCGAGGACGCCGATCCTGAGGGCGCTGGGCATCGGGCTTCGGACGTTGGCTCCCACCACCGCGCTAGACGGAGCGCGCGGCGAGGCGCTGCTCGACCGGGAGACGCGCGGCGTCGATGCCCATCATCGCTCCGGGCAGGTCGCGCGAGACGCGCGCCAGCGTGTCCGCGTCCTCGAAGTGGGTCGTCGCCTCGACGATCGCGCGCGCCCGCGCGGCCGGATTGTCCGACTTGAAGATGCCGGAGCCGACGAAGACGCCGTCGCAGCCGAGCTGCATCATGAGCGCGGCATCCGCCGGCGTCGCGATGCCGCCCGCGGCGAAGTTGACGACGGGCAGGCGACCCGCCTCGCGCGTCTCCTGGAGCAGCGCGATCGGCACCATCAGCTCCTTCGCGAGCACCGGCAGCTCGTCCACGGGCGCCGCGACCACCTGCCGGATCTGCGCGTTGATCTTGCGCATGTGACGCACCGCCTCGACGATGTCGCCCGTGCCGGCCTCGCCCTTCGTGCGAATCATCGCCGCGCCTTCCGCGATGCGCCGCAGCGCCTCGCCCAGGTCGCGCGCGCCACACACGAACGGCGTGTCGAACGACCACTTGTCGATGTGGTGCACCTCGTCCGCGGGCGTCAGCACCTCGCTCTCGTCGATGTAGTCGACGCCGAGCGACTGGAGGATCTGCGCCTCGACGAAGTGGCCGATGCGCGCCTTCGCCATGACCGGAATCGACACCGTCTTCATGATCGCCTCGACGATCGCCGGATCGGCCATGCGCGCGACTCCGCCAGCCGCGCGGATGTCCGCCGGCACCCGCTCGAGCGCCATCACCGAGACCGCGCCCGCGTCCTCCGCGATGCGCGCCTGCTCGGGCGTCGTCACGTCCATGATCACCCCGCCCTTCAGCATCTCGGCGAGGCCCTTCTTGAGGCGTGGCGTCGCGGCCTTGCGGCCGTTCCCCTGTCCGTTCTTCGTCATGGGCCAGTGCGTAGTGGGTAGTGCGTACAGCGAGAACGCAAGCGGGTTTACCCCGCAGGGGACTCCGGGTCCCCGGTCCCCGAAACGAAAAAATCCCCCGGCCTCGACCGGGGGACTTCGCCACCGCGCGACGGCGGCCGCGACCGGCCCGGATTCTAGCGTAGGCCCGGAGCCCCAGCAAGACGACCGTGGGGCGACTGCCGCGCCGCGAGCCGGCCGGGGCGGGACGTCTCAGAGGATGAGCGCGGAGGCGAGTCCCAGCAGCAGGAAGAAGCCGAACACGTCCGTGCAGGCGGTGACGAACCCCGCGGAAGCGACGGCGGGATCGGCGCCCATGCGCTCGAGCAGCACGGGCACGAAGGCGCCGGCCACGGAAGCCACGACCAGATTTCCCCACATGGCCAGCAGGACGACGAGGCCGAACACCGGCAGGTCGGCAAGCAGGTAACCGGCCACACCGGCCACGATACCGAGCGCCAGTCCGTTGACGAGCCCGACGACGATCTCCTTCGCGACGAGGCCCCAGCGCCGTCGGCTGGATTCCTCCGACAGCGCGAGGCGGCGGACGGTGACGGCGAGCGCCTGCGTGCCCGCGTTGCCCCCGATACCCGCGATCACCGGCATGACGGCGGCAAGGAGGACCAGCTCCCCGATCGTGTCCTGGAAGAACCATACGACGGAGGCGCCGAGCGAGGCCGTTCCGATCGTGACCATCAGCCACGGCAGGCGCGCCCGCACGGTGTCGACGACGCCGCCGCGCACCTCCTCCTCCCCCGAGACGCCGGCCAGGCGGAACATGTCCTCGGTCTGCTCGGCCTCGATGACGTCGAGCACGTCGTCGAACGTGATGCGGCCGAGCAGCGCGTCGTTCGGCCCCAAGACCGGCATCGAGGGCAGGTTGTAGCGCGCCATCAGCCGCGCGACATGCTCCTGATCCATGTCGACGGGGACCGTGGCGACGGGCGCCTGGAGCAGCTCGGCGATGGGCGTTCCCGGATCCGCGATGACCAGGTCCTGCAGCCCGACGGTTCCCTTCAGGCGACGGTACTCGTCGACGACGTAGACCGCGTAGAAGTTCTCGGTCATCTCGCGCGCCTGGCGACGGATCTCCTCGATCGCCTGTGCCGCGCTGAGGCCGATGTCGACCGAGACCAGCTCGGTCGTCATGATGCCGCCGGCCGACTCCTCGTCGTAGCGGAGCAGCCTGCGCAGCGCGCCGGCCTCGACCAGCGGCAGCGTGGCGAGGACGCGCGCCTGCTCCTCGGGCGAGAGCTGGCCGATCAGGTCGACGGCGTCGTCGTCGGGCAGCTCGGCGAGCAGCTCGGCGATGCGTCGCGGATCGAGCGAGCTGAGGATCTCCTCGGGATGCTCGTGGCTCTCGATCTCGGACAGCGTATCGGCGGAGACGTCGACCGGCAGCAGCTCGAGCACGCGCACCTGCTCGTCGACGTCCTCGAGCTGCTCGACCAGGTCCGCGATATCGCTCGGATGCAGGTCCGCGAGCAGCGCGCGGACCGCGGCGTCGTCGTCGCGCGCGAGCAGCCGATGAATCGCCTCGGCCCGCGCCTGCGACTCGATCTGCGCGCGGGACTCCGGTGGTCGCACGTCGAGAGCGCGCCGCTCCCCGTCCGGCCCGGGACCGGCCGGCATGTTCATCGTGCTCCCAGGATGCGCGTCACGAGGTCCTCCTGAAGCCGCCACATCTCGCCACGCTGGCGCTCCTCCCCTTCCGCGTGGTCGTGACCCAGCACGTGCAGCGTACCATGCACCGCCAGGCGGACCAGCTCCTCGCGCACCGCCACGCCGGCCTCGGCCGCCTGCTCGAGCGCGCGCTCGACCCCAATGTAGATGTCGCCCAGAGGCTCCGCGTCCCCTTCCCCGAGCGTGAACGCGATGACGTCCGTGGTCCGATCCCGCCCGAGCCAGTCCCGATTGAGGTCGCGCATGGCCTGATCGTCGAGCAGCGTGATCGACAGCTCCGCGTCGGCGAGCTGCTTCCCCTCGAGCGCCGTGCGCGCCGCTCGACGCAGCAGCGGCGTCAGCGTGCGCGGGGACGGAACGCCTGCGTCATGGAGAGCGTCGGCGCCGGGGCCCGCGTCGAGAGCGGGCAGGTTGATGTCGATCCGGAGGGTCATCCCGACGCGCCACCCGCACCGGTTGCGGCGGGCGCGGGCTCGGGTCGGGGCGGATAGTCGATGCGCTGGTGGAACATGCCGGACAGCACGTTCACGAATTCGTTCTTGATCAGGCGGATCTCGCGGAACGTGAGCGGCGTGTCCTCGAGCTGACCGTCCGCGATCTTCCCTTCCACGATGCGATCGACCAGCTCGCGGATGCGCTCCGGCGTCGGGTCCTGGAGCACGCGCGCCGCCGATTCCACCGAATCGGCCAGCATCAGGATCGCCGTCTCCTTCGACTGCGGGCGCGGACCCGGATAGGCGTAGGCGGCGGGCTCGAGCTCGGCCTCCGGGTTCTGCTTCTGCGCCTGATCGTAAAAGAAGGAGATGTGCTGCGTGCCGTGATGCTCGGCGATGAACGCCTTGATCACATCCGGCAGCCGGTGCTCCTCCGCCAGGCGCAGCCCTTCCAGCACGTGGTTGCGCACGATGGACGCCGAGGTCGACGGCTTCAGCCGGTCGTGCGGATTGCGCGACTGATGCTGGTTCTCGATGAAGTACTGCGGCTTGCCGATCTTGCCGACGTCGTGGTAGTACGTGCCCACGCGCGTAAGCAGCGCGTCCGCGTCGATCGCACGCGCCGCGCCTTCCGCAATGCCCGCTACGCTGATCGAATGCGCGAACGTGCCCGGCGCCTCCTTGCGCAGTCGCTGGAGCAGCGGACGATTCAGATCCCCGAGCTCGAGCAGCGTCTGCGGAGTCGTGACCCGCGTGAACGCCTCGAACAGGGGCAGCGTGCCCATCGCGACCAGCGCGCTGATGACGCTGCTGCCGATGCCCCACAGGATCGAGGTGCCGATCTCGATCCACGCGTGCTGCCGCAGCACGCCGAGCGTGATCGCCGCGGCCGCGTATGCCAGCGCGATGACGGCGATGAACATCCAGGTCTGCGCGCGACTGCGCACCACGCGCACGCTCATGGATGCGGCGGCACCCGCCATGACGCACGTGAACAGCACCGACATGCCCACGAACGGCGTCTGCCCCGCGAGCAGCACGGACAGCACCAGCGAGAAGATGAGCGCCATGCGGCCGTCCCACAGGACGGCCACGGCGAGCGCCGGCAGGGCGATCGGGATCAGCTCGGCCGGCCAGTCGCGCGCGCCGATTACCGCCGACACGCTCGTCAGCAGCAGCACCAGGAACGCCAGCATCAGGATCTTGCGGAAGCTGGTGTAGACGGGTGCCCGATAGAAATAGAGCAGCAGACCGAAGATGCCGAGCACGAAGAAGTTGTACATGAGCGCGGCGAACGCGCGCGGTGCGTGCGTGGGCCCCGACTCGAGGCGGCCCATCGCGGCGAGCGCGGCGCGGTAGGAGCGCAGGCGCTCGAGCTCCGCCTCGCGCACCTGTTCGTGCGCGCCCACGATCTTCTCGCCACGCAGCACCTCGCCCTTGGTGGTGGTGACGGCGGCGCGCGCGCGGTCACGCATGGCTTCGGTGGCCGTCTCGTGATAGCGGATGCTGGGCTCGAAGAAGCGGATCAGGATGAGCCGCTGGAGCTCCGACAGCTGCGCCCGGCGCCGCTCGGGCAGATAGGACGCGGCGGTCTCGTAGAAGCGGCGGCCGGTCAGCACCTCGTCGCGGGCGACGAGCTGCTCGCTGTCGCCGCGCCGCAGCCGGATCTGCTGGGAGGCGTGCTCGTCCAGCGCCGCGGTCGCCGCGATGCCCTGCGGCATCATCGTCTCGATGGCGCGGTCCAGCGCGAAACGCAGCATCGTCCGGTCCACCGACGAGCGGAGGATGTCGACGAAACCCTCGTTCGGCGTGATGCCATAGCTGCGCAGCAGCTCGCGAACGCGCACGCGGGAGCGTCCCTCCTCGGTACGGGGCGCCGCCGCGCTGTCGAAATGGGCGAGGAACGCGTGCACCCGGCTCTGCACGGAATCCACCGCAGACTCGTCGTAGACGAAGATCGGCGGAACGCCCGCGGCAACGTCCTCCCGCTCGCGCGCCAGCTCGTCGTCCGACTTGAGGATCGGGAACGCGACCTCCGCGATGATGTCCTCGTCCGCGACGACGCCGCGCTCGAGGATCGGGAAGTCGGGGACGGGGGCGACCGGAAAGAAGAGCTGAACCGCGAGCGCGAGCGCGATCAGCACCAGCACGCGCGCGCCGTGGTGCACCAGCCGAGCCGGCCAGGATGCTCCGGGCGCGCGCTCCAGCCGCTCGCGCAGCGATTCGAACGAGGTCGGGCGTGCCACGCTCGTCTACGCCTCCGGGGCGCCTTCGCCGGCGGCACCCTCCGGTGCGGCGGCGGACTCGGCGGCGTACGCGTCGATGATCTGACGCACCAGCCGATGGCGTACGACGTCGACGGTGTGGAGGTAGACGAACTCGATGCCGTCGATACCGGACAGCAGTCGCTCGATCTCCAGCAGCCCGGAATCGGCCGGCTTCGGCAGATCGATCTGCGTCTTGTCGCCGGTGACGACGACGCGCGAGTTCAGGCCGAGTCGCGTGAGGAACATCTTCATCTGCGCCCGCGTCGCATTCTGCGCCTCGTCCAGAATGACGAACGCGTCGGCGAGCGTGCGCCCGCGCATGTAGGCGAGCGGCGCGATCTCGATCGTGCGCTCCTCCAGCGCTCGGCGCATCCGGTCGAGCGGCATCATGTCCTCGAGCGCGTCGTAGAGCGGACGCAGGTAGGGGTCGACCTTCTCCTGGAGGTCACCCGGCAGGAAGCCGAGATTCTCGCCCGCCTCCACGGCCGGCCGCGCCAGGATGATGCGCTTGACCCGCTTCTTGTTGAGCGCGTCGACGGCCATCGCGACGGCGAGGTAGGTCTTGCCGGTACCCGCGGGACCGATGCCGACGACGATGTCGTTCATCTCGATCGCCTCGAGGTACTCGCGCTGCCCGGCCGACTTGGGCGTGATCACCTTGCGGGACCCCGGCAGCACGACCCGCTGCTCTGCCAGCTTCTCCGCCAGCTCCGTCGCGCCCTCGAGGCCGATCTGCGACACCTGCTCGTACTCGGCCGCCACGTCCTCGATGCTGATCGGATTGCCCAGACGGGCCCGCTCGATCAGGCGCTGCGCGACCGGCGTCGACCGCTCCACGTCGTCCATCTCGCCCGAGAGCACGAGATGATCGCCGCGCAGAATGACGCGGCAGCCCGACAGCCGCGCGAGCTCCTGGAGGTTGGCGTCGTTTACCCCGGCCAGCGTGAGATAGTCCGCGCCCTCCGCGGGCACGCGATGCTGAATCGTGGTGCTCAATTAATACCGTACTCCGTAGTCAGTAGTCAGTAGTCAGTAGTCAGTAGTCAGTGCCGGATACCGGATACCGGATACCGGATACCGTATACCGTATACCGTATACGGTTTACGATATACCCCGGCCTTGCCTTCAGATTCCGCCGCATGCACCTCACCTTCGCTTCACCTCCAGGTGCAGCTCGCGCAGTTGATCGGCATCGACGGCCGCCGGAGCACCCTCGAAGAGGGCCCGACCGGTAGTGGTCTTCGGAAATGCGATCACGTCGCGCAGGCTGGACGCCCCGATGAGGAGCATCACGAGACGGTCGAAACCGAACGCGAAGCCCGCGTGAGGGGGCGCGCCGTAGCGGAACGCTTCAAGAAGAAAGCCAAACTTGGCCTCCGCCTGTGCCTCGTCGATGCCCAGCGCACGGAAGACGCCGCGCTGCACCGCCTGATCGTGGATGCGCACCGAGCCGCTCGCCAGCTCATTGCCGTTGTACACCGCATCGTACGCGCGGGCACGGATGCCGCGATCGTAGAGCATACGGGCGGCATCGCCCCCGACGGCCAGCGCATCGCCCGCCGCCTCGAGCAGCGCCGGCAGGTCCTCGGGGTGCGGCTGCGTGAACGGGTGGTGCGCCGCGACCAGCCGGTTCGCCTCGACGTCCCATTCGAAGAAGGGGAATTCGGTGATCCAGACCCAGGCGTGGCCGTTGGGATCGCGCAGGCCGAGCTCGCCGCCGACGTGTCGGCGGAGCGCGTCGAGAGCGGCCTCGGCGCCGTCGAGCCGCTGCGCGTCACTGACGCCGCCGTGGCTGTCGGCCACCAGCGGCGCGCCGCGGAAGTGGCCGATGACGGCGACGAACAGGTCGCCCGCAACCATGCCGGTGGCGGCGGCGAAGGCGTCGTCGATCGAGCCGCCGAGCGCCTTCGCGAACTGTCCGGACCAGCCGTCCGCGTTGCGCTTCAGCCAGAGCGCGCCGGGCGCGCCCGCGGCGCGGGCGACCTCGTTCAGCTCGTCGAGCTGCCGGCGCGAGAGCGACGCGCCGCCGGGCGCGCGGAAGCCGCGAATGCGGCGGCCGGTCCCCCTGGTCTCGGTGAACATGCGGAAGTCGCTGGCCTGGAGCACGTCGGTGACGTCGGTGAACTCCAGACCGAAGCGCAGGTCGGGCTTGTCGGTGCCGTAGCGCTCGATGGACTCGCGATAGGTCATGCGCGGGAACGGCGTGGGGATCTCGACCCCGAGGATCTCGCGCCACAGCGCGGCCATGAGCCCTTCGCCGACGGTGAGCACGTCCTCCTCGTCGACGAAGGACATCTCCGCGTCGATCTGAGTGAACTCGGGCTGGCGGTCGGCGCGCAGGTCCTCGTCGCGCAGACAGCGCGCGATCTGAAAGTAGCGGTCGTAGCCCGACACCATCAGAAGCTGCTTGTAGAGCTGCGGCGACTGCGGCAGCGCGTAGAACTCGCCCGGATGGATGCGGCTCGGCACGAGGTAGTCGCGCGCGCCTTCCGGCGTGCGCCGGGTCAGCATCGGCGTCTCGATCTCCCAGAAGCCCTGCTCGGAGAGCCAGCGCCGCACCACCTGCTGCGCCTGGTGGCGCGCGTGCAGCGCGCGGCGCAGCTCGGGGCGGCGCAGATCGAGATAGCGGTAGCGCAGGCGCAGCTCCTCGGAGGGCAGCTCGTCCTCCGGGCCGCGCGCGACCTGGATCGGCGGCGTCTCCGAGCGGCCGAGCACGTCGAGCGAAGCGACGTGCACTTCGATCTCGCCCGTCTCCAGCTCGGGGTTCGCCTGGCCGACGGGTCGCTCGACCACCGTGCCGCGCACCGCGATGACGCTCTCCGCGCCGAGGCCCGACGCGGTCTCGATCGCGGCCGCGGGCGACCAGTCGGGGCCGAACGAAAGCTGGACCCGGCCGGAGCGGTCACGCAGGTCGATGAAGACCAGCCCGCCGAGATCCCGCCGGCGGTGCACCCAGCCGGCGAGGCGCACCTCGCGGCCGGCGTCGGCAGCGCGCAGCGCGCCCGCGAGCGTGCTGCGATAGGACGTGGGCGATGTATCAGGCACGATGCTCCTGGATGGGATCCGATGGCCGCGCGTCGTCCTCGTGTGCCGCGCTGCTCCTGCGCGACTCGCGACGCTCGAGCGCGAGGTGCGCGAGCCAGAGCGCGAGCGCGCAGCCGCTGACATCGGCGACGAGGTCCGCCCACTCGGCCGTTCGCCCGGGCACCGTGCGCTGGTGCAGCTCGTCGATCACGCCGACGCCGATGCCGGCGAGCAGCGGCCAGGCGATCGAGGCGCGGATGCGCGCACCGTGGAGGCCCAGTGCCAGCAGCGCGCCGAGCACGGCGAACATGCCGAAATGTCCGACCTTGTCGAGTGGGAGAGCGAGCGGCGTCGTAAGCGACGGCAGCGAGCCGAGCCACAGGATGAGCAGCGCCCACACGAATGCGGGTGCGAACGCGAGCGACCGCCTCACGCCGCTTCGGCTTCGTCGAGCACGCGCAGGAACTCCGCGGCGTCGCTGGCGGCGGCGAGGCGATCGCGCACGGACTCCGAGCGCACGACTCGTGCGATGCGGCTGAGCGCCTTCACGTGGCCGCCCGCGTCCGATTCCGGCCCCACCAGCAGAAAGCAGAGCCGTACCGGCTCCCCGTCCAATGCGTCGTAGTCGACTTCCCGGGCCATGCGGCCGGCGGCAATGCGCAGCGAGCTGACGGCGTCCGTTTTCGCGTGCGGAATGGCGACACCGCCGCCGATGCCCGTCGACAGCACGGTTTCCCGCTCGATCACCGCCCGCAGCACCTCGTCCGCGCGATCGTGACCCTCGGGACCCATGAGCAGATCCACCATCTCGCGCAGGAGCTGCTCCTTCGACGTGGAGGCGAGCGGAACCCGAACCCGCTCGGAATCGAGCAGATCGATCAGGCGCAATGTGTATCCGGCGCCACGCAACAGGTCGTTTCCCCGCCTCGCATGCGGCGGCTAAGTTACCGATGGGACCCACGTCCATCAACCGCAGCCGGGGCAGAGATTTGCGACACCATTCGGCGGCCGCGGCGCTGCTCTCCGTTCTGGTGGCCGCGCCGGCCGGTGCGCAGGCGGTACTCGATTGGCCGCTCGTCCTGGAAGCCCGGCCCGCTCCCCTGATCACGGGATCGGGCGCCCTGCTCACCAATCCGGCCGGTGTCGCCGCCCTGGACCAGCGCGCCGAAGGCCTCGTCTCCGACCTGGAAACGCCGGACGAGATGGGGCTGCGCGCCCTCACGATCGCGGGCGCCGTCCGCTTGCTGGAGCGCTGGACGGTCGGCGCGGCGTACCGGCACATCGGCGTCGGCGACATGCTGCGCACCGACGGTCCACCGCTGGGGGATTCGCCCCGACCGCTCGAGATCGGCGAGGACGTCTTTGCGCTCGGCGTGGGCGTCCGCTTCGGCGACGTCACCGCCGGGGCGGCGGGACGGCTCGACACGCCGGCCGAAGACCTCCAGGGCGACGAATCCTGGGCGGGCACGCTCGGCGCCGGCTACGCCCCGGCGCTGCCCATCGGCGCCCTCCGCCTCGCCGCTTCCCTCGAGGTCGAGGAAGAGGAGCGGGCGATCGCGTTCGCGGCCGAAGCCGGCGCACCGCCGCTGCTGGACGGCCGCCTCGCGCTCGCGTTCGCCTGGGGCGCCGCCCAGCACGGGCCGCTCGGACTGAGCCACAGCGTGGTCGGCAGCGGCACGTGGCGGGGCCTCGCGGAGCTCCAGGTAGGCGCGAGCGGCCAGCCCGGCGCGGCCGAGCGCGAATGGGTGCCGCTCCTCGCCGCGCTGCTGCACCTTGGCCGCTATCGGCTGGGCGTCGTGCGCGAGCACCTGCCGAACGGCTTCGGCGCCGCGACCCACTACCGGCTGAGCGTCGCCTTCTGACCCTCGAATCCACTGCGGCGGAGATCCTGGAAGTGATTCGAGGGTAACCAGTTGGCCATGACCGGATCAACTCGAATCGACCTCGTGGGGCTCGCCCCGGAAGAGCTGGATCGGACGCTCGCGGAACACTTCGCCGCGCGCCGCCAGCCCGCCTACCGCGCGCGTCAGGTGCGCGGCTGGATCCACGAGCGGCTGGCGCTCTCGTTCGACGCGATGCACGACCTGCCGATCGAGGAGCGCGGCGCCCTCGCGGAAGCCTTCGACCTGGCGTCGCCCGAAACGGCGCACGTGGCGGTCTCGCAGGACGGCACGATCAAGCACCTCTGGCGCATGGGCGACGGCGAGCTGCTCGAGTCGGTCCTCATCCCCACCGCGGACCGGCTGACGCTCTGCGTCTCGTCCCAGGCCGGCTGCGCCATGGCGTGCGTCTTCTGCGCGACGGGGTGGTCGGGCTATCGCCGCCAGCTCACGACGGCCGAGATCGTCGCCCAGTACCGCGGCTCGCTCCGCTGGGCGCGCGAGAACGGCCGCGGCGACGTGACCAACATCGTCTTCATGGGTATGGGCGAGCCGCTCGCCAACACCGGCGCGGTGCTGCCGGCGCTGACGATCCTGAACCAGGGGTACGGCCTGGGTGCGCGTCGCATCACCGTGTCGACGGTGGGCGTGGCACCGGGCATTCGGCAGCTCGCGGAGCGACCCGAGCAGTTCCGGCTCGCCGTCTCGCTGCACGCGCCCAACCACGAGCTGCGGCAGCAGATCGTGCCGCTCGAGAAACGCTATCCCCTGCCCGAGCTGCTGGACGCGATGCGCGCCTTCGACGCCGTGGGCGGGCGTCGCATCACGTTCGAGTACGTCATGATCGACGGCCTCACGGACGCGATGGAGCTGGCCGACCAGCTCGCGGCCATCGCGCGCGAGTTCCACGCGCACGTGAACCTGATTCCGTACAATCCGATTCCAGGACCCGAGTGGAAGCAGAGCCGGCCGGTGAACATCCGCGCATTCCGCGATCGGCTGGAACAGCTGGGCGTGGCCGCGACGATCCGCGCGTCGCGCGGCCAGGACATCGCCGCGGCGTGCGGCCAGCTCCGGGCCGAGCACGAGACGCGGCCGCCCCGCCCGTTCGTGAAGTTGATGGAGGCGCGGCAGGCGGCGGGGTCTAGGCGCTAGGCACTGGGCTCTAGGCTCTAGGCTTGCCGGAACGCACCTAGCGCCTAGAGCCTAGCGCCTAGGGCCCGGTCCCCGCCGAGTCCGCCCCGACCCACCCCTTCAGCCGTCCCACCATGCCGCCTTCGTCGACTCCCGGAGATTCGCCCGTCCGGGGCCAGTTCCGACCCAGCCGCACGGTCGCGTCCACATAGAGCTGCGGATCGGGATCGACCACGACGCTGTCGGTGCCGAGCGCGCGCGCGACGCGACGGGCCGCGTCGACATCCGCAGTGCGCGCGACCACGACCGTCGAATCCTGCTCGAACGAGCCGGCGTTGCCGATGTAGACGACGTCGAAGCCGCGCTCGCGTAGGTGCTGCATCGCCTGCCGGGCGAGCCCGGCGACGCCCGCGGCGTTCAGGACCTCCACCCGGATGCGCGGCCCGATGCGATCGAGCTGCTGACCGCCCCGCGCCGCATCGCCGCTCAACCGCTCCGCCGCCTCACCGTCGCCGAGGCCGGTCAGGAACGAGACGATGAATGCGATCAGCAGGGCTGCGAGGAGCATGACGCCGAGGATGCGCAGGAGTCTCCGTCCGCGCCCGCCTTCGGCTCGCGCGTGGGAGCCGTGGCGCCCCCCTCGGCCGGACGACTTCCGCGGCGTCACGAGCGGGGTCCCCGGTCCATGACCACGCTGTTCCAGAAGCCCATCGTCTCCGGACGCACGGGATTGCCGGCGTCCAGCAGGTGATTGACCCGCGAGCGCACGACGGCCTTGAGCACGGCGCGCCAGTCGCCGGGCATGCGCGCGCGCAGCGCCGCGCGGCCGACCGGATCGAAGCTGCGGCCGGGCTCCAGATAATCCGCCAGGTAGAGGAGCCGCCCGAGGAGGCCGAGGTCGGGATGCCCGACGGTGTGGTAGGCGACGGCGGCGAGCACGTCCTCGTCCTCGATGCCGTCGGCACGGGCCCGCTCGGCCGCGGCGGGACCGTGCAGCAGCTTGGGCGGCAGCGCCTGGAGGTTGGACGGCACGAGCGACTGGAGCTCCTCCGGCGGTGCATCGCGCAGCGCGTCGTGCAGCCAGCCCGCCGCGCGGAGCCGCTCGCGATCCGGGTCCGACCAGGCCAGCGCGACGCCCCAGTCGTCGGCCAGGCGCACGACGCGCTCGATGTGCGCGCGTCGGGCCGGGCCCACGCGGGACCACGCCGGAAGATCGCTGGAAAATATGGACGGACTCAGCGCCATGGCCGGAAGCCGACTTCGCGTCCCGGGAGAAACGATTCGCCGGCGCGGTCGCAGCGCCGGCGCGAGGGTCAGGCCTGCTCCAGGCGGAGCGGCCGCTCGACCGGATGGCCGTCGTCGACGCGCACGATCCGGTTGTCCCCGTCGACGAAGACCAGCTTCGGCCCGTACGCCTCGAGCTCGGCCTCGTCGTAGCTGGCGTAGCTGATGACGATGACCTTGTCGCCCGGCTGCACGAGACGGGCGGCCGCACCGTTCAGCGTGACGTCGCCCGAGCCGCGCTTCCCCTCGATGGTGTACGTCTCGAAGCGGGCGCCGTTGTTGAGGTTCACGACGTGGACATGCTCGTAGGGCAGCAGGTCCGCCGCTTCCATCAGCACCGGATCCAGCGTGATCGAGCCCTCGTAGTCGAGGTCCGCGTCGATCACGGTCGCCCGGTGAATCTTCGATTTGCACATGGTGCGCCGCATCGCAGCCCCCACGGTCGTCAGCCGAGTACGATGTTGTCGATCAGCCGCGTCGTTTCCACGAACGCCGCGACGGCCAGCACGGATCCGGGCGCGGCCACTGCGACCGGTTCGAGCGAGTCGGCATCGACCAGCTCGAGATACTGCACGCGCACGTCCGGAGCCCTCTCGAGCACTTCCCGGGCCGCACCGATTATGCTACCCCGGTCCCGCCGCCCGGTGTCGAACGCGTCCGACCCGGCGCGCAGCGCGCGATGGAGCGTCGCCGCCTGCTCGCGTCCGCGCGCACTCAGGTACGCGTTCCGTGAGCTGAGCGCCAGGCCGTCGTCAGCGCGAACGGACGGTGCTACCACGATCTCCACCGGAAGATCCAGGTCCAGCGCCATGCGCCGGATGAGCGCTGCCTGCTGGTAATCCTTCTGTCCGAACACGGCGACGTCCGGCCCGATCAGGTTGAGCAGCTTCAGCACGACCGTCAGCACGCCCGCGAAGTGGCCCGGTCGGAACGCGCCGTCCAGCCGGTCGCCGAGCGGTCCGGGAGAGACGACCACCACGGGCTCTCCGGCCGGATACATCGTCTCGAGGTCGGGCGCGAACAGCAGGTCGACGCCGCGACGCGACACCAGCTCCGAGTCGCGCTCCAGGTCGCGCGGGTACGTCGCCAGGTCCTCGCCGGGTCCGAACTGGAGCGGATTGACGAAGATGGACATCACGACCGCGCCTGCGCGGGCACGTGCGTGATCCACGAGCGACAGATGACCCTCGTGCAGGTAGCCCATCGTGGGAACGAGTCCGACGGTGCGGACCGACCGGCGCAGCACGGCCAGGGCCTCTCGCAGCTCCGCGCGGGTGCGGACCGTGCGCACGGGCGCTAGTCGAAGGAATGCTCGGACGCCGGATACTCGCCCGAGCGGACCGCGGCTACATACGCGCGCACACCCTCGTCCGCGGCCCGGCCCAGCTCCGCGAAACGGCGCAGGAATTTCGGCGCGAAGCCGGGATTCATGCCGAGCATGTCGGGCAGGACGAGGACCTGGCCGTCGGTGCCGGGACCGGCGCCGATGCCGATGGTCGGGATCTCGAGCGACTCGGATACCTCGCGGGCGAGCGCGCCGGGGACCAGCTCGAGCACGATCGAAAAGCAGCCGGCGTCCTGGAGCCGGAGCGCGTCGTCCCGCATGCGCGCGGCGCCGTCCGGCTCGCGTCCCTGTACGCGCGCCCCGCCCAGTGCATGCACGGACTGCGGCGTGAAGCCGAGGTGTCCCATGACCGGCACGCCCGCGCGCACGCACGCGCGCACGTGACGCGCACTCTCCTCGTCGCCGCCCTCCAGCTTCACCGCCGCCGCGCCCGTCTCCTTCAGGATACGGCCCGCGTTGCGCAGCGTCTCCTCCACGCTCACCTGGAAGCTCATGAAGGGCATGTCGACGACGACCAGCGCCCGCTCGGTGCCGCGCACGACCGCCGCGCCGTGATGGATCATGTCTTCCAGCGTCACGGGCAGCGTCGAGTCGTACCCGCACACCACCTGGCCCAGCGAATCGCCCACGAGCACGACGTCGATATCACACGCGTCCAGCAGGCGCGCGAACAAATAGTCGTACGCCGTCAGCACGACGATCTTCTCGCCGCGCCGCTTCATCTCGAGAAGCTGCCGCGTCGTCACCGCGCGGCGTTCCGGCCGGCCCGTGCTCATGGCGTGCGTTCGCGTCGAAGGGAGGGCGGAAAAAATGCCGTAAACGCGCGCCACTGCGCGGTTTGACGGCGGTGCCAAGCTAGGCTCATGTTCGCGGAGTGTCAAACGCCATCCGCTACGATTCCCTCCTCGTCCAGCACCTCGCGCGCGAGCTCGACGAGCGCCTGCGTGGCCGCTCCGCGGGCGCCCTTCGACTCGATCCGGCGAACCGCCGCGCTTCCCTCGAGCTGGACGACGGCGCGCTGCTCCTCGACCTGCACCCGACGCGCGGCTGGATCCTGGAAGCCGCGGTGCCGTCCGCACCGGACATTCGACGCCTGCATCGCAGCGCGCGGATCGGCCGCGTCCACGCGCCGCCGGACGAACGGCTGCTGCGCATCGATCTGGAAGGCTCGACGAGCGAGAACCGGCCGATCCGCTCGCTCATCGTCGAGCTGATGACGAATCAGGCGAATGTGCTCGCGCTCGATAAGCACAGGCGGATCGTGGCTCTGCTCTGGCCGCGCACGGCGGGTGGGAGAGAGCTGCGCGCGGGGCGGATTTATGAGATGCCGCCGGGGGCGCCGCGCGACGGTGTCGACGCTCCGGTGGTTGTCGAGAGGTGGTCGACAGGGGCAGGCGCGGGCGCGGGGGCAGGCGCGGGGGTGGCCTGGGTGAGTCCATTGAACGCGGCGGCGCTCGGGTCTTACGACGACTACCTGCGCATCGTCTGGGGCGAGGCGAGACCCTCGGTCATCCGGCGGGCGGATGGGGCGCTCCAGCCGTATCCGCAGCCGATCGGATCGGATGCCCGACGCGTGCCCTCGCTGCTCGAGGGGATGCGGGAGTGCGCGGGAGCAGCGCCACCGGTGGAGAGCGCATCGGCCGCCGCGGATCCCGAGGCGATCGACCGCGTCCGACGCGAGATCACGCGCATCGCCGCACGCATCGATCGCATGGAAGCGCAGCGGAGGCGCGCGCTGCCGCAGGCCGCGACGCTGCGCTCGCGGGCGGACCTGCTGCTCGCTCGCCTGCACGAAGTGCCGCGCGGCGCGGGTCGTGTGACGCTCGTCGACTTCGAAGGCGGCGCGGTGGAGCTCGATCTGGATCCGGCGCACAGCGCCGCGGACAACGCGCGCCGCATGTACGACGCGGCGAGGAAGCGGGAGCGCGCCGCCGAGCGCATCCCGGCGCTGGTCGCGGAGGCCAGGCGCCGCATCGCCCGGCTGGAGGCGCTCGTCGCGCGTGCCGAGCGGGGGGAGGCCGACGCCGCCGAGATCGACGCGACGCTGCCGCGCGAGACGACGCTCGACGCGAAGGGCGAGGAGTCGCCCCTGCCCTTTCGCCGCTACACCACGTCCGGAGGCCTCGAGGTGCGCGTCGGCCGCAGCAGCCGCGCGAACGACGAGCTCACGTTCCACCACTCGAGCCCCGACGACATCTGGCTGCACGCGCGCGACGTGGCCGGTGCCCACGTCATCCTGCGCTGGTCGCGCGGCGACGCCAACCCGCCGCAGCGCGACCTCGCCGAAGCCGCCGTCCTCGCCGCGCTATACAGCCGCGCGCGCACCTCCGGCACCGTCCCCGTCGACTGGACCCGGAGGAAATACGTCCGCAAGCCGAGGAAGGCGCCGCCCGGAAGCGTGCTTCCCGAGCGCGTGAAGACGGTGTTCGTGGAGCCGGATGAAGCGGTGGAGGCGAGGATGCGGTAGCCAGTAGTCGGTAGACGGTATACCGAATACCGAATACCGGCTTTACGCGAAGTAATCCCCTACGTCGATGCCGAAACGATCCGCAGTCGTGGTCTTGATGACGGTGCGACGCGGATTGCCCGCGCCGTCCATTTCGCTCAGGTCGACCGTCACCGCTTCCGGCAGCGGCATGCCCATCGAGTTGGAGACGATCTTGACGATCGGCTGGCTGAGCAGCGCGGGATCGGGGTTCGCCTGCACGACGACCGCCATCTCATGCGTGTCCAGAATCACGAGCGTGCCCACCGGATACACGCCCGTCACGTTCAGGAACGCCTTCACGAGCAGCGGGTCGTAGCCGCGCTTCGGGTTGTCCCGCATCTCGGCGAGGACCTTGTCGGGCGGCCAGGGCACGGACTGATAGCTGCGCTTCGAGGTCGCGGCGTCGAAGCCGTCGGCGACGGCCACGATGCGGCTGAAGAGGGTCGGGTCGCGCGGCCGGCTATTCTTCGGATAGCCGGTCAGATCCGTCTTCATGTGATGCTCGTACGCGATGAGCATCGCGCGATACGGCGCATCGGTGAAGCCGCGCATCGAGAAGAGCGAGAGCAGGCCTTCCGACGGATGCTCCTGCATCAGACGCCACTCCTCGTCGCTCAGCGAATCGGTCTTCTTCGTGACCTCCGGATCGATGCGCTGCTTGCCCAGGTCGTGCAGCAGCGCGCCCAGTCCCAGCTCGTACAGCTCGAGCTTCGCCAGCCCCAGCCGCTGTCCCAGGATCACGCTGAAGATGCACACGTTGACGCAGTGCGTGAACGTGTACTCGTCGTAATCGCGCAGCGTCGACATACCCATGATCGACGTCTCGTTGTTCAGCACCTGGTCGACGATCCCCTGTACCGCGCGCTTCACCCGCCGCACGTTCACCGCCTTGCCCAGACGCACGTCGCCCAGCACCTCGCGTGCGACCGCGACCCCCTGGAAGTAGGTGCGCTTCGCGGCGCGCTTGTTCTCGTCCGCGTCCTCCGGCTGCACTGCTGCGGCGCTTTCCGGGCCGATCGCGATGTGGCGCACCGGCGTCGCCGCCAGGCGCGCGGCGATGGAGGGGAACGGATCGGCGGTCGTCTCGCCGTCGTTCGCACGCAGCAGCAGCGACAGCAGCGGCGCCCACTCGTCGCGCTGCACGTCGGCCATCACGTCGAGCGCGGCGATGCCGTGCCGCCGCAGCATGCCGGTGACGAACGAGAACGCGGCGTAGTTGGCAAGGTCCAGCCGCAGCCGCGAGTCGTTCAGGAACAGGAATTCCTCGGCCAGCCGCAGCGTGATGACGCCTTCGACCTTGATGATGCGCGCGGCGACGCGGTGGAGCTCGTCGAGCGACTGCTGCACCGTCGCGTTCTCGATGGGATACAGCTTGAGCGATTGCAGCGCAGCGTAGAGCGCGGTCAGCAGCTGGAGGCCGAAGGTCTGGATGGCGCCGCCGCCCTGCGCCTGGACGCCACTCTGTGCCGTGCTCATGGCTTCGGCGACTCCTGGCGCAGCGCGCGCGACACTTCCGTGCGCACCACGATTTCCTTGTCGCTGCTCGCTTTCGACAGTGCCTCCTTCGCGGCGGGCGTCGCAATCAGCGCCAGCGCACGCGCCGCGCACGCCCGCAGCTCCGCGGTATACTTGCTGCCCATCAGCCCGCGCGCGTTGAGCACCGAATCGAGGTAGGCGACGGCGTCGGCACCCCCGATCTGCGCGTACGCCTCGAAGAAGAGGACGCGCTCGGTGCGATCCGACTCCTTGGTGATGCGGTCGCGGATGACCTGCTCGACGCGGGCGCGCGATGGCTGGAAGCGATACTTCGCGAGCCCCTTCGCCGCGGCCATGCGTACCTCGCGATCCCCGTCCTCGAGGCCCGCCTGCGCCGCCGACATGCTCTGGCCGGTGTGCAGGCTGATCGCGGCTTCCACCGCCGCGAGACGAACCTCGGGCTCGTCACGCGTCATCAGGCGGCTCAGCCCCGGCGTCGACTGCTCGAGACCGAGGCGCGCGGCGAGCCCCGCGGCCGCGGCCGCCACTTCCGGCTCCGGCGCATCCAGCATGCGCAGCACTTCCGCGGGATGCGCCCGACCCACCGCGTCCAGCCCCGCCTCCATCCGCGTGCGCAGCTCCGGCACGTGCGACTTCCAGGTCGCGGCCAGCAGCGTCGGCAGCGCGCTCGGCCGCAGGTGCATGAAGAAGATGCCCAGTTCCTGCGTTCCCGGCTGGAGCGCGCCGTCCTCGAGCGCGCGCACGAGCTGATTCAGCGATTCGACGCGGCTCAGGTCGTCGAACAGCGTATCGGCACGCGCCCGCAGCTCCGGCGGCAAATCCGAGCGCTCGAGCAGGGCCCGCAGCTCGACGAGCAGCCGCGACGCCGTCACCATGTCACCGCGGCTCAGCAGCGACGGCAGCAGCTGGCACAGAATGTCGAGAATCTCCTCCTGCCGCTCCGGAGATCCGTCCTCGATGCGATCGAACAGCGCGTTCAGAACGTCAGTCTTCGCGTCCCGCTCCATCTCCTTGCGGACTTCCCGCTGGAGGATCCGCATCTCCGCTTCATCAAGGAAGTACAGCGTCTCGTTGAAGTCGCTCGGACGGACGATGCCATCCATCGCCGTGACCGGCGGGATCGCTCCCATCGACGACGGCGGCGCGCTCTCGTCCACCGCCGCCTCCGCCGCTTCCGCATTTTCCGCGGGCGCCTGGACATCGACGCTCAGCATCTCGTACGGCACCGCCTCCAGCGTCCCCCCGTGCGACTCCGGGATCTCCAACCCCTGCGCGAGCTGGTCCACGTAGTCGTAGCGGAAGCTCTGGAAGTCCGCCTCCCACAGCAGCGTGATCAGATCTTCGCTGTCCCGCGAACCGTGCCGCCCCCGGTGCACCATCCCCAGGAAGGCCTCCACCTCGTCCTCGAATCCGGGCAGGAACGTGACGCTGCGCACGCCGTCCCGGAAAAACAGGAACGCCAGGTTTTCCTTCCCCTCGCCCGCTGCAACCGCCTGGCCCTCCCACACCATGGAGTCGTCGGAAAGCTCGAAACGCACCTCCGACACGCGCGTGAACACCTTCGCCAGCGCTTCCTTCAGGTTGCTGATGAAGCGGTGGTAGACGGGATTCGAGGCGTCGTAGATCTGATGGGCACGCGCCGACTTCACGATCTGCTGGACCAGATCGTTTACTTCGGCGAATGACACGGCGTCCCCCGGACCGGCCACGCCACCGGCGGGGGTGGCGGCCCGCCCGGCAGATCGCGGATCCGACTCCGTGAGACCGTGAGACTCGATCAAATTGACTGGGGGTTTGGTCTGCTGACCGCGCGGACGCTCGAGCGCGGAAGGGCAGCCCCCGACGACGAAGGCGCCGGGGGGCGAGTGTCACGAAATATACGTGTACCTCCGACGGGGGCCAAGCCCGGGCGGCAGAGGCCTTGCGCTTCGGTGTTCCTTCGGGTAATGTGGATTCGGGTCCTCTTCGGGAGACGAAAATCGATGGCGCTGACCAAGCGGCAGAAGCAGATCCTGGATTACCTGCAGGGCTACGTGATCGCGAACGGGTACTCGCCGAGCTACGAGGAGATCGCGGAGCATTTCGGCTACGGCTCGCTCGCGACGGTGCACGAGCACCTCGAGAACCTCGAGCGGAAGGGGTATATCCGGAAGGGCTACAACGAGAGCCGCTCGGTGGAGGTGGTGCCGACGGACGCCTCGGTGGCCGCGGTCGAGCTGCCGCTGCTGGGGCTGGTCGCGGCGGGCTCGCCGATCGAGGCGATCGAGGAGCGCGAGACGTTGTCGGTGCCGGAGGACTTCCTGCGGCGCGGCGGCCGCAACTTCGTGCTGCGCGTGGCAGGTGACTCGATGGTCGACGAACAGATCCGCGACGGCGACTACATCGTCGTCAACTCGCGGGAGCGCGCCGAGAACGGGGAGATGGTGGTTGCGCTGGTCGATGGCGAAGCGGCCACGGTGAAGACGTTCTATCGCGAGAACGACGGCAACGTGCGGCTCCAGCCGGCGAACCCGACACTCGAGCCGATGTACTTCCCGGCCGACCGGATCCGAGTGCAGGGAGTAGTAGTCGGAGTCATCCGACGGTATTAGCGGGCGTGTCAGCCGGGCGGGGCCAGCTGCCGAGCACGAGCACGATCCACGTGCACGTGCACGAACGGGGGCTGGTCGCTCGCGGATGACGCGGACCTCTGCACCCCCGCCGCCTGCTTTGATCGAGGCGTGACGTGGGGCTGTCAGAGGGGGACACGACTGTGGAGCGGGTCGGGAACATCACCAAGTCGAGGCGGGGATCGATGAAGCGAGCGTTCGTGGTGGGACGTCGGTGCGGCGGGCGGACGGTGCTCCTGGTTCTGGAGCCGGTCGCGGCGGAGATGCCGGGCCCCTGGACGGTCGAGATGGTCGTCAGCCCCTGACGAATGCCCCGGCCCCTCCCCTGCCATCCCTTCCCTCGTGCACGTGCTCGTGCCGCGTGCTCGTGCTCGGCAGGTTGCCCCTCACTCAGGACGCCACTGCGTCGCTAGAAGAACTTCTTTCCTTCTCTCGCCAGGCGCAGGGCAGCGGCCGCATCGAGCGGTCGGCCGAAGAGGAAGCCCTGCGCGTAAGGCGGTCGTAGCGGCTGGAGCGCGGCGAGCTGCTCGGGACGCTCGACGCCTGGCCGAAAACGGCGGCCCGCCCTTCGGGGCGAAGATGGCAATGCTGGATGCGAGAAGGCCGCGCGCGCGGCTGCGCGGCGGCCGGTAAGCCCTGTTACAATAAGCACATCCGGCCAGCGGAACAAGCGGGGGCCTGCTTGACACCCCCCTGCCCCGCCCTACTTTGCGCGCGTGGAAACCCCTGCCAATCGTCGCGTTCGAATGACGCTGCACTACGACGGCACGGACTTCCATGGCTGGCAGGTGCAGGCGGGGGTGCGCACGGTGCAGCAGGAGCTGGAGCGCGCGCTCGAGCGCCTGACGACGCTTCCGGTGCGGGCGTCGGCCGCCGGGCGCACGGATGCGGGGGTCCACGCGACCGGCCAGGTGGTGTCCGCCGACGTGCCCGCCAAGTGGCACCCCGCCGAGCTGCGGCGCGCCCTCAATGCGGTGCTGCCGAACGACGTCTGGGTCGAGGCGGCCGAGGACGCGGCGGTCGACTTCCACGCGCGCTTCAGCGCGATCGACCGCGCCTACGAGTACCGCATCGGTACGGCGGCGCTGGCGGCTTCGCCCTTCTACAACCGCGTCTGCTGGGTCGTGGATGAGCCGCTCGACCCGCTGCTCCTGGACCGCTGCGCGAACCTCCTGTTGGGCGAGCATTCCTTTCGCGCGTTCGCCAAGACCGGGCAGGAGGCGCGCGGGGACCGCTCCCGCGTGCACGACTCGAAGTGGTGGGCCTGGCCGCCGGTCGGCATCGCCTTTCGCATTCGCGCGAACCGTTTCCTGCACCACATGGTACGCTACCTTGTCGGCACGATGGTGGACGTCGCGACCGGCCGACGGCCCCTCGAGGACGTGCAGCGGATGCTGGACGGCGATGCCGCCGTCCGGACCTCGCCGCCGGCGCCGCCCAATGGCCTGGTCCTCGTCGGGGTAGGCTATCCCGAGACGGGCGGCGCGTAGCGGGGCCGGGTCATGAGCCACGCCGCAGAGACGGCACGAACAGAGAACCCCGGAAGGCGATTACGATGAAGATATTCCTCGATACCGCGGACCTGAAGGAAATCCGCCGCGCGGCGAACGCCGGTCTCATCGACGGCATCACGACGAACCCGTCGCTGCTGTCGCAGGTCGCGGGAGCGGACGCGCGCCCGCGCGACATCCTGGAGGAGATCTGCCGCACGGTGGACGGCCCCGTGAGCGCCGAGGTGGTCGCGCTCGAGGCCGACGAGATGGTGCGCGAAGGGCGCAGGCTCGCCGAGATCGCGGACAACATCACCGTGAAGGTGCCCCTGACCGAGGATGGGCTGGTCGCCTGCCGCCGGATGCGCGCAGAGGGCATGATGGTCAACGTCACGCTCTGCTTCTCGCCGCTCCAGGCGCTGCTCGCGGCCAAGGCCGGCGCGACGTTCATCTCCCCCTTCGTCGGCCGCCTCGACGACATCCACGCCGATGGCATGGCGCTGATCCGTCAGGTGGTGACGATCTACGACAACTACGGCTTCGAGACCGAGGTGCTGGTCGCGTCGATCCGCCACCCGCTGCATGTCGTCGAGTCCGCGCTCATGGGCGCCCACGTCGCGACCATGCCGCCCAAGGTGCTGTGGCAGATGACCAAGCATCCGCTGACCGACAAGGGCATCGCCGGCTTCCTGGCCGACTGGGACAAGATGCCGGCCGAGCTGCGGCGCATCGTCGAGGACGAGCCTGCCGCGACCGGTGCGGGTGTCTAGACCGCTCCGGCCGGCGCCCGCGCTGCGACGGGCGCTCCTGGCCACCTGCCTGGCCGCGTTCGATCCGGGTGGCGTCACGGCGCCGGCGGCGCTCGCTGCACAAACCGGCATCGAGCAGCTCGATGCTTCGCGCCGCACCGCCATCGTGCGCGCGGCCGAGCGTGTCGGACCCTCCGTCGTGAGCGTCTACGTCGCGCGCACCGAGCAGGTGCAGCCGCGCACGCTGCTCGAGAGCTTCTTCATGCCGCGCGACGCGCAGCGCGAAGTCACCGGCCTCGGCTCCGGCTTCATCATCGACGCCGAGGGTCTCGTCGTCACCAACGAGCACGTCGTGCGCGGCGCCTCGGTCGTCGGCGTGACGCTGCCCGACGGACGCGATCTGGAGGCGCGCATCGTGGGCGTCGACGACGTGAACGATCTCGCCCTGCTGCGCGTGCTGCCGCCCGACGGCGAGACGCTGCGGCTGCCCGTCGCGCCGCTCGGCGATTCCGACGACATCCTGACCGGCGAGTGGGTCGTCGCGATCGGCAATCCCCTGGGTTTCATCCTGGCCACCCCCGGGCCGACCGTGACCGCTGGCGTCGTCAGCGGCGTCTCGCGCGACATCATTCCCTTCGGCGACGACCGCGGCGTCTACTTCGACATGATCCAGACGGACGCGTCGATCAATCCCGGCAACTCCGGCGGCCCCCTCGTAAATGCGCTGGGCGAGGTGATCGGCGTGAACTCGTCGATCATATCGCGTGGCGGCGGCAGCGAAGGGCTCGGCTTCGCGATCCCCATCGATCGCGTCCGCCGGGTCGTCTCCGAGCTGCTCAGCGAAGGCCGCGTGCGGCGCGCCTGGGTCGGAGTCGACGTCGAAGCGGCCCAGCCGAATCGCTGGGGCCACAGCCGCGAGGTGGTGATCACGGCCGTGGCGCCGGGCTCACCCGGGGCGGAAGCGGGACTGCGGGTCGGCCACGTCATCGAGCGCGTCGGCAATCGCCTGATCCGCACGCCGCTCGACTGGGAGGCGGCGCTGATCGAGGCACGCGTCGGCGCGGGCGTCGAGGTCGTCGTGCGGGACGACGCGCGCGCGCGTACGCTGCGGCTGACGCCACGCGACCTGCCGTCGCTCACCGCCGAGCGCGTTCGTGCGCTCGCCGGCTTCGAGCTGATCACGCTCACGCCACAGATCCGCGCCGAGCGAGGCCTGGCGAGCGAGCGCGGAGCGCTCATCGCCAGTCTGCCGGAAGCGGCCGCGCGCGAGCTCGGGCTGCGCGAGGGCGACCTGATCGTGCAGATCAACCGCACACCGATCGCCGACGCGGATGACGCCGCCCGCGCGCTGCGCGCGCTTTCCGGACGCGGACCCGCGCGGCTCTTCTACGAGCGCGGCGGACGCTATCATTCGACGTCCTTCTACGTGAGGTGAGGTGAGGTGGGGTGAGGCACAACGGGGTGCGAGCTTGAGCGATCAATACGTGAACCCGCTGACGGAGCGGTACGCGTCGGCGGAGATGAGCGGGATCTTTTCGCCGTCGCGGAAATTCGGCACGTGGCGACGCCTTTGGCTGGCGCTCGCGGAATCGCAGCGCGAGCTGGGGCTGCCGGTGTCGGAGGAGGCACTGGCGCAGCTACGCGCGCACCTCGACGACGTCGATCTCCAGCGCGCGGGGCAGCTCGAGCGGGAGCTGCGCCACGACGTGATGGCGCACGTGCACCTGCTCGGCGAAGCGGCGCCCGCGGCGCGTGGCATCATCCATCTCGGCGCGACCAGCGCGTTCGTGACCGACAACACCGAGCTGATCCAGCAGCGGGACGCGCTGTCGCTCGTGCGCCGCCGCCTGGTCGCGGTGATCGCGGCACTGGCGGACTTCGCTCGCGCGCATCGAGCCCTGCCCACGCTCGGCTTCACGCACTTCCAGCCCGCGCAGCCGACCACGGTGGGCAAGCGCGCGTGCCTCTGGCTCCAGGATCTGCTGCTGGATCTCGAGGAGGTCGAGCATCGCCTGTCGACGCTCCGCTTCCGGGGCGTACGCGGCACGACCGGCACCGAGGCGTCGTTCCTCGAGCTGTTCGGCGGCGACCACGCGAAGGTCGTCGAGCTGAACCGCCGCGTCGCCGCGCGCATGGGCTTCGAGCGGCTCTTCCAGGTCACCGGCCAGACCTATCCGCGCAAGGTCGACTACGCGGTGCTTGCGACGCTCGCCGGCATCGCCACGTCGTCTTCGAAGTTCGCGCACGACCTGCGACTGCTCGCGCACCTGCGCGAAGTCGAGGAGCCGTTCGAGGAGAAGCAGATCGGCTCGTCGGCGATGGCCTACAAGCGCAATCCGATGCGCTCGGAACGCATCAGCGCGCTCACGCGCCACGTGATCACGCTGTCGCTCGACCCGGCATTCACTGCGGCCACGCAATGGCTCGAGCGCACGCTCGACGATTCGGCGAACCGCCGCATCGCGATCCCCGAGGCGTTCCTCGGCATCGACGCCACGCTGCTCCTCCAGCACAACATCGCGGCTGGTCTGGTGGTGCGTCCCGGCGTCATCCGCCGGCACCTCGAGGAGGAGCTGCCTTTCCTGGCGACCGAAGCCATCCTCATGCGCGCGGTGCGTGCGGGCGGCGACCGGCAGGAACTGCACGAGCGCATCCGCCGGCACGCGCTCGCGGCGGCAAACCGCATGAAGGACGAGGGCGGCGAGAACGACCTGATCGCGCGCATCGAAGGCGACGGCGCCTTCGGCCTCGACCGGGAGGAGCTCGCGTCCGCGCTCGATCCGCGACTGCACATCGGTCGCGCACCCGAGCAGGTCGACGCGATGCTCGCGGAGTGGGTCGAGCCGGTCCTCGCCCGCTACACCGTCGACGCGGCGGCGCCCGAGCTGCGCGCATGAGCGGCGTCGGCGACGGCCGCGACGGCGCCATCCAGCGGACGGACCTGCCCTTCCCGCTCATGGCGCGCGGCAAGGTGCGGGATGTCTACGACGTCGGCGCCGGACGCCTGCTCATCGTCGCGACGGACCGCATCAGCGCATACGACGTCGTGCTGCCGCGCCCCATCCCGGACAAGGGCATGGTGCTGACGCAGGTCACGGCGTGGTGGCTCTCCCGGCTGCCGTCCGCGTCGCCGCATCACATGATCGCGTGCGACGTCGACTCGATCGTGGCGGAGCTGCCGGAGCTGATGGAGCAGCGGGATCAGGTGGCCCGGCGCGCGATGCTGGTGCGACGCGCGAGGCCGCTGCCGGTCGAGTGCGTCGTGCGCGGCTACCTGAGCGGCTCGGCCTGGCGCGAGTACCGCGATTCGGGAACGCTCGCCGGCGAGCCGCTGCCGGCCGGCCTGACGGAAAGCATGCGTCTGCCAGAGCCCATCTTCTCGCCCGCGACCAAGGCGGAGCGGGGCGAGCACGACGAGAACATCACCTTCGCCGATGTCGAGCTCCAGCTCGGCGGCGTGCTCGCCCGCGAGCTGCGCAACCGGAGCATCGCGCTCTACCAGCAGGGCGCGCGCGTCGCCGAACAGGCCGGCATCATCGTCGCCGACACGAAGTTCGAGTTCGGCACCGCGGCAAACGGCGAGGTGCTGCTCATCGACGAAGTGCTGACGCCCGATTCGTCGCGCTTCTGGCCCGCGGAGCCGTATCAGCCGGGACGCGCGCAGCAGTCGCTCGACAAGCAGCCGGTGCGCGACTGGCTCGACTCGCTGGGCGACGCCTGGGACCGCCGTCCGCCGGCGCCCGAGCCGCCCGACGGCGTCGTCGACGCGACCACGCAGCGTTACCGCGAGCTCTTCGTCCGACTCACCGGCATCGAGCCGGAGGCGTTCGCCGACGCCCCGGACGCCGTCACCACGGGAGGCCTGTGAACGACGACTACCCGGACCTGAACATCACGCCCGCGCAGCGTGTGAGGCCGCGTCCCCGGCTCCAGCGGGGCGTCGTCATCCTGCCGAGCGCGCTGACGCTCGCGAACCTGTTCGCGGGTCTGTGGGCGATCGTGGCCGCGAGCCGCGGCGAGTTCGCGCTGGCCGCCTGGCTGATCGTCGCCGCCGCGGCCGCCGACATGCTGGACGGCCGCGTCGCGCGCGCGACCCGCACGGGCAGCCAGTTCGGCGAGGAGCTCGACTCGCTCGTCGACGCGATCAGCTTCGGCGTCGCACCGGCGCTCATCGTCTACCACCTGTTCCTTACGGAAGGCATCTGGAGCTGGACCGCATCCTTCATCTATGTCGCGAGTGCGGTCGTGCGTCTCGCGCGCTTCAACATCGAGCAGGCCGGCCACGCGAAAGTCGCGTTCCACGGGCTGCCGTCGCCGACCGCCGGCATGACGCTGGCCACGTTCTATCCGTTCAGCCGCACCGTCTTCTTCGAGGAGAACCTGTCGCACCTGGTCGATTGGTCGATCGCCATCACAGTGCTGATGATCCTCCTGGGCGGGCTCATGATGAGCCACATCCTCTATCCGGTCGTGCCGAAGTTCGGCATCCGCTCGTTCAAGGGGCTGTTCACGCTGCTGCTCATGCTCGGCTCGATCGTCGCCGCCTTCACCATTCCGTCGATCTTCTTCTTCCCGATGGCCATGCTCTACATCACGTACGGCATCGCCAAGGCGCTCGTGCTCGGCTTCATCGACCGGCTCCCGGAGCGTGACCCGCTGCTCGACGAGGAGCCCGGCGACGAAGCCGGCGCGGAGCTGCGCGAGATCGAATACGGCGAGACCCTCGACGCCGAGAGCCTCGAGGGACGACTCCCCTCCGACCGGCGCCGGGGCCTGGGTCGACGCGACCAGGACCGCGAGGACTTCTGATGAACGCCTACCGTGTCGAGGTGCGCGTGACGCCACGCGCGGGACTGCTCGACCCGCAGGGCAAGGCCATTGCGGGCGCGCTCCATTCGCTCGGCTTCGACGGCGTCGAGAGCACGCGCGTCGGACGCCTGATCCGCGTCGAGCTCACGGCCGCCGACGAAGCGCAGGCGCTCGCCTCCGTCGACGAGATGTGCCGCAAGCTGCTCGCGAATCCCGTTACCGAGGACTACGCCGTCGAGCTGCTCGGGAGCGGGAGCGGAAGCGGAAGCGGAAGCGGGAGCGAACGATGAACGCCGTCGTCGTCACATTCCCGGGCTCGAACTGCGACTACGACTGCTATCGCGCTTCGATCGAGGTGCTGGGCGCGGAGACGCGCTACGTGTGGCATCGCGAGACCGGCCTCGGCGAGCCCGACATCGTCTTCCTCCCGGGCGGCTTCAGCTACGGCGACTACCTGCGCGCCGGCGCCATCGCGCGCTTCAGCCCGATCATGGAGGAAGTGATCGAGTTCGCGCGCGGCGGCGGCCTGGTCATGGGCATCTGCAACGGCTTCCAGGTGCTGTGCGAGGCGGGCATGCTGCCGGGCGCGCTCGTGCGCAACGATGTCCTCAAGTTCCGCAGCCGCTGGATCCACATGCGCGTCGAGAACGCGGACACGCCTTTCACTTCCGCCTATTCGGTCGGACAGGTGCTGCGGGTCCCGATCGCGCACGGCGAGGGCAACTACGTCGCGGACGAGTCGACGGTGCGCGCGCTCGAGGAGGGCGGCCGTGTCGTGTTCCGCTACTGCGACGCCGATGGCAATCCGACGCCCGCATCGAATCCGAACGGCTCCGTCGCCAACATCGCCGGCATCGTGAATGACGGCGGCAACGTGCTCGGCCTGATGCCGCATCCGGAGCGCGCGGTCGAGGCAGTCCTCGGCGGCACTGACGGTCGCGGGCTCTTCGAGAGCCTACGCACGGCCGTCATTCGTAGTCCGTAGACGGTAGACGGCATTCGTGGTCCGTAGTATACGCGGTATACGGTATACGGATTCCTGATTCCGGATTCCGGATTCCGGATTACGTGTCGGAACTTTTCGCGAGCGAGCGGCATCGAACGTTGGTCCTCAGCGTCATTCATTACGCACGCACCCGGGTTACATCGATGCGACTTTCCCTTCTTGCGGCTGCGCTCGTTCTCACGGCCGGCTCGGCGACTGCGCAGGACGCACCCTCGGCGGCGGATTCCGCGGCGATCCGCCAGGCCGCGCTCGACTACATCGACGGCTACTACACGGGCGACGCGGAGCGCATGCGGCGCGCGCTCCACCCCGATCTGGTGAAGCGCATCGTCCGGGTGCGAGACGGCGTTGCCGACCTGAACGAGATGACGGCGCAGCAGCTGATCGACGGCACCGCGGCTGGGTGGGGCGTACGCGTGCCGGTCGAGGTGCGACGCAGCGATGTCATCATCCTCGACGCGTTCCGCAACGTCGCGGCGGTTCGCGTCGATGCCCACGCCTGGATCGACTACATGCAGCTCGCGCGCTGGAACGGCGAGTGGAAGATCGTGAACGTGCTGTGGGAGATGCGGGAGTAGCGCTGGTGTCGCGGGATCCTCAGGACGGCGAGGTGAACAGGAAGTAGAGCAGCAGCACGTAGATCCCCGTCATGCCGACGGCATCCAGGTTCGTGAGCTGCTTCTCCTGCTCCATGTACTGGTGCAGCGCGTAGAACACGGGGAACAGCAGCACCATGAGCAGCATGGTGGTGACGTTGATCGGGATGGTGTAGGCCGCGCCGCCGCCGGCGATGCCGAGGATGCCGATCATGAGCAGGGCGAACGGCATGAGCAGGAACATGACCTGGGTCATGCCGCCGAATGCGTTGCTGAGCGCGACGCCGAGCTCGCCGCGCCGGTGCGACTTGTAGACGATGATGATCTCGCTGATGCCCGCGAAGAAGGCGAGCATCGCCGCGGTCGGAATGGTGGGCCAACCGAGACCGCTGAGCGCGCTCTCCGCGAAGCCGCCGATCGCCTCGCCGCCGCAGTAGGCGCCCAGCACGCCGAGCGCGAACATCCAGAGGATGCCGCGCAGGTGCGGATCGTAGCCGAGCGGACGCGGGTCGGGCGGCACCGACTCCCGATCGTCGAGTCCCTCCCCGTAGTACTGCATGAGCGTGTACAGGTAGTAGCCGAAGGTGACGATCAGGATCGTGGCAATGCCGATCAGGTCGAAGCGGTCGAGCACCGTCACCTCCCCGCCGGCGTGCAGGATCATCATGACGAGCCCGACGATTAGCGCGATCGCCCCGCCCGCGATGAGGATCTCGCCGCCCGCCACGGTGAGCGAGCGCGGCATCGCGAACGCGCCGGAACGATCCTTCGGCAGGAAGAAGGAGTAGAGCGAGAAGATGAGCGCGTTGTTGAAGATGGCGACGACGGCGGTCACGAAGGCGGCGAGCGGTTCGACCCGCACGAGGAAGGCGATGACGACGAACTCCGGCAGCGTGCTGAGCAGCGAGCCGACGGTGCCGGCGATGAAGCCGTCCCAGCGGCGGCGGGCGCCGAAGCGCTCGACGCCGAGCAGGAAGGCCTCGCAGGCGCCCTGGAGGAGGAGCAGCCCCGAAACCAGGTGCAGGATCGTGACGGCGGGCGTCGGCATGCCGGCGACGAAGCCGCGCCCGTTGGCGAACAGCGCCAGCCACAGCAGCAGGCCGAGCGCCATGAGCGCCTGCCAGGGCCGGACGCCGCGCGAGCGAGCCTCGAGCGCGTGCAGCGCGGTCGCGACCCAGAACTGACGGCTCGGCAGCGCCGCCGCCGGTTCGCCCTGCGCGCGGCGCGCGGCGACGTCCTCCAGCGCGCGACGCAGGTTGGGTGAGCGTGCGACCAGCTCGTCGAACGGCGCCTTTGCGATGCGCCACACCCACAGCTCGGTCTCGGCGTAGACGCTGGCGTTGCGCGGCGCGCCGGTGAGCAGCGCGGCCTCGCCGATGACGCTGCCGTCCGAGACGCGCGCCACCACGCCCGCGCCGCCCCGCTCCACGCGCGCCGTGCCCGTCTCGATGAAGTAGAGCGCGTCGCCGACTCCACCTTCGTCGATGAAGCGCGTGCCCGGCGGAATGCGCAGCAGCTCGACGCGCGGCACCAGCTCCTGGATCTCCTCCGCGGGCAGCGCGCGCAGCAGATCGATCGCACTCAGGCGCCGCAGCACATCCTGCGGATCGCGGTGCGGATAGAGCGTCGGGCGCGCGTCCCGCTCGGGAGGTCTGATCTGCGTCGTCGCCATGATCGCTCGAGTGAACGGCGCCGGGGTGAAGGCGCGGCCGGAGGGACGCACTAGGATGCGGCGGGCTGGGCCGGCGGAGCAAGGCTGCCGCGCGCGGGGATTCGGCCGCCGCCGCCGAAGTCTCGCTTGTCCGCTTCGCACGTCGGACAGAGATTGGTGGCGTTCCTTCCCCTACCGGAGCTCCGATGGATCTTAAGTCGATCGCCCGCGGCGTCCTCGCCGTGCTCGCGGGTTTCCTCACCATGGCCGTCCTGGTCCTGGTGCTGTCGTGGCTCGCCGCCCTCGTAACCGGAGTGGACGACGGTCCGCCGACGACGGTCTACCTCATCCTGAACGTGCTGGCCGCCGTCATGGCGGCGCTCGCCGGCGGCTGGGTCACGGCGCTCGTCGCACCGCGCGCGGAGTGGCCGGTCTGGGCGCTGGTCACAATGGTCGTCGTGCTCGGCATACCCGGCGTGGTCGGCGGCCCCGCACCCGGTCAGCCGATCTGGTACCCGATCTCGATCGTGCTCATCGGCGGGATCGGCGCGGCGCTCGGCGGGCTACTCCAGAGCCGAGGCCCGGGCGAGCCACTCGCCGAAGGCGGCCGGACCACCGACGGCGCCCGCGCAAGTGAAGAGGGCCGGTGAGCCGCCGCGCGGCGAGTCTTGCTGCTGGCGGTCCTGCTGGCGGCCAGCGCCACTCCGTCGTCCGCGCAGTCGCGGTCGCCAGCCGCGGAGGCCCAGGTCACGTACGCGGCGCCGACGGTCGAGATCGGCTTCTTCACCTACGACAACCAGCGCTACGCCGACGACGTCGAGCTGCGCATCGCCGCCGGCCTTGGCTACCGGTATCAAGCCCGTGGCATGTTCGTCGAGCCGCAGGTACGTGCGCTGTTCGCGGTCGAGCGCGACAGGGATGTGAGCGACCTGTGCACTGAAGAGGCCTGCGGTGATGACCGCGGCGGCGCCATCGACGAGATCGCCGTGCTCTGGCCCGGTGTGAATCTGGGCTTCGTCGCCGGCGACGAATTCAGCTCCCGTTCCTACGCGATGCGCGTCGCGATGGGCATGGGGCGCAGCGTTCAGCCGCTGGTCGGCTTGCGCTACGAGGCCTCGGCGCGCCGGATGGCATGGTTCGGCGAGCTGACGGTCGAGCGGCTCCGCTGGGCGAGCGGCGGGGAGACGGACCCGGTCTCCGGGTTCACGAGCCATACAGAGAGCGCGCGCTGGGAGCCGGGCCTCTACCTCGGCGTTCGCCTGTGGATGCGGCCGGTGAGTGTCCCCGCGCCCAAGATCCCGGCCGATGCGGGCCTCATCCCGCCGGAACCGCCGCGTCGGAAGCCGTAGCCGCGAATAGCGATCGAGCATCGGAGCACGCATCCTGCAGCGCGCCCCTGCGCCGGACCATGCTCTGACCGGCCGGGTGCCGGTAAGCCTTTTCCGCCATCCCTCTTCCACGTTGAGGCGTCCATGAACACGCTTGTGGTGATCGGCATCGTCCTGCTCGTCCTGTGGGCGCTCGGCTTTGGCGTCTTCCAGGTCGCCGGCTCCCTGATCCACCTCGTCCTGATCATCGCGATCATCGTCTTCGTCGTATGGCTGCTGCGAGGTCGAGGCCCGAGGGCGCCGCGGGTGTAGCGTAGACTTTCCGACACTCCCGATGCTGGGCATGACATGGCCTCGGCCGCTCCGAGCTCGAAATCCTTGCCGCCGCGATTCGTAGAGTCCGGGGCAATCCGCGGACTTCGGCTGGGCCTATCGGAGCCAGGCGAGAAGGCGATGAAGCGACGACCTGGACCGTAGACCGTAATCCGGGATCCGGGATCTGGTGCCCGGCTCCGAGCCCTACCTCGCCCGCAGTGTCGAATGGCGTCCGCAGCCATTTGCGGCTATCTTTGGAAGTGCCGCTTCCCCGCGTCCGACGACGCGGCCTCCCCCGCGGCACGACCCACATCTCCCTGAATACCACTGGTCGAGCGATGAGCGCTCGAACCCGTTTCCGCAGAGGAACGCCATGTTCCGCTATAGGGACGCGCAGGGCATCGAGAAGCGCCTGCTGAGCGACGCGGAGCTCCAGGCCGCGATCCGCGACGGGCGCATACACGCCAATACTCCGCTCGCCATGGGCGACCGGGGCGTATGGGATATCGCCGGGCACCACCCGACGTACAAGCGATCGGGCAAGCCTCAACTCGCTCCGCCGCCCGGCGCGCGCCGGAGTGGGCGGCAGAAGCTGGCACGGCTGGCTCGGAGCCGCCGCGCGCGCTGGGGCACTCTGGTCGGACTCGTCGTGATCGCCGGCCTCGGCTTCATCGCGAACGTCGTCTACAAGCGAGGCCACGCCGAGCAGAGGCTCGAGTACGTGAACGCCATGCTGGGCATCGCCGACGGACGCACGCCCGCGCCCGAGCTGCTGGCCGAGCCCGCCCCGGAGCCGAACGATGGCGCGCTGCGCACGGCATGGGTGCGACTCCAGGTCGCCAACACGGTCTGGCAGCGCATGGAAGCCGCGCAGATCAATTTCGGCGTCCGCGGCTTCCATCCGCCCGCGGCCTGGATGTCGGACGATTACGTGACGAACGCGCGCGCCTTCCCGGACGTCGGCGCGCACTGGGACGGCTACCTGGCGTGGGACCGCAACTGGAGCCCCGATGCCTGGCGGCTGCTCAACCAGGAGAACGCCCGGCGCGCGGCCGAGGCCGAGCTCACCGAGCGGCAGACGTTCGAGCTCATCGATCCCGCACAGCCCGGACTGAGCTCCGTCGGCTGGGATCTCGAGCTGCGCCGCCAGTTCGCCGCGGAAGCCGCTCGACTGCACACCACCCTGGTGGAGTCGCGCGGCAACGCCTTCATCGACAACGGCGCCTGGTGGTTCGCCGACACGCGCACGCAGCGGACCTACGCCCAGCACGTGCAGAACCTCCGCCGCATCGGCGAGCTGCTGCAGGCGAACGCCGCGAAGCGGGCGGCCGCGCTCGGCGTCGAGCCGGGCGACGGCGCGGTGCCGGCGGGTCTCGCGCGCATGCGGCCGGCCGGCGGCTGAGCCGCGTTCCGGTGGCGGTCGACTCCCTCGCGGGAGTAGTTTGGCGGCTCGTCGCAACCCTTGCCGCCAAGCCTTGCCACCTGCGAGATGACGGACAGATCGACCGCCACCCTCGGCACCCACGATGAGCTGCACACCGAGCACTACGTCGAGCCGCGCCCGGGCGACCCGGAGATCACGGCGGAGCTGATCGCGGATCACGGGCTGTCGGCCTCGGAGTACTCCCGCATCACGTCGATCCTCGCGCGCACGCCCACGTACACCGAGCTGGGCGTCTTCTCCGCGATGTGGAGCGAGCACTGCGGCTACAAGAACTCGAAGCCGCTGCTGCGCACGCTACCCACCGAGGCGCCGTGGGTGCTCCAGGGGCCCGGCGAGAACGCGGGCGTGATCGACGTGGGCGACGGGCTCGCCGTCGCCTTCAAGATCGAGTCGCACAACCACCCGTCCGCCGTCGAGCCGTACCAGGGCGCCGCGACGGGCGTCGGCGGCATCCTGCGCGACGTGTTCACGATGGGCGCGCGGCCCATCGCCGTGCTCGACTCGCTGCGCTTCGGCTCACTCACGAATCCGCGCGTGCGCTACCTGTTCGCGGGCGTCGTCAAGGGCATCGGCGACTACGGCAACTGCGTCGGCATTCCGAACGTCGGCGGCGAGGTCTTCTTCGACGAGGCGTACGAGGGGAACCCGCTCGTGAACGCGATGGCGATCGGGCTCATGAAGCACGAGGGGCTGATCACCGGCATCGCCGCGGGCGTCGGCAATCCGATCATCGCCGTCGGCGCGCGCACGGGACGCGACGGCATCCACGGCGCGACCTTCGCCTCGGTCGAGTTGTCGGAGGAGTCGGAGGCGTCGCGCCCGCAAGTGCAGGTGGGCGATCCCTTCACCGAGAAGCTGCTGCTCGAGGCGTCGCTCGAGCTGATCGCGAGCGGGCACATCGTCGGCATCCAGGACATGGGCGCCGCGGGACTCGTGTCGTCGTCGACAGAAATGGCTGCGCGCGGCGGCACTGGCGTCGACATCGACGTGACGAAGATGCCCGTCCGCGAAGCCGGCATGACGCCGTACGAGATCCTGCTGTCCGAGTCGCAGGAGCGCATGCTCGTCGTGGCGCACGCCGGCCGCGAGGAGCAGGTGCGCGCCATCCTCGAGAAGTGGGAGCTGGAGGCGGCCGTGATCGGCGTCGTCACGAGCAGCGGCCGCTACCGCGTCTTCGAGGGCGATCGGCTGGTCGTCGACCTGCCCGGCGAGCCGCTCGTGAACGAATGCCCGACGTACACGCGCGAGGGCGTCGAAAGCGACGACGTGAAGGCCGCGCGCGAGTACGATCCGCTCGCGCTCTGCAACTCGACGGAGCGCCAGGTTCGCCGCTGGGAGAGCGAGGGCGGCGCGCTGAAGGTCGAGGCCAGCGTGAGCCGCCGGCCCCTGGTCGACGCAACCGGCGACGCGCTGACCGCGAAGCATCCGTTCAATCGCACGCTGCTTCGACTGCTCGCCTCGCCCAACATCGCGTCCAAGCGCTGGGTTTACGAGCAGTACGACTCGACCGTCCGCACGAACACCGCGTACCAGCCGGGCGGCGACGCGGGCGTGCTGCGGCTGCGCGGCACGAAGCGCGGCATCGCCGCCACGACCGATTGCAACGGGCGCTGGTGCTGGCTCGATCCGTACGAGGGCGCGAAGGCCGCAGTCGCCGAAGCCGCGCGCAACCTGGCGTGCGTCGGTGCGCGCCCGCGGGCGATCACCAACAACCTCAACTTCGGAAATCCGACGAAGCCGGACGTCTACTGGCAGATGTCGGAGGCGGTCGCCGGCATGGGCTACGCGTGCCGCGCCCTCGAGACGCCGGTCACCGGCGGCAACGTCTCGCTGTACAACGAGAATCCGCGCGGCGCGATCTTCCCCACCCCGACCGTCGGCATGATCGGCGTCCTCGACGACGTCTCGAAGATGGTGACCGCCGAGTTCAAGGCGGAGGGCGACGCGATCATCCTGCTCGGCCTGAACACCAGCGAGTTGGGCGGATCCGAGTGGCTGCACGTCGTGCACGGGAAGACCGCCGGCCGCCCCCCCCGCGTGTCGCTCGACGCGCATCGCGCGCTGATCGAGGCGATGCTGGACCTGGCCGACCGGAGCCTGCTGCGCTCCGCGCACGATGTGTCGGAGGGCGGGCTCGCGATCGCGCTCGCGGAATCGGCCGTCCTTGGCGCCGGGCCCCGCACGGATCCGTACCACGCGCGCAGGTCGATCGCCGGCAACGGAATCGAGCGATCCTCAGCCGATGCGACGCCGGGCACTTTCGGCGTCTCCGTCACGCTGGAGGACGATCGACTGCCGCCCGAGGCGCTGCTGTTCGGCGAGGCGACAGGGCGGATCGTCGTGTCATGTGACGCGGCGTCGGTCGACGACGTCCTGCGCATCGCCCGCACCCATGGCGTGCCGGCGCGCACGGTCGGATCGGTCGGCGCGCCCGGCGGCGCGTTCAACGTGAAGCTGGAGAACCTCGAGCAGCCGTTGGTGGACCTGCGGGTCGACCAGATCGCGGAAGTCTACTACTCGGCGATTCCGCGACTGATGGAGGCGGCGGCGGGTCTGGTAGCGCTCGATGTGGAGCATCCGGCGATGCCGAGGTAGCGTGCGCAACGCCACCCACGTCTCGACAAACGGGCTGACAAGCCCCGGTGTACGGAGCCCCCTTAGAGCACCTCCACCCTCGCCCGATGGCCCGGCGCCGCCGCCAGGCGCTCGTCGCAGGTGACCAGCGGCGCGTCGAGCGCCTCTGCGAGCGCGACGTAGGCCGCGTCGTACGAGCTGAGATTATGGCGTAACTCCCAGATGCGCGGCAGCAGGGACTCGTGTGCGTGCCGCTCGAGCCGCACGGCGCGATGCACCGCCAGCGCGGCGAATGCACGCCGCGCCTCCACGCGTCCGCTCAGTGTGAGTCTCCGGAAAGCGTGGGCGATCTCGAGGTCGATCACGTGCGGCGCGTGGACCGCTTCACCCTTGCCGGCAACGCGTTCCGCGATGCGCACCGCGTCCGGACCCCCCAGCAGCATCCCCACGAGCGCCGACGCGTCGAGGACGATCAACCGCCGTCGAGCTCCCGGTCGCGCTCCTCGCGCCCTGCACGGATGAGCTCGGCCGGGTTCACGCCCTCGATCGGCGTGAGCGCCGCGATCCGCGCCTTCAGCTCCTCCGGCGTCGGGTACTCCGCCGCGCGCCGCAACTCGGCCAGGAGGTAGTCCGAGAGCGACTTGCCGGCGAGCGCCGCGCGCGACTTGAGCGTCCGGTGCAGCTCGTCCGGCACGTTGCGGATCTGGATCATGACGGGCATGTCCGTAGCATGCTCACATGCGCCGAACATGTCAAGGACGGTGGTGAATCGTAGGGACGGGATGTCTTCGCGCCAGAAAGCCGGCTCGACCCTTTCCAGCAGCTCGAACGCAACGCTGATGTCGCTCGGGCTGCCCAGCTGGCGGTCCTTGAGGCGCCAGAGCATACGGCGGGCGAGGGTGAGACCGCGCTTGCCGAAGTCGCGCTCCTGGATGACGTGGTCGGCCGGCGTCGGGTAGCGGGGATCGGCATCGCGATAGAGCTCCTTGAGGGCCATGGCCATCGTGAAGGCGCCGCCCTCGAGCGTGATCGTGTAGCGAGTCCGCTTCTTCTCCGGCAGGCTTTCGACGATGCGCCGGGCGCACACCTCGAACTGCCTGAGCGACTCGATCTCGGGAATGTTCGGCAGGTCGATCTGGTGGTCGATCCCCTCGAGCATGGCGCCTCCATTCGGGTGAAGCCGAACGGTGCACAATTCGGGGCGGCGCATCGATAGCGTAACGCGCCACCAGCACGCCGCCGACGAGACCGTAGAGGAGGATCTCCCGCCTCACTCTGCGCGACCCTCGGAGCGCAGCGGGGGGTGACGGCGGAGGCCGGCCGGCGGATCGAAGGGCACGTGAGGCACGGGGTCGATGGCGGGCACGTCGTACTCGCGGCGCAACTCGGCCAGCCTCGTCTCCAGCTCGCTGCGGATCGTGGCGTAGCCGGGGTCGTCGTACACACTGGCGAGCTCGTTCGGATCGCGGTCGAGGTCGAACAGCTCCCACTCGCCGAGCTCGTAGTAGTGGATGAGCTTGTAGCGGCGAGTGCGCACGCCGTAATGGCGCTGCACCACGTGCCAGTCGGGGTACTCGAAGAACTGGTAGTAGATCGCGTCACGCCAGTCGGCGGGAGTGTGGCCGCGCAGTAGCGGCACGAGGCTGCGGCCCTGCATGGCGGCGGCTGGAGTCACGCGCCCGATCTCGAGCAGGGTTTG